>NZ_NBZV01000001.1 GCF_002379095.1 Polaromonas sp. AER18D-145
AGCGAAGAACTTGGATGCATTCATGATGAAATTTCCTTGGAAGAGTGAATAAACATGTCCGGGCATGGCGGGCTCATTGATCCCGTCTGTCCAGCCTCGGTGAGTCGTTTATTGGTTGCGGCTCATCGATGTATGAACTTTACTGTTGCCTCAAACAAAGAAAAATAGCCAATCCATCAATTGCTAATTGCTGTTCATGGAACAATAAGGGCTTGAATTACTGGTAATTACCCTATGGACCGACTCTTATCCATGCGCGCCTTCCAGCAAGTCGTGGACGACGGCGGATTTGCCGCTGCCGCCAGGACGCTGGACATGTCGCCGGCGGTGATGACCCGCCTGATCACGGATCTGGAGCGGCATCTGGGCGCCCGCCTGCTGCAGCGCACCACCCGCAAACTGTCGCTGACCGAGGCCGGGCAGTCCTACCTGCAGCGGGTGCGCCACATCCTCAACGACGTGGACCAGGCCGAGGCTTCGACGCGCCAGCAGACCGACGAACTGGCCGGCTTGCTGCGTATTCACACCCAGCCCGTGATGGCGGTGCACATCATTGCGCCCCTGGTGGCCGAGTTTCGCCGCCGTTATCCCAAGGTGGTGCTGGACATCACGGTGGACTCCCCGCTGGTGCCGCCAATTGAGGATTACGACCTCACGATTCTGGGCGCCGGCCGGCTGTACGACGCCAACGTGGTGGCGCGGCCGGTGATTGTTTCAGAGGGCCTCCTGTGCGCGTCACCGCGCTACCTGCGCAGTGCCGGCACGCCGCGCCAGCCGGCAGACCTGAAGAACCACGCCCTGCTCAGGCTCAGCCAGGCCGGGATCCGCCAGCGCGAATGGCAGCTGATCAACCCCGAGGAGGAGGACCGCGAAGTGGCCGTGGAGGTCAAGCCCGTCATGATGGCCAACCACAGCGACACCTTGCTGCGGGCCACGCTGGACGGCACCGGCATCAGCGCGCAGCCGCTGGACCTGGTCGCCAATTACCTGCGCGACGGGCAGCTGCGGCGCGTGCTGGCACCTTGGATCACCGGCCGTTTCACCCTGTACGCGGCCCTTCCCAGCCGCAAATACGTGCCGGCGCGGGCCCGGGTGTTCATGGAGTTCCTGATCGAGCAGACCCGGCTGAAAGCCGCCGAGGCCGAGCGCACCTGGCCTTCCAGGGGCGAAGGCAAGGCGAGTGAGCCCGCCGCCTAAACGGGCGCGCCGGGCATGGCAAAGTGGTTTTGCCGCCAGGCTTCAAACACCGTGACGGCCACGGCGTTGGACAGGTTCAGGCTGCGCTGGCCGACCCGCATGGGCAGTTTCAGGCGCTGCGCCGGTGCAAACAGCTCACGCAACTCGGGGGCCAGACCCCGGGTTTCCGAGCCGAACACCAGCCAGTCGCCCGGCGCGAAAACGGCGTCGTGCACCAGCCTTGTACCGCGGGTCGTGAGGGCAAACATTCTTTGCGGGTCGGGCTGCTCGGTGGCCAGAAAAGCGGGCCAGTCGGCATGGCGTTTGAGCTCGGCGTACTCGTGGTAGTCCAGCCCGGCGCGGCGCATGTGCTTGTCGTCCATCGAAAAACCCAGCGGCTCCACCAGGTGCAGGCGGCAGCCGGTGTTGGCCGCCAACCGGATCACATTGCCGGTGTTGGGAGGAATTTCGGGCTCGACCAGAACGATATTGAACATCACCTGATTGTCGCCGCCTGGCGCTTGGGGCACCCTCGCGGGCACACTCTCCGGGGTGCTCTTCCTTCAAGCAGGGGCCGCGGAACCGGCTTGGCCGGGCCGCAGGCGCAGCGTCCCCCTCGGGGCTGGTGCCTGCGGCTCCGAACCTGCTTGAGCAGGTTTGGACAGGCATCAGAAGCGAAGCCTCTGGCGAGCGGCGGCCTGCAAGGTGCAGGGCGCTACACGCAGTGAGCAACCGTGGGGGCACATCATTCGGTGCGTGCAACCACGAGGCCGCTGACGCCGGCGGCGCCAGCATCGCGCAGGGCTTGCGCGGCGGCAAACAGGGACGCCCCGCTGGTCATCACATCATCGATCAGCAGCACGTGGCGGCCTGCCAATTCACCTGCGCGCAGGGGATCGACGACAAATGCGCCCTTGACGTTTTGCAGCCGCGCTTCGCGTTTGAGCTGGGACTGGGGTGGCGTGTTCCTGATACGCAGCAGCAGCCGCGCGTCTGGGTGTGCGGCCGTGCCGCTTTGGCCGGCCAGTGCCTTGGCCAGTTCCCAGGACTGGTTGAAGCCGCGTGTCTGCAGGCGTTCGGCCGACAGGGGCATGGGCAGCAGCCAGTCACCGGACTGCAGGGCTGCCAGCCGTCCCGCAAGGCCGGGTGTCCGCAGAAGCAGGCCGGCAAACACCGCGGCCCAGGCCGGGTCCTGGCCGAATTTGTAGACGGCCATCAGTTTCGACCAGGGATAGGCGTAACTCACGGCGGCAAAACACGCGTCCAGTGGCGGCGGCTGCCGCATGCAGGTGGCGCATTGGGTCTGACCGCTGACCAGACTGATGGCGCAGGTGCTGCAGCGCGCCGCCGGCTGGCCGAAGCGCGCGATGCAGGCCGCGCAGACACGGCACGCCGGCCAGCTGTGGCACACCGCGCACTGGCTGGCCAGATTTTGCAGTGTCAGGAAAGCCGGGGTGGTCAGGCGCAGCGACATCGTGTCAATATACTCGTCGCTCTGCCTGCTTGATTCCTTCCATGTCCCTCTGATGCCCAACGACCGCCCACCCACCCTGGATCCGATGGCTGTTGCCCGCTGGCAACGCGTGGCACCGGCGTCATCGCCCTGGCTGCATGAGGAAGTGGCGCAGCGCATGCTGGACCGGCTGCAATGGATCAAGCTCCAGCCGCAGGCCTGGGCTCACTGGGGGGCGATGCGCGGCGGCATGCAGGCGCATCGGCAACTCGCCGGCCGTTATCCGGATGCCGAGTGTTTCGTGGTAGAAGCCCAGCAGGAGCTTGCGCAGGCAGCTATAAAAAATATAGCGAAATCCTGGTGGAATCCGAAGCGCTGGGCAGGGCCGGCCGTGCATGTTGAGGCCCCGCCGCCGGCTGGGGTGGACATGCTCTGGGCCAACATGGCGCTGCATGAGGCCGCCGATCCGCAGGACCTGCTGGCGCAGTGGCATCGGGCACTGAAGGTCGGGGGCTTTTTGATGTTTTCCTGCCTGGGCCCAGACAGCGCGCGCGAGTTGCGCGAGCTCTACCGGGCGCTGGGCTGGCCGCCGGCCGGCCACGAACTGACCGACATGCACGACTGGGGTGACATGCTGGTGCAAACCGGTTTTGCCGAACCCGTGATGGACATGGAGCGCATCACGCTGACCTACGAGACACCGCAACGCCTGCTGCAGGAGTTGCGCGAGCTGGGCCGCAACTTCCATCCCGCGCGTTTTACCGGCCTGCGTGGACGCGCCTGGAAGGCGCGTCTGTTGCAGGCGCTCGAGCGTTTGCCGCGCCAGAGCGACGGCCGGCTGATGCTGACCTTCGAGGTCATTTATGGTCATGCCCTCAAGGCTCAGCCCAAAGTCAGGGTCAGCCCCATGAGTGCGGTGTCGGTGCAGGACATGCGCGCCATGTTGCAGGGCTCGCGTGGCATTTCCTGAGGCCTGCGGGACGCAGGCAGAACAGTCGGGACTGGCCCTTGTGGCGGCTTTGTGCAAAACAATCCCGGCTACAATCCAGACTCGAATTTTTAGCTATCCTACACAGCTGGCGGCCGAAAGTGCTTGATCAGCGTCAAAGTTGTTTCGTGTTGCTCACCACCCCGTCATTCCGATTTGCCAAGGCGCCCGGCCAGAGCGGTCAGGGGCGGCAGGCTGTCCAGTGGCTGCTCAAGCGCAACTGTTCCGTGACACCAGCGCAACTGGTGTGGCTGTATGTCTCGCTGTGTGTGGTCTCGCTGGGCATTGCCGGATTTTTCTGGGTGCAGGGTGCCACGATGGTGATGCCGTTCGCGTGGCTGGAGCTGGTGGTGGTGGGCGCGGCATTCCGGGTGTATGCCCGCCATGCGACGGATGGTGAACGCATCGTCCTGCAAGGCGGCCAGCTGGTGGTGGAGCTCGAGAGTGCGGGGCGTCTTGAGCGGGCGGAGTTCAACCGCGAATGGGTTCGTGTCGAGCCCAAAAACGGAGATGGCTCGCTGATCGAGGTATCGGGTCAGGGGCGTTCGGTCAGGGTGGGGCGGCATGTGCGTCCGGAGCTGCGGCCGGCATTGGCCCGGGAGATCCGTCACGCATTGCGTGGGTGTTGAGTTGGCCCGGACGACAGCGCGCCAGGCCGGGGCTGTCCGGACGGTGTCAGGCTGTCTTTATAATCAGTCGGTAATTGAGGCATTAAAAGTGATCACGATGAACGTACGCACAACAACAGGGTCAGGCATGAAGCACGCAGTCGAAGTTTTGAAGTCCCTGATCCTGCAAGCCGGCCGCAAGCTGGCTGCTGTCACGGCCCTGTCAGTCGCCTGGCTGAGCACAGCGGCCTACGCGGTCAACGACCTGCCTGGCGGCCCGGCCGTCAACCAGCTCAACCTGCACCCGGCCGTGACCAAGATCGCGCAAGAGCAGCACTGGCTGCACTGGTTCATGATGATCATCTGCCTGGTCATCTTCCTGGCCGTGTTCGGCGTGATGTTCTATTCCATCTGGAAGCACCGCAAGTCCGTCGGCCACAAATCGGCCAATTTCCACGAGTCCGCCACGGTGGAGATCATCTGGACCATTGTTCCCTTTGTGATCGTGATCCTGATGGCCCTGCCGGCCACCAAGGTGCTGGTGGCGATGAAGGACACTACCAGCGCCGACCTGACCATCAAGGCCACCGGCATGCAGTGGAAATGGGGCTATGACTACCTCAAGGGCGAGGGCGAAGGCATCGGTTTCGTCTCGTCGCTGGACAGCACGCAGCGCGAAATGTCCAACAATGGTGGTCCGAAAAAGGGTGAGGCGCCGGATGACTACCTGCTCAAGGTGGACAACCCGCTCGTGGTGCCTGTCGACCGGAAAATCCGCATCATCACCACCGCCAACGACGTGATCCACGCTTTCATGGTGCCAGCCTTCGGCATCAAGCAGGACGCGATCCCCGGTTTTGTGCGCGACACCTGGTTCCGTGCCGAAAAGACCGGCGATTTCTACGGCCAGTGCGCCGAGCTGTGCGGCAAAGAACACGCCTACATGCCCATCCATGTGAAGGTGCTCTCGGCCGAGGACTACAGCAAGTGGGTTGGCATCAAGGTCAAGGAGGCCGCTGCCAAGGCCGATGATCCTGCCAAGGTGTGGGCGCTGCCTGAGCTCAAGGCCCGCGGCGAAAAAGTCTATGCGGCCAATTGTGCGGCCTGCCACCAGGCCAACGGCAAGGGCGCCGGCCCGATCAAGCCGCTGGATGGTTCCGCCATCGTGGTCGATGCCGATCACGGCAAACAGATCCAGGTCCTGCTCAACGGTGCCGCCGGCGGTGCGATGCCGTCGTGGAAAGCCTTGAGCGATACCGATCTGGCGGCGGTGGCCACCTACACCAAGAACAGCTGGTCCAACCAGACCGGCCAGCTGGTGCAGCCCGCTGCAGTGCTGGCCGCGCGCAAATAAGCCGATTTACTCCCGCAGATTCTCAAGCAGCCGGCGACCCCCGGTCCGCCGCAAAGACAAAGCTACAGGCACAAGCCACCAAAGGAAGCCAAGATGAGTGCAGTTCTAGACCATCACGATCACGCGCATGACGACCACGACCATGCCCCGACGGGCTGGCGTCGCTGGGTATTCGCGACCAACCACAAGGACATCGGCACGCTGTACCTGCTGTTCAGCTTCACGATGCTGATGTTTGGCGGTGTGCTGGCGCTGGGCATCCGGGCCGAGCTGTTCCAGCCCGGCCTGCAGCTGGTCAACCCCGAACTGTTCAACCAGCTCACGACCATGCATGGCCTGATCATGGTGTTCGGCGCCATCATGCCGGCCTTTGTCGGTTTTGCGAACTGGATGATTCCGCTGCAGATCGGCGCGGCCGACATGGCGTTTGCCCGCATGAACAACTTCAGCTTCTGGCTGCTGATTCCTGCCGGTCTGATGATCGTGGGTTCCTTTTTTATGCCCGGTGGCGCTCCGGCAGGTGGCTGGACGCTGTATGCGCCGCTGTCGCTGCAAATGGGCCCGTCCATGGACGCCGGCATTTTTGCCCTGCACATCCTGGGCGCCTCGTCCATCATGGGTTCGATCAACATCATCGTGACCATTCTGAACATGCGCGCACCCGGCATGACGCTGATGAAGATGCCGATGTTCTGCTGGACCTGGCTGATCACCGCCTACTTGCTGATTGCCGTGATGCCCGTGCTGGCCGGCGCGATCACCATGACGCTGACCGACCGCCATTTCGGCACCAGCTTCTTCAATCCCGCCGGCGGCGGCGATCCGGTGATGTTCCAGCACATCTTCTGGTTCTTCGGCCACCCCGAGGTCTACATCATGATCTTGCCGGCTTTCGGCATCGTCAGCCAGATCATCCCGGCGTTTGCGCGCAAGCGCCTGTTCGGCTACGCCTCCATGGTGTACGCCACGGGTTCCATCGCCATCCTGAGTTTTGTCGTGTGGGCGCACCACATGTTCACCACCGGCATGCCGGTGACCGGCCAGCTGTTCTTCATGTATTCGACCATGCTGATTGCCGTGCCGACCGGCGTGAAGATCTTCAACTGGATCGCGACGATGTGGAAGGGCTCCATGACCTTCGAGACGCCGATGCTGTTTGCCGTCGGCTTCATCTTCGTCTTCACCATGGGCGGCTTCACCGGCCTGATCCTGGCGGTGGCGCCGATTGACATCCAGGTGCAGGACACCTACTACGTGGTGGCGCACTTCCACTACGTTCTCGTGGCGGGTTCGCTGTACGCGCTGTTTGCCGGCTACTACTACTGGTCGCCCAAGTGGACCGGCGTGATGTACAACGAGAAGCGCGGCAAGATCCATTTCTGGTGGTCGCTGATCTCCTTCAATGTCACCTTCTTCCCGATGCACTTCCTGGGCCTGGCCGGCATGCCGCGCCGTTACGCCGACTACCCGATGCAGTTTGCCGACTTCAACGCGATTGCCAGCGTGGGTGCCTTCTTCTTCGGCTTTGCCCAGGTTTATTTCTTCCTCTTTGTGGTCCTGCCCACCATGCGCGGCAAGGGTGAAAAAGCACCCCAGCGGCCCTGGAACGACCCGGACGGCGCAGGCGCTGAAGGTCTCGAGTGGGAAGTGGCATCGCCCGCGCCTTTCCATACCTTTGAGACACCGCCTCGCCTGGACGCCACAGCGACCAAGGTGATCGGCTACTGATCCGTTCGAAGCAACAAGCCGCGCGTCATGACACCTGAACAGAAAAAGCACAACCTGCGGCTGGGGCTGATCCTCGCCTCGATCGCGGTGGTGTTTTTCCTCGGCTTCATGGCCAAGCTGGTCTTTTTCGGCAAAGGCTGACGCATGGGCCTGAAGCGCGAAAATTTCAGAATGGTCGGCAAGCTGGGCGTGATTGTGCTTGGCATGTTTGCCTTCGGTTATGCGCTGGTGCCGATTTACAAGGCCATCTGCGAGATGACCGGCATCAACATCCTGGCGTTGGGCGACCGGCAGATTCCCGGCGCGACGCCAAAGTTGTCGGCCAACACGCAGGTCGACACCAGCCGCAGCATCACGGTCGAGTTTGACGCGAACGCACGCGGTCCCTGGATGTTCAAGCCGGCGCAGCGTTCGCTGCAGGTGCATCCGGGCGAATTGATGACGGTGATGTACGAGTTCCAGAATGTGCAGAACCGCACGATGTCGGCGCAGGCGATTCCGAGCTACGCGCCAGTGCAGGCCGGCGCGCATTTCAACAAGCTCGAATGCTTCTGCTTCAGCCAGTACACGCTGGCGCCGGGCGAGAAAAAGCAGTGGCCGGTGGTGTTTGTGATTGACCCCAAGTTGTCCAAGGATGTGACCACCATCACGCTGTCGTACACGTTTTTTGAAGTCGGCGGAAAAACCCCGGCCGCTCCGGCAGCAGTGCCTGTTGCCGCCGTGGATCTGGCGCGGCCCGCGCGTGAGCCCGGCGTATGACCACGCCGGTCACCCAGCGCAAAGGCTCCATCTGGCGCACCATCAAGGCGGTGAGCTGGTCGTTTGTCGGGCTGCGTAGCCGGGGTGACTACGAGAAGGATGTGCAGCAGCTCAACCCGGTCCACATCGTTGTGGTTGGCCTGGTCGGGGTGCTTGTTTTTGTCGGCGGCCTGATTCTTCTGGCCACCTGGGTGGTGGGCAAATAGACCGCAGGGTGCCCGCCAGGCCTTGATTATTGAATTTGAGAATTTAGCGAAACAGGAGTTGGAAATGTCTTCAGCAGCACATGCAGGAACCCCGTATTACTTCGTCCCGGCGCCTTCGGCTTATCCGGTGATGGCGGCCATCGGCCTGTTTTTCCTCTTTTTAGGCGCGGGGCAGTGGATCAACGGCTCCGGCTGGGGTGCGTACTCGCTCGCGTTCGGCCTGGCCTGGTGGCTGGGCGTGCTGTTTTTCTGGTTTCGTGCCGCAGTCAGCGAAAGCGAGGGCGGGCTTTACGGCCACAAGATCGACCTGTCCTACCGTTGGAGCATGAGCTGGTTCATTTTCTCGGAAGTGATGTTCTTCGGGGCTTTCTTCACAGCCTTGTGGTGGGCGCGCGTGCACTCCGTGCCTGCGCTGGGCAGTCTGGAAAATGCCTTGCTCTGGCCCGATTTCAAGGCGGTCTGGCCCAGCGTTGCCGCCGGCATGACCGGGTCACCGGCCGACATCATTGAGCCCTTCACGACCATGGGACCCTTCTGGCTGCCCACCATCAACACGGCCTTGCTGCTGAGCTCCGGTGTCACGTTGACCATCGCCCACCATGCGCTGCGTGAAAACCACCGCGGCAAGACGATTGCATTCATGTGGATGACCGTGCTGCTCGGCATCATCTTCCTGTGTGTGCAGGGCTACGAGTACTTTCATGCTTACTCCGATCTGAACCTGAAACTCTCGTCCGGCGTGTACGGTTCGACCTTTTTCATGTTGACAGGCTTTCACGGCTTTCACGTGTTTGTCGGCATGCTGATGCTGCTGTTCATCACGCTGCGCCTGCAAAAAGGGCATTTCACGGCAGACCGCCACTTCGGTTTTGAAGGTGCGGCCTGGTACTGGCACTTTGTGGACGTGGTCTGGCTGGGCCTGTACATCCTCGTTTACTGGCTCTAGAACGCAGGAGCTGCAGCAGGCATTCTTGCCGGGCAGCTTTTGTTTGCCGCGCGCCCTCAGCGGCGAGCACATGAAAGGCCGCTCACGCGGCCTTTGTTCTTTTTTGTTTCTTTTTTATTTGCCCGCCGCAATGCCGGTGGGCTGGATGTAGCCCATTTTCCAGGCGATCAGGATGCAGACAAACAGCACAATTGAAAAGCCGACGCGAAAGGCCAGCGCGCGTGCCATGTTGCCGCTTTTGGCTTTGCTGCCGCTGCCGCCTTTCAACATGAAGAACAGCGCGGATCCGAGGCTGGCGAGGATGGCCAAAAATGCAATGGCGACGAGGTAATTCATGAACCGGATTATCCGCGCATGAGGCCCCCCCTGCCGAGCGTCCGCTTTTGGGTCGTGACCCTGGCCGCCCTGCTGATGGCGGGCCTGACCTTTTCGCTGGGCCAGTGGCAATGGCGCCGCGCCACCGACAAGATCGCGCTGCAGGCTGCGATTGATGCCCAGAACAGGCTCCCTGCCCTGGACAACCGGGCATTGCTGGCGACCAGGGACTTGGCGACGGTGCTGCACCGGCAGGCGTTGCTGCACGGTGTCTGGCAGGAGGCGCACACGGTGTACCTGGACAACCGTCCGATGGGCGGCAAGTCCGGTTTTTGGGTGGTGACGCCGCTGGCGCTGGAAGGCGGGCGGCCATGGATCCTGGTGCAACGCGGCTGGGTGCCGCGCGACTTCAATGACCGCACCCGCCTGCCTGCTGTGCCAACGCCGTCCGGACTGGTCAGCGTGGCTGGCCGCATGGCCCCGCCGCCGTCCAAGCTATATGAATTCGCTGGCGAGACAGGCGGACGCATCCGGCAAAATATCGATGTCGCCGCCTTTGGCGCGGAAATCGGCCAACCCCTGATGGCCGTGTCATTGCTGCAGACCGGTGCCGCCAGTGAAGGCCTGCTGCGCGACTGGCCGGCACCCACCGTGGGTGTTGACAAGCATTATGGTTATGCCTTCCAGTGGTTTGGCCTGTGCGCCCTGGTCGTGGGCCTGTTTGTCTGGTTCCAGCTGATTTCCCCGCGCCGCAAAAAGCGGCATTTACCGCGTCCCCAATCCTGAACGGCGATTTCCAAAGTGCAACCTTCACAGCCCGATCTTTCCCCGTCCCCGACAGGCCCAGCCGGGCCGGGCGCTCAGGACCAGCCCCTGGGTCTGACCGTCCATGCCATGCCGCAGCTCGACGCGGCCGCGGCCGCACGCGCGCCCGATACCCGGGCGGGGCGCTGGAAAATGCTGGCCGTCCTGCTGATCTGCGCCGCGCCGGTGATTGCGTCCTACTTCACCTATTACGTGATCCGTCCGGAAGGCCGGCGCAACTATGGCGAGCTGATCGACCCGCAGCGCCCGTTGCCGGCCCTGGCCGCTGTGGCACCTGATGGCAGCCGCATCGAGCTGCCCGCGCTCAAGGGCCAGTGGCTGCTGCTCAGCGTGGCCGGCGGTGCCTGCGACACGACATGCCAGGAACACCTGTATTTCCAGCGCCAGCTGCGCGAATCCCTGGGCCGTGAAAAGGCCAGGCTGGACCGCGTCTGGCTGGTCAGCGACGACGCGGCCATTCCCGACACCCTGAAAACGGCGCTGCTCGGTTCCACCGTGCTGCGTGTGTCCGGCCTGGACCAGTGGCTGCAGGCCGCGCCCGGGCAGCGTTTGCAGGACCACCTGTATGTGGTGGACCCGCTCGGCAACTGGATGATGCGTTTTCCGGCGAACATGGATGCGGCCGGCGCCGCCAAAGCCAAACGCGACCTCGAACGCCTGCTGCGCGCATCCGCCTCGTGGGACAAGGAAGGCAGGTAATGGCCCCCACGTTCGCGCACTTCGTGTCGCTCTCTGCCCCCCGAGGGGGCCGCTGCGCCTGCTGGCCGGCGGAGCCGGACCCGCGGCCCCTGCTGGCCTGAAAACCCGCAATAACCAGCTCCTGTTAAACATGGACACGCAAGACCTCTACAACCTCAGCCCGGCGCTGCGGCTCATGGGCATGGGCCTGGTGTTGGCCCTGGGCCCGCTGGCCTGGGTCTGGCTGCGCAACAAGAACCAGCCGATGGCGCGGCGCCTGCGGGTGCTCACGCTGGTCACGCTGTTTCTGACCTTTGACCTGGTGCTGTTTGGTGCCTTCACGCGCCTGACCGACTCGGGCCTGGGCTGCCCCGACTGGCCGGGCTGTTACGGCCACGCCAGCCCGGTCGGTGCGCAACAGCCGATCAGCGCCGCGCAGGCAGCCATGCCCAGCGGGCCGGTCACGCATGGCAAGGCCTGGATAGAAATGATTCACCGTTACCTCGCGACCGGGGTCGGGGTGCTGATCCTGACGCTCGCTGTCGCCACCTGGCTGAGCCGCCGAAAGGGGCAGGGCACCGGGCGCATCCTGTCGCCCTGGTGGCCGATGCTGACCTTGGTCTGGGTCTGCGTGCAGGGCGCTTTTGGCGCACTGACCGTCACCATGAAACTGTTCCCGCTGATCGTCACCCTGCACCTGCTGGGCGGCCTGGTCCTGCTGGCCCTGCTGCGCGCCCAGGCCGTGCGTTATGCGCAGGCCCAAGGCGAAACCCTGCCGGTGCCCCTGCCTGCCGCCACGTGGCTGCTGCTGGCCGTGACCTTTGCCCTGTTGTGGGTCCAGATCGCGCTCGGCGGCTGGGTCAGCACCAACTACGCGGTGCTGGCCTGCACCGATTTTCCCGCCTGCCAGGCCAGCTTCTGGCCGCCGATGGACTTCCGGGAAGGTTTTACGCTGTGGCGCGCACTCGGTGCAGGGCTGGACGGTGACAACATCAGCTTCCAGGCGCTGACGGCGATTCACTATGTGCACCGGCTGACGGCCTATGTTGTTTTTGCTGCCCTGCTGTGGCTGGCCAGTCGCCTGCGGCAGATTTCTGCCATGCGTTCCCATGCCCTCTGGATCAGCGGACTGGCCCTGTGGCAGTTTGCCACCGGCCTGAGCAACGTCGTGCTGGGCTGGCCGCTGGTGGCGGCGGTGTCTCACACGGGCGGCGCGGCCGCCCTGGTGGTGGTGCTGACGGGCGCCATTTTTTCGAGCTACCGCACCCCTGAGTTGGCAAGTGCGTCAAAATTGAGGGCTTCCAGCCTATGAATCCCGCCGACTCCTCCGCCTCCGTGGCGGTCGCCCCTTTTGTGCCCTCCAAGTTTGCGCAGTTTTACGCGTTGACCAAGCCGCGCGTGGTGCAGCTGATTGTGTTCTGCGCGCTGATCGGCATGGTGCTGGCCGTTCCCGGCGTGCCCAGCTGGGCCGATGTGAGGTTGGCGCTGGTGGCCAGTGCCGGCATCTGGCTGGTGGCCGGTGCCGCAGCGGCCTTCAACTGCCTGGTCGAGCAGCAGATTGACGCCAAAATGAAACGCACCGCCTGGCGTGCCACCGCCAAGGGGCAGATCAGCAATCCGCTGACGCTGGCTTTTTCGGCGGCGCTGTGTGCGCTGGGCTCGTGGATCCTCTACGTCTGGGTCAACCCGCTGACGATGTGGCTGACCTTTGCGACCTTTGTTGGTTACGCGGTGGTTTACACCGTGATCCTCAAGCCGCTGACGCCGCAGAACATCGTGATTGGCGGGGCCTCGGGGGCGATGCCGCCGGTGCTCGGCTGGGCCGCCATGACCGGCGCCGTGAGCCCCGAAGCCCTGATCCTTTTCCTGATCATCTTCCTGTGGACACCGCCGCACTTCTGGGCGCTGGCGCTGTACCGCGTGGAGGACTACCGCAAGTCCGGCCTGCCCATGCTGCCGGTCACCCATGGCAACGAGTTCACGCGCCTGCAGGTGTTTCTGTACACGCTGGTGCTGTTTGCGGCCTGCCTGATGCCCTTTGTCTTCCAGATGAGCGGCTGGCTTTACCTAGTGGTGGCGATTGGCCTGAGTCTCGGCTTCAGCTGGTACGGCTGGCGCCTGTGGCGCAATTACTCCGATGCCCTGGCGCGCAAGACCTTCCGGTTTTCGCTGATCCACCTGTCTGTCTTGTTTGCAGCCCTGCTGCTGGACCATTACCTCGTATGAGCACCTTCCCCGCTTCTCTCGGCAAACGAAATACTATTAAATTAATAGCTGGAGGCGCTTTTTTGGCGGGCGCTGTGGGCCTTTTAAGCGCATGCTCCGGGGAAAAGAAGCCGCAGTTCACCAGCATCGACATCACCGGCGCCGACTATGCACGCGACTTTGCCCTGACCGACCACAACGGCCAGGCGCGCCGCATCAAGGACTTCCAGGGCAAGGTGGTGGTCATCTTTTTTGGTTTCACCCAGTGCCCGGACGTGTGCCCGACTTCCATGGCCGAGCTCGCCGAGATCAAGAAAATGCTGGGTGTCGACGGCGCACGGCTGCAGGGCCTGTTCGTCACGCTGGACCCCGAGCGCGACACGCAGCAGGTGCTCAAGGCCTACATGGGCAACTTTGACCCGACCTTCCTGGCGCTGCGCCCCGACCTTGACAAGCTGCCGCAGCTGGCCAAGGACTTCAAGATCTTTTACAAGAAGGTCGATGGCAAGACGCCCGGCAGCTACACGCTGGACCACTCGGCCGGCAGCTACATCTTCGATCCGCAGGGCCGAGTGCGCCTGTACAGCCGCTACGGCACCGGCGCGGCGCCGCTGGCTGCGGACATTCGCCTGCTGCTGCTGGGAAGCTGAAGCGCCGCCCGGCTCCGGCAGAGGGGCAAAAAAAAGCCTGCAGACGATGGTCGAATGCAGGCTTTGGCAATCGCCGCTTGCGCAGCGTTGCAGTCAAGGTATCAGGCACGGTCAGGCATAAGCGGCCAAGACCTTTTTCATTTTTTTCATCGCCGCCACTTCAATCTGGCGAATGCGTTCGGCGCTGACCTTGTACTCGGCCGCCAGGTCATGCAGCGTCATGCCGCCCGAGCCGTCGTCGTTGACCTTGAGCCAGCGCTCCTCGACGATGCGGCGCGACCGGTCGTCCAGGCCTTCCAGCGCAGTGGCGATACCGTCGCTGGCCAGATGGTCACGTTGACGCGACTCCATAAGCTGGGTTGGTTCCTGCGTGGCATCGGAGAGGTAGGCAATCGGACCGTAGGCCTCTTCACCGTCGTCGCTCGGGCTCGGGTCCAGCAACACGTCGCCGCCGGACATGCGCTGCTCCATCTCGATGACTTCCTCGCGCTTGACGTTCAGCGTTTTGGCCATCGAATCAATCTGGCCTTCGGTCAGCGTGTCGCGGTGCGTCGCCACATCGGCGTCGTCCTTGAAGCCCTGTTTCATCGAGCGCAGGTTGAAAAACAGCTTGCGCTGGGCCTTGGTCGTGGCGACCTTGACCATGCGCCAGTTTTTCAGGATGTACTCGTGCATTTCGGCCTTGATCCAGTGCAGCGCGTAGCTGACCAAGCGCACGCCCTGGTCCGGATCGAACCGTTTGACCGCCTTCATCAGGCCGATGTTGCCTTCCTGGATCAGGTCGGCATGGGGCAGGCCATAACCGAGGTATTTGCGCGAAGTGGCCACCACCAGCCGAAGATGGGACAGCACCAGCTTTCCGGCCGCGTCCAGATCGTTCTCGTCCTTCAGTTTCCGGGCAAATTCCTGCTCCTGCTCCAGCGTGAGCATGGGCAGGCGGTTCACCGCCGAAATGTAGGCATCCAGGTTGCCCAGCGGTGGCAGCAGCGACCACGGATTGGCAGGCGCCAACTGTGTTGTCGCGGGGGCCACTTGAGGGGACAGAGCGTAGGACATAGGGTAAAACTCCTTTATAGAAGTAATATTAGCACTCCATTGGATAGAGTGCTAAGCAATAGGTTCAATGGTTTTAATAGGGCAAGGCTAATAAGTAATAACCCTAGTTTGTGTCCTATTTTCCGCTTTAGTTCAACCGGTTTTGTAGGCCAAGGTGCAGTGAGCGCGGCGTCCAAAGGCACTGGTTCGCCAGTGCGTGCAGCTATCCTTGGGGTTGAAACAGGGCCGGGCGGGTAGGGGCCGGCTGCACCGAAATTGAGGCATCAAATCGGCCGCCAGCCCAATACGGGCAAGAGACGAAAGCTATTGTTTGGATAGCAAAATGGAGCCGGAGCATGGCTCCGAAAGAGGCAGAAGGGGACTGACGGCGGTTCAGGCCCCGGGCGTGACCACCCGGACCAGGGGCGCATCGGCCAGCCAGGCCTGCAGGCACTCGGTCACCCCGCCGGCAAAACGCTGGAACACGGGTTCGGTGACAAAACCCAGGTGCGGGGTCAGCAGCACATTGGGCAACTGGCGCAGCGGGTCGTCCAGCGGCAACGGCTCCACATCAAACACATCGAGGGCGGCAAAGCCAGGCCGGCCGCTTTTCAGGGCCTGAACCAGGGCGGGTGTGTCGATTAGTTCCGAGCGGGAGGTGTTGACCAGCAGGCTGCCGGGCTGCATCAGGCCCAGGCGCTGGGCATTCATCAGGTGCCGGGTCGCTGCCACCACGACCAGGTGCAGGCTGACCACGCGGGATGTCGCCAGCAGCTCTTCCAGCGGCAGGAAGGCCACACCCTGCGCGGCCGCCCGTTCGGCCGTCATGCGCGGGCTCCAGGTCACCACATCCATGCCCAAGGCCTTGCCGACCCGGGCCACACGCCCGCCGATCTCGCCCAGGCCAATCAGGCCCAGACGCTGCCCGACCAGGGTGCCGGGCAGGGGGCCGGCCGTGTCGCTGCGCCATTGGCCGGCCTGAAGGCGTGCAGCATGGCTGCCCAGTTGCTTGGTGGCGGCAAGAATGGCGGTCCAGGTGAGTTCGCAGGTGCTGTCTTTCGAGGGCCCGAACTCGGTGCAACTGACCGGAATGTGGCGGGCCGCCAGCGCCGCGAGGTCCAGCTTCGCATTGCGCGTGCCGGTGAACACCAGGTAGCGCAGTTTCGGCAACTGGGCCAGCAGTTCGGCTGTGAACGGCGTGCGGTCGCGCATCAGCACAACCGCATCGGCGTCTTTCAGCGCATCGACCAGCGCCGTGCCGCTCAGAGGTTCATGGTGGATGGTGACTTCCGCGCGGGCGTCAATACCGCGCCAGTCGGCCAAGCGGCGCAGGGCCCGTTCGCTGTCGTCGAGAACGACGACGCGGGGTTGGCCGCTACTCATGGCCGTGCCAGCGCGGTCAGCGCGCGGATGTCGCCGGCACCACCGACCGCCCAGCAGGCTTCGATCAGGGCCGCGGTCTGGGTGGCGCCCAGCACGGCGTCCGACATGCCCCGGAACTTGGCGTCCAGCATGGCGTCGGTCATCGGGTTCTGCAGCGAGCCGATCGCGTGTTCGACAAACACATGGACGCGGCGACCGTCGGTCAGCACCGCCGTCACGTCAGCGCTGGCTTCGTCGATCGAGTCATCGACGGTGGCCACGACCTTGCGGCGCAGCGCCACCATGTCGGCGCGGTTCACCACCTCATCGGAAAACTCTTCCTCGGCCGCGCGGCCGAAGGTGAGTCCGGCGGCACAGCCGTGGTACACGCTGAACTTGGCCTGCAGGCCATCGACCGGTTCCTTCTTGCCGGTCAGTTCCAGCACCAGCGAGTGCACCTTGAGTTCGATGCGTTCGACCTGCGCCGGCGTGACACCCTGCGCCCGCAACTGGGCGCAGGCATCGATGCTGGGGTGGATCACGATGCCGCAGGCAAAGGGCTTGTAGCTGTTGAACGAGATTTCGAAGCGCTGGCCCAGCTCGCCGGTGATCTCGTTCCAGTCGTTTTTGGTGGAAACGGTCTGCATCATGCCGCGCGGTGCTTCCAGGGCTTTCGGGCTGGCGGTGTAGCCGTGCTGGGCCAGCAGGGCCGACATCAGGCCGGCACGCGCGGCGGCGCCGGGGTGGAAAGGTTTGGTCATGGTGCCGAACTGCTCGCGCATGCCGACCGGCTGCGAGGCGGCGATGCCCAGCGCCATCGCGGTTTTCTGCGTGTCGAGCTTGAGCAGGCGGGCGCAGGCCGCCGCCGCGCCCAGCGTGCCGGTGGAGCCGGTGATGTGCCAGCCGCGGTCGTAATGCTCGGGGTACATCGCATTGCCGACCCGGCAGGACACGTCGATGCCCAGCACCAGCGCGTCGATCACGTCGCGCCCCGACGCGCCCAGCTGTTCGGCCAGGGCCAGCACGGCGGAGGCGACCGGGCCGGCCGGGTGGATGATGGTTTTCAGGTGGGTGTCGTCGAAATCGAAGGTGTGCGAGGTGATGCCGTTGACCAGTGCGGCGCTGGCCATGTCGACTTTTTCCTTGCGGCCCAGCACGCTGGCCTGCGCCGCGGGCTGCAGCATCTGCACGGCCGCCAGCGCGGCATCGGCGGCTTCGTGGTGGGCCGCGCCGACCGCGCAGCCCAGCCAGTTCATGAAGGTGCGGTGTGCTTCGTGGTCGACGGCAGCGCTCCAGCCGCCGGCCAGGTAGCCGGGATGGGTGGCGACATGGCGGGCCAGGATTTGCGTGACGGACGGGGCGTTGTGGTCGGCGGCGACCTGGGTATTGCGGGCCATGGGATCTTTCGGCAGGGGCGTGCCAGGGGTTGATGAATGCTATGAAAAAAGGAGCTGCTTGCGCCCGTATAACAAGGGCTGCAAGCACTTTTTATATATAAATCAGCTGTCGAGCTGGATGCCGCGCTCGCGCGCCAGTTTGGTCCAGCGTGCAATATCGGTGCGAATGAACTCGCCGAACTGCTCGGGCGTCATGACCAGGGGTTCGATCGCTTCGACCGACAGTTTCTCGCGCAGGTCGGGCGCCCGCAGCACGGTGGCCAGGGTTTCGTTGAGCTGTTTGACAATCGGCGCCGGGATGCCGGCCGGGCCGACTACGCCGTACCACTGCTGCGCGTCAAACCCCTTGAAGCCGGACTCGTCGAGCGTGGGCAGGTCCTTGAATTGCGGGTGGCGCTGCAGGCCGGTCACGGCCAGCGGCCGCACGCGGCCGGAGCGGATGTGCGGTACCGCGGCGGCCAGGCCGGGGAACATGGCCTGGGTCTGCCCACCGATCAGGTCGGTGAACGCCGGCGCGATGCCGCGGTAGGGAATATGCACCATGAAAGAGTTGAGCTGCTGCTTGAACAGCTCCATGGTCAGGTGGGTCAGCGAGCCGGCGCCGGCCGAGCCGTAACTGACCTTGCCGGGGTTCTTCTTGAGGTAGTCGACGAACTCCCGGAGGTTGGTAACCGGCAGCGCGGCATTGACCACCAGCACATTGGGCGTGCCGCCAATCATGCCGATCGGTGTGAAGTCCTTGACGGCGTCGTAAGGCAGCTTGCGGGTGGCGGGGCTGGTGCCGTGGGTCGCGACGTAGCCCTGCATCAGGGTGTAGCCGTCGGGTGCGGCACGGGCCGTGGCCTGGCAGGCAATCACACCGCCACCGCCGCTCTGGTTGTCAACAATGAAACTCTGCTTGAGCACGCTGCCCCAGCGTTCTGTCAGGGTGCGGCCCACCATGTCGCTGCCGCCGCCGGCGGACACCGGCACGATGTAGCGTATGGGTTTGGCCGGAAAACCGGTCTGGGCCAGCAGCAGCCCGGGGGCGCCGAGGAGGGCGGGGGCGGCTTGCAGCAGGGTGCGTCGTTTCATGGTGTGGTCTCCTGAAAAGTTGTTTGAGTGGTCTGAATCGTTGGAAGTGATGCGGGGGGCTCAGGCCGGGGCCGGGGAGGCTTGCAGCAGGCGCTCGTAGGCATCGCCCACGTGGTGGGCCATCAGCGCTTCGCAGCGCTGCGGGTCGCCCCGGCGCAAAGCCGCAACGATGTCCCTGTGTTCGGTGATCGAGGCCTGCATGCCGATATCGTGCGAGAGGTTTTTCAGGCGCGACAGGTGGAGCTTCTGCACGATGCCGCGGTAGGTTTCCGTCAGGGTCTGGTTGCCGCCGGCTTCGACAATGGCCCAGTGAAAACGCAGGTTTTCACCGTAGTAGCGCTGCACCTCGTGCTGCGCGGCGGCCTCCTGCATGGCGGCCACGGAAGCGTCGAGCACCGCCAGCAGCGCCGCCTGGCGGTCCACCGGCAACTGCGCTGCCTGGCGCCCGGCAAAACCGTCGAGCAGGCCGCGCATCTGGTACAGGTCGCGGATCTCGGGGGCATCGAGCTGGCGCACAAACACGCCCGAATGTTTGCGTGCCACGACCAGCCCGGAGCTTTCGAGTTCGCGCAGGGCTTCACGCACCGGCACGCGCGACACGCCCAGGCGGGCTGCCACATCGGGTTCGTTGATGCGTTGCCCGGGCACCAGCACCCCCTTGAGGATCAGCGCCAGCATGTCGCCCTTCACGAGCTTGGCCAGCGATGTGTCGCGCACGTCGTTGAAGCGGTCGGCAGAAGATTCGGCAAGCCAGGGCAGCATGGTTTTTCCGTTTTGGAACGAGGTTATATCGTATACGAAAGCTGGAAAGACCAATCAACCGGTCGGGAACAGTGGCCGGGCAAGGCGAAGAACAGGGGGGAGGAGGCGCAGCTTGCTGTGCTGGTGGCCGGTGCCGGCCGGGTTCAGGGCAGGCGCTTGTCGCCGCGAATCTCGCGCACCTCGACGTCCACCACGTCTGCCTCGCGCGCCGCGGCGCCGGGCTTGGTGGCGCCCGGCCAGGCGGGCTGGGACGAGAAGCGCTGGAAGCGGCCAAACACGACCGGTTTGGGTTTCTGGCCGGTGATCAGCGAGCGCAGCAGGCCCAGCGCCAGCAGGACGAGGCCGGCCAGCATCAGGCTGACCGCGAAAATCGCGGCGAAGGTCCACAGGACCAGGCGCAGGAAAAAGGACAGGACGCGGCTGAGGAAGCTGGGCACGTGAGGGTTTCCCGTAAGAGTCAGATTAATTTATATGCGGGCAGATGCCGCCGCTTCAAGCCGGGTTAAACGGGGTTAAACGGGGTTAAACGGGGTTAAGCGGGGTAGAAGCTACCAGCGGATGCCGAGTTTGCCAAACAGCTTGCTCAGCACGAACAGCGGGCCCACCCAGAGGTACTGGATGTCTTCGAAAAACGAAGGCTTTTTGCCTTCGAGCTTGTGGCCGACAAACTGCAAAATCCAGGCGCCGACAAAAATTGCCAGCGACAACGGCAGCACACGCTCGCCCATGGCATGCACCAGCGCCAGCAGGATGGCCGACCAGAGCATCATGGTGCCCAGAAAAACCAGCGACAGCCGCAGGTAATAAACCATGCTGGCGGCGACAAAAAGATAGGCGACCCAGGGGTGCAGCGCAAACATCATGCCGAGCAGGCTCAGCATGATGAGTGGGATCGCAATGAAGTGGATGAGCTCGTTTTTCGGGTGCAGGTGGCTTTCGCCGTAGTGGGCGAGCAGGCGGTCCACCTGGCGCGGACCTGCGGATGTGTCGGGTGTGGTGCTGGGGTTCATGTGGCCTCCGGTGCCGCGGTCGAAAAGCCGCCGGCTAGCAGGTCACTGTAAGGGATCCCTGCGGTTTGCGAAAGCAGGGGAATTACTGCATTTTCGCCAGCCGGTGCAGCTGTTCGTCCAGCGCATCGGGAATCGCCAGCCCCGACTGCCCGGCTTGCTGTTCCAGGGCGATTCTGCGCGCGCCAGCCAGGCGCACACCGTCGTCCACCAGCATTTCCGTGATCAGTGTTTCCATGCGTTCGTAATAAACGTCCTGGCCGGCCAGCGCGCCCGGGTTGATTACGACAAAGGCCTGGCCGAGGCGCGGCGCATTGCCCTCATCGACAAAAAACGAGGACGCTTCAAAGCCGAACTGCGCGCCGAGCAGGGCCGTGACCAGCAGCTCGACGATCAGCGCCAGCATGGCGCCCTTGGGGCTGCTGGCAGCGCCCAGCGGCAGCATGGAGCCCGCCAGGCCGGCTTTCGGGTCGGTGGTGGGCTGCCCCTGGCTGTCCAGCGCCCAGCCCAGCGGGATGGCCTGGCCCTCGCGGGCCGCCACCATCAGCTTGCCGCGTGCGACTTCGCTGAGGGACAGGTCGATCATCAGCGGGTCGGCGCTGCGCCGCGGAAAAACCGCTGCGACCGGGTTGGTGCCGAAGATGGCGTGTTTGCCGCCGGCCGCAGGCATGGCGGCCGGCGAGTTGGCAAAAGCCAGCCCGACCAGGCCGGCGTCTGCCACCGCACGCAGATGATCGACCAGCACACCGCAGTGGTGGCTGTTGGTCACGCCGGCGAAGCTCACACCCAGCGTGCGGACGGTGGCGATTGCGGTGGAGACGGCCAGATCGCAGGCCGGAAACGCCAGGCCTTGGCCGGCATCAACCAGCACGGCCGCGCCCTGGTGGCGCGTCACCCTGGCCACGGCGTTGCCGTCGGCCCGGCCGTTGCGCAAGTGGGTCGCGTACTGCGCCACGCGGATCAGGCCATGCGAGGCCAGGCCTTGTGCCTCGGCACGCACCAGCGCTTTCGCGGTGCTGGCCGCCATGGCCTGGCCCGCGCCGGCATGGCGCAGCGCCTGCACGGCAAGGCGGGTGGCTTCTTCGATGGACAGGTGGGCCATGGTTTCAGGTTCTTTCCGCTGATGGGGAGCGATGCACGCCGGCGCAACCGGCAGGTGGGAGATGCAGCGCCGGCAGGCTCAGGCCAACAGGGCCTGCGAAAATTCCCGGGCGTTGAAGGTTTCGAGGTCTTCGAGTTTTTCGCCGACACCGATGAAATAAACCGGCACCGGCCGCAGGCCGGGCGAGGTTTTGGCGCGCTCGCGCGACCACAGCGCAATGGCGGCCAGCACGCCGCCTTTGGCCGTGCCGTCGAGTTTGGTCACGATCAGGCCGGTCAGCTGCAGGGTCTCGTCGAAGGCCTTGACCTGGCTCAGCGCGTTCTGCCCGGTGTTGCCGTCTATGACAAGAAGTATTTCGTGGGGCGCCGTGGCGTCCGCCTTGCTGACGACACGTTTGATCTTGCGCAGCTCTTCCATCAGGTGCAGCTGGGTCGGCAGGCGTCCGGCGGTGTCCACCAGCACCACGTCCTTGCCGCGTGCCTTGCCGGCGCTGACCGCATCGAAACTCACGGCGGCCGGGTCGCCGCCTTCCTGGCTGACGATCTCCACCATGTTCCGGTTGGCCCAGGCTTCGAGCTGCTCCCGCGCGGCGGCACGGAAGGTGTCGGCCGCGGCCAGCAGCACCGACGCGCCTTCGTTGGCCAAGTGATGCGTGAGTTTGCCGATCGAGGTCGTCTTGCCCGCACCATTGACACCGGCCACCATGATGACCGTGGGTTTGTACTCGCCGATCACCAGTGGCTGCTCCAGCGGCTTGAGCAGTTGGGTGAGCGCCTCGGTCAGGATGTTCTTCACGGCCACCGGATGGGTGACGCCGCTGTCTTTCACGCGTCGCTTGACTTCATCGAGCAGGTAGGCGGTGGCGCCGGTGCCGGCGTCGGCCATCAGCAGGGCTGACTCCAGGTCTTCGTAGAGCGCGTCGTCAATGCGGTTGCCGGTGAACACGCCGGAAATGCTGGCGCCGGTCTTGTGCAGGCCCGAGCGCAGCTTGCTGACCCAGTGCTCGCGGCTCGCCGGCACCGCGCCGGGCAGCGGAATGTCGATGGGCGTGACCAGCGCGCTGCCGATCAGGCCGCCGCTGGGCAGCGCCGGCGCGGCTGCAGCCGGCGCCGCAGCGGGTGCCGCACCGCCGGACAGGGCAGGGGGTGATGCCGCTGCCGGCGCGGCTTCAGCGGGGGCAGGGGGCTTTTTTTTCTTGAAGAAACTGAACATTGGTTGTGCTTTGGAGTCACACTATTCTATGAAACACACCACACAGGATTTCATGGGCATGTTTATCCGGTTTCCGGCACCCTCGCGCAACACCCTTCTCCCCCTTGTTTCCCTGCTCTTCAGCTTCTTGCTGACCAGTCCCTCGGGGGCTCAGACCGCTTCCCCCAGCACCCCTGTCACACCCGTCACCCAGTTCCAGCTGGCCAATGGCCTCACGGTCATTGTCAAGACCGACCGGCGCGCACCCACCGCGGCCCACATGCTCTGGGTGCGGGTCGGCTCCATGGACGAGGTCGATGGCGCCACCGGCGTGGCCCATGTACTGGAACACATGATGTTCAAGGGCACACCCAGCCTGAGGCCGGGTGAATTTTCACGCCGTGTCGCGGCGCTCGGCGGCCGCGAAAACGCGTTCACTTCCCGGGATGCCACCGGTTATTACCAGCAAATTCCCTCGAACAAGCTCGAAGAGGTGATGCGCCTGGAGGCCGACCGGTTTGCCCGCAACCAGTGGGCCGACGAGGAGTTCACCAGGGAACTCGAGGTCGTCAAGGAAGAACGCCGCCTGCGCACCGAAGACTCGCCGCGCGCGCTGATGCACGAAGCCGCCAACGCCATGACCTTCGTGGCGTCGCCTTACCGGCGCCCCGTGGTGGGCTGGATGAGCGACCTCGAGGCCATGACGCCCGACGATGCCCGCGCGTTCTACCGGCGCTGGTACGTGCCGGCCAATGCGGCCGTGGTGATTGCCGGCGATGTGGATGTGGCGCAGGTGCGGCGGCTGGCGGAAAAATACTATGGCGCCGCGGCTGCCCGTCCGGTGCCGCCGCGCAAACCGCGCATCGAGCCGGTGCAGACCGGCCTGCGCAGGATGGACTTCAAGGCACCGGCCAGCCAGGCCTATGTGAGCCTGTCCTACAAGGTGCCGGGTTTGCAGTCGCCGGCGGACACCGCGCAGGGCACGGGGGATGCCTTCAACCGCGATGCGCTGGCGCTGACGGTGCTGTCTGCCGTGCTCGACGGTTACAGCGGCGCGCGGCTGGAGCGTGCCCTGACCCAGGGTGACAACCGGCTCGCCGACAGTGCCGGCGCGTCCAACGGCTTGATGGGTCGCGGTCCGCAGGTCTTTGTGCTCGATGGGGTGCCGGCCGCCGGAAAAACCGCTGACCAGGTGGCCGACGCCCTGCGCCAGCAGGTGGCGCTGATTGCCCGCGAAGGCGTCAGCGAGGCCGAACTCAAACGTGTCAAGACGCAGTGGGTGGCCAGCGAAACCTACAAACTCGATGCGCTGTTCAGCCAGGCCCGCGGGCTGGGCGCCTACTGGGTCAACGGCCTGCCGCTCGACACCGACGAGCGCCTGATCAGCCAGCTGCGCAGCATCAGCAGCGCCGAAGTGCAGGCCGCGGCGGCGCGTTATTTCAGTGACGACCAGCTGACCCTGGCCAACCTGCTGCCGCAGCCGCCCGATCCGGGACGCGCCAAACGTGTGCCTGCCGCGGGGCTGCGGCATTGAGCGCGGTCCGCCCGCGCCGGGCCTGTTCGTTCACCCTGTTTTCTCCGGGAACCTCTGTGTCAAATGCTATCAAAAAAAGAGCTGTTGGCGCCCTGTTGATGGGGGCTGCAGCCATTTTTTATCCCATGTTTTCATGGGCCACGATTCCGATACAGCACTGGACGCAGCCCGGCGGCGCCAGGGTCTACCTGGTCGAAAGCCCGGCCATCGCCATGGTCGATGTGCAGCTGGACTTCGATGCCGGCAGCCGGCGTGTCGCGGCCGACCAGGCCGGTCTGGCCGGCATCACCGCGTCGCTGCTCTCCAAGGGTGTGGTGGCACGCGGCGGCGAGCCTGCGCTCGATGAAAATGCGCTGGGCGAAGCCTGGGCCGATCTTGGTGCGCAGTTCGGCGCATCGGCGGGCTCCGACCGCTTCAGCTTTTCACTGCGCAGCCTGACCGAGCCGGAGCTGCTGAGCCAGGCCGTGCGGCTGGCCGCGCGCCAGATCGCCGAGCCCTCGTTTCCGGACCCGGTGTGGCAACGCGACCGCCAGCGCATGCTGGCCCAGCTCAAGGAGGCCTACACCCGGCCCGCCTACCGGGTGGCCCGTGCTTTTTCCGAAGCGGTATACGGCAGCCATCCCTACGGCCATGAAACCAGCGAAGCCAGCCTGGCGCGCATCAGCGTGGCCGACATGCGGGTTTTTCATGCGCGCTACATCACGCCCTGCCATGCCCGGGTCAGCATCGTGGGGGCCGTGACACGCGCGCAGGCCGACACGCTGGTGACGGGGCTGCTCGCGCGCCTGCCACAACGCGACTGTGCGGCAGCGCCGCCGCTGCCGGCGGTGGCCGAGGTGGCACCGCTGGAGCGCGCGCAGCTGATCACCATCCCGTTTGACTCGGCGCAGGCGCATGTGCTGATGGGCCAGCCCGGCTACAAGCGCAATGACCCTGATTTTTATGCCCTCACCTTGGGCAACTATGTGCTGGGCGGCGGCGGGTTCGTCTCGCGGCTGACCGAGGAGGTGCGCGAAAAACGCGGCCTCAGCTACAGCGTCTCCAGTTATTTTTCGCCGGGCCGCCATGCCGGTGCGTTCACGGTGGGCCTGCAGACCCGGCCCGACCAGGCCGCGCAGGCCACCGCGGTCGCCCGTGAGGTGATTGCGAAGTTTGTCGCCGAGGGCCCAACGCAGGCCGAACTCCAGGCCGCCAAAGACAACCTGATTGGCGGCTTCCCGCTGCTGATCGACAGCAACCGCAAACTGCTCGGCAACCTTTCCAATATCGCCTGGAACGATTTGCCGCTCGATTACCTCGACACCTGGACCGACCGGATCGCCAAAGTCAGCGTGGCGGAGGTCAAGGCCGCGTTTGCGCGCAAGCTGCAGCCTGAAAAAATGGTCACTGTTATCCTTGGTTCTACGCCATGAAATACACCCCAGCCTCCGACAACAAACCCCCCAAAACTGCCGCCCCGCGCCCGAAATCGGGCAAGGTGGTGGGCCGCAAGTCCGTGCCGCCGGGCGAAATCCGCATCATTGGCGGGCAGTACAAACGCACCAAGCTGCCGGTGGCCAACAAGCCCGGCCTGCGCCCGACGCCCGACCGTGTGCGCGAGACCCTGTTCAACTGGCTGGGCCAGGACCTGACCGGCTGGCGCTGCATCGACGTGTTTGCCGGCACCGGCGTGCTGGGCTTTGAAGCCGCCTCGCGCGGCGCTGCCGAGGTGCTGCTGTGCGAGCAGGATGCCGGCCTGGTGGACCAGCTCAAGGCACTGCAGGCCAGGCTGCACGCCGACATGGTGCGGGTCGAGCGCGGAGACGGCGTCGCCGTCCTCAGGCGGGCATCACCGGCCAGCATGCAACTGGTGTTCCTGGACCCGCCGTTTGACTCGCCTCTGTTCGAGCCCGCGCTCAAGGCGGCGGCGCAGGTGGTGGCCGACCCCGGTTATGTCTACCTCGAGGCACCGCAGGCCTGGACCGACGAGGCATTGGCCGACTACGGCCTGCAACTGCACCGTAGCGGCAAGGCCGGCGCGGTCCACTTTCACTTGCTGGTTCGCAAGGGCGTTTCGCCGGAAGGCGCGTAGCCCTGCAAGCGGCAGGGGCACGCGGCCCCACGGTCAGGCGGGCATAATTGCCGCATGGCGACAAGCACCCCGAGTTCCCGTGTGGCGGTTTATTCCGGCACCTTTGACCCCTTCACCCTCGGGCACCAGGATATCGTGCGCCGCGCGGCCGGGCTGTTTGACCGGCTCATCATCGGTGTGGCGGTAGCGCACCACAAGAAAACGCTGTTCAGCCTGGATGCGCGCCTGCAGCAGGTGCGCGAGGAAACGCAGGGCATGGCCAACGTCAGCGTCCTGCCTTTCGACGGCCTGATCATGGATTTTTGCGCGGCCCAGCAGGCGGTGGCCGTGGTGCGCGGCGTGCGCAACCTCACCGATTTTGACTACGAAGCGCAGATGGCCGCGATGAACCGCAAGCTGCGGCCCCAGGTGGAAACCGTGTTTTTGCTGCCGGACGCGCCGTTGCAATGCATCAGCGGCACCCTGGTGCGCGAGATCAGCAAGCTCGGCGGCGATGTCGGCCAGATGGTCAGTTCCAATGTCGCCATCGCCCTGCAGCAGGCGCAGAAGGAGGGCTGACCATGGCCTTGCTGATCACCGACGAGTGCATCAACTGCGACGTGTGCGAACCCGAATGCCCGAATCAGGCGATTTACCTGGGCAAGGAAATCTACGAAATCGACCCCAAGCGCTGCACGGAGTGCGTCGGCCATTTCGATGAGCCGCAGTGTGTGCAGGTGTGCCCGGTGGCGTGTATTCCCGTCAACCCGGCCTTCATCGAAGACCGTGAAACGCTCTGGCAAAAGTACCAGCGGCTGCAGGCGGAGCAGCCTGTGGCGGCGGTGGAATCGCGTTCTTCATAGTCTTTTGGTCTGTAGCCCTTATGTAACGGGCGCAAGAAGCTATTGAATTAATAGCAAAGTCTCCCTCGACTTTGTCATCCTGGACTTGATCCGGATCTGTGTGGACGTTCCTTCAGGCACCGTTCGGGCTGAGCTTGTCGAAGTTTTTTTCAATCCTTTTAGTTCGCTCATGTTTGTTGGCCGGGGGTTGCCCGGCGGCAACTCACTTTTCTTTTGCGTCGCCAAAAGAAAAGTAAGCAAAAGAAAAGGCGACCCGATGGTCTGGGTCCTTCCGCTTCGCTCCAGGCAGCCTGCGGTGCTCGCCGAAAGCGGGGTCGAGCTCGAACTCGCCTTCGGCTCAAACAATCGCTCGCCCTGATCCGCTTTCAGCTGCGCTCCTCGGCCCAGCCCGACGGGTGGGGGAACAAATGCGAGTTCGGGTGCAGGGAGACCTGACGCGCGTAGCGCGTCAGGTCAGCCTCAAGCGGCCGTGATGTTTGCACGCGAGCGCAGCACACGCGGCCAAATGAAGTCCCCCTCCATCGCCCAGCGGGGCGAGGGCAGGGGCTAGTGCAGTGTTGCATGCTTGATGGAACGAATAAAAGCGATGGATTTTGGGTCAGGGCAAGGCGCAAACCACAGCGATACCCTGGGTATCGCGCGGATTTGCAACGCCGCCATGGCGCAAAAGACGCGGTTTTATGTTCCAGATAGCGTGCAACACTGCACTAGGGGTGGGAGTGGGGAGTCCGCCCTACTGTCCAGAACGGACTACAGACGCAGCGTGACGCTCCTAATCGTTTACGGAGTCGTCAGCCTCGGGTTTGCGCGGCGGCTTGGGCCGAGGCGGCGCGCTGGTGTGGATCAGCATGGTGGCTTTTTCCATCTCGCCAGCCAGCAAGTCGGGCACGGCCTTGAGCGCGCGCGCGATGCTGTCCTCGATCGCCGCGCGGTGTTCCTGGGACGGTTTTTTCAGCACCCAGTTGATGACTTCGGACTTCACGCCCGGGTGGCCCACACCGATGCGCAGGCGCCAGTAGTCGCCCGTGCCCAGCTGGGCATGGATGTCGCGCAGGCCGTTGTGCCCGGCGTGGCTGCCGCCGAACTTGAGCTTGGCATGGCCGGGGACGATGTCGAGTTCGTCGTGGGCCACCAGGATCTCTTCGGGGGCGATCTTGAAAAAACGTGCCAGCGCCGCCACCGATTTGCCCGACAGGTTCATGAAGGTCATTGGCTCGAGCAGCCAGACGGTCTGGCCCTTGATGGTGGTGCGGGCGACGCGGCCGTGGTAGTTTTTGTCGAGGGCCAGGCTCAGCTTGAGTTCGCGCGCCAGCGCCTCGGTCCACCAGAAACCGGCGTTGTGGCGGGTTGCCTCGTATTCAGGGCCGGGGTTTCCCAAGCCTACAAAAAGTTTGATCATGCGGTGTGATGAGAGGGGAAAGCGGTCTGCAGGTGGGGCCCGCCACCGGATTATGGGTGCAGCAAGACCTTCGCCCAAGAAAAACGGCCCTTGACCTCCGGGGAGGACAAGGGCCGCTGGCCTTTTCAGGCCGATGCCGTCATGAATTACTTCTTGGCAGCAGGCTTGGCAGCGTCAGCCTTGACGCCGGCTTTGGCTTCCTTGGCGGCAGCGGCCTTGGCGGCCTTGGGATCCACAGGCACAGCTGCGGCAGCGGCTGCTGCGGCATCGGCTTCAGCTTCTTCCGAAACGGCAGAAACCGACACCAGCACCGGGTTGTCCAAGCCGCCTTTGGCGACAAACTTCACGCCTTTTGGCAGCGTGATGTCCTTGACGTGCAGCGAAGTGCCTTTCTTCAGGCCGCTCAGATCGACGGCGATGAATTCAGGCAGGTCTTTGGGCAGGCAGGAAATGCTCAGCTCGGTCAGCACGTGGTTGACCAGGCAGTTTTCGGCCTTGACCGCGGGAGACTCTTCCTGGCCGCTGTAGTGCAGTGGCACTTTCATGGTCAGGCGGGTCTTCGCGTCGACGCGCTGGAAGTCGATGTGCAGGATCAGTTGCTTGAACGGGTGCATCTGCAGATCGCGCAGCAAGACCTTTTGTGTCTTGCCGCCCAGTTCCATCTCGAGGACGGAAGCGTGGAAAGCTTCTTTCTTGATGGCGTGCCACAGTGCGTTGTGATCGAGTTCGATCAGCGACGGTTCACCGGTGCCACCGTAAACGATACCGGGCGTGCGGCCCGTGATGCGGAGACGGCGGCTCGCACCCGTACCCTGCTTGGCGCGCTCAAAAGCGACGAATTTCATAATCTTCTCCAAAAGAGGTGGGCCGCGACCAGCTCACCCCGACATAAAAAAGCTGCACGAATGCAGCCGGCTTTTTGCTCCGGATCAGAACAGGTTGTCCTGGTCCGAGAACAAACTCATGACCGACTCACCGTTGGCGATGCGCTGGATTGTCTCGGCAATCAGCGGTGCCACGGAGAGCTGGCGAATTTTCTTGCAGTCCTGCGCGGCCTGGCTCAGCGGAATGGTGTTGGTGATCACCACTTCGTCGAGGGCTTCGCCCTGCGCAATGCGTTCAATCGCGGGGCCCGAAAAAATCGGGTGCGTGCAATAGGCATACACCTTTTTGGCGCCGCGCTCCTTGAGCACCTCGGCGGCCTTGACCAGCGTGCCGGCCGTGTCGATCATGTCGTCCATGATGACGCAGTTGCGCCCGTCGATGTCGCCGATCACGTGCATGACTTCCGACACATTGGCCTTGGGCCGGCGCTTGTCGATGATGGCCATGTCGCAACCCAGCTGTTTGGCCAGGGCGCGGGCACGCACCACGCCGCCGACGTCGGGCGACACCACCATCAGGTCGTTGTAGTTTTTCTGGCGCAGGTCGCCCAGCAGCACGGGCGAGGCGTAGATGTTGTCCACCGGGATGTCGAAAAAACCCTGGATCTGGTCGGCATGCAGGTCCATGGTCAGCACGCGCGAGACGCCGACGGCCTGCAGCATGTTGGCCACCACCTTGGCGCTGATGGGCACGCGCGCCGAACGCGGGCGACGGTCCTGCCGGGCGTAGCCGAAGTAAGGGATCACCGCGGAAATGCGCTCGGCCGAGGCGCGCTTGAGCGCATCGACCATGATCAGCAGTTCCATCAGGTTTTCATTGGTCGGTGCGCAGGTGGACTGCACCACAAACACGTCACGCGCCCGCACATTCTGCTGGATCTCGACCGTCACTTCCCCGTCTGAGAAACGCCCCACATGGGCGGCTCCCAGCGAAATGCCCAGATGCTGGGCGATCTCGGATGCCATGGCCGGATTGGCATTGCCCGTGAAAAGCATGAAGTCGGAGTGGTGCGGTTGCATGTGTGGCCCAGCGGGTGTCTAGGAGGGGGAACGTTGCCGAATGGATAAAAGCAATAAACGCACTGAAAACACGGACGCCCTGTGTCCGTCCCATGTCAATGCGGCTTCTGGCCATTTCCTGCCCGGCCAATTCAGCGTCTGAATTGCGCAGGCATCGCCTTCACCGGAGACACTCAACAGTCAGCGAGCACGGCCCCCGTTGTCGGGTGGCCTAAAAACACGGGCCCCCATGGGACCCGAAAATTTTGGCAGGGGTGGAAGGATTCGAACCTGCGAATGCCGGAATCAAAATCCGGTGCCTTAACCAACTTGGCGACACCCCTACACAGGTAGATTGTCGGAGCTGAAAACTGTCAAAGACAGATGTCAGGGAACCGGCAACCAACCCTTTAATCGTTGTTTCTGGAAACACATTCCATGGCCCTTATCTTACCAACCGGCCAGAGGATGTGCATCCAGGTTGCTGCACTTGCGGACCTGCCAGTCGCCCGGGGCGACCGCAAGTTCCATCTCGTGCGGCATATGCGCAAATACAGCACTTCCCGAGCCAGTCATGCGGCCTTGCAAATGCTGCATGGAGAGCCAATCGAGGGATTGGCCAACCTGCGGACACAAGGCCTGCGCGACTGGCTGCAAGTCGTTATGGCCGAATTCGTAAACAGAGCCATTTGCGTTTGCAGCAAAGCCTCGGATTGTAGCAGTTTCTGTATCGCGTTTGAGCCCGGGCGAGCGGAAAATGGCGTCGGTCGGCAGCCCGGCGGCGGGTTTGACCACGACAAAACGGGCGGCGGGCAGGGTCAGCGGCGTGATTTTTTCACCCACACCTTCCACCCAGGCATGGCCGCCGCTGAGGAAAAACGGCACGTCGGCACCGAGGCCGAGGGCGATGGCCTGCAGTTGTTCCGCTGGCAGCCTGACGCCCCACAGGCGTTGCAGCGCCAGCAGGCAACTGGCTGCATCGGACGAGCCGCCGCCCATGCCGGCCTGCGACGGAATACGTTTTTCCAGCCCGATGTGCACACCCAGCGGGGTGCCGATAGCGCTTTGCAGCGCCCGCGCGGCACGCACCACCAGGTCTTCGGCGGGAAGGGCCTCGCTGGCCTCGCTGCCAAGGTCGGTGCGCGTGATCTGGCCATCCTGGCGCAGCTCGAAATGCAGGGTGTCACACCAGTCGATCAGCATGAACACCGACTGCAGCAGGTGGTAGCCGTCGGGACGGCGCCCGGTGATGTGCAGAAACAGGTTGAGTTTGGCCGGCGCCGCGACATCGTAGATCGCCTTCAGCGGCGGGGCCGAAGCAGGGTGCGGCCGTCCGGCTTGCATCAGGGCGCCACCAGCACGATACGCAGGTCGGAGCGCGGTTGCGGCATCGTCCGGCTGGCCGAAATCCGGCCCTCGGCCTGTTGCGAAAGATCGGCATTCCAGCCGTCCGCGGCGGTGTTTTTGCCGTCCAGCCAGTCAAACAGCGCGGGCAGCGGCACGGCTGCGCCGGTGGCTTTTTCAATCAGTTCGTCGACGGTGGCAAAGCGCTGGATCTGGTTGCCGGAATCGAGCACGGCCTCCTGCGGCGACCAGCGCAGTACGGCCAGACTGTTGCCCAGCGGGCTGTTCAGCGTCAGTTCGCCCTGCGTGGGGTTGCCCTTGAGTTCGAAGCCGGCAAAAAAGGCCTGGGGCGGCTCGCTTTGCACCTGCAGGCTGATGCGGCCTGCCCAGAACGAAATTTTGGCGTCATTCGGGCCGACCGCCCTGGGCGGGCTGGCGCAGCCGGCCATGAAAGCTGTCGCCATCAGCAGGCCTGCCAGCAGGGCGGCGCGCCGGCGCAAGGGGGTGAACGTGACGGTCATGGCGGTTTACAGCCTGACCCGGAGGCGTTTGAGGGTCTCCAGCAGCGTCTCGTTCTCGGCGTTGAGCAGCATGCCTTCCTTCCAGATGGACAGGGCCCTGTCGCGCTGACCCAGGCTCCAGAGGACCTCGCCGAAATGTGCGGCGATCTCGGCGTCTGGCTTGGCCTTGTAGGCGGCTTCAAAAATGGTCAGGGCTTCGGCCTTGTTGCCCAGGCGGAACTCCACCCAGCCCAGGCTGTCCTTGATGAAGGGGTCCTCGGGTGCGTACTCCAGTGCCTTGAGGATCAGCTGTTTGGCCTCGGGCAGGCGCACGTTGCGATCGGCCAGCGAGTAACCCAGCGCGTTGTAGGCGTGGTGGTAGTCGGGCTTGCGCTCCACCACCTGGCGCAGCAGGCGTTCCATTTCCGGCAGGGCATCGAGCTTCTCGGCCATCATGGCCTGGTCGTAGAGAAGTTCGGGTTCGTCCGGGAATTGCGTGACGGCCTGCGCCAGCAACTCGTAAGCGCTACGGTATTCCTTCTGCTCGCGCAGCAGGTTGATCTCGGCCATCAGCTTGATGCGTTTGTCATCGGGGTTGCGTTCGGGCAATTTCCGGATCATCTGGCGGGCCTCGTTGAGTTTGCCTTGCCGGGCCAGCAGCGAAGCCCGGCGCACCTGCGCCTGGACCAGTTCCTGCGCATCGGGGATCTTGGCGATCCAGCTTTCCGCTGCGGCGAAATCCCGGTGTTTTTCTGCAATCTGCGCGAGCGACAGGTAAGCCTGGGACAGGCCGCGGCTGGTCTGTGGCTGGGCTTCACCCTGGCCGGCCAGTTCGAGATAACGCAGCAGCGACGTCTGCGCTGCCGCCAGCTGGTTGTCCTGCAACTGCAGGGAACCCAGCACCAGCCAGCCTTCGGGGTAGTCGGGTTTGTCGCGCGTGACCAGCTGCAACTGCGCGCTGGCTTCGGCATAACGCTGGACATCGAGCAGGACGCGGGCATAGGCCATGCGGATTTCGGGCGCGGTCTTGGGGTTGCCCGCCAGGTTTTTCTGGACCAGGGCCTCGGCACGCGGCAGTTTGGGATCCATCAGTTCCAGTGCCAGCAAGGTCGGCCCTTCAGCCGCGGGGTCGATGGCCTGCCCACGTTCGGCAGCCTCCAGCGCGCCGGGCAGTTCGCCGGCGGCCAGCCGCATGCGCCCGACGGCGGTCCAGGCGGCTGCGCCTGTGGCGGGGGCCTTGAGCTCGTCGGCCAGCGCTTGCTCAAGCACGCTGGCGGCGAGTTTTTTGTCGCCGACACGCGCAAAAAACCGTGGCAGGTTGGTGATGGCCTGCGGGTGTTCGGGCTGGGGCGTGAGCTTCACTTCATTTTTCAGCGGCTCCGTGGTCTCGGTGATGCGGTTCAGTGCCAGCAGGATTTGCAGCACATAGCGGTTGGCTTCGCGCGAGGCCGGCTGGGCCTGGCGCCAGGCCTGCGCTGCCTGCAGCGCTGCGTCGCCCGAGCGCGATTGCAGGGCAATGTCGGCTGCGCGCTGGTACAGCTGGGCGTCGTTGGTTTTGCGGGCAGCGTCCAGCATCAGTGAAAAGCCGGTCGGGGCATCACCTTCCCGGGCCGTGAGTTCACCGAGCAGCACCTGGTAGAACAGCTCCCCGTCCAGGCTGGAGGGTACGGGGGCGAGGTCCTGGGCCGCGGCCGGCGCCTCAGGCTGGGCAGCGGGTGGCAGGGCCGGAGCAGGCTGGGCGGTCTGGGCCCACAGCACCGGAACCACCAGGCAAAGTGCACTGAAAACGCTGATAAGTTGTTTCATCGGACCATGATAATTGAAGCCCTGCGCCCATGTAGGCGTGTTCCCTGATTGACCCGAGTTGCCCATGCCTGAATTGCCTGAAGTCGAAGTCACCCGCCTGAGTTTTGCCAGCCGCATTGCCGGCGCAAAAATACTGGACCTGCAGATGGGCAAGCCGCTGCGCTGGCCCCTGGGCTGCGATGCTGCGCACCTGACCGGGCGCACCGTGCTGGAGGTCCGTCGGCGCGGCAAATACCTGCTGCTCGACACCACCGGCGGCCTGCTGCTAATCCATCTGGGCATGTCCGGCAGCCTGGGATTCGGGGCGGACTTGCCGCCGCCCGGCAAACACGACCATTTCGACATGCGCACCACGGCAGGCACCTTGCGGCTGCACGACCCGCGCCGCTTTGGTGCCGTGGTGTACGCGCCAGCCGAGCACGACGCTGCTGCGCAGAAGCTTCTGGGCCGGCTGGGCGTGGAACCGCTGACGGACGCGTTCGACGCTCTGGCCTTTTACCGCGCGCTGCAAGGCAGGCAGACGGCGATCAAGCAGGTGCTGCTGGCTGGCGAGATCGTTGTCGGTGTCGGCAACATCTATGCCTCGGAAGCGCTGTTCATGGCCGGCATCCGTCCGACCGTGCGGGCGGGGCGGCTGAGCAAGCCCCGCGCCGCCAGGCTGCATGCGGCGATCCGCAGCGTGTTGTCGCAAGCGCTTGCAAAAGGCGGCAGCACCCTGAAGGATTTTTCCAACGCCATGGGCGAGAGCGGCTACTTCCAGCTCGAAACCATGGTTTACGACCGGGCCGGCCTTCCCTGCAAGCTGTGTGCGGCGCCGATCCGCATGCTCCGGCAGGGGCAGCGTTCCACTTTTTACTGTGTCAACTGCCAGAAACCCTGAACACCCGTCCCGCCCGGGGCTGACCGTTTCCGGTGGGCGATGCTATATTGATTGATCTATGTCCACGGCGCACCATGTCTTTTAACGAACAATTTGACCAGCACGGCGCCTGGCGGCGCGCGTTTGCCTTGCGCCTCAAGCTTTTGTCCGAATGGATGAAGGGCCACGATCTGCTCAATGCCGCCGTGGAAGAGCGCCTGCTCCGGCTGGAGTCGCAGGTGCGCTCGGACAAGGTCATGGTGGCCTTTGTTGCCGAATTTTCGCGCGGCAAGTCCGAGCTGATCAATGCGATCTTTTTCGCCGGTTACGGCCGGCGTATCATGCCGGCCAGTGCCGGCCGCACCACCATGTGCCCGACCGAGCTGGGTTACGACGCGGACGCGCCGCCCTGCCTGCGCCTGTTGCCCATCGAGACCCGGCTCAAGCCGCAGGCCTTGATGGAGTGGCGCATGGTTCCCGAGAAATGGATACGGGTCGACCTCGATGTGAACGACCCGGTCAAGCTCTCGAAGGCGCTCGAAAAGGTGGCCGAAGTCCGTCATGTCACGCAGGACGAGGCGCGCGCGCTGGGCTTCTGGCATGACGACGCGCCGCAGGACAATCCGCGGGTCAATGCCGCCGGTCTGGTCGAGGTGCCCAAGTGGCGCCATGCGCTGATCAATATCGCCCACCCGCTGCTCAAGCAGGGGCTGGTGATTCTGGATACCCCGGGGCTCAACGCCATCGGCGCCGAGCCGGAACTCACGGTGAGCCTGATTCCGCAGGCCCACGCCGTGGTCTTTATCCTGGCGGCCGACACCGGCGTGACCAAATCCGACCTGGCCATCTGGCGTGAACACCTGATCACCGAGGGCGACGACAACGATGCCCGCCTGGTGGTGCTCAACAAGATAGACACCCTGTGGGACGCCCTGAGCTCGCCCGCGCAGATCCAGGCCCAGATCGACCGCCAGCGTGCAAGCTCGGCGGAGATTCTCGGGCTGCCGGTGGCCCAGGTCATTCCCGTCTCGGCCCAGAAAGGCCTGGTCGCCAAGGTCACAGGCGATGACAAGCTGCTGCAGGCCAGTTGCCTGCCCGGGCTGGAGCTGGCCCTGGCGCAGGGCGTGATGGGGCAGCGGCAGAAAATACTCCGCTCTGCGGTGGCCGCCGGCATTGTCGAGCTGCGTGCCGAGGCCGGCCGCGTCATCCACATCCGTCGCCGCGACCTGGCCGAGCAGATGATCGAGCTGCGCGGTCTGCGCGGCAAGAACGACTCGGTCATCAAACACATGCGTTCACGCATCGAGCAGGAGCAGGTCGAATTCAACGCCAGCGGCGCCAAGATACAGGCCGTGCGTTCCATCCACCTGAAACTGCTCAGGGAAGTGTTCCACCTGCTGGGCACACCGACCCTCAAGACGGAACTGGCCGAACTGACCCACGCACTCAAGCAGCCAGGCATCAAGCTGGGCGTCAAGAAAGCCTATGGCCAGACCTTTGCGCGGCTGCGCGAAGGACTGCAGAAAGCCCAGACCACCAGCGCTGACATCCAGCGCATGCTGGGCGGATCGTTCAAGCAGCTCAATGCCGAGTTCGGCTTTTCCCTGCAGGCGCCCAAAGAGCCCGAAATGAACCGTTTCCTGGTGGACCTGGAGCAGATCGAGCGCAGCCACCTGCAATACCTGGGCGTGGCCAACATCCTCAAGCTGGCGCAGCCGGATTTTTCCGAACGGCTGGTGCGGGCCCTGGCCACGCGCCTGCGCGTGGTCTACGAGACCGCGCTGGGTGAGGTCGAGCTGTGGAACAAGTCGGCCGCCTCGCAGCTCGATGCCCAGCTCAAGGAACGCCGGCGCAACTTCAGCCGCCGCATCGAGGCGATCGAACGCATCCAGCAGGCCGCCACCGGCCTGGACGAACGCATTGCTGAAATTGCCGTTCATGAACGCGCGCTCGATGAACTGGACGGCAAGCTCGACGAACTGACGAACCAGCTCGTGCATGCACCGGCGAGTCCGCATGACCCGGCTCTGGCGGCCCCGGCCGCAGCAATGATCCAGGCCGCCTGAGCGCGGGCATGGCCCTGACCTCCACGCCCGGCGCCGGTGTGCCCCCGCTGCTTTCCGGGGCGACCGAAACCGGTTTGCAGGCGGCGGCACTGGGGAGCCGGTTTTCCACGCAGGTCGTGCGCTGGCAGAAAAGCCACGGACGCCACAGCCTGCCCTGGCAAAACACGCGTGACCCTTACCGCGTCTGGCTGTCCGAGATCATGCTGCAGCAAACGCAGGTGGCCACGGTGCTTGATTACTACGCCCGCTTCCTGGCGCGGTTTCCGGCGGTGGCCGATCTGGCCGCTTCAGCGCAGGACGATGTGCTGGGTTTGTGGAGCGGGTTGGGTTATTACAGCCGGGCCAGAAACCTGCACCGCTGCGCGCAGGACGTCGTGTGCCTGCACGGCGGAGAGTTTCCGCAGACGGCGGAGTTGTTGCAAACCCTGCCGGGCATCGGGCCTTCGACCGCAGCGGCCATCGCCTCTTTCTGTTTTTCGGAGCGGGTGGCCATCCTGGACGGCAACGTCAAGCGGGTGCTGACCCGGGTCACCGCGTTTTCCGGCGATCTGGCCTCCAGCGCGCAGGAGCGCAAGCTGTGGGCCATCGCCACCGAGCTGCTGCCGCGCCGCCAGCTGCCCGAAACCATGCCGCGGTACACCCAGGGCCTGATGGATCTGGGCGCCACGATTTGCACGACACGCCAGCCCGCCTGCCTGCTGTGCCCGGTGCAGGGCATGTGCCGGGGCTTGGCCGGCGGCACGCCGGAAAGTTTCCCGGTCAAGACCCGCAAGCTCAAGCGCAGCGCGCAGTCGCTCGCGCTGCTGTGGGCAGAAAAAGCCGACGGCAGCGTGTGGCTGGAGCGCCGTGCTGCGCCCGGCATCTGGGGCGGTCTTTATTGTTTTCCGGTGTTCGGCAGCGAAGGGGATTTGCTGGCGGCCTTGCCCGCGTCCCTGCAGCCCCGCCTGACGGCGATCCAGCCCTTTGTGCATGTGCTGACCCACAAGGACCTGCGCCTGTCGCCCATGGTGCTGGCGCTGTCGGCCCGGGAGGCCAGCACCACCTGGCTCCCCGGCACCGGTGCCTGGTTTGCGCGCGATGCCTGGGAAGCCCTGGGACTGCCTGCACCGGTCAGAAAGTTGCTTGCGCAGCGCGCGGCCTGATTCCCCGTGGTTTGTGATGAAAAAGGCCTCCAGCCCTTGAGGGACGGTCGCAGGCAGCTATCAAAAAAAGAGTAAACCGGCCTGCGACGGCCAGGCTCACGGGGCGGCGTCGAGTTCCCGGTGGCGTTTGAGGGTGACCCAGTGCGGGCCGAAGGCCTGCGCCAGCTGCTCGACCAGGTACACCGAGCGGTGCTGGCCGCCGGTGCAGCCGATCGCCACCGTCACATAGCTGCGGTGGTCGCGGGCCAGCGCCTGCAGCCAGTGGCCGATGAACTGCTCGATGTGGCGGAACATGTCGCCCACCTCGGGGTGGCCTTGCAGGTAGCTCACCACCGCTTCGTCCTTGCCGGTCAGGCGGCGCAATTCCGGTTCGTAGTGCGGATTGGGCAACATGCGCACATCAAACACATAGTCGGCGTCGACGGGCACGCCGCGCTTGAAGGCAAACGATTCAAACACCAGGGTCAGCTGGGTGGCCGGTGAGGAAATCAGCGCCTTCACATAACCCTGCAGCTGGGACGGCCGGATCATGCTGGTGTCGATGACATGGGCATGCTCGCGCAACTCGCCGAGCAGCTCGCGCTCCTCGCCAATCGCATCGACCAGGGCCCGCTGCTGGTCCAGGTCGTTGCGCCGCGACAGCGGGTGCATGCGCCGGGTTTCCGAAAAGCGCCGCACCAGCGTGTCGGTGCTGGCGTCGAGAAACACCGATTGCACCGCCACGCCCTCTTCCCTCATTTGCGCCAGTTGCAGCGGCACCAGCGGCAGCGAGGTGGCGCTGCGCACGTCCATCGCGATCGCCACCTTGCTGGCGCCGTGCTGCTTTTCAAGCGCGACAAAAGGCAGCAGCAGCTCGGGCGGCAGGTTGTCCACGCAGTAGTAGCCTGCGTCTTCCAGGGCATGCAGTGCGATGGATTTACCGGAACCGGACATGCCGGTGATCAGCACCATGTCCATATCCGGGGCCGGATCCGGCGCGGGGTCGGCGGCGGCGTTCATTGGCCCAGCATCTCCTTGGCGTGGGCCAGTGTGGTGCCGGAGAGCTTTTCGCCGCCCAGCATGCGGGCCACCTCGGCCACCCGCTGCTCGCTGTGGACCAGCTCGACGGTGCTCACGGTCTGGCCCTTGTCCGGGCGTTTGGCCACCATCAGGTGATGGTCGGCACAGGCCGCGACCTGGGGCAGGTGGGTGACGGCCATGACCTGCCGGTCCTTGCCGAGCTGCTTCATCAGGCGGCCCACGGTTTCGGCCACGGCGCCGCCGACGCCGGAATCCACTTCGTCAAAAATCAGGGTTTGCGCCTGCCCGAGCTGGCTAGTGGTGACGGCAATGGCCAGCGCAATGCGCGACAACTCGCCGCCGGAGGCGACCTTGCCGACCGGCCGCGGCGTGCTGCCGCTGTGGCCGGCGACCAGAAATTCTGCCTGCTCCAGGCCGTGCTGCGCGGGCTGCTCCAGCTTGCCCAGGGCCACTTCAAACTTGCCGCCTTGCATGCCCAGGCCCTGCATCGCCTGGGTGATGGCCTTGGCCAGCAGGGGCGCGGCCTTGCTGCGCGCTTTCGACACCTGGCGTGCTGCGTCCAGGTAGGCGGCCTGGGCCAGTTGTTCGGCTTTTTCCAGGCCCACGAGGTCGGCTGCCGCATCGAGTTTTTGCAGCTCGCTGCGCCAGGCGGCCAGCAGTTCCGGCAACTCGGCCGGCGTGCGTTTGTAGCGGCGTGCCAGGCTGACCCACAGCGACAGGCGCTCATCGAGTTCGGCGAGCCGCTGCGGCTCCAGCTCGGCGTGCCGGGCGTAGCCATGCAGCGAATGCACGGCATCTTCAACCTGCGCCAGGGCACTGCCCAAAACCTCGGTCAGCCCTTTGAATTCGGGCTCGATGTGCTCCTGATTCTGTAGCGCTGTGAGCGCGCGGGCCAGCAGGGCAGTGGCGTTGTCGTCGGACTCCTGCAGCGCATCGACCGCCGTCTGCACCGCGTCGCGCAAGGCCTGCACATTGGACAGCCGGCTGTGTTGGGTGTTGAGTTCTTCCCACTCGTGCTCGCCCGGAGCCAGCTTGTCGAGCTCGCCGATCTGCCAGGCCAGGCGTTCGCGCTCGCGCTGCAGGCTGTCCTGCGCCTCACGCGCGTCAAGCAGGGCCTTGTGGGCGCTGCGCCAGGCCTGCCACGGTTGCGCCAGGGCCTGGGCCGGCACGCCGGCGTAGGCATCGAGCAGGCCGCGCACTGCATCGGGTCGGGTCAGGCTTTGCCAGGCATGCTGGCCGTGGATATCGACCAGCAGGTCGGCGATCTCGCGCAGCTGGGTGGCCGTGGCCGGGCTGCCGTTGATCCAGGCCCGGCTTTTGCCCTGGGCATCGATCGTGCGGCGCAGCAGCAAGTCGTCTTCGGCGGCAAAGCCGGCCTGGTCCAGCCAGGGACCCAGCTGGGCCGGCGCGTCAAAGGTGGCACTGATCTCGCAGCGCTGGGCGCCCTCGCGCACCACACCGGCGTCGGCGCGTGCGCCCAGGGCCAGTTGCAGGGCGTCGATCAGGATGGACTTGCCGGCGCCGGTCTCGCCGGTGAGGACGGTGAAACCGCTGTCCAGATCCAGCGCGAGTTCGCGCACGATGACAAAGTCGCGCAGGGCGATGTTTTTAAGACTCATACCGCACCTTCATTCCAGTGAAGTTTTTTGCGCAGGGTGTCGAAGTAGCTCCAGCCCTTGGGGTGCAAAAAGCGCATCTGGTACTCCGAACGCCTGACGCTGATACGGTCGCCGTGCAGCAGGCTGGCCAGCGACTGCATGTCGAAATTGGCGCTGGCATCGCGGCCCGCGACAATTTCCACGGTGACCTCGCCCGTGTCAGGCAGTACGATGGGCCGGTTCGACAGCGTGTGCGGCGCAATCGGCACCATGACCCAGCCGGAAATCGAGGGGTGCAGCAGCGGGCCGCCGGCCGACAGCGCGTAGGCCGTGGAGCCGGTTGGCGTGGCGATGATCAGTCCGTCGGCGCGCTGGTTGGCCACAAAACGGCCATCGACTTCGACCCGCAGTTCGACCATGCCCGAAGTGGCCCCCCGGTTGACCACCACATCGTTCATCGCGGTGGCGCTGAAGACGCAGCGGCCGTCGCGAACCACCTTGGCCTGCATCATCCAGCGCCGGTCTTCGTCATATTCGCCGCGCAGCATGGGCTCGAGCGCCGTCTGGAAATCCTCGAAGGCGATGTCGGTGATGAAGCCCAGGCGGCCCTGGTTGATGCCGACCAGCGGCACACCGAACTGGGCCAGCTGCCGTCCTATGCCCAGCATGGTGCCGTCGCCCCCGACCACCAGTGCCAGGTCGCAATGCGCACCGACGCCGGCCACATCGAGGACCGGGTACTGCGTCAGGCCGGTGTTGCTGGCCGTGTCTTTTTCCAGCGTGACCTCGCAACCCTGCGCGTGCAGAAAGTGGGCAATCTCCTCCAGCGCGGAGCGTGAACCCTGTGCGTGGTACTTCCCGATCAGGGCGACGTGACGAAATTGCGACTTCATCGCCAAATTACATCACAACATTCTTGCCAAGCTTCGTAGAATGGCTTCATGCTTGATGAACGTGCCCGACTGTTGTTAAAAGCGCTTGTGGAGCGCTACATCGCCGACGGTCAACCGGTCGGCTCGCGCACCTTGTCCAAGGCCTCTGGGCTGGACCTGTCGCCGGCGACCATACGCAATGTCATGAGCGACCTGGAGGACCTGGGCCTGATCGTCAGCCCGCACACCTCGGCCGGCCGCATCCCGACTGCTCGCGGCTACCGCCTGTTTGTCGACACCATGCTGACCATGCAGCGCGACCAGTATTCGTCGCTCGGCGCGCTGGGTACACCCCGCCTGGCACCGGACCAGCCGCAGAAGGTCTTCAGCAACGCCGCCAATATCCTGTCGGACCTGTCGCAGTTTGTCGGTGTCGTGATGGCCCCGCGCCGCACGTCCGTGTTCCGCCACATCGAATTTTTGCGCCTGTCCGAAAAACGCATCCTGGTCATCATCGTCTCGCCCGACGGCGATGTGCAGAACCGGGTCATCTTCACCGAGACCGACTACACCCAGAGCCAGCTCATCGAAGCGGCCAACTTCCTCAATTCGCACTACGCCGGCATGGCGATCGAGGAAGTGCGCGAGCGGCTGGGCAGCGAGGTCGAGGCCCTGCGCGGCGAGATCGCCAGCCTGATGCAGGCGGCGGTGCAGGTCAGCACCGAAGCGATCGAGTCGCGCGACGAGGTGGTGATCTCGGGCGAGCGCAACCTGCTGGCGGTCAGCGATTTTTCCAGCGACATGGGCAACCTGCGCAAGCTGTTCGACCTGTTCGAGCAGAAAGCCCAGCTCATGCGCCTGCTCGACGTGTCCAGTCGGGCCGAGGGCGTGCGCATCTACATTGGCGGCGAAAGCCAGGTCGTGCCCTACCAGGAGCTGTCCATCGTGACCGCACCCTACGAGGTGGACGGGAAGGTCGTGGGCACCCTGGGTGTGATCGGGCCCATGCGCATGCCCTATGAAAAAATGATCCAGATCGTCGACATCACCGCCAAGATGGTCAGTAGTGCACTGAGCCACAGCAAGTAGGGCCGGTACAATCTGCATTGGCGACGTGGGGCGTTAGCTCAGTTGGTTAGAGCAGAGGACTCATAATCCTTTGGTCGAGTGTTCAAATCACTCACGCCCTACCACCCACTTTTCATTCAAATCTCTGCCTCAGCGTCCGGTTTCGGGCTCTGGGGCGTTGTTGTTTCTGGGTTCTGGAAAACTGAAATTTGTGGCGGCTCGGTAAGCCCCCGACCGTCACAATGCGCCTCACCCCTTGGACATTAGCGCGAGCAGTAGTCCCAGCCCCACCAACAAGGCTGCTTTGTTGGTCTCGTCTTTGCGCGCAGGAACATCGACGCCGCTGATCTCAAGTTGCTTGGCCAGATCGTCTGCATCCTTGATGATTTTGTGCGGATCACAGTTGAGTTGAATAGCGATCAGCCTTATGGGCGAAAAAAATGCGCAGAAAATGGCGCTTTAGATAAAGAGGTTTCTGTGAATCACCCCGTTGCCCACGCCAAACTCATCGCTACTTACAGGAGGGCGGAGGCAGATGCCGCTCACAAGTTCGGATTGATCAAGGCTGTTGCAACCAAGGGACCCAAGGCGATTCAGGCAGCAGTCGAAACGGCGGCAAAGGCAGCAAAACGCAGGGATTCCTATGCGAGAAAGCTTGCTGAGCTGGGAGTGAACCTCAAGGATTGACCGACGTCACAGCCTGCCATCGTGGCTCAAGTAGAAAAGCCACCAGCGCTGGCAAAAAGATCAATTACGGCCATGATGTCTTCAGAAACAGGAAACCCGCCAGGCGGGCGGCGTGGGTTGCGGATAATTGGTGTTTAGAAAGAAAACTTCATGGAACAAGAAGAACCAGAGCCGATCGAGGAATACGTCCCCGGCGTAGCAAGCGGCCGGCACTACATGGTCAGGCTGTGCCACTTCCCTGACGGTCCTTGGTATATCGAAGTCATTCATGTTGAATCGCTGCCGCCGTTGCATGGCAGCGACAGGACCTGGCCCACGCGTGATGAAGCCGTTCAGGCGGCTGATAAGCTGGTTGCAGACTTGGGGCACTGATCTGAGAGCAAAGTATCAGTCTCCTTTGGTCGATTGTTCAAATCACTCACGCCCTACCACCCAATTAGTAGGCTATAATTCGAGGCTTAGCGGCTGTAGCTCAGTTGGATAGAGTACTTGGCTACGAACCAAGGGGTCGTGGGTTCAATTCCTGCCAGCCGCACCAAACGTCAAGCCCTGGAACCGCAAGGTTCCAGGGCTTTTTCGTTACGATGTCCTGATATGGACACGTTTTGACTGCCTCAGTCCCTCATGAGCAAAGCCTTCACCAAAGAAACCGACGCGGACGACGATGACGAGTTGTCGCTGCCGCCTTTGCCTGCGGGCGGCAAAAACTACATCACGCCCGAGGGTTACGCCCGGCTCAAGGCCGAGCTGCTGGACCTGATCGACAACGAGCGTCCCAAGGTGGTGGAGGTGGTGCACTGGGCCGCCAGCAACGGCGACCGCTCCGAAAACGGCGATTACCACTACGGCAAGAAGCGGCTGCGCGAGATCGACCGGCGCATCCGGTTTTTGACCAAGCGGCTTGAAATCGCCGAAATTTCCGACCCTGCCGTGCACCATGGCAGTGACCAGGTGTTTTTTGGCGCCACCGTCAGCTACATCGACAGCAGCGGATCCGGGCAGACGGTGACCATCCTGGGTATTGACGAGGCGGAAAGTGCGCGCAATCAAGTCAGCTGGATCTCACCGATTGCCCGTGCGCTGCTCAAGGCGCGGATCGGCGACGAGGTGAAACTGGCAACCCCGGGCGGACTCAAGGACATCGAGGTGATGCAGGTCAGTTATCCGGCGCCAGAGGCCACCGGCGCGCAGCACCGGACATGAGGTAAACCGCCCCGGGGCCGCTCAGACGCCTGGTTTGGCGCGCTGGACCCGTAAAACCGACGGCGTGCGCTTGACGCTGCGCATGACGGACGCCAGGTGGATGCGGTCACGCACGGCCACATCAAAGCGCAGGTCGGTCGCATCCTGCGCCGGATCCTGCCCCATGTCCACATGGGTGATCTCGGCCTCAGCGGCGGCCAGCGCCGAAGCCACGCGGGCGAGCACGCCTTTGCCATTGGTGACCGTGACCAGCAGGCCGGTTTCAAAGGTACGGGTGGGTTCGTCCGACCAATCGACCGCAATGAAGCGCTCGCTGTCGCGGTGCTGCAGCTTTTTGGCGACGGCGCAGTCGTCCGTGTGGACCACCAGCCCTTCGCCGCGGCCCAGATAACCCACGATGGCGTCGCCCGGAATGGGGCGGCAACACGCGGCAAACTTCACCGAGGCGCCTTCGCTGCCGTCCAGCACCAGGGCACCCTGCGAAATCGACTCGTGCGCGGTGTAACGCTCGCGGCTCATCAGCAAGGGGTCCGGTTTTTCGCCGGTTTCAGCCAGCAGGGTGACGATGCGCTTGGCGATCATGCTGGCGATCCGTTTGCCCAGCCCGATATCGGTGAGCAACTCCGCGCGTGTGCGGTTGCCGCTGAAGCGCAGGATCTTGTCCCAGGTGGCATGGTAGGCGTCGTCGTCTTCGGACAACCGGTCGCTGTCTATGCCCTCGGCCCGCAGGGCTTGTGCCAGCATTTTCTCGCCCAGGTCCTGCGACTCGCTCAGGGCCATGGTTTTGAGGTGATGGCGAATCTTCGATCGGGCTTTGCCGGTACGCACAAAGCCCAGCCAGGCGGGGTTGGGGCTGGAGACCGACGCGGTGATGATCTCGATGACGTCACCGTTGTGCAGCTCCGAGCGCAGCGGAACCTGTTCGCCGTTGACCTTGGCGGCCACGGCGCGGTGCCCCACGTCGCTGTGAATGGCGTAGGCAAAATCGACAATGGTTGCGCCGCGCGGCATGGCCATGATCTGGCTTTTCGGCGTGAACACATACACGGCGTCGGGAAACAGGTCGATCTTGACGTGGTCCCAGAATTCGGCGGCATCGCGGGTTTCGTGCTGGATGTCGAGCAGGGACTGCAGCCACTGGGTGCCCAGCCGCTGCGAAGCATCGCTGTCCGGGTCGGTGGCCTTGTAGAGCCAGTGTGCGGCAACGCCGGATTCAGCCACGATGTGCATGGCCTCGGTGCGCATCTGGAATTCGATGTTGGTGCCGAAGGGGCCGACCAGCGTGGTGTGCAGCGACTGGTAGCCATTGACCTTGGGAATCGCGATGTAGTCCTTGAACTTGCCCGGCAGCGGTTTGTAGAGCTGGTGCAGCACGCCCATGGCGGTGTAGCAGGCCGTGACGCTGGCGACAATGATGCGAAAGCCGTAGATGTCCGTCACCTGGGCAAACGACAGGTGTTTTTCGTCCATCTTGCGGTAGATCGAATAGAGCGCTTTTTCGCGCCCGTAGATATGCACCTGGATGCCGGCGCTGGCAAACGCTGCTTCCACTTCGGACTGAACCCGCTTGATCAAATCGCGCCGGCGGCCCCGGGCGCGGGCCAGGGCCTTGGTCAACGTGGCGTAGCGCCAGGGGTACAGGTGCTGGAAGGCCAGGTCCTGCAGCTCGCGGTAGGTTGCGTTCAGGCCCAGGCGGTGCGCAATCGGCGCATAGATGTCCAGGGTCTCGCGCGAGATGCGGTTCCACTTGCTGCGCGGCACGTCGCTGAGCGTGCGCATGTTGTGGCTGCGGTCGGCCAGCTTGATCAGGATGACGCGCACGTCGCGGGCCATCGCCAGCAGCATCTTGCGGAACGATTCGGCCTGGTTTTCCTCGCGGGTGTTGAACTCCAGCTTTTCCAGCTTGGTCAGGCCGTCCACCAGTTCCGCGACCGGCGCGCCAAAACGCTCGATCAGCTCCGGCTTGGTGACGCCGCAGTCCTCGATCGCATCGTGCAGCAGGGCGGCCATCAGGGCCTGCGCGTCCAGCTTCCATTCGGCGCACTGCTGCGCCACGGCGATCGGATGGGTGATGTAGGGCAGGCCGCCGTTGCGTATCTGGCCCAGATGCGCTTCATCGGCAAAGCGGTAGGCGGTCCGGACGTTGTTGACGTCCTCGGCGCTCATGTAGTCCAGCTTGGCCGTGAGCGCAGCAAAACTCGCCGCAGCTGCGTTGGCGGCAGCCGGGGTGGACTTGACGGTTGCGATGGGGAAATCCAGGGCGCTCATGCCTTAAATGTATCGTGGTGCCGATAAAACGTGCAAAAAGCGGGCATTACACGACGTCGGGAAAACAAAAAAGCACCGCAGGCGGTGCTTTTTGGAGGAGAGGGCGGGCGTCTCAGCTGGGGACTTTTTTCAGCATTTCGAGGCCGATTTTGCCTTCGGCAATTTCGCGCAAGGCGGTCACGCCAGGCTTGTTCTTGCTCTCGATTTTGGGGGCATGGCCCTGGCTGAGCATGCGCGCGCGGTAGGTCGCGGCCAGAACGAGCTGGAAGCGGTTGGGGATTTTTTCCAGGCAGTCTTCAACAGTGATGCGGGCCATGATGATCTCCGGGTTAAATGCAATAGGGGGAATGAAGCAGCAGCAGGTCAGGCAATGTGCAGGGCCTGGAAGGTCTCGGCGCGGGCACGTCTTTGGGCTGCAAACTTGAGCCGCTGGGCATGAACAATGGTTTTCAGATCGAAAACGGCTCGTTCAAATAACTCGTTGATTATAACGAAATCGAATTCGTGGGCCTGGGCCATCTCGACGGCTGCGTTTTTAAGCCGCAATTCGATCACTTCCGGCGTATCCTCGCCGCGCCGCTCCAGCCGCGAGCGCAACTCTTCCCAGCTGGGCGGCAGGATGAAGATCAGCACCGCGTTGTTGAAAATACGCTTGATGTTGATCGCGCCCTGAAAATCGATTTCCAGGATGACGTCGGCACCGGTCGCCACGCGTTCCTCGATCGTCTGCCGCGAGGTGCCGTAGCGGTGGCCATGCACATGCGCCCACTCCAGGAAGGAGTCCCGCAACACCATGCCGTCAAACTCCTCGGGCGAAATGAAGAAGTATTCGCGGCCGTGTTTCTCCTGCCCGCGCGGCGGCCGGGTGGTGTGCGACACCGCCGGCTGCACCCGCGCATCGAGCTCCATCAGGGCCTTGACCAGGCTGGATTTTCCGGCCCCACTGGGCGCGGCGACAACAAACAGGTTTCCGGGGTAATCCATCAGTGATCCTTTGTTCTGAGCACGCGGCCGCTGCGAAGGGCCGCCCCGAGCAAGGCCAGTCCCCTCGGGGGGCAGCGACCCACACGAAGTGGGGGAGCGTGGGGGCCCTGTTTCATTCGATGTTCTGGACCTGCTCGCGGATCTGCTCGATCAGCACCTTCATGTCCACCGAGACATGGGTGAGTTCCAGCGACCCGGATTTGGAGCCCAGCGTGTTGGCTTCACGGTGCAGCTCCTGGATCAGGAAGTCGAGCCGTTTGCCGACTTCGCCGCCAGCGGCCAGCAGCCGGTCGATTTCGTCCAGATGGGACGACAGCCGCGTGATCTCCTCCGCCACATCAATGCGTATCGCAAAGGAGGTGGCTTCCGTCAGGGCCCGGTCCTGTGCCGCTTCGGGCAGGGTGCTGCCGCCGCCCAACGCCATGGCTTCCTGCCAGCGCTCCATGAAACGGATTTTTTGCTGCTCGACCAGCTTGGGCACCATGGGCACGGCCGAGGCTGCCAGCGCCCGCAACTGGGCCGTGCGGTCCAGCAGCATCTGCGCCAGCCGGGCGCCTTCACGCTCCCGGGCCGCCAGCAGGTCCTTCAGGGCTTTTTTGGACAGCTTGAGCAACTCGTCACTGTAGTCGTGGGTGGTTTTGTCTTCGCCGCTTGCCAGTCGCAGCACATCGGCCACACTCAGGGCCGCGGCGTGGGGCAGCCAGGATTTCACCGTGTCTTCCAGCGAGCCCAGTCGCTGCAGCGTGCTGGCCGCCGGGGCGCGCAGGCTGCTGCCGGAGCTGCTCTCCAGCGAGACACGCATTTCTATCTTGCCGCGCTTGAGCTTGCCGGTCAGCAGTTCGCGCAGGGCAGGTTCGGTCTGGCGCAGCTCATCGGGCAGGCGGAATGCCAGATCCAGAAAGCGGCTGTTGACCGAACGTATCTCCACGCCCAAGCGTGCGCTGGCGTCCGTCCCGGCGTCCGTTTCCGGGGTATTTCGCGCAGGGGTGGATTGGACGGCTGCATAGCCTGTCATGCTGTAAACTGACATTTAGTAATACGCTTTTGTAGAGAAACAGGACTTGGTGATCCCGTCACCTTGCTTAATCCCGAATTATGTCAAAGGTCAAGCCCGCGCCACTTCCACCCGATACCGTCATTGGTGGCTACCGCGTGGTGCGCAAGCTGTCGGCTGGCGGGTTTGGGGTAGTTTACTTGGCTGTTGACAATGAGGGCCAGCAGGTCGCCATCAAGGAGTACCTGCCGTCCTCGCTGGCCAGCCGCCCGCCGGGCGAGTTGCTGCCCCAGGTGCAGCCCGAAAAGCTGTCGCTGTACCGGCTGGGACTGAAAAGTTTCTTCGAGGAAGGCCGTTCGCTGGCCCAGATCTCGCACGCGTCCGTGGTGAGCGTGCTCAATTTCTTCCGCGAAAATGAAACCGTCTACATGGTGATGAACTACCTGGAGGGCGGCACCCTGCAGGATTTCATCATCACCGCACGCGAGCTCAAGAAACAGAAGGTGTTTCGCGAGTCGACCATCCGCTCACTGTTTGACGAGATCCTGCGCGGGCTGCGCATCGTGCACCAGCACAAGATGCTGCACCTGGACATCAAGCCGGCCAACATCTTCGTGACCGATGACAACAAGGCCGTGATGATCGACTTTGGCGCCGCCCGCGAGGTGCTGAGCAAGGAAGGCAATTTCATCCGGCCCATGTACACCCCGGGGTTTGCTGCGCCCGAGATGTACCGGCGTGATTCGTCGATGGGGCCGTGGACCGACATTTACGCGATCGGCGCCTGCATTTACGCAACCATGCAGGGGTACCCGCCCAACGACGCGCCGCAACGCCTGGAAAAAGACCGTCTGTCGCTTGCACTCTCCCGTTTGCGCGGCGTGTATTCAGACAACCTCATTGAAGTGGTTGAATGGTGCATGTCACTCGATCCCTTGTCGCGACCGCAATCGGTTTTTGCCCTGCAGAAAGAGCTCAGCCGCGAGGGTGAGCGGCGCTACACCAAGCTGACCGTCGGCGAAAAAATGCGGCTGCAGTTTGACAACATGGTGTCAGACACCAAGAAAACCGCGCGCAAGGCCACTGGCTTTGCGACGAAATTCAAATGAAATTCTCGGTCTTTCAGGTCAGTCGCAAGGGCGGTCGCGAGAAAAACGAAGACCGCATGGGGTATTGCTACACCCGCGAGTCAGGCCTGTTTGTGCTGGCCGACGGCATGGGCGGCCACCCCGAAGGTGAGGTCGCGGCCCAGCTGGCGCTGCAGACCATTTCTGCGCTGTATCAGAAGGAAGCCCGGCCGCTGGTCAGGGACACCACCGACTTCCTCTCGTCGGCCCTGATGGCGGCGCACCACCAGATCATCCGTTATGCCAGCGAAAAAGGCATGCTCGATACACCGCGGACCACGGTGGTGGCGGCCATCCTGCAGGGCTCGGGCGCGACCTGGGCCCATTGCGGCGACTCGCGGCTCTACGTGGTGCGTGACGGCGAACTGCTGACCCGCACGCGCGACCACTCCTATCTGGAGCAGCAAAACGCTGGCATCATCAAATTCGAGCGCCTGAACCGCAACATCCTGTTCACCTGCCTGGGCTCCCCTTCCAAGCCGGTGTTTGACATCGCCGGCCCGGTGGTCCTGCAGCAGGGTGACAAACTGATGCTCTGTTCCGATGGCCTGTGGGGCACGCTGACCGACGCCGAAATTGTGCGCCACATGGCTGGCAACAGCGTGTCTGACGCTGTGCCCGACATGGTTGAACATGCGCTGCGCAATGGCGGCGAGCACAGCGATAACGTCACGGTGCTGGCCATGGAGTGGGAAACGCCCGACGCTTTCGAATCGACGCGCGGCGTCTCGACCGACAGCATCATGGATGGCGTATTTGCATCGACCATCCAGGCCGGCGTGCTCGACTCCAGCGTCGAAGACCTTGACGATGCAGCGATCGAACGCTCCATCGCCGAAATCAACGAGGCGATACGCCGCTCGGCGGCAAAAAAGGCCTGATTTTCCAGCCTGGCCGCCATGGGCCCAGGTGCTGTCTTGGGCCTGACTTTTCCCTTTCTTTCTTTTCTGTTTCCCGGGCGTAGTGACGCCAGAAAGCCCTGACCATGAGTTCATTTTCGCGAAGCAGCGCCCGTGCCGCCGACCAGTTGCGCCCGGTGCGCATCACCCGTGCCTACACCGCCTATGCGGAAGGCTCGGTCCTGATCGAGTTTGGCGCGACGCGCGTGTTGTGCACCGCCTCGGTCGAGGAAAAAGTGCCGGGCCACAAAAAAGGCAGCGGCGAGGGCTGGGTCACCGCCGAATACGGCATGCTGCCGCGCGCCACCCACACCCGCAGCGACCGCGAGGCCGCGCGCGGCAAGCAGAGCGGGCGCACGCAGGAAATCCAGCGCCTGATCGGCCGATCCATGCGCGCGGTGTTTGACCTGAAAAAACTCGGCGAACGCACCATTCACCTCGACTGCGACGTGATCCAGGCCGACGGCGGCACACGCACCGCCAGCATCACCGGCGCCTTTGTCGCGGCGCAGGACGCCGTCAACAAGCTGCTGGCCGAAGGCAAGCTCAAGGAAACGCCGATCATCGGGCACGTGGCCGCCATTTCCGTCGGCATCGTGCAGGGCACGCCCTTGCTCGACCTCGAATACATTGAAGACGTGAGCTGCGATACCGACATGAATGTGGTGATGACCGGCGCCGGCCATTACGTTGAAGTGCAGGGCACCGCCGAAGGCGCGGCCTTTTCGCGCCAGGAAATGGACGCACTGCTGCTGCTGGCTGAAAAAGGCATCAGCGAGCTGGTCGCGCTGCAACAGCAGTCGCTCCTGAATTGATAGCTGCTTGCGCGTGTATTGATTGGGCTGAGGCCATATTTTGTTTATGAAAATCGTACTTGCATCGAACAACCACGGAAAACTGGCCGAACTCCAGGCCATGCTGGCGCCGCTGGGCGTGACGCTGGTGAAGCAGTCCGACCTGGGCATCCCGGAGGCCGAGGAACCTTTTCGAACCTTTGTCGAAAACGCCCTGGCCAAGGCGCGTCACGCGTCGCGCCTGAGCGGCCTGCCGGCGCTGGCCGACGACGCCGGCCTGTGTGTCGATGCCTTTGGCGGCCTGCCGGGCGTGGACACGGCTTTTTACGCCACGCAGTTTGGCTACGACAAAGGCGACGACAACAATGTGCGCGCCCTGCTCGAGCAGATGGCGGGCATGGACCAGCGCCGTGCCGCGCTGGTCAGCACCCTGGTGGCGCTGCGGTCTGCCGACGACCCCGAGCCTCTGATTGCGGTGGGCCGGGTCAGCGGCGAGATCGCCCGCGAGCCGGTGGGCAGCAACGGTTTTGGTTTTGACCCGGTGATGTACATTCCGGCCTTCGGCAAGACCTTTGCGCAATTGCCGGTCGAGGTGAAAAACGCCAACAGCCACCGCGGCATGGCGGCACGCCAGATGATGGACCTGATGCGCGAGCTCTGGTTGTGAGCGCTTTCGCTTTCTTCTTATGACCTTCCCCATTCCTGTTGTCAGCGCGTCGCCCTTGGAGGAAACCGGGGCGGGGCTCAAGGACATCCAGCACTACATGCGCGACGGCACGCTGCAGCTGAGCGCCTTGCCGCCGCTGTCGCTGTATGTGCACCTGCCCTGGTGCCTGAAAAAATGCCCCTACTGCGATTTCAATTCGCACGAGGCGCAGGGCGAACTGCCCGAGCAGCGTTACCTCGACGCGCTGATGGCCGACCTCGAAGCCTCGCTGCCGCTGATCTGGGGCCGCACGGTGCACAGCATCTTCATTGGCGGCGGCACGCCCAGCCTGTTTTCGCCGCAAGCCATTGACCGCCTGCTGGGCGACATCCGCGCGCGGCTGCGGCTGGAGCCGGACTGCGAAATCACGCTCGAAGCCAACCCCGGCACGTTTGAGAAACACCGCTTCAAGGCCTTTCGCAGCGCCGGGGTCACGCGGCTGTCTGTTGGTGTGCAGAGCTTTGACGACAGGCACCTGAAAGCCCTGGGCCGCGTGCATGACCGCGCCCAGGCACTTGCCGCGGTCGAAGAGGCCGCGCAGGCCTTTGACACCTTCAACCTCGACATCATGTACGCGCTGCCGGGCCAGACGCTGGAGAACCTGGAGCAGGACATGCGGCAGGCGCTGGCGCTGCAGCCGCCGCATATCTCGATTTACCACCTGACGGTTGAACCGAACACCTACTTCGCCAAGTACCCGCCAGCGCTTCCGGAAGAAGACGACGCCTACGCCATGCTGGACCGCATCACCGAACTGACCGGCGTGGCGGGCATGGACCGGTACGAAGTGTCGGCTTACGCCCGGCCCGGCCACCGCTGCCTGCACAACCTGAACTACTGGAAGTTCGGCGACTATCTCGGCATAGGTGCTGGCGCCCACAGCAAACTCAGTTTTGCGCACCGCGTGGTGCGCCAGGTGCGCTTTCGGGAGCCCAGGCTCTACATGGACAAGGCGTTCGCCGGCACGCCCGTGGCGCAGGACACCGAGGTCAGCCGCGCCGACCTGCCGTTTGAGTTCATGCTTAACGTCCTGCGCCTGCGAGAGGGCTTCAAGCTGCAGGACTTTGCAGAAAAAACCGGCTTGCCGTTGACGGCGATCCAGGCCGGGCTGGACGAGGCCGAACGCAAGGGCCTGATCGAGCGCGACTTTGCGCGTGTCAAGCCGACCGAGCACGGCTTTGACTTCCTGAACGATTTGCAGATGCTCTTTCTCGGACCCGAACAGTAAAAACCGCAGCCGCCTTGTGGTCGGCGCCCAGATTTGACGGAAGCGATGTCCCCGAGGAGGGGGCATGGCAGGCAGGGATGCGCACCGAAAGACATTTGCCCAAGCATCCCTTGCGCATCTAGAGCTGTTGTTTTTTTGAAAAATGACGATAGTTGGTGTCATCTTCCTACAAATTGACGATTGAAGACAGATCACATTTGCGGTTGATTTCACTCTTGGTCTGACTCGAATTTGTCAAAAAACGAGCCCGGCCACCAATAAATCATCGGCTCTTTTTTTACAACCTGTCTCAACCTTTTAGGACGACATCATGACAGCATCAAAATTCCCCGCAGCCAGGCGCGGACTAGGGCTTATCGCTCTGGCGGTACTGGCAACTGTTTCCAGCTCCGGCGCCTTTGCGCAAGACGAGACCACCGGTCCGTATATTGGCGGCAACATCGGTCGCACCCGCGCCGACTTTAACAACGATTCCATCAACCAAACTCTGGCCGGTCAGGGCTTGAGGGCTACTTCCGCGACTGAAGACAACAGCGGCACCGGCTACAAGCTGTTCGGCGGCTACCAGCTCAACCGTAATTTTGCGGTGGAAGGTGGTTATTTTGATTTGGGTAAGTCTAGCTACACGGTTAACGCCAACCGAATTGTCGATAACGCAGCCGGCACCTTCAACGGTGAAACTCGCGTTCGCGGCCTGAACCTCGATCTGGTGGGCATGCTGCCGGTGTCGGATCGCTTTTCCGTCTTCGGTCGCGTTGGTGCGGCTTATGCACAAAGCAGGGCCAGCTTCAACAGCACCGGCGCCGTACCAGTGAACACTTCCAACACGCGTAAGAACGACACCAACCTCAAAGTCGGTGTTGGTATGCAGTACGCCATCACGCAAGCGTTGGCTGTGCGTGCCGAACTGGAACGCTACCGCATCAATGACCCGGTCAGGAACCGCGGCCACATCGACATGGCCTCAGTTGGCCTGGTCTACCGTTTTGGCCCCAAAGCCCAGACCCCTGTTGCGCAAGCTTACGTGCCAGCAGCCGTTGTCGCGCCTGCACCAGCTCCGGTGTATGTCGCGCCACCGCCACCGCCGCCTGCTCCTGTTGTCGTCGCGCCAGCCGCCGCGCCAATGCCCGCCTACGAGCCGCCAGTCCGTCCGGCTAAACAGGGTCGCAACTAAAGTCAGCTGTGGGGGTTACGGGGTTAAAAACTTCCGCGCCCCCCCTTGCTTGACCTGATACGGCGGAATGGTCCGCTGATTCAGCAATCGGCAAAGAGACAGCACGAACGAGACCCACACGACCCCTGCGGTTGTGTGGGTCCTCTGTCAAGGCATGGCGGGACAGGGTTACCATGAAAATGCCCTGACGTGTCAGGGTCAAGCCTGCATAATGCGACGATAAAGCCTGCCGTGACAGGTTACCGTCTCGCGCACAGGAACACCACGATGCCAACTCAGATAAATAGAGATGAACGCAGGTTTTGGGCTGAGCTGCCGCGAGCCAGCTTTACACGCTCGGTTGCCGTCTTTCTGGCCCGAGGCGTCCTTCTCGGCGCAGTCACGGTCAGCGCACTGATACTTCCAGCCGCGGCCGCGGCCGCACCGAACGCACCTTCCTTGAGCGCGCCAGACCCCGCCGCAGCCCCGCGTGACCATGGCAGCGCCTCGGCAGCCGTCGAACCGCAGGTCGCGCCCGCTCAGCTTGTCAGGTTGGCCAACTTTGGCCAGGAAATGTCATCGCCGGAGTCCCGGAAATTGGCCGAGTGGGTGGTCGACTCAGCCGACAACGGCAAGTTGCCCTTCATGATCATCGACAAGGTGCAGGCTCGTGTGTTCATGTTCGATGCACAGGGACAGCTTCGAGGCGCTGCTAACGCGCTGTTGGGGCTGGCCGTGGGTGATGACTCCGTTCCCGGTATTGGCCAGCGCAAGCTTTCGAGCATTCGTCCGGCGGAGCGCACCACGCCTGCCGGTCGTTTCGTGGCTTCACTGGACCGGGATATCCACGGCCAGGAGGTTCTCTGGGTGGACTACGACAGTGCCCTTTCGCTGCACCGGGTCGTGACGGGTCAGCCCAAGGAGCGCCGGGCCGAGCGCCTGGCCACACCGAGTCCACTGGACAACCGCATTTCCTTTGGCTGCATCAATGTGCCGGTCAAGTTCTACGAAAACGTGGTGAGCCCGTCGTTCACCGGGACAAATGGCATCGTCTATATCCTGCCGGAAACCCGCTCGGCCCGCGAAGTTTTCGGCTCGTACGATGTTCAGGATTCTTCGCGCAAACAAGCCGCGGCCAAGGTGGCTCCGGCAGCTGACGCCAGCGCCAGATAATCCCGCATTCGAGCGTCGCAGGGGCATTTCCCAACTCTGCAGGCGACCTTTCCAAGATCACAGGATGTTGGGTTGGCTCGCTAGCTGAAAAGCTGCATGAAGATGCCAGGCACTGGATGGCCATTGCGGCAATTGAGGCCGAGGCAGATAGTCCGCCTCGGGACAAATTCATCAAGTCGATAGGGGACTGGCGGAAGCGGTGAGATTCGAACTCACGAAAGGTTTCCCTTTGCCGGTTTTCAAGACCGGTGCAATCGACCACTCTGCCACGCTTCCAGTTGGGGTATTTTAGCCTCGCCTTCTTGCCGGACGGGGAAGGGTGAGAAAACTCTCTTTCAGGCGCTCTGCAGCATGCCCCTGCTTTCGATAAACGCCACCACCTCCGCCAAGCCCGTGTTGGTCTTCAGGTTGGTCATGACAAAAGGCTTCAAGCCTTTGGCCGTGGTGCGCATGCGGATGGTGTCGGCTTCCATCACGGCCAGGTCGGCGCCCACGTAGGGCGCCAGGTCGGTTTTGTTGATCACGAACAGATCGCTTTTGGTGATGCCCGGGCCGCCCTTGCGCGGGATTTTCTCGCCGGCGGCGACGTCGATCACGTAAATCGTCAGGTCGCTGAGTTCGGGGCTGAAGGTCGCGGCCAAGTTGTCGCCGCCGGACTCGACAAACACCACGTCGGCATCGGGAAAGTCTTCCAGCATGCGGTCGATGGCTTCGAGATTGATCGACGCATCTTCGCGGATGGCGGTGTGCGGGCAGCCGCCGGTTTCCACGCCCATGATGCGTTCGGCGTCCAGCGCGCCGCTGACGGTCAGGATGCGCTGGTCTTCCTTGGTGTAGATGTCGTTGGTGATGGCCACCAGGTCGTACTTGTCCTTCATGGCCTTGCACAGCATTTCCAGCAGGGTGGTTTTGCCGGAGCCGACGGGGCCGCCTATGCCCACGCGCAGCGGTGGCAGTTTCTTGGTGCGATTGGCGATGTGGTGCAGACTCATGGTGCCCCCACGTTTGCCGCCAAGGCGGCTGCACTGCCCCCCGAGGGGGCGTGATCTTGCTTGAAGCGGTTCTGCGTTGCAATCATGATCGGAATAACCTTGAGTATTGGGTTTCGTGTTGCGATGAAAGAATCGCCAGCATGGGCGAAAAGGCCTGGCGTTCGTGGTCTTCAAGCGCCATGGCCGTGGTGATGGCCGCCGGGATTTCTGCGGCCAGCCGTGCCAGGATGCGCTGGCCGGCGCTCTGGCCCAGCGGCACCGATTTGAGCGCGGCCTGCATCATGTTTTCGGCCCAACCGAAGGCATAGGCCGTCAAACAGTCGGACACTCCGGCGGTCAGCGGCGAAGCGGCCAGCGCAAAGGTGACGGGGTAGGTCGGTGGCAACTTCGCGCAGGCGTCGATATCTGCGTTGCTGACGCTGTGGTGGTTGCGCAGCCACTCGAGCAGCGAGCGGCCCATCTGCTCTGCCTGCGCCCGCAGCTCGCTGGTTTCGCGGGTCTGCAGCACCCAGTCGTTGAGGGCCTTCACCTGGTCGAGCGCGCCGCTGCGCCAGGCCGGAATCGCCTGTGCGATCACGGCCAGGTCGCCGCGCGCCAGACTCAGGTGCAACTGGTCGCTGAGCCAGTCCGATGCTATGCTTTCTGTAGCTACTCCCGACCGTTCCACGCCGGCTTCCAGCCCTTCTGAGTAGGAGAATCCGCCGACGGGCAGGGCCGGGGAGGCCAGCCAGATCAACTGCAGCAGGCTGGCGGCCGGCAGGGGCTGGGCCGTCGCGTTCAATGGCTGTGCGGCTTGTGTGGGTGGATCTGGATCGCGACCGGCTGCACTTCGTGGTGCGTGTGCTCATGGCCGTGATCGTGCCCATGCTTGCAGTCAGGACCGTGCACGTGCGGCGCGGGTGCCGCCACCGGCGCGTGCGCGTGGGAATGGCCGCCCTCGTGTGCATGGCCATGGCCGCCGGCGCTGTAGGCGCCGCCTTCGGGCTCGAAGGACTCGCTGACTTCGTTGACGATCAAATGCATGGAGCGCAGCATGTCGGCCAGCACATGGTCGGGTTCTATCTTCAGGTGGTCGGGCTTGAGTTCAATCGGCACATGGCGGTTACCAAGATGGTAGGCCGCGCGCGTCAGGTCGAACGGTGAGCCGTGGGTTGCACAAGCGGTGATGCGCAGCACGGTCTGCGGCGCGGAAATGACCTTCACCATGGACCCGTCTTCGGCAATCAGCACATCACCGCCGCGCACCAGCGTGCCGCGCGGCAAGAAGATGCCGAGCTGGCGGCCCAGCGAGTCGGTGGCCTCGAAGCGGCTTTTCTGGCGGATGTCCCAGTCGAGTTCGACCGTGGCCGCGCGCTTGAGCAGCACGGGTGCCAGGCCGGCGCCCTGCGGCATGATTTTGGAAACCTGAAGCATGGAGAAAATTCAGTTCAGAAAAGAAAGTAGCGTTGTGTCATTGGCAGGCTGACGGCTGGTTCGCAGGTGAGCAACTGGCCGTCCGCGCGCACCGAGTAGGTCTGTGCATCGACCTCCATTTTCGGCGCGTAGTCATTGTGGATCATGTGCCGCTTTTGCACGCCGCGTATGTTTTTCACGGCAGCCAGGTTCTTGGCCAGGCCGAAACGTTCCTTGATGCCGCCGGCCAAACCGGCCTGCGAGACAAAGGTCAGCGAGCCCTTGGCAATCGCGCCGCCGAAACCGCCGAACATCGGGCGGTAGTGCACCGGCTGCGGTGTCGGGATGGAGGCATTCGGGTCGCCCATGGGGGCCATGGCAATAAAGCCGCCTTTCAGGATCAGCGCCGGCTTGATGCCGAAGAAGGCCGGCTTCCAGACCACCAGGTCGGCCCATTTGCCGACTTCGATCGAGCCGACTTCGTGTGCGATGCCGTGGGCGATCGCCGGATTGATGGTGTATTTGCTGATGTAGCGTTTGGCGCGGTAGTTGTCACACCGAGGGCTATGGTCTGCCGTACTCGGCAGGCCACCAATCGCTTCCCTCTCCCCCCGGGAGAGGGAAAGAGGGTGAGGGCTGGCAGGGGGCGAAAGGTGGCCGCGCTGCAGCTTCATCTTGTGCGCGGTCTGCCAGGTGCGGATGATGACTTCGCCGACGCGGCCCATGGCCTGGCTGTCGCTGCTCATCATGCTGATCGCGCCCAGGTCGTGCAGCACGTCTTCGGCGGCAATCGTTTCCTTGCGGATGCGGCTTTCGGCAAAAGCCAGGTCCTCGGCAATCGCCGGGTCCAGGTGGTGGCAGACCATCAGCATGTCCACATGTTCGTCCAGCGTGTTGACGGTGTAGGGCATGGTCGGGTTGGTCGAGGACGGCAGGAAGTTCTGCTCGCCGACCACCTTCAGAATGTCGGGTGCATGGCCGCCGCCCGCGCCTTCGGTATGGAAGGCGCAAAGTGTTCGGCCCTTGGTGGCGGCAATGGTGTTCTCGACAAAACCGCTTTCATTGAGCGTGTCGCTGTGGATGGCCACCTGCGTGTCGGTCTCATCCGCCACATCCAGGCAGTTGCTGATCGCGGCCGGCGTGGTGCCCCAGTCCTCGTGCAGCTTCAGGCCGATCACGCCGGCATCGATCTGCTCGTGCAGGGCGGCCGGCAGGCTGGCGTTGCCCTTGCCGAGAAAACCGAGGTTCATCGGGAAGGCGTCGGCGGCCTGCAACATGCGTTCGATGTTCCATGGGCCGGGTGTGCAGGTGGTGGCAAAGGTGCCGGTGGCCGGCCCGGTGCCGCCGCCCAGCATGGTGGTCACGCCCGAGGTCAGCGCTTCCTCGATCTGTTGCGGGCAAATGAAGTGGATGTGCGAGTCGATGCCGCCGGCGGTGACGATCAAACCTTCGCAACTGATGATCTCGGTGCCGGGGCCGATGATCATGTCCACGCCGGGCTGGGTGTCGGGGTTGCCGGCCTTGCCGATGGCGGCGATGCGCCCGCCCTTGAGACCGATGTCGGCCTTGACGATGCCCCAGTGGTCGATGATCAGCGCGTTGGTCATCACGCAGTCCATCGCCCCTTCTGCACGCGTTTTCTGCGACTGCGCCATGCCGTCTCGAATGGTCTTGCCGCCACCGAATTTGACTTCCTCGCCGTAACTGCCGGCGCGCAGCGTGTAGTCGGCCTCGACCTCGATCATCAAATCGGTGTCGGACAGGCGCAGGCGGTCGCCCACGGTGGGGCCGAACATTTCTGCGTAAGCGCGTCTGCCAATCGTTGCCATCAACGGACTCCCGTAGGGCCGCCCCAAGGGAGGCCAGCGCCCCCTCGGGGGGCAGTGAATACACAAAGTGATGAACGTGGGGGCATCAAACTTTTCCCTGTACCAGGCCGCGAAAGCCGTAAATTTTTCGTTCACCGGCGAAGTCCACCAGCTCCACCGTGCGTTGTTGTCCGGGCTCGAAACGCACGGCGGTGCCGGAGGCGATGTTGAGCCGCATGCCCTGCGCGGCGGCGCGATCAAAAGCCAGCGCGCCGTTGGTTTCGGCAAAGTGGTAGTGCGAGCCGACCTGGATGGGCCGGTCGGCGCTGTTTTGCACCACCACGGTCAGGGTACGGCGCCCGGTATTGAGTGCGTGGTCGGGGCCGTCGGTTATCAGTTCGCCGGGGATCATGAAAACTCCTCTTTTTCAGGCGAAGCTGCCGAGCAGGGCCAGGCCAAAAATGGCGACGCCGGCGCCGGCCAGGCGCGGCACCCAGACGCTGGCATGGCGCAAGGCCCAGCCTGCAGCCACCCCGGCAGCGTGCAGCAGCGCGGTGGCGGCCAGCATGCCGGCCACGACCGGCAGGGCATTCGCATCCCCGGCCAGCTCATAACCATGGGCCAGGCCGTGGAAAACGGCAAACACGCCGACCAGGGCCGCGGCGGCGATGCCGGGAACGCGCCAGCGCGTCAGCACCAGCAGGCCGATCACCAGCAGCGAGCTCGCGATCATCGGTTCGACGGCCTGCAATTGCACGCCCTGCAGGCCGAGGAAGGCGCCGGCCAGCAGCATGGCGGAAAAACCGAGCGGCGCCCACAGCAGATCGGGCCAGGCACGGCGCGCGGCCAGCGCGCTCCACAGGCCCACCGCGACCATGGCCGCCAGGTGGTCCAGGCCGGTCAGCGGATGCAGGAAACCGCTCATGAAGGCGCTGGCGTGGCCGTGCGCGGCCTCGCCGACTTCAGTGCCAGTATGGGCGCTAGCCACCGCCGACAGGGCGCAAGCAGCTATCAAAAAAAGAGCGTTTTTGGCTTTGATGGACATGGTGTTGTTCTCGGGTGGGCTTAAACAATCGGCTGGTGCACGGTGACCAGCTTGGTCCCGTCGGGGAAGGTGGCTTCGACCTGGATGTCGGGGATCAGCTCGGGGATGCCGTCCATCACGTCGGCACGGGTCAAAATCGTCCGGCCTTCGCTCATGAGCTGGGCCACGGTTTTGCCGTCGCGTGCACCTTCCATCACGGCGGCGCTGATCAGCGCGACGGCTTCCGGGTAGTTCAGTTTCAGGCCGCGGGCCTGGCGCCTCTCGGCCAGCAGCGCGGCCGTGAAGATCAGCAGCTTGTCTTTTTCTCTGGGGGTCAGTTCCATGGGTTCTCCGGGGTCGGCTGCAGCAGTGGACGCTCTGCCGGGGTGCAAGAATGGTGCCACAGGAACAAGGCGTGCAGCGCTGGTTTTCCCTCTGTGGCATGGAATCTGCACTTGATGAGGCTCCGCCTTATGACGTATTGACACCCCATGGACGCCACTGCCACGCCGCCGCCCCTGCCGACCCAGGTGGTGCCCCCGTGGGCGCCTGCCGTGCCTGCGCAGGCGGAGCCCGAGGCGCCGGTGCAGCGCATCATCAAGGTCAGGCGTGACTACAACAGCTGGGTCGCCAGCGAAACCATGGAAGACTACGCGCTGCGCTTCACGCCGCAGCGCTTTCGCCGATGGTCCGAGTGGCGGGTCGCCAACACCGCGTTTGGTGCGGCCTCCTTCCTGATCCTGGAAGCGGTGGGTGCCACCTTGCTGGTGAAGTACGGCTTCACCAACGCTTTCTGGGCCATCGTCGCCACCGGCCTCATCATTTTTATGGCTGGCCTGCCGATCAGCGTTTATGCCGCCCGCTACGGGGTCGACATGGACCTGCTAACGCGCGGCGCGGGTTTCGGCTACATCGGCTCGACCCTGACCTCGCTGATCTACGCGTCGTTCACCTTCATCTTTTTTGCGCTGGAGGCGGCGGTCATGGCCTATGCGCTGGAGCTGGCACTGGGTATTCCGCCGAGTTGGGGTTACCTGATTTGCGCGCTGGTGGTGATCCCTCTGGTCACCCACGGGGTGTCGGCCATCAGCCGGCTGCAGGTCTGGACGCAGCCGCTCTGGCTGATCATGCTGGTGGTGCCGTTTGTGTATGTTTTGGTGCGTGATCCAGGCGCCTTCGCCGGAATAACGCACTACAAAGGTGAAAAAGGCACGAGTTCAGGGTTTGATCTGCACTTGTTTGGTGCTGCATTGACTGTGGGTATCGCGCTGATCACACAAATGGGCGAGCAGGCCGACTACCTGCGTTTCATGCCGGTGCGCACGGCGGCCAACCGTCGCCGCTGGTGGGCCGGCGTGCTGGCTGGCGGGCCGGGCTGGGTGTTGCTGGGCGTGGTCAAGATGCTGGGCGGCGCCTTTCTGGCCTATCTGGCGATCCAGCACATGGTGCCGCTGGAGCGCGCGGTGGACCCCAACCAGATGTACCTGGCGGCCTATGAATACGTGTTTCCGCATTACGGCTGGGCCGTGGCCGCCACCGCGCTGTTCGTGGTGATCTCGCAGCTCAAGATCAATGTCACCAATGCTTATGCGGGATCACTCGCCTGGTCCAACTTCTTCTCGCGTCTGACGCACAGCCACCCGGGGCGTGTGGTCTGGGTGGTGTTCAACACGCTGATCGCCTTCATGCTGATGGAGATGAATGTGTTCCAGGCGCTCGGCGATGTATTGGGCCTGTATTCCAACATCGCGATTGCCTGGATGATGGCGGTGGTGGCCGACCTCGTCATCAACAAACCGCTGGGCCTGTCGCCCAAAGGCATCGAGTTCAAGCGCGCGCACCTCTACGACATCAACCCGGTCGGCGTGGGGGCGATGGCGCTGGCCTCGCTGCTGTCGGTGAGCGCCCACCTGGGCCTGTTCGGCCCGCTGGCCCAGGCTTTTTCTGCGGTCATTGCGCTGGGCACGGCTTTCATCACCTCGCCGCTGATTGCCTGGGTCACGAAAGGGCGCTATTACATTGCCCGCCAGGGCGAGGCGCCCGCGACCGATGCCCAGGGCAATTACAAGCCCTATGCGCTCAAGCGCTGCGTGATCTGCGAGCGCGACTACGAAGGCCCGGACATGGCGCATTGCCCGGCCTACCAGGGGCCCATCTGTTCGCTTTGCTGCACGCTGGACGCGCGTTGCGGCGATTTGTGCAAACCGCAGGCCAGCCTGTCGGCGCAATGGTCGGCCACCCTGCGCTGGCTGCTGCCGCGTCGCATCTGGCCGTACCTGGACACCGGGCTCGGGCACTTCCTGCTGCTGATGCTGGTGATCGTGCCACTGCTGGCCAGTGTGTTCGGCCTGCTCTACCACCAGGAAATGCGCGCCCTGCTGGACCTGCAGGCCGCCTCCGAATCGGCGCTGCGCTCCGGCTTCCTGAAGGCCTACATGGCGCTGCTGGTGATCGCCGGGCTGGTGGCCTGGTGGCTGGTGCTGGCGCACAAGAGCCGGCAAGTGGCGCAGGAAGAGTCGAACCGCCAGACCCACCTGCTGATGAAGGAAATCGAGTCGCACCGCCAGACCGACGAGGCGCTGCAGCAGGCCAAACGTGTGGCCGACCTGGCCAACCAAGCCAAGAGCCGCTACATCAGCGCGATCAGCCACGAGCTGCGCACGCCGCTCAACAGCATTCTCGGTTACGCCCAGCTCATGGGGGAAGACACGTCGATTCCGCTGCACCGCCAGCAGGCGGTCGGCGTCATCAAGCGCGGCGGCGAACACCTGCTCTCGCTGATCGAGGGCACGCTGGACATCGCGCGCATCGAAAGCGGCAAACTCACGCTCAACGTCAGGCCCATGCACTTCACCGACTTTGTGCAGGAGATGACCGGCATGTTCGAACTTGAGGCCCAGGCCAAGGGCCTGTCCTTTCACTTCGAGTCCGAAGGCACGCTGCCGGTGGTGGTGCGCGCCGACGAAAAACGTGTGCGGCAGATCCTGATCAACCTGCTGGGCAACGCCGTCAAGTTCACGGCCCGGGGGCGCATCAACCTGCGGCTGAAATACGCGCGCGAGATGGCCAGCATCGAGATCGAGGACACCGGCCCCGGCCTGTCGGCGCAGGAGATCGAGCGCATTTTTGAACCCTTCACGCGGGCGGCCACACCGGGTCCCGCGGCGCCCGGCGCGGGCCTGGGCCTGACGATTGCCAAGATGCTGACCGACCTGATGGGCGGCGAACTCACGGTGGCCAGCACGCCCGATGTCGGCTCGGTGTTTCGCGTCAAGCTGTTCTTGCCCGAGGTGCGGCTGGCGCCCGGTGCCGCGCTGCCGGCGCCATCGTCGCGCGCGCTTAAGGCGCGTAACGGCTATGCGGGCCCGCGCCGGCGCGTGCTGGTGGTGGACAACGAGGAGGCCGACCGCGAGCTGCTGGTCAATGTGCTGCAGCCGCTGGGCTTCGAGATACGCACGGCCGCCAGCGGCCACGACTGCCTGGACCTGCTGGCCGCCGGCTACCGGCCCGAGGCTATCCTGATGGACCTGGCCATGCCCGGCATCGACGGCTGGGAGACCCTGCGCCGCGTGCGTGCGGCGGGCCATGCCGATATTCACCTGGCCATTGTGTCGGCCAACGCCTTTGACAAGGGGCTGGACAACGATGTGGGCATTCGCCTGGAAGACTTCATCCTCAAGCCGGTGCGCCACAGTGAGTTGATCGACTGGCTGGAGCGGCGCCTGGCGCTGGTCTGGCTGGAAGCGCCGCCGCAGACCCCGGCCGCACCGGCACCGGCTGGGCTGCCGCGCATCTACCCGCCCGCGGCGCAGCTCGACGCCTTGCGCGAGGTGGTCAACCTCGGCTATTTTCGCGGCATCATGAATACCCTGGACGAGATCGAAAAATCACAGCCGCAAAGCGCGGGGTTTGCCGCCGAGATGCGCGGCCTGGCCCGCCAGTTCCAGTTTGAAACCATGAGCCAGCAGCTCAGCCAGGTGCCCACATGAACGACCGCACACTCGCGCACACGCTGGACCGCGCCAACAGCGACGTGGTGCTGATCGTCGACGACGTGCCCGACAACCTGTCGGTGCTGCACGACGCGCTCGATGAATCGGGCTACACCGTGCTGGTGGCCACACACGGCGAAGCCGCCTTGCAGCGCGCCGCCCAGGCGCTGCCTGACATCGTGCTGCTCGACGCGATGATGCCGGGCATGGATGGTTTCGAAGTGGCCAAACGCCTGAAGGCCGACGCCCGCACGGCGCACATTCCCATCATCTTCATGACCGGGCTGACCGAGACCGAATACCTGGTCGCCGCGCTGGAATCGGGCGGTGTCGACTACGTGACCAAACCCATCAAGCCCAAGGAGGTGCTGGCGCGCATCGGTGTGCACCTGCAGAGCGCGCGCGAGAAGCGCCAGGCGCGCAACGCCCTGGACGCCTTTGGCTACGCCACCATCACGGTGCGCGCCAGCGACGGCAAGCTGATGTGGCAGACACCGCTGGCGCGCGAGCTGCTGCAGCAGTACTACGGAACCAGCGCGCCACAGACGCCTGAGGCCGTGCTGACCTGGCTGCGCCGCAACCTGGCCGATGCCGAGCGGCAGATCGAGCCGCCGCGCCTCGTGTGTGAGAGCGCTGCCTCGGTTGCGCGCCGGCTGACCTTTCGCCTGCACCAGCAGACTGGCGACGACGACTGGCTGATCATCATGCGTGAGGAGTCGGACGACACGGTCATCCAGGCCATGAGCCTGAGCTTCAAACTCACGGCGCGCGAAGCCGAGGTGCTGTACTGGGTGGTCAAGGGCAAGATCAACCGTGATATCGGCGACATCCTGGGCACCAGCCCGATGACGGTGAAAAAACACCTGGAGCGGGTGTTTGCCAAACTCGGGGTCGAAACCCGCACGGCGGCGGCCGGCATGGCCATGAGCCGGATCCGGCTGCTGCACCCGCAGTTTGAAGACTGAATCGCCCCCACGGTCGTTCACTGCGTGTAACTCCCTGCCCCCCCGAGGGGGCCGCTGCGCCTGCGGCCCGGCGAAGCCGGTTCCGCGGCCCCTGCTTGAAATGGGGCTTTCACGCTTGTCTGCGTGTACTGCGCAGCCCTTGGGCTGGCTTTGTGCACGCAGGCGTGGTAACGGTTACAATAAGTGATTCGGTAAAGCTTCAGCTTTTTACATCGAAGCCCCCTTACCACGCGGCTTCCTTCTCAAATGCGGCGCTTCCAAGAGCCCGAATTCACAGTGTTTTCAGTGCCCCCTACAGCGCTGAACCCTCTCAAACACTGTTCCATTTCCGGCGAGCACCTCCCCAACGGTGCCCACGCAAGGCTCAACCAGCCAGTCCTTTTTTGTAAAGCCTGGCGGTCAGGACCCGAACACGCGCGGGCTTGCTTGCAAGCCGTTATTTCCTTATTTATCAAGCCGGGAAAAATACCCGGCACGGATTTTATGAACATCGATCACACCAACATCGCGGTGGGCAAGTACCTTGTCTCGCCGCTCGCCAAACCGCAGGGCGAAGGCCTTTACGCGGCGTCGGTCTCCATCCGCTCCGGACGCGGCAGTGCCACGCACGACCGCGTGCTGCGTTTCAGCGGGCTTTTTGACAGCGCGGCGGCTGCCGTGCATTACGCGACGGAACACGCCCTGGGCTGGATTCACGAGCGCACGTCGCCGGTTTGCGCCTGACAGGCTCTGCCCCATCGCCTGCACCACAGATTTTTTTCAAATTCGCAAGGAGTTTTCATCATGGCCAAAGAAGAACTGATTGAAATGCACGGACTGGTCAACGAAGTGCTGCCGGACTCGCGCTTTCGCGTGACGCTGGACAACGGCCACAAGCTGGTGGCCTACACCTCCGGCAAGATGCGCAAGAACCACATCCGCATTCTGGCGGGCGACCAGGTGTCGCTGGAACTGTCGCCTTACGACCTGAGCAAGGGCCGCATCACGTTCCGGCACATTGCCGGCCGCGGCCCAGGCCCTTCGCGCAGCCACTAAGTTTTTTTAAATCATATTGGCCGCCAGCCCTTGAGGGATGGGCGCCAATAGCTATTTTATTGATAGCAATCAAAAGCCGGCTCAAGGCCGGGGCGCGTTGTCCGCAGACGTCGGCGGCCGCGCCATCCATGCGAACATCGACGAGCGCATCGCTTCCTCAACCGTCATTGCTATCGGTTGCACCCATTCGACAGGCACAAAGACGGTGTAGCCGCCAATCATGTAGCCCATCGGCAGATACACCGCCACACGTTCCCCCGGCAAAAAGCCCGCGGGCAGATCCGCAAAACTGCGGCGCGTGATCAACCCCACAATTTCGAGCCCGTTGTCCGGCATGCGCAGGATCACCACGCTTTGTTCGCCCTGCTTGCCCGTGGGTGAAAAGTAGTCGGCAAAACTCTTGAGCGACGAGTAAATGCTTTTGACAACCGGCAGGTTGGTGAACGGCAGCTCGACAAACAGCAGCGCCTTGCGCACGCGCGGGTTGGACACCAGGTAGCCAATCAGCACAATGCCCAGCATGCCGACCACCAGCCCCATGCCCGGAATGTAGAAGTCGCCGAACAGCGGCCGCAGGATCCACAGCGCCACAGTCTCCATCCATGCCAGCATGACGAAGAGCAGGTACAGGGTCAGGGCCAGTGGCAGGATGGTGATCAGCCCGCGGAAGAAATATTTGGAGAGCTTTTTCATGGTGGCTTCAAAAAAAGGAAAGTCTGGCCGGGCAGGGTGGTGAGCAAGGCCCCAATATACCGAAGCTCTGCGGCATGTGTCCCGCGCCCGGCTGTGGTGTTCAACGCGGCAATGTAGGTCTGGCCCTACCTTTGTTGGGGTTCGCTTCCGGCACTCGCGCCTGCGAGAGGTGTTTATCTTTGGGTCTCGTACTTAACAAGGAGAAATCACATGCCCATCATTGCCTGGTTACTCGGTGTGCCGATCAGCGTCATCCTCCTCTTGATGTTGTTCGGCGTTTTTTAAATCCGGGAGGCACCTCATGTTTCGTAAACTGCTTGTTTTCGCCATCACCTCCGGTCTGGCGGCCAGGCTTTATCGCCGCTATGCCAGCAGGCGCAACCTGCCTGTGACTCCGCTCAGGCAAGCGGCGACGCGGCGCCGGCGCGCTGGCGTTCAGAGCGATCAGGTCTGAGGCCTTGCTCCGACTTGGCTGGTCGAGTCGGGGCAGGTCTCGCCTGGCATTCCGCTGCAGGCCGGCGATCACTCCATCTTTGACACGGGCCCAAAGCAGGCCTTGAGTGAGGCCTTTTCGCATACCAGCATCTTGTCGCGCTGCGGGTTGAACTGGATGTAGCGGGTGATCTGTTCACCCGGTCCGTCCAGCAGCGCCCCGGAGCAGTCTCTCTTGTCGTTTTGCCGGACCACGGTTTCCACCAGCTTGTAGAAACCGCTGGCGTCGGCCAGCTTCGCGACCTCGTATGTTTTTTCGGCCACTTCCTGTCCGCTGGTGCTGAGCACCGTGCGGTTGCTGCGGTACCGCCACGTCTCGGTGCAACTGCCGCCGAACAGCGACCAGGACCAGGTGCCTGTCAGGGGGTGGGCGTTCGCCGGTGCGGGTTCGCCGGCAGCCTGCAGCAGGGGAGCGGTTATCAGCAGGCAGGCAATGAAAAACAGTTTTAGCAATCGGGACTTCCTCAGAGGCAAGGGATGGGTGGGGCGAAATAGCCAATGCTACTCCCTGGCAGCCTGGCCCCGTTCACCCGGGCGCCGGCCGGACAGCCCGCGCCGCCACGGAGGGGGCGTGGCTATAGTCGGGGATGTTCACGTTGAAGGAAATTCCATGAAAAAGTCCACACCGTGCGTCCTGTCCGCGTTGTTGCTCGGCATCTTTTCACCCGTCCAGGCGCAGGGCATTGGCGAGGTGGATACCGTGTTCAAGCTCATCGGGCCCGATCACAAGATAGTGGTCGATGCCCACGATGACCCCAAGGTCAGGGGTGTGACCTGCTACGTTTCGCGGGCCAAAACCGGCGGCATCAAGGGGGCCGTGGGTTTGGCCGAGGACAAGTCGGAGGCCTCCATTGATTGCCGCCAGGTGGGGCCGGTTTCGTTTGTCAAATCGCTGCCGCAGCAGGAAGAGGTTTTCAGCGAGAGGATATCGCTGGTCTTCAAGAAGATACGGATTGTGCGCATGGTCGATGTTGCCCGCAACACCCTGGTGTACCTGACGTACTCGGACCGGGTGATTGAAGGCTCGCCGCAAAACAGCGTCGCGGCGGTTCCCGTTGATCGCGCGATGAAGATTCCGCTGCAGCCTTGATGCAGGAGCTGCGGGAAGGGCTTTTCCGCGAAGTCTGCGGAGGCCTTTGCGCGGCGTGGCCGACACACACCACGGACTTATCCCTATTTCAAATCCCCCGCGGAGGCGCACACTCTCCTGCACGGCTGGCACACAGCCCGCAATACGCCCAAACCTTGTAATGAAAGGCGCAGACAAGGCATGAGGAAAAACTCTGTTCGTGAACCAATGGTTATCCGGTCGGACCGGCGGCGCGGGGGAGCACCAGCTTGCCTGCAGCAGGCTGCTGGCCACCCGAAGGCTCCAGCGTGAAGGGTAACGAAGACCTCGCCGAAGAAAACCGTCGCCTGAAGGCGCGGCTGCTTGAACTTGAAAGCGCCCACGACTTGCTTGATCGGGCGCTTGCCGAACAAAAGCGCGAGGCCGATTTGCTCAGGAGCGGCGCGCAGGGATTGCGCGATCTGGCCACGATATCGGCGGACTGGTACTGGGAGCAGGATGCGGAGCATCGCTTCGTCAGGTTTTCCGGCGAGCAGGCGGCCATCGAGCTCGATATCGAACGGGACAGCCACATTGGCAAGCGCCGTTGGGAGCTTGCCGGTGCGGTGCCTCTCAGCGGGTCCTGGGAAGCGCACCGCGCCTTGCTGGATGCCCATCAGCCGTTCCGGAATTTCGAATACATGCGCAAGCTCGGCGACGAACTGCCGCACTACCTGTCGGTCAGCGGCATCCCGGTCTTCGACGACCAGAACCGCTTCCTCGGTTATCGGGGGACGGTGCATGACATCAGCGCGATCAAGCGCTCGGAGGAAGCCGAGCGGCAAGCCGCGGGTTTCCTCGATGAAGTGGTTGACAACCTGCCGATCGCCCTGCAACTGAAGTCCGTGCAGGACGGGTTCCGGATTGTGGGCTGGAACAAGGCGGCCGAGGCCTTGTACGGGGTGACCCGCGAAGAGGCGATGGGCCGCACGGTGCACGCCCTCTGGCCGAAAGAGGACGCAGACCGCATGCACGCCGCCGACCTGGAGCTGGTCGCGGCAGGCGTCATGCAGGACTTGCCCGATCGCCTGGCCGCGACAAAACACCGCGGCGCCATCCGAGTTCACATGCGCAAGGTCCCGCTGAAGGACGCCAGTGGCGCCGTCACCCATGTCCTGGTCACCAGCGGGGATGTCACCGGACGTCTGGCCGCCGAGGCCCGCCTGCGCGACAGCCAGGAACGTTTTCGCAGCCTGACCCAGCTTTCCTCCGACTGGTACTGGGAGCTGGACGACCAGTTCCGCTTCACCCGGATGTCCAGCGGCGCGGCCCGCTTTGGCAGGCTTCCAGCCGGCTTGGGGGACCAGGCCCAGATCAGCGACTACATCGGCCGGACGCGCTGGGACATCGACGACAGCCCACGCAACAAGGCGGCGGCCTGGGCGGTGCATCGCGCGCAGCTGGAAAACCATGAAACCTTCCGCGACTTTGAATACGAGCGCGTGGACCTGGACGGCAAGCGCATCTTTTTCTGCATCAGCGGCGAGCCCGTGTTTGACATGGACGGGAAATTTACGGGCTACCGCGGCGTGGGCACCGACATCACTGCGCGCAAACAGACCGAAGCAGCGCTTGTAGCCAGTGAGGCACGCTTTCGCAGCGTGGTCGGTGCGCTGGCAGAAGGTGTCGTCATGCGTGATGCCGAGGGGCGAATCATCGACTGCAATGCCAGTGCCGAGCGCATTCTTGGCCTGACCCTGGCCCAGATGCGAGGGGAGACGCTACTCGGGCCGACATGGCAGACGCTGCGCGAAGACGGATCGTTGATGGCCGAGGATGAACGGCCCAGTGTGGTGGCCAGGCGCACGGGCTTGCCGCAGTCGAACGTGGTGGTTTGTTACCGCAAGCCCGATGGCAGTGATCTGTGGGCACTGATCAATGTGAGGCCGTTGTTTGACAGTGCCGGCGACGCCCCGTCCGGGTTTGTCAGCACCATCACCGACATCAGCAAGCGCAAGCGCGCCGAGATGGAAATTGTCCGGCTCAACGTCGACCTGGAAAACCGGGTCTCGCGCAGGACAGCCCAGCTGGAAGTGGCCAACACGGAACTGGAGGCTTTCTCCTATTCCGTGGCGCACGACCTGCGTTCCCCACTGAGTTCCATCGACGGCTACTGTGCCTTGCTGCAAAAGGCGGTGTCGCCGCAGGCTGACGAACGCGCGATCCATTACCTGAGCCGGATACGCGGCGGTGTGCGGCGCATGGGTGAACTGACCGACGGGCTGCTGCTGCTTGCCAAGCTGTCGCGCACCAGCCTGAACTGGGAGACCGTGGACCTCGGTGCCGAGGCGGCCCGGGTCGTCGCACAATTGTCGGAGACCGAGCCCGGCCGCGACGTTCAGGTGACCGTCGAGCCCGGCATGCTGGCCCGGGCGGACGTCTCGCTGATCCGGCAGGTTCTTGAGAACCTGATCAGTAACGCCTGGAAGTTCAGTGCGAAAAAGACCCGCACGGAGATCGTGGTCGGCAGGGAAACCGTTGCCGACCAGCCGCCGGTGTATTTTGTCCGGGACAAGGGCGCGGGATTCGACATGGCTTACGCCGACAAGCTGTTCGGCACTTTCCAGCGCCTGCATTCTCCGGAAGAGTTTGCCGGCAGCGGCATCGGCCTGGCCACGGTCAAGCGCATCATCATTCGTCACGGCGGGCGGATCTGGGCAAGTTCCGTGTTGGGTGAGGGCAGCACGTTTTACTTCACGCTCGGAAGCGACCAGGGCAATGCCTTGCCGGGGGAAGATGTTTCCGCAGAAGACGCGGGCATTGCGCTGGCCCTTCCCCGCTCACGCCATCTGTTCAGGGACACCGGCCAGGCGGCCCGGGATACGGCGGGTTCACTGATCAGCAGTGACAACGATATCTTCTCCGCCGGCGACCAGCAGTTCAGCAGTGCTTTCGAACATGCGGCGATCGGCATGGCGCTGATTGCCGTCGATTCGCGCCGGATCAAGGTCAACAGCGCCTTCTGCCAGATGCTCGGTTACTCCGAGGCCGAGATGCTGGCCCGCACCGTTCAAGACATCACCCATCCTGAGGACGTCGAATGGGATCTGCTGCAGCGAAAAAGGGCGCTGGCCGGCGAGATTGAAACCTACCAGTGGGAAAAGCGTTATCTCCACAAGTCCGGGCGTATTGTCTGGGCCTATCTGACGTGTTCGCTGGTGCGCGACCCCGATCGCAAGCCGCTGCACTTCATTTCCCAGGTGCAGGACATCACCGAGAGAAAAGAGGCCGAACGCACCCTGCGCGAGAGCGAAGAGCGCTTTCGCGCCCTGACCGAGCTGTCGTCCGACTGGTTCTGGGAGCAGGATGCGAACTTCCGCTTCGTGCGGATTTCCGCTGAAGGGCGCCGCACCCACACGGCGGCGTTCAAGGGTGACAAGTCCATCGGGAAAACGCGCTGGGAACTGCCTTATGTACACATGGACGACAGCATCTGGGCCGCACACAGGGCTCAACTGGAAAGGCACGAAGTTTTTCGTGATTTTGAAGTCACGCGGCTCGACACCCAGGGGAAGATCCGCCATGTCTCCATCAGCGGTGTTCCCGTTTTCGACGCCTCCGGCCGCTTCACCGGTTACCGCGGCACCGGCCGCGACACCACCGAGATGCACCGCGTCAGCAACGCGCTGCGCGCCAGCGAGATGCAGTTGCGCGAGATCACGGACACTGTGCCGGCCCTGATCGCCTATGTCGACAAGGCGCAGTGCTTTCGCTTTCACAACCGGGCCTATGAAGAAGGCTTCGGCCTGTCGCATGCGCAGATCGACGGCAAGACCCTGCTCGAGGTCATGGGTGAGGAGTTTTACCAGGTCGTGCGCGCCCGGGTCGACGAGGTCCTGTCGGGTTACCCGGTGGTCTACGAGCGCACCCAGAAGACCGCGCGCGGCGACTACCGCGACTACGTGGTGAATTATTTTCCACGTTACGGCGACGGCAAGGAAGAAGGTGAGGTCATCGGGTTTTATTCGCTGGCGACCGACGTGACCGAGCTCAAGCGCATCGACCGCATGAAAAGCGAGTTTGTCTCCACGGTCAGTCACGAGCTGCGCACGCCGCTCACCTCCATCCGCGGTTCGCTGGGTCTGATCTCCGGCGGCGTGGCCGGCGAGTTGCCGGCGTCCGTCAAGACCCTGGTGGACATTGCCAGGAACAACTGCGAGCGGCTGATCCGTCTGATCAACGACATCCTGGACATCGAAAAAATCGAGTCCGGCAAGATGCGCCTGGACTTGCAGGTGGTTGATCTCCAGCCCTTGCTGGCACAGGTGCTGGCGGCCAACGAAGGTTTTGGGGCGGCGCAGAACGTCAGTCTGAGCCTGGATTTCCCGGAGGGTGAGCTGCGGGTCCAGGTGGACAGCGACCGCCTGGCCCAGGTTGTGACCAACCTGCTGTCCAATGCGGTGAAATTTTCACCGCCGGGCGGGATGGTGGAGGTCCATGTCAAACGCGCCGGCCTCGGCGTGCGGGTGGAAGTGCGTGACCACGGGCCGGGTATTCCGGAAGAATTCCGCAAGCGCATTTTCCAGAAATTCTCCCAGGCGGATTCGTCCGACACGCGCCAGAAGGGCGGCACCGGGCTGGGCCTGAATATTTCCAGGGCGATTGTCGAACGCCTCGGCGGCAGCGTGGGTTTTGACAGCAAAGCCGGCATGGGCTCCACCTTTTTCTTTGAACTGCCCGAATGGAAAGAGGCAGCGCCGCGCCTTCCAGCCCAGGCCCGGGTCTTCACCCGGCCCTGCGTGCTGATCTGCGAAGACGACCGGGACATTGCCCGCCTGATCGCGATGATGCTCGACAAGGGCGGCTTTGACAGCGACATGGTTTACAGCGCCTCCGAGGCGATGGCCCATCTGGCGGCCAACCGGTATGCCGCGATGACGCTGGACCTCAAGCTGCCCGACCAGGATGGCATCTCGCTGATCCGTACCCTGCGCAGCCAGGACGGCACGCGTGATCTGCCCATTGTGGTGGTGTCAGCCATGGCCGGGGAGGGCCAGATCCAGTTCAACAACCAGCCGCTGACGGTGTCTGGCTGGCTCGAAAAGCCGATTGATGAAAACCTGTTGATCCGCAGTCTGCGCCATGCGATGGACGGCATGGCCGAGGGCAAGCCCCGCATCCTGCATGTGGAGGACGATCTGGATATCCAGCGCATCACGGCAGCGATCGTGCAGGACTTCGCCACCTTTGAATTTGCCGCCACGCTGCAGGAAGCCCGCGCGTGCCTGCTGGCGCATACCTACGACCTGGTCCTGCTCGATCTGACCCTGCCCGGTGAATCAGGCTGGGATCTGCTGGCCGACATCGAAGCGCTGGAGCGGCCGCCGCCGGTTGTGGTTTTCTCGGCCAGCGAGGTGGACCGTGCCCAGGGAACCCGGGCCGCTGCCGTGCTGGTCAAGGCGCAAACCTCGAACGATGAGCTGCTGCAGACGCTGCAGCGGGTGCTCAGCCAGACGCGCTGATCGAAGGAAGGTGGAGGGGCGCCTTCAGGCGGCGGGCCTGCTGCAGCAGCAAGCCCGCCTCAGGGCGTTTACATCCGGCCCAGATCCTGAATGGCGTCCACCACCATGCTGGTGCCCACGGCGATCAGCAGAATGTCGCTGGCCACGCGCACGTACTTGTGGCCGGAAGGGGGGGTGCCCAGCTGGATCAGCACGGAATTGGGCACCGGGTAAAACACCACATCACGCGGCAGCGGCTGGCCCATGGCCCATTTTTTGGCCTGGCCCGGAGGCATGCAGCCATTGTTTTTCTTTGCCAGGCCGGGAGGGCAGCGACCTGCCTTGTACTGCTTGCCGTAGTACTCGCGGATTACCACGCGCTGCTGGTCACCGAAGTAGGCGCCGACCCGGACATCCTGTTGCGCGGGGCGGGCCTGCTGGGCGCCCTTGTTGTTGCCGTTGCCCTTGTCGCCGCGGTCGGCCTTGTCCGACTTGCCGCCGGAACGTTCGTTTTGCTCCTGCTTTCCGCCTTTGCCCTGGCCGGCCCATTCGGGTTTCTGGGCCCATGCCGTGCCTGCCGCGACGGCAAACACCAGAACCAGAGGGAGTGTGCGCATGTGGGAAAGTGGGTTCAGTTTCATGATGTGACCTTGGTGGGTTGCAATCGGCCGGGCCCGGGCCCGGTGCTTGGTTGACTACTTTATAACGCGTCAGCCCTTGATTTCGTTGTCCTTTTGGCCGAAGCGTGACCTTCCGGCGACGTTGTCCTACAGCCCGACCGGGCCGTCTGTCGCGCGAGGCGCGCCGAGTCGCTCCCTGCGGTTTACAGCTTGGCCCAATCGGAATAGCTGACCAGGGCCGGGCGCGGCGCATGGCCCAGCAGCCGATGCAGCGCGACGCACAGGCTGCTGAGATCGTCCCCCTTGTTGATCACAAGCGCTGCGCCCTCGTCGTAGGCCCGGGCTTCGAGGGCACTGTCCATGTAGCCGGAAATGATGATGACGGGCAGATCGGTCCGCAGCAGCTTGACCTGCTTGAGAAGGTCTATCCCCGTGTGAGTCTGCAGCCGGTAGTCGGTCACCAGCACATCACAGCCGAAAGGGTCGGCCTGCAGGGCAGCCAGCGCCTGCCGGGCGCTTTCGTGACAGGTGACGCGAAAGCCCGTCTGGGGCAGCGTGTCGCTGACCAGCGCCCGCATGGCTTCATAGTCGTCTACATAGACGACATGGGGCGTTTCCTTGCCAGCGTCTGTACCGGCTGCGGTTTCCAGCGGCACGGCGGCCGGCAGGTAGATGTCGAAGGCTGTGCCGCGACCGGCCTCGGGCGACACGTTGATCATGCCCTGGTGCCGCTCAATGATGTCGCGCACCTCCGGCAGCGGCAGGCGGCGTGCGCTGGCAGGCCTCTCGTCGGTCTGCGCAGGCGCAGGCACAAGCGTGTGGAAGGGGCCGGTGGCCGCCCGGCTGCTGTTGCTGATGACCAGCCGTGCGTAACGCCGGGGTGGCAGGCCGCCCTGCAGCTTGTCGGCGTCGGGGTCAAGCACCACGTCATCCAGCAGCACCTCGGTCATCTCCACAACGATCTGTGTTGCCAGGCCCACCATCGACTGCCACGCGACGATACAGGCGCTCAGCAGGGCGTGCTCCAGCCGGTCGGCGTGTGCGCGCAGCCAGGGGTCTTCATGGGAGAGTTCCAGCGCCAGTTCGACTTCGCGGGGAAGCAGGGCGCGAAAGCGGTGCAGGGCCCGCAACACGATGGGCTCCAGCTTCTGATTGAGCGTTTCTTCGGCGTGCGGAGCGTCAGACGGCATGGATTTCTTTCCGCGGCAGGGGTCGGCAAGCGCGCTGGTGCGGCGTTGTGCGCGACGGGGAAAGACTAGGTCTTTTGGCCTAGGGCGTCAATGAGGCTTGTGGCGGCGGGTACGCCGCAGGCCGCGGAACGTGATGCCAAAAACGGCTGCAGCCCAATACAGGTAATCAGTAAGTGCTATCAATAAAATAGCGTTCTCGCAGTGGTCCCCTGTCAGCGGCTTTTGGCCTGGTTCAACGCGCTTTCGAACTCCTGATGCGACAGGGCGCGGTCCTTGTTCGTGTCGGCTTCATCAAAGTGCCTGGCCACGCCGCGAAAGCCGGAGGCCTCTTCGCGGCTGATCTTGCCGTCCTTGTTGGTGTCCATGAAGCTGAATGCCCGCGCGATGTCCCCGGAGGTGTATCTGGGGTCGGTAGCGGCCGAGGCCGTCGAGACCGCGGAGGCGGACGATGCGGAATCTGCCTGAACCGCTGGCGGTGGGGTTGGCGCTGCGGTGGCCGGCTGGGCGTGTGCCACGGGCGCCAGCAGCGCCGCTGCGGTGGCGAGGGCGAAGAGGATACGGGTTGGGGTACGGGATGCGCCCCGTGAGGCGGTGGTCAAAGTCATCGGTGTCCTGACGGTAGTGGCAAACATGAGCTCCATTGAACGCCAATCGACGTGTCGGCGCCAGCAAGGTTGCACGGTGTTGCGTGACTTTACATCGCAGAAGGAGCGGGACACATTTCTTTGCGCTGACCAGGCGGTTCGGGTTGCCCGCTGACAGCAACTGTCCGGCCTGTCCCACAGGCTGCAAACCTCTGGACTGGCGAGCGAGCCGTTCGATGGAGGCGATCATCAGTCAGAGCGTCACCGCGCAAACGGAAACCGGCCTTCCCGGTGCCATCTGTGTGGCAGGCGGCACTCATTCACCCAGCCAGGAACCGTGAACCCATGAACCTCCCCAACGCAGCGAAATCCACCACGCTTGAAGACAAGACCTTCCTGCTTCTGCTGCTGGCCGTCTCGGTGGCCTTCCTCTGGATACTCTGGCCGTTTTACGGCGCGGTGTTCTGGGGCGCGGTGCTGGCCATCATGTTCAAGCCGCTGTACCTGCGCGTGCTCAGGACCATGCCAGCCAGGCGCGTTGGTGCCGCGCTGCTCACACTGCTGATCATCCTGGTGGCGGTCATCCTGCCGGTGGGCATTGTGACCGGGCTGCTGATCCAGGAAGGCGGCAGCGTCTACCAGCGCATGCAGTCGGGTGAACTCAGTGTGGCGCGGTACTTCCAGCAGGTCTACGAGGTCCTGCCGGCCTGGATCACCAGTCTGCTCGACCGCTTCGGCATGAACAACTTCGGGCTGGTGCAGCAGCGGATCACCGAAGGGCTGACCAAGGGCAGCCAGTTTTTCGCCACGCAGGCGCTGAACATCGGTCAAGGCACCTTCGATTTTTTCGTCAGTTTTTTTGTCATGCTCTACCTGCTGTTCTTCCTGCTGCTCGACGGCTCGGCCCTGGTCATGCGCATCAAGGATGCCGTGCCGCTCAATGAGGATGTCAAGCGCAAGCTGTCGGCCAAGTTCACCACTGTCATTCGCGCCACGGTCAAGGGCAACATCGTGGTGGCCCTGATCCAGGGCGCGCTGGGCGGCCTGATCCTGTGGGTGTTGGGCGTGCATGCGCCGGTGCTGTGGGGCACGCTGATGGCCTTTTTGTCGCTGCTGCCGGCTGTCGGGGCCGCCATGGTGTGGCTGCCTGTCGCGATTTATTTCCTGGCGACGGGGGCCATCGTCAAGGGTGTGGTCCTGATCGCCTTCGGCGTGCTGGTGATCGGCCTGGTCGACAACATTCTTCGCCCGGTGCTGGTCGGCAAAGACACGCGGATGCCTGACTACGTGGTGCTGGTGTCCACGCTGGGCGGCATGGCGCTGTTTGGCCTGAACGGCTTTGTCATCGGCCCCGCAATCGCGGCGATGTTCATGGCGGCCTGGGGTCTGTTCGCCCGGGCGCGGCAGGCGGAGGATCCGGAGTCGCCCGAGGCACCTTGACGTCAGCCTGGCGGCAGCCCTGACGAAAAATTCGCAGGGTCAGGTGCCCGGAAATGCCCGAACCACCCTCAACGGGGAAGCACCTTGTAGGCCCGGCCATCCGCTGCGGAGCCCGAGCTTTCTCCCTGAACAATCAGCGGCGCAAACACGCGAATCTCGGTTGTGACCGGTACGGTGAATTGGGTTTCCAGCGTGGATTTTCCGTTTCCCTTCGTGATCACCTTGACATCCTGCCCGAGCTCCGAACTGTCGGCAGCCAGAACGAGAAGCTTGATCGTTCCCGATGCCGAGGTCAGGACATAACCGACGTCGACCTTCAGCCTGACTTGCTGACCCGGGTGAAGGACCTGGCTTGTGTCGGGTGAGATGGATGTGATTTGCGCCAAGGAACCGAAGGGCGGCTTGTTGGCGGGTTGCCCCGTGGACTGGCAACCGGGTAAAAAACTGGAAACAGCAATCGCCGCAAACAGTGAGGGTGAAAATTTGATGCGCATTGTTCCATCCTGAACCGGATGAAGATAAATGTCAAAGGAAGTGGGGGTGCCTGGCAAATGGAAAGGAGAAACACCCGTTCCAGCGTGGCTGCTGTCGATGCCTGGGCCGCCCTGTCAGGGAAGGCCAGGCCGGCGCCGGGAGAAGGGCCCCAGCTCCTGCGCCGCAATGGGCTTCAGCCTCCCTGAACCACGTTTGGCAGCGAACCGGCACTCGTTGTGATCCTCGCCTGCATACGCCACCCGGCGTATTCCCCAATCCTTTTCCGGTCCCCAGAATCGCTTCATCGCTTCGTAAAAACCTCCGTCTGGCGGTTGGGCGAGGCGAAACGCGAACTACCTACCAACCGGAGAAGCACACATGCAACGTCGTTTTACCCTCAAGGCGCTGAGCGCCGCCGTCGCCCTGGCGGGCCTCTCTGTCCTGCCAGCCCATGCCCAGTCGGGCGGCACCATCAAGGTGGGCATTCTGCACAGCCTGTCGGGCACCATGGCCATTTCGGAAACCGTGTTGAAAGACACGGTGCTGATGGCGATTGACGAAATCAACGCCAAGGGCGGCGTGCTGGGCAAGAAGCTCGAGCCGGTGATTGTGGACCCGGCTTCCAATTGGCCGCTGTTTGCCGAAAAAACCAAGCAGCTGCTCGGCCAGGACAAGGTCTCGGTGATCTTCGGCTGCTGGACCTCGGTGTCGCGCAAGTCGGTGCTGCCCGTCGTCGAGGAAATGAACGGCCTGTTGTTCTACCCCGTGCAGTACGAAGGCGAAGAGCTGTCCAAGAATGTGTTTTACACCGGCGCCGCGCCCAACCAGCAAGCCATTCCTGCCGTGGACTACCTGATGAGCAAGGCCGGCGGCGGCGCCAAGCGCTGGGTACTGCTGGGCACCGACTATGTCTACCCGCGCACCACCAACAAGATTTTGCGCGCCTACCTGAAGAGCAAGGGTGTGAAGGACAGCGACATCGACGAGAAATACACGCCGTTTGGCCACTCCGACTACCAGACCATCGTGGCTGACGTGAAGAAGTTTTCGGCCGGCGGCAAAACGGCGGTGGTCTCCACCATCAACGGTGACTCCAACGTGCCTTTCTACAAGGAACTCGGCAACGCCGGCCTGAAGGCCAAGGACGTGCCGGTCGTGGCCTTCTCCGTGGGTGAAGAAGAGTTGCGCGGCGTGGACACGAAACCGCTGGTGGGCCACCTGGCTGCCTGGAACTACTTCCAGTCGATCAAGAGCCCGGCCAACACCGAGTTCATCAAGAAGTGGTCGGACTACGCCAAGGCCAAGGGCATTGCCGGCCACAAGGACAAGCCTTTGACCAACGACCCGATGGAGGCCACCTACATCGGCATCAACATGTGGAAACAGGCGGTCGAGAAAGCCAAGTCCACCGACACCGACAAGGTCATTGCCGCCATGGCAGGCCAGACCTTCAAGGCTCCGTCGGGCATCGTCTCCAAGATGGACGAGAAGAACCACCACCTGCACAAGTCGGTGTTTATCGGTGAGATCAAGGCCGACGGCCAGTTCAATGTGGTGTGGAAGACGCCCGGCCCGGTGAAAGCCAAGCCGTGGAGCCCGTACATCGAAGGCAACGACAAGAAGCCTGACGAGCCAGCCAAGGTGGCTTCCAAGTAAGGTCGCCGCCGCAGGTTTTGGGCCTGCGGTGCGAGCCGCACCTGGTTTTGCAGAACAGGTGCGGCTTTTTGTGGTCTGGCCCACTTCTTGCACTACTCCGGTGCATGGTTTTCAAGGAAGTTGCAGCCTGGGCACAACGCCAAGCAAGTACCGGCTGGCTGCTGTGCCCAACCTACAGGTTCTTCTCATGATGATTCGCACATTCCTTCTGTCTGCTACGTTTTTTATAGCTACCGGCGCCCATGCCTTGAGCGCGGACGAGGTCAAAGGCATGGCACTTGGCGAGACCGAGGCGCGCGCCGAGGCGCTGAACAAGGCCGCTGCCAACCCCGACGACAAAACCGCCGCTTTCATCCAGGCGCTGGCCGACGATGCGGTCAAGACCGCGGACGACCAGGTGTTTGTGATCAAGGACGACAAGGGTTACGACCCCATCACTGGCGCCGAACTGACGGTGCCCGCCGACGCCGAAGACGTGATCAACAACAACATGATGCGCGGCGAGCTCGATACCGCGCTGGCCGCGCTCAAGCTGTTTTCCAAAGACGAGAAGGTGCGCGCCGACGCCATCAAGACACTGGCCAGCGGCAGCGACGAGTCGCGCCTGCCGCTGATCGAAAAAGCGTTTGCCGCCGAGACCGTGCCGGCATTGAAAAACCAGCTGGAGATGGTGCGTGCCACCATTCTTTTGAGTAGCAGCGACAAGGCCAAACGACTGGACGCCGCCGCCCGACTGTCCGGCAGCAACAACCCGATCAGCAAGACCGTGCTGATCGCACGCCTGGCGGAAGAGGACGACGCCGAGGTCAAGAGCGCGCTGCAGGCTTCGCTGCGGAAGGTCGAGTCCGCGCTGGCCTGGGGCGACAAGCTGGGTGCGGTGTTCAGCGGCATCAGCCTGGGCAGCATTTTGCTGCTGGTGGCGCTGGGCCTGGCCATCACCTACGGCTTGATGGGCGTCATCAACATGGCGCACGGTGAGCTGATGATGATTGGCGCCTACGCCACCTACGTGGTGCAGGGCTTGTTCCAGAAGTATTTGCCCGGCCTGTTCGACTGGTATCTGCTGGCGGCGGTGCCGGTGGCCTTCATGGCCTCGGCACTGATGGGCGCGGCGCTGGAGCGCGGCGTGATCCGTTTCCTGTACGGCCGGCCGCTGGAAACCCTGCTGGCCACCTGGGGCATCAGCCTGATGCTGCAGCAACTGGTGCGCTCGATTTTCGGCGCGCAAAACGTCGGTGTTGAAAACCCGGTGTGGATGAGCGGCGGCGTGCAGGTGCTCGGCAATTTGTCGCTGCCCTACAACCGCCTCGTCATCATCGGCTTTGCAATTGCGGTGCTGCTGGGCATGGCCTGGCTGATCAGCAAAACGCGGCTGGGCCTGTTTGTGCGCGGCGTCACACAGAACCGCCCGATCGCCTCCTGCATGGGCGTGAACACGGCGCGGGTGGACACCTATGCGTTTGCGCTGGGCTCGGGCATTGCGGGCCTGGCCGGCTGTGCGCTGAGCCAGGTCGGCAATGTCGGCCCGGACCTGGGCCAGGGCTACATCGTTGATGCCTTCATGGTGGTGGTGCTGGGCGGCGTGGGCCAGTTGGCCGGCAGCGTCTATGCAGCCATGGGCCTGGGCATCCTGAACAAATTCCTCGAAGGCTGGACCGGCGCGGTGCTGGCCAAGATAGCGGTGCTGGTGCTCATCATCATCTTCATCCAGAAGCGGCCGCAGGGTATCTTTGCGATGAAGGGCCGCTCAGCGGAAGCATGACATGACCCCATCCATACCTTCGATCACTCTTCCGGCCAAGGGCCCCTTGCTCACGCGCGCTGGCTGGAGCGCCTTCATCGTGTCGCTGCTCCTGGTTTGCGCGCTGGCGCCGGTGCTGAACCTGATGGTGCCCGAGACCAGCATGTTCCACATGAGCACCTACGCCGTAGCGCTGCTCGGCAAGATCATGTGTTACGCCATCGTGGCGCTGGCCATGGACCTGATCTGGGGCTACACCGGCATTTTGTCGCTGGGGCATGGCCTGTTCTTTGCGCTGGGCGGCTACGCCATGGGCATGTACCTGATGCGCCAGATCGGCCGCGACGGCAACTACAAAAGCGACTTGCCTGACTTCATGGTGTTTCTCGACTGGAAAGCGTTGCCCTGGCATTGGACCTTCAGCGACAGCTTTGTCGCCACGCTGTTCCTGATCGTGCTGGTGCCTGGCGTGGTGGCCTTCGTGTTTGGCTACTTTGCCTTCCGCTCGCGCATCAAGGGTGTGTATTTTTCCATCATCACGCAGGCCATGACGTTTGCCGCCATGCTGCTGTTTTTCCGCAATGAAACCGGCTTCGGCGGCAACAACGGGTTCACCGACTTCAAGCGTATCCTGGATACACCGATTGCCACACCCACCATGCGCATGGGGCTCTTTGTGATCACCGGCCTGACCCTGCTCGGCTTCTTCCTGTTTGCCAAGTGGCTGGTGCGCAGCAAGTTTGGCCGGGTGCTGCAGGCGATTCGCGATGCCGAGACCCGTGTGATGTTCTCGGGCTACAACCCGATCGGCTACAAGCTGACCATCTGGACCCTGTCGGCCGTGATGTGCGGCATTGCCGGCGCCCTGTATGTGCCGCAGGTCGGCATCATCAACCCGAGCGAAATGAGCCCGGCCAACTCGATCGAGATGGCAATCTGGGCGGCGGTCGGCGGGCGTGCCACCTTGATTGGCCCCATTCTCGGCGCCTTCATCGTCAACGGCGCCAAGAGCTGGCTCACGGTGGCCTATCCCGAGTACTGGCTGTATTTCCTCGGCATGCTGTTCATCGCGGTCACGCTGTTCCTGCCCAATGGGGTGGTGGGACTGGTCAAAAAACTCCGGAAAGGTGGTGAGAAATGAGCGACGCCGGGCCGCCCCAAGGCGCGAAGGCCCCCGCGGGGGGCAGCGTATTACGCGAAGCGAAAAGCGTGGGGGCCAAGTCATGACGCCAGATCTTCTGGAGCAGGGTGCCGCACGCATTGAAAAACGCCGCGCCGTACTGGAGGCCGGCAAGTCCAACACCGAATCGGGCGGGCGCAACGCCAGCACAGGCCGTGTTGCCACGCCCGGCGAGGTGGACGTGACGCACGGCCGTATTCTTTACCTCGAAGACGTGAGCGTGAGTTTCGATGGTTTCAAGGCCATCAACAAACTCTCGCTCGACATCGCGCCCGGCGAGCTGCGCTGCATCATCGGTCCCAACGGCGCGGGCAAGACGACGATGATGGACATCATCACCGGCAAGACCCGGCCCGACGAAGGCACGGTGTTTTTCGGCAGCACGATTGACCTGCTGCGCCACACCGAGCCGCAGATTGCCCAGCTTGGCATTGGCCGCAAGTTCCAGAAGCCCACGGTGTTCGAGCAGCTCACGGTTTTTGAAAACCTCGAGCTTGCGCTCAAGACCAACAAGGGCGTGAAGTCGTCGATGTTCTTTCGGCTCGACTCCGCGCAAAGCGACCGCCTGGCCGAGATCCTGGTGACGATTCACCTGGCCGACAGTGTGGGCCGCATGGCCGGAAATTTGAGCCACGGGCAAAAGCAGTGGCTGGAGATCGGCATGCTGCTGATGCAGGACCCGAAACTGCTGCTGCTCGACGAGCCGGTGGCAGGCATGACTGATGAGGAGACTGCACGTACCGCCGAGCTCTTCCTGACCTTGAAGGGCAAACATTCGCTGATGGTGGTGGAACACGACATGAGTTTCATCCGGACGATTTCGGAGATCGTCACGGTTTTGTGTGACGGTTCGGTGCTCGCGCAGGGGACGCTGGACCAGGTGCAGGCGGATGAACGGGTGATTGAGGTGTACCTTGGACGTTGAATTCCTGTCTGTTCGGGCTGAGCCTGTCGAAGCCTGTACAAGCTTGCGCTACGGTGGGACCTCCTGCAAGCCGGGTCTCGCCCCGGCGGGCGAGGCACTTTTCTTTGCGTCGCCAAAGAAAAGTACCCAAAAGAAAGGCGACCCGATGGTCTGGGTCCCCTGCGCTTCGCTTCGGGGCAACCTGCGGTGCGCGACAAAAGCGGGGTCTCGCTCGAACTCGCCTGCGGCTCAGACAATCGCGAGCCCTGATCCGCTTTTGCCTGCGCTCCTCGGCCCAGCCCGACGGGTGGGGGAAACGAATACAAATGCGGATGCGGGGAGGCGAGGACGCGCTTTGCGCGTCCTCGCCGGAGCCCGATTCCCTACCCGAATCCGAACCCGCTCTCGACCCCACCACCCTTCTGGCTGCGCCGAGGAGCGCAGGGCCAGACGGATCAGGACGGGCGATTGTCTGAGCGAAGCGAGTTCGAGCCCGGCCCCGGCTGGATCGAGCACCGCAGGTTGCCCCCGTAGCGCCAGCGAAGGGGGACGCAGACAGCAGGGTCGCCTTTTCTTTGCTTACTTTCTTTTGGCGACGCAAAAGAAAGTGAGTAGCCGCCGGGCTACCCCCGGCCAGCAGGTGCAGGCGAACCCACGGACCTTCGGGAAAGCCACGCATCTGACGAGAGACACACCATGCTGACAGTCAAAAACATCAACCAGTACTACGGCGGTTCCCACATCCTGCGCGACGTGAGCCTGCAGGCCCACCTCGGGAAGGTCACCGTGCTGCTAGGCCGCAACGGCGTCGGCAAGACCACGCTGCTCAAGTCGCTGATGGGCCTGGTGCCGATCAAGACCGGCACCATTGAATTCGACGGCAAGCCCATTCAGAACGCCACGCCTTACGAACGCGCCCGCGCCGGCATCGGCTTTGTGCCGCAAGGCCGCGAGATCTTCGCCCGCCTGACGGTGGAAGAAAACTTGCGCATGGGACTGGCTTACAAAAGCGCAAGCACACCGATTCCGGCCGAGCTGTACGAGCTGTTTCCGGTGCTCAAGCAGATGCTGAACCGCCGTGGCGGCGACCTCTCGGGCGGGCAGCAGCAGCAGCTGGCGATTGCGCGCGCACTGGCGGCCAAGCCCAAGCTGCTGATCCTGGACGAGCCGACCGAGGGCATCCAGCCCAGCATCATCAAGGACATCGGCCGTGTGATCCGCATGCTGGCCGACCGCGGAGACATGGTGATCCTGCTGGTCGAGCAGTACTACGACTTTGCGCAGGATCTGGCCGACGACTACCTGGTGATGGAACGTGGCGAGTTCATCGCGCGCGGTTTGGGCAAAGACATGCAGGCCAACGGCGTGCGGCAGCTGGTGTCCATTTAACAATTAGTTGTCTGTCATGCCGGACTCGATCCGGCATCCATGCCCGATGAACCACTGTCGAGAGTGTGCCTGCATGGATTGCGGGTCAAGCCCGCCATGACAAACGCGATACTCACTTCGACCGGAAAATAATCTCTTTCATGCGCTGGAGTTTGGGCGACACCACCGGCACCGTCAGCATGGTGCTGGCAATCGCCATCAACAGCAGGGCGGTGAAGGTTTCGTTGGTGATGATGCCTTTGTCCAGCAGGATGTTGACAAAGATGATCATGATCAGCGCCTTGGTTTGCAGCAGCCAGCCGATGATGGCGCTTTCGCCCGGCGCCCACTTGAGCACCTTGCCGGCGATGTGGACGCCGATCAGCTTGCCGGCCACCGAGGCCACCAGCAGTACCGCTGCGGCGATGAACACGGCTTCACCGCCCACCGACCAGTTGGTACGCAGGCCGGTGCTCAGGAAAAACACCGGCATCATCACCAGCAGCACGTGGTGGCGCAGCAGGTCCATGTGTTCCTGGTTGAACCACTCGCCGTCCATGACCGCGCCCGCCAGGAAGGCGCCCACCATGTAGTGCAGGCCGGCCCAGTCCGCACCAAAGGCGCAGATGATGAGCCAGATGAGTCCCGCGTACCAGCGGTCGCGTTCCGGCAGCCAGACCATGAGTTTGCGAAACGCATAAGCGAGGATGGCAAAGGCGGCCAGGAAACCGGCTTGCCGGCCGACACGCTCCCAGTCCATCAGGATCAGCGCGAGTACGCCCCAGATCGCGATGTCGTCCAGGCTGGCGTAACGCAGGATGCGCTGGCCGATGGGCTGGCGCAGGATCGCGAGCTTTTCCATCAGCAAAATCAGGATGGGCAGGGCCGTGACGGCGCAGGCCATGCCCACGCCCATGACAAACTGCCAGCGCATGCCTTGCGGGCCGACCCAGCCCTCGTACATCAGCATGCCGGCGGCGGCCGCGCAGCCGAACAGCAGCGGGGTACCCAGCGCCAGGCCGGCGGTGATGGTGCTCTCACGCCGGTGCGCCCAGGCTTTTTTCAGGTCGAGCTCGATGCCGGCGATCCAGACAAACACCATCACCGCCCACCAGGCGATGCCGTTGAGCGACTGCACGACAGGCGCGCTGAACACGAAGGCGTAGTAGTCGGGGTAGAGCTTGCCCAGGATGCCGGGCCCGAGCAGGATGCCGGCAATGATCTGCACCACCACCAGCGGCGCGTAGTAGTCGGTCTTGAAGACCCGCCAGATCAGGTAGGGCACCGTAAAGATGATCGCCATGGCGATCAGGTAGATCTCGGTCGTGGTCATGGCGGCAGGCATGGCTTTCCCCGTGTTGTTGTTGTTGTTGCTGGATGCGTGCACCGGGCGCGCCGTGCCTGACCCGAACGCGGCAACGTGGGGGCTTGCGCGTCAGGTCCGGAATGACAAGTTTAGCGGCGCGTTGCCTGGTACAGCGGCATCACCGTTGGCAGCAAGGCCTGGATCTGCTGCACGCGGCTGCTGTCGCTGGGGTGGCTGCTCAGGAAGTCGGCGCCTCCACCGGTGCTGCCTGCACTGGCCATTTTTTGCCACAGGCTCACGCCGGCCTGGGGGTTGTAGCCGGCGCGTGCCGTCAACTCCAGGCCGATGCGGTCAGCCTCGCTTTCGTGCGAACGGCTGAAGCGCGTGGCCACCAGCGCTTCGTAGGCGGCTTCCGTGATCTGTGAGGTGCCCCCACCCAGACCCAGCAACTGGGTGCCGATGCCGATGGCGGTCTGTGCGGCGGCGGCCTGGGACACCTGTTCGCGCGAGTGCTCACGCAGGGCATGGGCGATTTCGTGGCCCATCACCACGGCAATTTCGTCGTCACTGAGGTTGAGTCTGGAAACCAGGCCGGTGTAGAACATGATTTTTCCGCCAGGCATGCAAAAGGCGTTGAGCTGGTCGCTGGTGATCAGGTTGACTTCCCACTGCCAGCGCGGTGCGTCGGCGCGGAACACCGCCGTTTGCGGTGCTATGCGGGCGGCCACGGCGCGCACGCGGGCCAGCATGGTCGCATTGGTGTTGAGCGTGCCCTTGGCGCTGGCGTCGGCCTTGAGCTTGGCGTAACTTTGGGCCGCCATCTGGTCCAGTTCCGCGGACGACACCAGCAGGAGCTGCGAACGCGAGGCACCGACGGTACCGCCTTCGGTGGTGCTGGCGCATCCGGTGAACAGCAGGGAAACGGCCACCAGGGCAGGGGTCAGAAAGGTTTTCATGAGCGTCTCGCAGATCAAGGTTGTCAGGGGGGCAATGCCGACCCCGATTTTGCGCCGCTGGCGCCCACACCCGGTAGGACGGCCCGCAAACATGGTGTAGGCCGCAGGCGGCAGATGCAGCCTGACGATCAGGCCGACCAGATGCGCGGGCTGGGCGCGTCTTTTTCCCAGAAGTGCTGGCGCCAGACCTTCCAGACCTGCTTGAGCAGGACCATGGCCGGCTCCACCAGTGGCGCCAATACCCGAACCACCACCACCTGCGCATCGGGGCTGGTCGCGCCTGCGGCGGCGCTCAGCGGATGCGCCTCCAGCACCTGCCGCGCCAGATCCAGTGCCAGTTGCCGGCGCTGGCGTTCGAGCTTGCTGCCGGCGGTAAAAAACAAGGTGGCGATGCAGCGTTGACCGGCCAGGCCCAGGGGGCTGTTCATCAGCAGCAGGTCGTCGGCCCGGATGCGTGCGCGTTCCAGCCAGACGCCGGGCAACTCGATGTGCTGGCAAAAGCTGCCTTGCGCAAAGGGCTGGTTGGCGCTGGGCAGGCCCAGCGCGGTGATGTCCCAGCCCATCAGTTCGGCCCCGGGCGCCAGATCGAGCGTCAGGTGGTTTTCGGCCAGGCAGCCGCTGTAGCAAAGGGCTTCCATGGGCAGCCACTCGGCGCGGGCACCGGCTTCCAGGCGCAGGCGCGTGCGCTGCAGGGCGGTTTCGCCCGCCGACCGGTAAAAGCGCGTGGCACCGGGGGTGGTGATCAGGCCGTGGCTGCCGGCCGCAGCCGTGACCGCGATGTCCAGCGTATCGCCGCCCACCAGGCCACCCGGTGGATGCACCAGCACGTTGTGGCACACGGCGTCGCCTTCGGGGTACAGGCTTTGCAGAATGCGCAGCGGGCCGTCATGGCGGAAGTGGGCGACGGTCTTGCCGGCCTGCAAGGTGTAGTCGAGAGAGAGCGTTGCGTTCCAGGCCATCGGTGGAGTTTAACCTTTAGCCTGCGGTGATCCTGTCACGAAATTGCTATTGATTTAGTAGCTTGTTGCGCCCGTGTTTATTGGGGCTTGGCTACTATTTGCATAAATTTTTGCAGGCTTGCAAGCGACCCTCAAGGCGACCCTCGCCCCAGCTTTGATAGGCTGGCGGCCGAGGCGTCAAGGCTGAACCGGCGTTCAGGCCAGCGCGACTTGTTTGAGGTCGCTGGCTTCTTTCACCCGTTCAGCCAGGTGCGCCAGCGCTTCCTGCACCTGATCGACCAGGATCAGGCACAGGTCGCCCGGCTCCAGTCGGGCCAGCGCGGTGTCGATGGCCAGGAACTCGCCCCGGATTTCCTCGATGTGGGTGGTGCGGCTGGCGCCCAGCAGGCCGTCGCGCAGCAGGCCCATAACCTCGCCGTCGGCGCGGCCGCGCTGGGCGGCATCCTGGTAGAGCAGCACATCGTCGAAAGCGTGGCCGAGAATGATGGTCTGGTCGCGGATGTCGTTGTCCCGGCGGTCGCCCGCGCCGCTGATGACCACGCTGCGGCGTTTGGCCGGCATCGCTTCCACGGCGCTTACCAGCGCGCGCATGGCGTCGGGGTTGTGGCCGTAGTCGGCAATCACGGTGGCGCCGCGGTAGTCCATCACGTTGAAGCGGCCGGGTGCGTTGTGCGCATCGTTGACAAAACTGGCGAGCCCGCTTTTGAGGGTTTCCCAGGTCACGCCGACGGCCCAGGCGGCGGCCAGTGCCGCCATGACGTTTTCGACCTGGAAGCCGATGCTGCCGTTGCGCGTCAGCGGAATGCTGTTCAGCGGCACACGTTCGCGCCACGCGCCTTCGGCCGCGACCAGCGCGTTGCCGTCGACGTAGACCGTGCGTTTGCCCTGGGCGCGGTGGGTGGCCATCAGGGGGTGGTGCCGGTCGGTGGCGAAAAAGATCACGTTGCCCGGGCAGGTGGGCGCCATGGCCGCAACGATGGGGTCGGCCGCGTTGAGCACGGCGTAACCGGTCGGTGCGACGTTCTGCACGATCACGCGCTTGAGCACCGCCAGGTCTTCGACCGTGGTGATGTAGTTCAGGCCGAGGTGGTCGCCGGTACCGATGTTGGTGACAACGGCCACCTGGCAGCGGTCAAAGCCCAGGCCTTCGCGCAGCACACCGCCGCGCGCCACTTCAAACACCGCGGCGTCCACGTCGGGGTGCATCAGCACGTTGCGCGCGCTTTTCGGGCCGCTGCAGTCGCCGCTGTCGGTCTGGCGGCCGTTGACATAAACGCCGTCGGTGTTGGTCATGCCGCAGCGCAGGCCGCTGGCGGTCAGCAGATGGGAGATCAGGCGGGTAACGGTGGTCTTGCCGTTGGTGCCGGTCACGGCCACCACCGGCACGCGGCCGTCATCGCCCGGCGCAAACAGCTCGTTGATCATCGCGTCGCCAACGGCGCGGCCCTTGCCGTAGGACGGCGACAGGTGCATGCGCAGGCCGGGCGCGGCGTTGACTTCGACCACGCCGCCGTTTTGCGCTTCGAGCGGACGCAGCACGCTTTCGCAGACCACGTCCACGCCGCAGATATGCAGGCCCACCATCTGCGCGGCGGCCACGGCACGTGCCGCGACCTCGGGGTGCACGTCGCCGGTCACGTCGGTGGCGGTGCCGCCGGTGCTGAGGTTGGCGTTGTTGCGCAGGATCACGCGGCGGCCGCGCGCCGGAATCGATTCCGGGGTGAGGTCTTGCGCGAACAGGCGGGCCACGGCAATGTCGTCAAAACGGATCTTGGTCAGCGAGGTGGCATGGCCTTCGCCGCGGCGCGGGTCCTGGTTGACGATGTCGACCAGTTCGCGCACGGTGTGCAGGCCATCGCCCAGCACCTGCGGGGGCTCGCGCCGCGAGGCGGCCACCAGCTTGTTGCCGACGACCAGCAGGCGGAAGTCGTTGCCGGGCAGGAATTTTTCCACCATGACGGTGCCGTGTTCGGCCGCTGCACGGAAGGCGATCTCGAGGTGGTCGCGGTCCACGATGTTGACCGTGACGCCCTTGCCCTGGTTGCCGTCCTGCGGTTTGAGCACCACCGGCAGGCCAATCTGCAAGGCGGCGACCCAGGCTTCGTCAGGGTCGGCGACGGGCCGGCCCATGGGCACCGGCACACCGGCGGCGAGCAGCAGCTTTTTGGTCAAATCCTTGTCCTGGGCAATCGATTCGGACACCGCACTCGTGGCATCGAGCTCGGCGGCCTGAATGCGGCGCTGGCGCGAGCCCCAGCCGAACTGCACCAGGCTGCCCTTGGTCAGGCGCTTGTACGGAATGCCGCGGGCGACGGCCGCGTCCACAATGGCGCCGGTGCTGGGTCCGATGCGTTCGTCCTCGTCGAGGTCGCGCAACCGGGCAATCGCGGCTTCCATATCGAAGCTGGTTTCATTGAGTGCGGCGTGGATCAGCGCCTGGGCCAGCTCCAGCGCCAGCCGGCCGACCGCTTCTTCGCTGTATTCGACCACGGTCTGGTAAACGCCATCCTCGAGCGTGGTGGCGGTATGGCTGAAGGTCACGGGGCAACCGGCCTGGGCCTGCAAGGCCAGTGCCGCCGATTCCAGCACATGGGCCAGCGACACGGGGCCAATATAAGCACTCGGACGCAACGCGCCTATCGCGGGAAACAGTGAACGCACGCGCGGCTCAAAGCCGGGCAGGGCGTCGATGGCGCACTCGGCCTGCGTGCAGGTGATGACGGCCTCGAGCGCCGTATGGCGGCTCCAGAGGTTGGGGCCGCGCAGCGCACGGATGCGGGTAACTTTCATCGGCGTGTCTTTCCGGGCTGGGGGTCACGGGAGGGACGTTTTGCGAGGGCGCCGGTGTTCATGAGGCGACCTTTTCTTCCCGGGTGGAACGCTCGGCGGCCGTTTCCAGGTTGAAGGCTTCGATACCGGCACCGATCAGGTTGAGCGGGATGTCGAGCGCCCACGCCACTGAAATGGCAGCGAGCAGGCTGTCTTCGGCAGTAGGGACATGCCGGCCCTGCCAGACGGCCAGCTTGTCCAGCCCGGGCAAGAAGGCTTCGCTGGCGCCGGTGGCGAGCACGACCTGGCCCTGACGCATGAAAACCGCCCGACCGCCGCCGTCCAGGTGGATGGCGATGGCGGGCAAACCCGGGTCGGCGGCGTAAAAGATCACCTCGCCGTCACACAGGCGGGCCATCTCGACGATGACCGGATCGGCGGCATTGAGCACGGCCACACCGTCGGACAGCACGACATCGACTTGCGAGCGCATGACCTTGAACATCTGCTCTTCGCCTGCCACATCGAATTCGCCCAGCGCCCCGGCGCCCTCGAGGTCGGTGACCACCCCGACCTGGCAGCGGTCATAGGCCAGGCCGCTGCGCAAAATGGTGGCTGCCCCGTTTTCAAAGACGGCGGCCTGCACGGCACGGTTGATCAGCAGGCGCTGGCCGGCCTCCCAGTGTGTGCAGTCGCTGGCGTCCAGGCAGCGCCCGTCGAGGTACAGGCCGTCGCGACAGGCCAGACCGGTGTGCCGCCCTGACAGCTGCAGCAGCCAGGCCACCAGCCGCGCCACATGGTGCGTGCCGGCCGAACCGGCCACGCCAACCACGGGAATGCGGCCGCTGTGCGTGCCTTCGGGTGCCTCGGGAAACAGGTGGTCGCAGATGGCACGGCCGACCGGCCGCGGCGCACCTTCGGCCGGCTTGAGGTGCATCAGCAACCCGGGGCCGGCGTTGACTTCCACAATGGCGCCGCCCTGGGCATGCAGGGGTCTGGAGATGTCTTGCGCCACGACATCCACGCCGGCGATGTCCAGACCGACGACGCGGGCGGCCAGCGAGACGATATGGTCGACGTCGGGGTGAACCTCGTCGGTACAGTCAATCGCAACATTGCCGTTGCGCTGGATCAGCACCTGGCGCCCGGCCTCCGGCACCGAGGCGGGGCTCAGGCCCTGGCGTTGCAGGTCCAGCAGGATGGCTTCGTCCTTGTCGAGTTCGATCAGGCCGAGCGGGAAGTCTTCAGTGGCCCCGCGCCGCGGGTTGGTGTTGAGCTGCGCCTCGACCAGTTCGGCCACGCTGGCGCGGCCGTCGCCGCGGACCGTCGCGGTGTCGCCGCGTGCAGCGGCGACCACCCGGCCGCCCACGACCAGCAGCCGGTGTTCGTGGCCGCGCACAAAACGCTCGACCATCACTTCGCTGCCCTGCGGCGCTGCCACCTGGAAAGCCGCTTCAACCTGTTCGCGGGTGGTGAGGTCCAGCGACACGCCGCGGCCATGGTTGCCGTCGGTTGGCTTGACCACCACCGGCAGGCCGATTTCCTGCGCGGCCTCCCAGGCGGCTTCGGCGCTGTCGACGATTTCGCCTTCGGGCACGGGCACGCCGCAGGAAGCCAGCAGGCTTTTGGTCAGGTCCTTGTCGCCGGCGATGCCTTCGGCGATCGCGCTGGTGAGTTCGGTCTCGGCCGTCCAGATGCGGCGCTGGCTGGCGCCGTAGCCGAGCTGCACAAGGTTGCCGTCGTTCAGGCGGATGTGCGGGATGCGGCGCTCGGTGGCGGCAGCAACGATGGAGGCCGTGCTGGGGCCTAGGTAACATTCGTCGACCTTGTCACGCACGCGGCCGACGGCCGCCTGCAGTTCGGCGTCACTGAAAGCCTCGCTGTTAACGGCGGCCATCAGCAGGCGGTGGCCCTCGGCCAGCGCGCTGCGTGCCACCTGCTCGTCGCGCGCGCGGACCACCATGCGGTAAATGCCGCGCTGCGAGGTGCTGCGGGTCTGGCCGAAACCGGTGGGCATGCCCGCCAGGTTCAGCAGTTCGATGACGACATGCTCCAGCACGTGGCCGGCCCAGGTGCCTTCGTAGAGCCGCTGGATGAAGCCGCCGCGCTCGCCGACGCCGCAGTGGTGCTCCAGCAGGGCCGGCAGCAGCGCAACCAGGCGGTCGCTGAAACCCGGCAACAGATTGGAAGGGAAGTCTTCCAGGGTGCCGAGGTCCATCCAGACTTCCAGCACAGAGCGGTAAGTCCAGATGTTGGGGCCGCGCAGGTAATTGATGCGCAGAAGCTGGATGTCGTCCTGTTTGCTCATGTTTTTCTGGATTCGGTCAACCGGCCGGGCCGGGGCAACGTTCATTTCTGGATAAGCGCCCACAACGGGCGTTTCTGTTTGTTCGGGCAGGTTTTCCGGTCCGGTGGCCGAATCTTGCATCTGCCGGCGCGGATTGGGCGAAAATCCCTGATTTGCCCCCACTGTTTCGGGGGCTCCGGTTTCTACGGCTTCCACATCACAATGCAACATTCCCATCCGGTCGACGCCTCCAGCGAGGCTGGTTCAGCGCAGACAGACCTGCGCGCACAACTCGCAAACCATGAGAACGTGTTATGTACGGTGCTGGTTGACCTGAATCAACAACTTCGTTTTTCCCGGGGTTTGCTGGCACTGACCGACCACCGCCTGATGGCCCGCGACCCGGAAACCGGCCTGTGGGCCAGCTGGCCGTTGCGCCCGGCGGATGCCTCCGGCCAGTTGCCACCCCTGTCCCTGCGTCATTTCGACCATGCCGGTGTCGGCACGCTGGAACTTCACCAGGGGGGGCAGCGCCTGGCCAGCTGGCGGTTTACGCTGGCGGTCAATGTGCAGGCGCTGCGGCTGCTGCGCCTGTTTGAGCAGCAATTGGCGCCCGGTGCCGCTGCCGCCGGCGACGACATGGCCCTGTGCCCTTTTTGCGATACGGTGCTGCCGCCGGACAGCGAAGAATGCCCGACCTGCGCCCGCGAACTGCACACGCCGCCGTCGACCTGGGTCTTGCTGCGCCTGTGGCGCTTCGCCCGGCCTTACCAGTGGCAGCTGCTTTCCGGGTTTCTGTTGACCCTGGCCTCCACCGCCGCCACTCTGGTGCCGCCCTACCTGACGATTCCGCTGATGGACGACATCCTGATCCCGTTCCAGAACGGCCAGCAGATCGAGACCTGGAAGGTGCTGGCCATCCTGGGCGGCCTGCTGGCGGCGGCGCTGCTCGGCTGGGCGCTGAACTGGGCGCGCACCTATTTGCTGGCGCTGGTGTCCGAGCGCATAGGCGCCGACCTGCGCACGGCCACGTTTGACCACCTGCTGGAGCTGTCGCTGGACTATTTCGGCGGCAAACGCACCGGCGACCTGATGAGCCGCATCGGCTCGGAAACCGACCGCATCAATGTGTTCCTGTCGCTGCACGCGCTCGACTTTGCGACCGATGTGCTGATGATCGTGATGACCGCCGCCATCCTGTTTTCGATCAACCCCTGGCTGGCGCTGGTCACCCTGTTGCCGCTGCCGTTCATCGCCTGGATGATCCACACAGTGCGCGACCGCCTGCGCACCGGGTTTGAAAAAATCGACCGGGTCTGGTCCGAAGTGACCAATGTGCTGGCCGACACCATTCCCGGCATCCGCGTGGTCAAGGCCTTTGCCCAGGAAAAGCGCGAAGCCCAGCGTTTTCGCGACGCCAACCGGCACAACCTGCTGGTTAACGACAAGCTCAACAAGGTCTGGTCGCTGTTCACGCCGACGGTCTCGCTGCTGACCGAAATCGGCCTCCTGGTGGTCTGGGCCTTCGGCATCTGGCTGGTGTCCAAACAGCAGATCACGGTCGGTGTGCTGACCGCCTTCATCGCCTACATTGGCCGTTTTTACACCCGGCTGGACTCCATGAGCCGCATTGTTTCGGTTACGCAAAAAGCGGCGGCCGGCGCCAAGCGCATTTTTGACATCCTCGACCACGTCTCCAACGTGCCGGAGCCGGCCAACCCGGTGCCCATGGCGCCCATGCAGGGCCGCATCGAGATGAGCGGACTGGGCTTTCGTTACGGCAACCGCGCGGTGATACGCGGCCTGGACCTGACCATCCAGCCGGGCGAGATGATCGGTCTGGTCGGTCACAGCGGCTCCGGCAAAAGCACCCTGGTCAACCTGATCTGCCGCTTTTACGACGTGACCGACGGCAGCATCAATGTGGACGGCACCGACATCCGGCGGTTCACAGTGGCCGACTACCGGCGCAACATCGGCCTGGTGTTGCAGGAGCCTTTCCTGTTTTTTGGCACCATCGCCGAAAACATCGCTTACGGCAAGCCCGGCGCCAGCCGCGCCGAAATCGTGGCCGCGGCCCGTGCCGCCCATGCGCACGAGTTCATCCTGCGCCTGCCGCAGGGTTACGACTCGCTGGTTGGCGAGCGCGGCCAGGGCCTGTCGGGTGGCGAGCGCCAGCGCATCTCGATTGCGCGCGCGCTGCTGATCGACCCGCGCATCCTGATTCTCGACGAGGCCACCTCGTCCGTGGACACCGAGACCGAGCAGGAAATCCAGAAGGCGCTGGACAACCTGGTGCAGGGCCGTACGACGATTGCGATTGCGCACCGCCTGTCCACCCTGCGCAAGGCCGACCGGCTGGTGGTGATGGACCGCGGCCAGGTGGTCGAGGTCGGACCGCACGACGACCTCATGGCGAAGCAGGGCGCCTACTGGCGGCTTTACGAAGCCCAGGCGCGCCAGGTCGACAGCGAGGGGAATGTCGATGCCGAGGAAGGCCGCATCGCCCTGGCGACCTCGCAGGTGACCCATACCGCCCAGCACAACGGCCATGTCTGAAGGATTCCCCATGACTTCCGCTCCAAGAGCCGCCGCGACCCCAGCCGCCTTCCAGCTGGAGCGGCACGCCTCGGGCCAGCTGCTGCTGGTTGCAGAGAACGGCGAGCAGCATCTGGGCGTGGTGCCGGTGCGCGCTTTCCCGATTGCCGCGCCCGATGAAGGCATTTCCCTGATCAGCAGCGAGGGCCATGAACTGGTCTGGCTGGAGCGGCTGGATGATTTGCCGCTGCCGCAGCGCAGCCTGCTGGAGGAAGAACTCGCGCTGCGCGACTTTGTGCCCGAGATCACGCGACTTATCAGCGTGTCGAGCTTCGGCACACCCAGCACCTGGGTCGTGGAAACCGACCGCGGCGACACCTCGTTTGTGCTCAAGGGCGAGGAAGACATCCGCCGCCTGAACCGCGAGTCGCTGCTGATTGCCGCCGGCCATGGCGTGCATTTCAGCGTGAAGGACATGGGGGCGCTGGACCGGGCCTCACGGCGGCTGCTCGAACGGTTTCTCTGACCTCTATCGCTTGGCGCGGGTGGTTTCCCTGTCGGCCGGCCCCGGGATGGTGCTGGCGGGGTCCTCCGGCGTCACCAGCGAGCCCGCAGCGGCGCCGCCCAGTGCGCCAGCCACCCCACCCACGGTGCCGCCGACCAGTACACCGACCGGGCCAGCCAATGCGGCGCCAACGGCTGCGCCGGTAGCCGCACCGGCTATCACACCACCGCCCATCAATACCGAACTGGATTCGCGGTCGGACTCTGCCGCCGTGATGGGAATCTGTGCCGCAGGTTCAGGATCCTGCGACGGAATGCCGTGGCCGGGCAGCGCTTGCTCGGCAAGGTCCTTGTCTGCGGGTTCGGCGTCAAGCGGCCCGGTGGCAGGGGTGGTGGATGGTGACATGTGTCTCTCCTTGGAAGTTGACTGACGAGGGAAGGGGCGCGACAAGCGCTACCACTCCGTTGTAAACCCGGCACCTCCACCGGGTGCAGTCTGGCAGGCCGCAACCCTGTCAGACAATGTCCTTGGCGGCGGAAAGCCTCACGCGCCGATCAAAAACCTTGCGGCTGTGGGGGCATTCTGGGCGTTTGTGGCGTGCCTGCAAGCCGGGTCTCGCCCCGGCGGGCGAGGGACTTTTCTTTGCTTCTCGCCAAAAGAAAGTAAGGAAAAGAAAGGCGACCCGATGGGCTGGGTCCCCTGCGCTGCGCTCCGGGGCAACCTGCGGTGCTTGCCGTTAGCGGGGGCTAGCTCGAACTCGCCTTCGGCTCAGACAATCGCTCGCCCTGATCCACTTTCGGCTGCGCTCCTCGGCCCAGCCCGACGGGTGGGGGGAAGTGGAGCGGGAACGGATGCGGATTCGGGGAGACGATGACGCGCTTTGCGCGTCATCGTCGGAGTACGGGACCGTCATGTTTGCACGCGATAGCAACCCACGCGGCCAAATGAAGTCCCCCTCCATCGCCCAGCGGGGCGAGGGAGGGGTTAGGGGTGGGAGTGGGGAGTCGCTCCTACTGTCCAGGGCGAACCGGGGACGCAGCGTGATGCTACTGATTCAGTAGCTGTTGACGCCGGTGCGATAAGGGCTGGAGGCCGATTTCATGCAAGAAAGCGGCCGATTTCCCCCTGCAGAGCCTTAGCCGCCCTGCGAACCGCGGTGCGCCCACGCAGTCGTGTGCTTCTCGATGTAGCTGAACAGCTCGTACATGATCATCGCCATGGCACCGATCACAACCAACCCGGCAAAAGCCAGCGCCATGCGCTGCTGTGAGCCGGCGCTGAGCATCAGGTAGCCGATGCCCGAGTCGCCGGCGGTCATTTCGGCCAGCACGGTGCCGACAAAGGCCAGCGTGATCGCGATCTTGAGCGAGCCGTAGAAGTAGGGCATGGAGCGCGGCAGGCCGACCTTGACCAGCACGTCCCAGCGTTTGGCGCCCAGCACGCGCAGCACGTCTTCCAGCTCGGGCTCCAACGTGGCCAGCCCGGTGGCCATGTTCACGGTGATCGGGAAGAAGGAAATCAGGAAGGCGGTCAGGATGCCGGGGCCGACGCCGATGCCGAACCAGACGATCAGGATGGGAACAATCGCCGCTTTGGGCACGGCATTAAAGGCGACCAGCAGCGGGTAGACCGCGGCATAGGCCAGGCGCGAGGAGCCGACCAGAAAGCCCAGCATCACGCCGACCACGATGGACAGGCCGAAGCCGACCATGGTGACCCAGAAGGTTTTCCACGCCGCCTGCGCGATCGGGCCGGCGAACTCGGCCATGGACTGGGCGATCGCCAGCGGGGCTGGAAAGATGTATTCAGCGATGCCGAACACCATGACCACCGCTTGCCAAAGCGCCAGGATGACCAGCAGCAGCACAAACGGGGACCAGCGTTCAATCTGTTTTTTACTCATGATCAGTGGCCTTCCACGGTTGCCGCCGGGTTGATGACGGGGGTGCGGATGGCGCCGATGTGGCTGCGTAGCTCGTGCACGATGTCGCCGAAGGCCTGGGTGTAGGTCACCTCGAGGTCGCGCGGGCGCGGCAGGTCGATCTCGCGTTTGACGACAAAACGCCCCGGGCTTTTGCTCATCACATACACGGTGTCGGCCAGGAAGACCGACTCGCGCAGGTCGTGCGTGACCAGGATGACGTTGAAACGCTGCTCGGTCCAGAGGTCGCGCAGGATGCACCACAACTCCTCGCGCGTGAACGCGTCGAGCGCGCCGAAGGGCTCGTCGAGCAGCAGCATCTTGGGTTCGTGGATCAGCGCGCGGCAAATGCTCACGCGCTGCTGCATGCCGCCCGACAGTTGCCACGGGAACTTGTCCTCGTAACCACCCAGGCCGACTTTTTGCAGCAGCTTGCGTGCGCGCTCCTCGAATTCCTTGCGTTTGGACTTGAACTGGCTGCGGAAAGGCTCGACGATCTCCAGCGGCAGCAGCACGTTGGCCACCGTGGTTCGCCAGGGCAGCAGCGAGGGCGCCTGGAAAGCCATGCCGGAAATCTTCAGCGGGCCGGTGACCGGCTGGCCGTCGATCGTGATGCGGCCTTTCGACGGCATTTTCAGGCCGGTGGTCAGCTTCATGAAGGTGGACTTGCCGCAGCCCGAGGGCCCGACGATGGCAATGAACTCGCCCTCGCGCACCTTGAGGTCGATCGCTTCCACGGCGAAGTGGTTCTGCGCCAGCAACTCGTCGTTGTAGGCGAGCCAGACGTCGCTGAAGTCAACAAAATGGCCGTCGGGAGGTACTTGCATGGATCTATGGATTTTGTGAGTCGCTCGGGACGTTCAGGACAACGGCCGGCATTTCAGGGAAAGGCCGGCCGTGTCGTTCAGGTGTCTGCCGGCGCGGGTCGCCGGCGGGCGCCGTATGTCGCAGTTACGCAGTTACGCAGTTACTTCTTCGCGGCGGGCAGGACGTTGAGCTCGGCCGCCGTGGGCAGGAAGGAGCCGTTCCACACGCTGTCGGCATTGACACGTGTCTTGGTGTTGAAGGCGTCCGACACCTGAGAGGCCATCAGCGTCAGGCGCGGGCCCTTGACCTGGCCGAACCCTTCGGCACGTGCGTCGGGGCTGTTGATGACGGTGTCGATGGCCAGCTGCAGGCGGCGTGTTTCGAGCGCGGTGTTGATGATGCCGTCGCGTGCCTTGACGTCTTCAATGGCGGCCGCCGGCTTGGCGATGACTTCCTTCACGCCCTTGGTGAAGGCCAGCAGGAAGGCCTTCACGGCGGCGGGGTTCTCCCTGATCATTTTCGGCGAGGCAATGATCACGTTGCCGTACAGCTTGACGCCGTTGTCGGCGTAAGGCAGCACCACCACGTCCTCGGCTTTCACGCCGCGCGCTTCGAGGTTGAGCAGCGAAGTGAAGGTGAAGCCGGTGATGGCATCGACATCGCCCCGAACCAGCATGGTTTCACGCAATGGCGGGTCCATGGCGGTCCACTGCACGCCACTGATGCCGTTGGCCTTGGCAAAAATCGGGAAGGCGCGGCGGCCGGCGTCAAACACCGGGGCACCGAGTTTTTTGCCGTTCAGGTCGGCCACGGTCTTGATGCCGGACTTTTTCAGCGCCATCACCGAAGCCGGCGTGTTGTTGTAGACCATCATCACCGCGACCGGCTTGTTGGCGGCATCCGGGTTGTTGGCGTGAAATTCCATCAGGGCGGCCAGGTCGGCAAAACCCATGTCGTAGCTGCCCGAAGCGACGCGCGTAACCGTGCCACCCGAGCCGTTGCCGGCGTCAATCGTCACGTCGAGTTTGGCGGCCTTGAAATAACCTTTGGCCGCAGGGGTCAGAAACAGCGCGGCGGGGCCTTCAAAACGCCAGTCCAGCTGGAACTTGACGGGTGTGTTCTGGGCGTAGGCATGGCTACCCACGGCCGCGGCTGCAGTGACGGCCAGGGCTGCGAAGGTCTTGATGAAAGCGCGTTTTGTCATGGATGCTCCGGAGAAGGTTGGGGATGTATCACGTCAAGCAAGAAAAATGCCCGGCCAGTGTCTGGAGGCACCCTGTGCATCCCTGATTGTGGGTCTCGGGTGCACGGCGCAGCCATCGGGATATCCCCTGAACCAGCCCGCACCGTGCAAATAGGGGATGGCTGCCGGCGGCAGGGGGTCATGGCAGGGGCGCCAGCAGTTCAAGTAGCGTGCGCGCAATCACCTTGGTCGCGCCGCGCAGGTCGTCGAGGACCAGGTGTTCGTCGGCGCGTTTGGCGTTGGACTCGAGCACCGTGCGTGGCCCGGCGCCGTAAATCACGCCCGGTATGCCGGCCTCGGCGTACAGGCGCACATCGGTGTACAGCGGTGTGCCCATGGCCGGGATGGGCTCACCGAAGACCGCCTGTCCATGTTTCTGGATCGCGTCGACCAGCGGCTGGTTGCCCGGCAGCGGCTTGAGTGCGTTGGCCAGCAGCAGGCGCTTGATTTCGACGCGGACACCTTCGCACTCCTTGGCGGCATCATTGATCACCGTGCGGATCGCGCGTTCCACTTCAAACGGTTTTTCCTCGGGAATCATGCGGCGGTCCAGCTTGAACATCACCTTGCCCGGCACGACGTTGGTGTTGGTGCCACCCTCAATGCGGCCGACATTCAGGTAGGGATGGTTGATGCCCTCGACCTTGGAGCTGACCTTCTGGTACAGCGTGTTCTGCGCATACAGCGCATTGAGGATGTGCACGGCGGCCTGCAGTGCATCCACGCCGGTGTCGGGGATGGCGGCATGGGCCATCTTGCCGTGCACCGTGACTTCCATCTGCAGGCAGCCGTTGTGGGCGGTGACCACTTCATGGCTGAAACCCGCGGCGATCAGCAGGTCCGGCCGGGTGAGCTTGTTCTTGAGCAGCCAGCCGGGACCCATCTCCCCGCCGAACTCCTCGTCGTAAGTGAAATGCAGTTCCACGCTGCCGTGCAGCGGGATGCCCAGCGCCTCCAGCGCCCGCACGGCAAACGTGTAAGTGGCGAAATCGGACTTGCTGACGGCCGAGGCCCGGCCGTAGATCCTGCCGTCCACAACCTTGCCGCCATAGGGTTCCTGGGTCCAGCCCTCACCGGGCGGCACCACATCGCCGTGGGCGTTCAGGGCAATGGTCCTGCCTTCGCCGTAACGGCGGCGCACGATCAGGTTGGTCAGGGACTCCAGGCCATAGGCCTTGACCTCCACCGGCGCGATCTTGTGTTTTTCCGCTTCAAAACCGAAAGCGTGGAGCAGCTCGGCGGTGCGTTCGGCATGCGGGGCATTGTTGCCGGGCGGCGTGGGCGTGGGCACGCGGATCAGTTCCTGCAGAAAGCGCACTTCCTCGTCGAAGTGGGCGTCCACCCAGGCATCCAGTTTTTCGTCATCAGTCATGGCTGGAGCCGCCCAATTGGTACAGGAGGTGCTGGAAAGCCTGGACGGCCAAGTCGATGTCGTCGCTGGTTGTGCTTTCCAGCGGGTTGTGGCTGATGCCGGAGTTCTGGCCGCGCACAAACAACATGGCCTGCGGCATCACCTCATGGAGCTTCATCGCGTCATGGCCCGCGCCGCTTGGCATGCGGTAAAGCGGAACGCCCAGGCTGTCCACCGCTTTTTCCCAGCGCTGTTGCCAGTCCGGGGCACTTGGCGCTGCAGCGGCGCGCATGGTTTGTTCGGTGGTGTGGTGGACGCCGCGGCGTTCGCAGATGGTTTTCAGTTCGGCCAGCACATCGGCCACCATCGCGTCGCGCTGTGCATCGTTGGGCGCGCGCAGGTCCAGCGTGAACTGGCAACGGCCGGGCACCACGTTGGTCGAGCCGCCGGGCACCGTCCAGATGCCGATGGTGCCGACCGAGTCGCCGTCGCGGGCCGCGCGCTGCTCCACATACAGCGCGAGTTCAGCCACAGCCAGCGCCGCGTCGCGCCGGCGGTTCATGGGGGTGGTGCCCGCATGGCTGGCCATGCCGGTGACCTCGCAGGTGTAACGCACACCGCCGTTGATGGAGGTGACGATGCCCAGCGGGATGTCGAGTTCGTTGAGTACCGGGCCCTGCTCGATATGCACCTCGACAAACCCCAGGTAGTCGGCCGGCTTGCGCTGCAGTGCGCGGATGGCCTCCAGCGTGGCCGGCAGGCCGGCGTGTTGCATGGCCTCGCGCATGCCGATGCCGTCGGCATCCTTCTGGTCCAGCCAGGCCTGGTTGAACTGGCCGATCAGCGCGCCGGAGCCGAGAAAAGTGGCCTTGTAACGCTGGCCTTCCTCTTCGGCAAAAGCAATCACTTCAAAGTCGAAAGGCAGTCGCTTGCCCGCGCGCGACAGCTCGGCCACGCAGGCCACGGGTACAAAAATGCCGAGGCGTCCGTCGTACTTGCCGCCGTTGCGCACGGTGTCGTAGTGCGAGCCGGTCATGAGTGTTTTCACTCCCTCTCCCGCCGGGAGAGGGTGGGGGTGAGGGCGCGCCTTGTAGCGGCCCACGACGTTGCCGACCGCGTCCACGCTCACCTCGTCGAAGCCGCTGTCCCGCATGGTCTGTTCAATCAGCCGGGCGGCGGCGCGGTGCGCGTCGGTCAGGTAGGTGACCGTGAGTTGGCCTTTTTCCAGGTAGCCCGGGTCGCTGAAAACGCCGAGTTTTTCCTGCCAGTCCCAGACCTGGTTGCCCAGGCGGGGCGCCACGCCAAATCTGTCGTTGAGCCGCAACTCGGCGATGCGGTGGATGTTGCGCAGGGCTTCAGCGAGCTCGAAGTCGGGGTGGTTGGCCAGCCGCTGCTCAAAGGCGGCGATGATCTCCTGCCGGCTCAGGCCGGTGCCGCGCGGGCCGCGCGCGGCGAGGATGAAGGGAAAGCCGAACCGCGTGCTGTAGGCGGTGTTGAGCGCCTGGAGGCGCGCGAACTCGTCGGGCGTGCAGTCCGTCAGGCCGGCCTTGCCCTGTTCGTTGGTCGACTCGGCCGTCAGCGCCCGGCTCACCATGGCCTTGCCGGCCAGCTCGGGATGGGCGCGGATCAGCGTGAGCTGGGCCTCGCGGCCGGCTTCGCGGACGATGCCGGCCATCAGGTGTTTGAGGTGTGCCAGCGACCGGAAAGGGCGGTGGGCCAGCGCGGCTTCGGCGATCCACGGGGAATGTTCATAGAGGCCAGCCAGCCAGGCCGCGGTTTCAGGGGCCGGTGCGGTGTTCAGTTGTTCAAGGGTCAGGGACGTGGTCATGGTCTTGGTCATTCTTTGAAGGGGTGGACTTGCTGCCAGTGGCGAGCAATGTCGATGCGGCGGCAGATCCAGACATGCTCGTGCTGCTGGACGTGGTCGAGGAATTTCTGCAGCGCCACGATGCGGCCGGGCCGGCCCAGCAGGCGGCAGTGCATGCCGACGCTGAGCATCTTGGGCGCGTTCAGGCCATTCGGGTCACCCTCGGCATACAGCGCATCGAAGCTGTCACGCAGGTAGGTGAAAAAGTCGTCGCCCTGCGAGAAGCCCTGGGGCAGTGCAAAACGCATGTCGTTGGTGTCCAGTGTGTAGGGCACCACCAGCCGCGGCACCACGGCGCCGTCGGTGCGCGCCACCTTCATCCACAGCGGCAGGTCGTCGCCGTAGTAGTCGCTGTCGTAGGCCAGTTGGCCGTCGTCGGCGACCAAGCGCCGCGTGCGCGGGCTGTCCCGGCCGGTGTACCAGCCCAGCGGCCGCTGGCCGGTCATCTGCGTGATGATGTCCAGGCCCAGGCGCATGTGTTCGCGCTCGACCACTTCGTCCACACCCTGGTAGTTGATCCAGCGCAGGCCGTGGCAGGCGATTTCGTGGCCCAGCGCGACGAAGGCGGCGGTCAGCTCGGGGTGGCGCTGCAGGGCCATGCTGACGCCGAACACGGTCAGCGGCAGCTGGCGTTTTTCAAACTCGCGCAGCAGGCGCCAGACGCCGGCCCGCGAGCCGTACTCGTAAATGCCTTCCATGCTCAGGTGGCGTTCGGGGTAGCTGGGCGGGTTGGCCATCTCGGAGAGAAACTGTTCGGAGCCGGCGTCGCCATGCAGCACGGAGTTTTCGCCGCCTTCCTCGTAGTTCAGCACAAACTGCACAGCGATGCGGGCACCGCCGGGCCATTGCGCGTGCGGCGGTGTGCGGCCGTAGCCAACCAGATCCCTGGGGTAAGACAGGGCCCCCACGCTTTCCACTTCGTGTGATGCGCTGCCCCCCCGGGGGGCTAATTTTCCTTGGGACGGCCCTGCGGGAAATTGGTCCGGCTTGACGGCAGATTTGTTCATGACAGTGCCATGGCGATGTCGTTGATCTGCACCTTGCGGTCGAAGGCCAGGCTTTGTTCGACATGCAGCAAATGTTCGGTCATCAACTCGACGGCTCGCGTTGCGTCGCGGGCCGCCAGCGCTTTGACGATTTCCACGTGCTCGTGCTGGGAGTGCTGCGCGGCGCCGGTGCGCTGGTACATCAGCGTGATGAGGGAGCTGCGCGAGATCAAGTCACGCAGGATCTGGGCCAGTACCTCGTTGCCCATCAGTTCGGCCATGCGAACATGAAAGTCGCCTAGCAGTTCGATGCGCCTGGCCGCGTCCTGGTCGTCCATGGCCGCTTTTTCGTTGGCCAGATGGTCTTTCAGTGTCCGGATTTGCGCCGGCGTCACCTGCTTGACGAAGGCCCGCGTCATTTCGGCCTCCAGCATGCGGCGCACCGCGAACACCTGGCGCGCTTCTTCTACCGTGGGGGCCGCAACAAAGGCGCCGCGCGCCGGTTCCATGCGGATCAGCTGGTTTTGCGAGAGCTGAAACAGTGCCTGGCGGACCAGCGTACGCGATACGCCAAAGTGATCGGCCAGCTTTTGTTCGGCCAGTTTGGTACCGGGGTGCAGCCGGTGCTCCACAATGGCCCTGGTCAGGGCTTCAACAATAGAGCTGGTTGTGGACGATTCCATGGCGCAAATGATAGTCGGAAAGCCCAAAAGTGTATACACTTTCAGTAGACCATCGGACTGACCGATGCACCGCAAACAAGGAATTGACATGGGCCTGAGCACACATGTGCTGGACACCATGCACGGCACGCCAGCGGCCGGCATGTCCGTCCAGCTGTACACCACCGATGGCGACCAGGCCACGCTGGTGAAATCGTTCCACCTGAACAGCGACGGTCGCAACCCCGACGGTCTGCTCTATGACACCAGCAGCCTCCAGCGCGGCACGTACCGACTGGTGTTCGACGTGGCGGGATATTTCCGTGCGCGCGGCGTGACGCTGCCGGAACCGAATTTCCTGAACCGGGTGAGCCTGGACTTCGGCGTGGCCGACACCAGCCAGCATTACCACGTGCCGCTGCTGGTCAGCCCCTGGAGTTATTCCACTTACCGCGGGTCCTGAAACCGCCCATGCGGAGAGAACTGCGGGAGGTTTTAGTCAAGCAGGGGCCGCGGATCTGGCTTTGCCAGTCCGCAGGCGTAGCGCCCCCTCGGGGGGCAGCGCAGTACACGCAGTGACAAGCGTGGGGGCTTAATTCTGCCCTTCGGTCAGCGTATCAAGCTGGAATTTTCCGCTTTTGTGCCAGAGCCAGGTGTCGGTGTAGACGACCTTGCCAATCCGCACCGGCGCCGGAAAAGGCGATGCGGCCTTGATCATGCGTTCGATCTCGGCAATCACTTCAGGCGCATGGCGCGGTGCCCGCATCCAGTCGAGGCGGGTCACGGTGCCGGCCTGGTTGATTTCCACGTTCAGCACACCGATCGCGTACAGCAGGGGCGGCATTCTCCCCTTGAAGATCCGGTCGGTGTGCAGTCCGTAAAGATGGCTGGCGCCGCTTTGGCGGTAGGCGCGGGCGTTCGGTGCCGCCGAACTGCGGGCCGAGCCAGCCTGGCTCGCGACCGGGCCGACCACGTTGGGCGTTGCGTTCGCCTCAGACGGGCCCGGTTCTGGCTGCGGTGGCGCAGACTTGCAGGCCGAGACGATGGCTCCGGCGGCGGTCGAAAGCAGTGCCATGAGCCAGAAGCGACGATGGGTGGAGGATGCAGGCATATGTATCCTTGTGTTGTTGTCAGGCGGTTACGGCTGCTATTGTGCAGTCGGCCCGGGCGCCGGTTATGTAACAAAAACCTGCTGCCGCGAGGCTGAATTATGCGTTCTGCGGACCCTGACCAGGGGCCGTGTATCAGAGGGTTTCTACCGTGAGTCAGCTCAAGGATTTGTTTTTGGCCCGGCTGGCGCTGGAGCCGGCCGTGCTGGTCGAGGTGAGCGCCACCGAAGGCTCGGTGCCGCGCGAGGCCGGGACCTGGATGGCGGTTTTTGCCGGCATGGCGGTTGGCACCATAGGCGGCGGCCATCTGGAATACGAAGCGATGGCGAGAGCGCGTGCGCGCCTGCAGGGGTTGCCGGGTGAGGCGTCCACCCGCTTTGTGCTCGGCCCGTCGCTGGGGCAATGCTGCGGCGGGGTGGTCCATCTGCGCTTTGAACCGGTCGGGCCCGACGACGTGCCGGGGCTGCGCCGCCGGCTGGATACAAATTTACAGCCTGTTGCGCTTTTTGGGGGCGGACATGTGGGTTTTGCGCTGATTCAGGTGCTCGCGCGCCTGCCGTTTGCACTGAGCTGGATCGACAGCCGCGACGGCATTTTCCCGGAGGTGGTGCCGGACGACGTGGTGTGCGAACATTCCGACCCGGTGCAACGCGCGGTGACCGGCCTGGCGCCGCAGTCGCGCGTGCTGATCATGAGTTTCAGCCACGCCGAGGACCTCGACATCGTGGCCGAATGCCTGAGGCGCCAGCGCGAGCGGGGCGACCTGCCTTACATCGGCCTGATCGGCAGCAAAACCAAATGGGCGACCTTCCGCCACCGGCTGGAGGCGCGCGGTTTCAGCGCTGAAGAACTGGCGCACGTGACCTGTCCGATCGGCCTGCCCGGCATCACCGGCAAGGAGCCGGAAGTGATTGCCGTGTCCGTCGCGGCACAGTTGTTGTTGTTGCACCGGGCGTAGTTCGCATACACTTTTGCGATCCGGTCGCAGCGGAGCGGGATGGCTTGCAAGCCTGTCCTTGTTCGTGACCTTTTGTCTGCTTACAGTGCCCGCGGTGGTAAGCAGCTTCCAATCATGGCAGGCCTTGCCTGCCCCATTGAGGTCATCGGATGGAAAGTTATCTTCTCGACTGGGCCAACCTGCTGCTGCGCTGGGTCCACGTCATCACCGCCATCGCCTGGGTCGGCTCCTCGTTTTATTTTGTCTTTCTCGATTCCAGCCTGACGCCGCCGGTCGATGAAGACTTGAAGAAACAGGGCGTCAGCGGCGAACTGTGGGCCGTGCACGGCGGCGGTTTCTACCACCCGGTCAAGTTTGCGGTCAAGCCACCCACGCTGCCTGGCCACCTGCACTGGTTTTACTGGGAGAGCTACAGCACCTGGCTCACCGGTTTTGCGCTGTTCACCGTTTCCTACCTCTGGAACGCCGGCACCTACCTGGTCGACAAATCGCTGATGGACTGGTCGCCCGGCGCCGCCATCGGCGTGGCGCTGTCTTTTTTTGTGGTGTTCTGGATGGTTTACGACGGCATCTGCCAGCTGTTTGGTAAACGCAAAAACGGGGATGCCATCGTCGGCGCGCTGGTGCTGGTGCTTGTGTGTGTGGCGTCCTGGCTGGCCTGCCACTGGTTTGCCGGGCGTGCCGCGTTTCTGCTGGTGGGCGCCATGATCGCCACCGCGATGAGCGCCAATGTGTTTTTCTGGATCATCCCCGGCCAGCGCAAGGTGATCGCCAGCATCAAGGCCGGCGAGGCTGTGGACCCGGTGCACGGCCAGCGCGGCAAACAGCGCAGCGTGCACAACACCTACTTCACCTTGCCGGTGCTGTTTGCGATGCTGAGCAACCACTACAGCTTCACCTGGGGCCACCCGCAGAACTGGCTGATGCTGATTCTCATGATGCTGGCCGGCGCGCTGATCCGCCAGTTTTTTGTCATGCGCCACGGCTACAAGCTGGGCCGCAACGGCAACCCGCTGCCCTATGCGCTGGTCGGGGTGGTCCTGATCCTCGGCGCCATCGTCTGGATGAAGCCGCCGCCGCAACCGGCCAGCGCCGGATTTGCTACTGATTCGATAGCTGGTGGCGCAGTATTGTCGGGGGCTACAGGCCAAAATGGCTATATGAATCTGCAAAAAGTGCTGGAGCAGCGCTGCTACCTGTGCCACGGCGCGCAGGTGCAGATGAAAAACGTCCGCCTCGACTCGCCGGCGCTGCTCAGGCAGCATGCGCAGGCGGTGTACCAGCAGGTGGTGGTCAGCAAAACCATGCCGATGAACAACGCCACCGGCATCACCGAGGCGGAACGGGCCCTGGTCCGGCAATGGTTCGAAGCCGGCGCGCCTACACCCTGAGAGCGCCCTGACCACGCCTTTTACCAGCGGGTGACCAGGCCCGCGGCCCGTGTGGACGATTTCTCGAAGTGGCCCGCCAGGTAGTCCACAAAGGCGCGCACGCGTGCCGACACCTGATGGCGCTGCGGCCAGACCGCATGAATGTCGGCCGGCGGAGTCTGGTAGTTCTCCAGCACCTGGCGCAACCGGCCGCTGCGCAGGTAGCGCGCGACATCCCACTCGGCGCGCATCACGATGCCGTGGCCGGCCAGCGCCCAGTTGACGGCAATCTCGCCGTCGCTGGTGCTCAGGTTGCCGCGCACCTTCACGGTTTCCATGCGTTTGCCCGATTCCAGTCGCCAGATGCCGTAGGCCTCATCGCCCTGGCGGATGCCGATGCAGTTGTGCTGGGTCAGGTCGTGCGGCACCTTGGGTGTGCCGTGTCTGGCCAGGTAGGCGGGGGCCGCACACAGCAGGCGCCGGTTCGGGGCCAGCTTGCGGGCGATCACGCGCGCATCGGGCGGCTCGCCGAAGCGCACACACACATCAAAGGCGTCCTCGCTGGCCGGCGGCGGGTTGACCGTGAGCTGCAGCTGGACCTGCATGTCCGGGTGCTGTTTCACGAAACTGGAGATCAGCGGGGCGATGTGGCTGCGCCCAAAACCCAGCGTGGCATTCACGCGCAGCAGGCCCTTGGGCACCGCCACCGCGCTGGAAACCAGTTGCTCCATGTCGGCGATCTCGGCCAGGATGCGCCGCGCATGGCTGAGGTAGATCTCGCCTTCGGGCGTGGGGCTGATGCGGCGTGTGGTCCGGTTCAGCAGCTGCACCCCCAGCCGCGCTTCCATGAGCGCCAGGCGTTTGCTGATGGCCGGTGTGGTCACGTCGAGCTCGCGCGCCGTGGCCGAGAAGCTGCCGCTGCGCGCCAGCAGGCTGAAAAACGCCATCTCGGAAGGGGCAGAGGCCGGTGTGCTCATTATTAACTCAAAGTAAACAATGCAATAACTTTAAGGCGTTCTGTTGAATCGGGCAAGCGCTAGAGTTCATCCTTGTTGGTCAATGATTTCAAGGACATGTCATGAAGGTTTACAAAATTGCCTGCATCCCGGGCGACGGCATTGGCAAGGAAGTGGTCCCGGCCGGCCAGCAGGTGCTGCAGGCCCTGGCCGCCACGCAGAATTTCGGCTTCGCTTTCTCGTCTTTTGGCTGGGGCGGCGACTGGTTCCGTGAACACGGGGTGATGATGCCCGACGACGGCCTGGACGCCCTGCGCGGCCAGGACGCCATCCTGTTCGGCTCGGCGGGTGACCCGCATATTCCCGACCACATCACGCTGTGGGGCCTGCGCCTGAAGATCTGCCAGGGCTTCGACCAGTACGCCAATGTGCGGCCCACGCGCATCCTGCCCGGCATCGACGCACCACTCAAGCGCTGCACGCCGGCGCAACTCGACTGGGTCATCGTGCGCGAGAACTCCGAGGGCGAATATTCCGGCGTCGGCGGGCGTGCCCACCAGGGCCATCCGATCGAGGTGGCCACCGATGTGTCGATGATGACGCGCGCCGGCGTCGAGCGCATCATGCGTTACGCCTTCAAGCTCGCGCAGTCGCGTCCGCGCAAGCTGCTGACCGTGGTCACCAAGTCCAATGCCCAGCGCCACGCCATGGTGATGTGGGACGAGATCGCGCTGCAGATCAGCAAGGAGTTCCCGGACGTGACCTGGGACAAGGAACTGGTGGACGCCTGCACCGCACGCATGGTCAATCGCCCGGCCTCGCTGGACACGATTGTGGCGACCAACCTGCACGCCGACATCCTGAGCGACCTGGCCGCCGCGCTGGCCGGCAGCCTGGGCATTGCGCCCACCGGCAACATCGACCCCGAGCGCCGCTACCCCTCGATGTTCGAGCCCATCCACGGCTCGGCCTTCGACATCATGGGCAAGGGCCTGGCCAATCCGGTCGGCACGTTCTGGAGCTGCGTCATGCTGCTCGAGCACCTCGGTGAAAACATCGCGGCGCAGCAGCTGATGCAGGCCATCGAGGCCGTCACCGCCAACCCGGCGCTGCACACGCGCGACCTGGGCGGCAACGCCACCACCGCACAGGTCACCGCCGCCGTGTGTGCGCTGCTCGCCCAGGGCGGCACGCAGCAGGCGCGCGCGGCCTGAAACTTTTTCCCCGTGGCATTCCATAAAACAAGGAGACAGCAGCATGAAAGTTGACATCAGACAATGGATAGGTATCGCCTGCCTGGCCGCAGCGCCCGCCGTCATGGCGCAGGCCGCTTCGACGGGCTCAGGACAGGCTTGCCCGGACAAGAACCTGCAGTACTGGCAGGCTTTTCCGCCCGGCGGCGAGTCGGACCTGTCGGCGCGTCACCAGCAGATGGTGCTGAAAAAGAAGTGCGCGGCGATTGAGACCATCATCCAGTACAAGGCCGGTGCCGGCGGCGCGCTGATGTGGTCGCAGATGAACACCCTGCCCGGCGACGGGCTCAACATCGTGGGTGTGAACCTGCCGCACATCGTGTTCCAGCCCATCGAGGGCCTGGTGCAATACAAGACGCAGGACATCACGCCGGTGTTCTGGTTCCACTACACGCCCGACATCCTGGTGGTGCCCGAGCAGAGCCCGATCAAGAATTTCGCGGACTTCATCAAGGCGGCCAAGGCCAACCCCGGCAAGCTGAGTTTGGGCGGCTCTGGCCAGAACTCGGCCAACCATGCAGCGCATGAGCGCTTCAACGCGGCGTTTGGCGTCAAGACCATCTATGTGCCGTTCAAGGGCACGGGCGACATGGCCACCTCGGTCATGGGCGCACAGGTCGACGGTGCGATGACCTACACCGCGTTTGCCATCAACAACAAGACCCGTATCCGCCCGCTGGCGGTGGCCATGGACAAGCGTCATCCGCTGATGCCGGATGTGCCGACTTTCAAGGAGCTCGGTGTGGACTGGGTGGACGGTGCCTACCGCGGCATCGGTGTGCCCCGCAGCACGCCGCCCGAGACCCGCAAGAAGATTTCGGACATGTGGGCGGCCCTGAACAATGACCCGGAGATGAAGGAGCTTGCCGCCAAAAGCGGTTTCGAGCTGGTCAACGTGGGGGTGGACCAGATGGACGCGTTCATGAAGGAAAAAACGCGGCTGTACACCGAAAGCGCACAGCGTCTGGGTCTGGGCAAGAAGTAGCCTGGCGCCGCCCATGCACCGGTGAGGGCACCGGTGCATGGGCCGTTTCGGGCGGTTGAAAGGCGGGGTACACGCGGGTTACCAGCAGGTGGCGGCGTCACAATAGCGGACAGGAGATATTGAATGACTGCACCCCATCCTGCCACCCACCCGCGCCAGTTCCTCGAGCATCTTTACCAGGCCGCGGTCACGCGCGCCATGCCGCTGCACAACACGGCCGCCTGCCTGCCGCCACCGCCCAAGGGCAGAACCGTTGTCATCGGCGCCGGCAAGGCCGGTGGCTCGATGGCGCAGGCCGTTGAAGCGCTGTGGCCGGCGGACGCCCCGCTCGAAGGCCTGGTCGTCACGCGTTACCACCACATTCCGCCGCGGCCCGAAGGTCTGCCGCAGCGCATCGAGATGGTCGAGGCCGCCCATCCGGTGCCCGACGCGGCCGGCCTGGCCGCTTCGCAGCGCATTCTGGCCATGGTGCAAGGCCTGACCCGGGACGACCTCGTGTTGTGCCTGATCTCCGGCGGCGGCTCGGCCTTGCTCACGCTGCCGGCCGAAGGCTTGAGCCTGGAAGACAAGCAGCGCATCAACAAGGCACTGCTCAACAGCGGCGCCAACATCGGCGAGATGAACTGCGTGCGCAAACACCTCTCGCGCATCAAGGGCGGGCGCCTGGCCGCGGCCTGCGCGCCGGCGCGCGTGGTCACGCTGACCATCAGCGATGTGCCGGGCGACGACCCGTCCATCATTGCCAGCGGCCCGACCGTGCCCGACGCCAGCAGCTGCGCCGACGCGCTGGCCATCCTGAAACGTTACGGCATCGACGTGCCGGCGGACGTGTTGTCGCGGCTGGAAAGCGGGGCGCTGGAAACCCCCAAGCCCGGCACCCCGGCGTTTGACGGCCACGAGGTCCACATGATGGCCACGCCCCAGCAGTCGCTCGAGGCCGCCGCGGCCGCTGCGCATGCGGCGGGGCTTCAGGCCTACATCCTCAGCGACGAAATGGAAGGCGAGTCGCGCGAGGTCGGCAAGGTGCATGCGGCGCTGGCGCGTGCGGTGGCGCTCAGGAGCCAACCTTTCAGCAAACCCTGTGTGATCCTGAGCGGCGGCGAAACCACCGTGACGATCCGACCGCTGCAAGCGGGGGCGGCCAAAGGCCGCGGCGGACGGGCCGGCGAGTTCTGCCTGGGCCTGGCGCTCGCGCTGCAGGGCCAGCGCGGCGTGTACGCGCTGGCGGCGGACACCGATGGCATCGACGGGGTGGAAGACAACGCCGGCGCCTTTGTGGCGCCCGACACCCTGACGCGCGCTGTGGCGCAGGGCATGAAGATCAACGGCTTCCTGGACCGCAACGACGCCTATGGCTACTTCGAGCCGCTGGGCGATCTGGTGATCACCGGACCCACCTACACCAATGTCAATGACTTTCGCGCGCTATTGATTTTGTAGCTGCTGAAGACCATCCAGCAAGGGATGAAAGCCATTTTTATGCAAAGTCATTCGCAGAGGGCGCGGATCTCCGGCGGAATCGGCAGGGCGCGTATGGCTTCCGGGTTGTCGGCCCGGCGGCCGGCGAAGATGCGCACCTCCTCGCACTCCATGATGGCCTCTGTACCGCGCATGATGCGGTAACGCTGCACAAAACTTTTCTCGCGCCATTCGGGGATCGAGGTGTGGATGTCCAGCGTGTCGCCGTAGGTGGCGGTGCGGAGGAAACGCGAATGCGTGTCCACCAGCGGCGTACCGAGCACGCCCAGCGTTTTTTCGGTCTCCTGCCAGGACGGCACACCGCACTGTACAAAAAAATTCCGCGAGGCGGCGTCTATCCAGCGGAAGAAATTGGGAAACCACACAATGCGCGCCGGGTCGCAATCGCCGAATTCAACGCGGATGGTGTGGGTGATCTGTTTGCTCATGGATTCATTATGTTGTCAGGCCACGGCCCGTTCGCCCTGAGCTTGTCGAAGGGGGGCTTCGACAGGCTCAGCCCGAACGGTGGGTGTGAGCTACCGTGGGGGCTCAATCGCCTTTTATATTCCGTGCCCGGATCAGCGCGCCGAAACGTGTGCCGTCAATGGCGGCGCGCATGTTGAAGTCGGACGGCGACATCGGGGCCGGAATGCCGCCTATCGCCATGATGCGGTCTTTCACCGGCTGCGTGGCGAGGATCTTGTTGATCTCCTGGTTCAGCCGGGTCACGACGGCCGGCGGTGTACCGGCTGGCGCATAAAAGCCGAACCAGGTGTCGGCGTCGAAGTTTTTCAAACCGGCCTCGTCGAGGGTGGGCACATCCGGAAACAGGGGCGAGCGTTTGGCGCTGCCCACGGCCAGCAGCTTGAGTTTGCCGGCCTTCACATGCTGCAGGCCGATGCCCGGGTCGAACATGAAGTCGAGCTGGCCGCCCAGCAGGTCCTGCATCGCCGGTGCTGCGCCGCGGTACGGCACGTGCACCGCAAAGCTGTTGGTCTGCGCCTTCAGCATCTCGGCCGCCAGGTGCGGCGAGCTGCCGTTGCCCGGTGAACCGAACGACAGCTTGCCGGGGTTGGCCTTCATGTAGGCCAGGAATTCCTTCACGTTGTTGACCGGCAGCGAGGGTTTGACTTCCAGGAACACCAGCACGCGCGCCGCGGCTGCCACCGGCATCAGGTCCTTGGCCGGGTTGAAGGACATCTTCGGGTACAGGTGCGGGTTGACCGACACCATGCCGCCCGAGCTCATGAGCAGGGTGTAACCGTCGGCAGGCGCTTTGGCCACGGCTTCACCGCCGATGTTGCCGTTGGCGCCACCGCGGTTTTCCACCACCACCGGCTGGCCCAGGGCTTCGGCAAGCGGCGTTCCGATGGCGCGTGCCAGCTGGTCGGCCGCGCCGCCGGGCGGGAAGTTGACGATGACCCTGACCGGCTTGGCCGGCCAGGCCTGTCCTGAGCCTGACGAAGCGGTCTGCGCCTGTGCTGCGGAAAAAAGGCTGCTGGCGATCAGCGCCAGTGCCAGCAGGGTGCGGCGGCCGGGTTGGAAGAATGGGCTCATGGTTTGTCTCCTCTTGGGGTTCAGGTTTCCGGGTTTCGAAAAGCGCGCGTCAGGGTGTCCTGGCGGCACGCGGCTTGCGGTGTGGGTTGTCGACCCATCTGATCGGTTGTGCTTTCACCGGGCGCGCCGGTGCGCCATGGCTCACCAGCGCCTGGTCCAGCGCCTTGCCGGCTTCGTCCGCCAGCGCGGCCTCGCGCGCCTGGGCAATGGCCGCGGCGCGTGATTCGTTCGATGCGAAGGACGCGCCGGTCGCCAGGTGCTCCAGTACATGCATGAGGTTGTCCTTGCCGCGTTCGTTGGTGCTGCCGTAACCCTTGATCAGGCGGCCGCACAGCGCGATTTCGTGGCCCAGCTGCCAGTGTGCCCGCGTGCCGCGCACGACGCCGTCCAGCCACTGGGTGATCAGCGCCTGCTCGGTAGCAAAGCGGCTGCCGCGCACGCGCAGCCACTTCAGGCTGGCCAGCAGGCGCAGCGAGAGCATGCCGAAGACCGAGTGCGTGCCGACCTTGAGCGGCAGGGCCCACGGCGCCTTGCCGCGCGCCACGCGCTGGCGGTCCCAGCGCGTCACACGCGCGGCCAGGCCCGCCGGCAGCAGGGCCGCGAATTCCGCGGCGCCGGGTTTGAAGTGGTCATAGACCTGCAGCAGGTCACCGGCGCCCGCCTTGACCTCGCCGTGCACGCGTTGCCAGCGGCTGGCGCTGCTTTTCAGGTCGGCGACGCGCACGATGTCGTCAAACGCCATCCACAGCGCCAGCCAGCGCGCCATCTCACGCGTGGTGGCGTAGCCCTGCGCCGCCGCCGGATCCGCCTGCACCTCGGCGGCCAGTACCTCGCGCAGGCGGTGGACATAGAGGTCGGCGTAGTCGCGGCCCTGGTACTCCAGCATGCGTGCGTGGCCCAGGGCCAGCATGTCATGCACCTGCGGCGGAAAGTTTGAAGCCAAATCGGCCTCCAGCCCTTTAGGGACGGGCGCAAACAGCTCCTCTTCTGATAGCAAACCGGTGACCAGCGCCGTCTGCGCGCGTTGCGTGCCTACCTGTTCAAAGGCCTGGGCGAAGCCACGCAGGCTGGCTTCGGCGCCCTTGCCACCGTGCCGGATCACGCTTTCATACGCCTGGCGCGCGAAAGGCAGCAGGCCGCTGCCGGCGATGGCGCCCAGCATCACGGCGCTGACCACGGTGCCGCTGGTTTTGGCCATCTCGCCCATGTCGAACACATGGTGCTCGCGGCTTTGCGCACGCACCACCTCCAGCAGCGGCGCGCTGTCGGTGCGGCCGTCGCCCGGCTCCATGCGTTCGGCGGTGGTGAAGGTGCGGCTGCTGGAACTGATGACCAGTGTGCGCAGCGGTGAACTCATGCCGTTGCCGATCTGGCGCGCGGTTTCCAGCAGCTCGGACGACACGATGCCGTCCAGGGCGCCGGGCACCGGGTTCAGGCTGAACACCGGGCGTTTGCCCTGCAGTTCGGCCAGCGGCACCGGGAACACTTCGAGGTAATAGGTGGTCGCGCCGGTGCGCTGGGCCACGCCGGGAATCGACGTGCTTTGCGCCGCGTATCCGCTGGCCAGTGCGATGTCCACCAGCCATTCGGTCAACACGCCGCCGCCTTCGCCGCCGAGCGCGCAGATCAACAGGGTGATGGGTTTTTGTTGGTTCATGGTCATCACGCTGTCTGCATGGCACGTACCAGCGCCCCGCGCACGCTGCCCAGCAGGCGTTCGTGCCACTTCGGGTTCTGGATCACTTCGGCGCGGTAAAACGAGGGGCACAGGGTCGCCGCATGCGCGTTGGCGCCGCACAGGCCGCAGCCGACGCAGCCGTCAATCACCGTGGCCACCGGGTCCACCTTGAGCGGATCCGGGTTGTCCTTGAGCGTCAGCGTCGGGCAGCCCGACAGGCGGATGCACGCGTGGTCGCCGTTGCAGATGTCTTCGTCGACACCGTATTTGACGCGTACCACGCGTTTGCCTTTTTTGAGCAGGCCGGCCAGCCAGGGCTTGATGCGGCGCTGGCGCTCGAGCTGGCATTCGCCCTCGGCAATGATGACCTTCAGGCCGTTGAAGTCGGTCGTGAAAGCCTCGTTGAGGGTCTGGCGCATCTCCTCGACATGGTAGGTGTGCACCGTGCGCAGCCACTGGATGCCCAGGCCCTGCAGGGTGTTTTCAATCGTCTTGTTGGTGTCGGTCAGGCTTTGCAGCTTGTCGCTGGCGTTGAACTTGGCGTCATCACTGGGCGTGGAGATGATGTCCTGTGTGCCGGTGGCCGAGGTGTAGCCATTCTTGAAGATCAGCAGCACCGCGTCGTCGCTATTGAACAGCGCCGACTGCACGCCGGTCAGCAGGCCGTTGTGCCAGAAACCGCCGTCACCCATGATGGACAAGGTGCGGCGCGCCATCATGGGCGAGACGCCGGCGCGGCTGGCCAGGCTCATGCCGTAACCCAGAATCGAATGACCGAAGGAAAACGGCGCGAAGGTGCCGAAGGCGTGGCAGCCGATGTCGGCCGCAATGTGCACCGGCCCGACGTCCTGCTGCGCCAGCTTGAGCGCCGAGAACACCGGCCGCTCCGGGCAGCCAATGCAGAACCCGGGCGGACGTACCGGCAGCGGCTGATTCAGCTGCGCCTCGATCTCGCGGCCCACCGCGCTGCGGCGCTCGGCATTGCCCTGGAGCCAGGCCTTGGCCAGTTCCAGACTCCCTCTCCCCGTGGGAGAGGGTTGGGGTGAGGGCTGGTGCGCGGCTCCCTCACCCCCGCCCTCTCCCAGAGGGAGCAAATACTTCTCGACGAAGTGCACGAGCCCCTGCGCCACCACCTCCACCGAATATTCACCGCCCGAGGGCAGCATGTCCTTGCCGTGCAGCGGCGTGTTGATGTCGCGGCGGCGCAGAAAGGTGGCGATTTCCTGCTCGATGTATTCGGGCTGGCCTTCCTCGACCACCAGCAGCGCGCGTTTGCCCAGCGCAAATTCGGCCACCTGCTCGGGCACCAGCGGGTAGGTCACGTTGAGCACGAGAATGGGAATGTCGGTCTGGCCAAACGCGTCACACAGGCCGAACTGTTGCAGCGCGCGGATCAGCGCGTTGTAGATGCCGCCCTGCACGATGATGCCCAGGTCCTTCCGCGGCCCGTCCATCAGTTCGTTGAGTTGCTGCTCGATGATGTAGCGGCGCGCGGCCGGGATGCGTTCCTCGAACTTGAGTTTTTCGTGGCGGAAGGTGACCGGCGGGTGCGCGAGTTTGGCGTAGTCGAAGGCCGCGGGTTCTTCCATCAGCTGGCGCGTCGAGATCGCCGGCGGGCGGTTGTCCTTGCATTCGAAACTGCCGCGCACATGGCAGGCGCGAATGCGCAGCTCCAGTATGGCCGGCATGTTCGAGGTTTCGGACAGGCGAAAACCGTGCTCGACCATCTCCACCATCTTGCCGAGGTCGGGCCGCGGGTCCAGCAGGCACATGGAGGACTTGAGCGCATAGGCATGGGTGCGCTCCTGGATCACGCTGGCGCCTTCGCCATAGTCTTCGCCGACGACGATCAGCGCGCCGCCGGTGACGCCGGGCGAGGAGAGATTGGACAGCGCATCGGCGGCGACGTTGGTGCCAACAATGGACTTCCAGGTCACCGCGCCGCGCAGCGGGTAGTGGATAGACGCGCCCAGCATGGCGGCGGCCGAGGCTTCGTTGGAACAGGCTTCGACGTGTACGCCGAGCTCGTCCATGTAGGGCTTGGCCTGCACCATGACGTCGAGCAGGTGCGACACCGGCGCGCCCTGGTAGCCGCCCACATAGGCCACACCGGACTGGAGCAGTGCCTTGGTGATCGCGAGGATGCCCTCGCCGTGGAAAGTTTCGCCCGCGCCCATGCGCAGCGACTCGATTTCCTTGCTGAATGAAACTTCCAAGGCTGTCTCCGGGTTTTATTTTCGTGGGAAGCAGCGAGTTTGGGCCCCATTCGACTATCCATCAATAAAATAACGAGACTATCTGGTATTCATTCAATGCATATAAAAGACATCGACCTGAACCTGCTGCGGCTGTTTGACGCGGTCTACCGCACTCGCAACGTCAGCCGCGCGGCCGAGTTGATGGACCTGACGCAGCCGGCCGCCAGCCAGGGCCTGACGCGGCTGCGCCTGCTGATCAAGGACCCGCTGTTCGTGCGTGCCGGCGGCGGCGTGCAGCCCACCCCCAAGGCCGACAGGCTGGCCGACGCGGTGCGCAGCGCGCTCGCCACGCTGGAGCAGGCGCTCAATGAATCGGCCCTGTTTGAACCGCTGCTCTCGCGCAAGGTGTTCCGCATCCACATGAGCGACATCGGCGAGGGCCGCTTCCTGCCCGAGCTGATGGCGGCGCTGCGCGAGCTGGCACCCGGGGTGCGCATTGAAACCTCACCGCGGGCCAGCAACGACATCGCCCCGGCGCTGGACAACGGGCGCATCGACTTTGCGTTCGGCTTTTTGCCGGCGGTGAAAGACACGCAGCGGGTGCAACTGCTCAAGGACCGCTACATCGTGCTGCTGCGCGAAGGCCACCCTTTTGCGCGGCGCCGGCGCCGCGGCCAGGCGCTGCTCGACGCCCTGCAGCAGCTGGAGTTTGTGGCGGTGCGTACACACTCCGACACCTTGCGCATCCTGCAGATGCTGCAGCTCGAAGAGCGCCTGCGGCTGACGACCGAACACTTCATGGTGCTGCCGTCCATCGTCAAGGCCACCGACCTGGCGGTCGTGATGCCGCGCAACATCGCCAACATTTTCGCGGCCGGTGGCGGCTACACCGTCATCGAGCCGCCGTTTCCGCTGCGCGACTTCACGGTGTCCCTGCACTGGAGCAAACGCTTCGAGGCGGACCCCGGCAACCGCTGGCTACGTGGGGTGATTGAAGAGCTGTTCCGCGAAAAAACCTAAAGGGTCTTTCCTGCCACCCTGTGCCAGAAATTCACGGCCGCCGGAGGCAGCGCGGTATTGCTGCGAAACAGCCGGATGTCGAGCGCTATGGACCACTCGGGGCCGCCGGCGGCGACCAGGCGCCCGCTGGCCAAGTCCTCGGCGATCAGGCTGAGCGGCAACCAGGCCACGCCACGCCCGTCGAGTGCCATGGTCTTGAGCACCGAGGCCAGGTGGGCGGTGAACACCGGCTCGCTGCGGGGTTTTTCAAGCGCGCCGCTGCGCAGCGCGCGCACGATGCGGCCCAGCCCGGACTCGCTGCTGTACGCGAGGATGGGTGCGCGTTTGCCGCTGGCCGACAGCAGGTGTTGGGGCTTGCCGTTTTTCCCCGGGCTGGAGACCGGCACCAGGGTGTCGCCGCCCACCTTCACCGAGCGGTGGCTCGCCGGGTCCAGCCGGCCCGGCACCTGCTCATGCCAGTGACACAGCAGGAACTGGATGCGCCCCTGCAGCATCAGGGCCTCGCACTGCTGCATCACGTCCGAGACGAGTTGTATCGGGCCCATCGGCGAGCCGGACTCCAGTCCGCGCAGCCAGGTCGGCAGGAAGGTGAAGGACAGCGCGTGGGTGGACGCAAAGCGCAGGGTGGCGGAACTGGCGTCGGCCACCGCCCGCGCCTCGTCGGGCACGCGGGCCACGCGCGCGAGGATGTCCTGCGCCACCGACTGGAACCACTGCCCGGTCTCCGTCAGCGTGACGGGGTGGGTGCTGCGGTCGAACAGCGCCACGCCCAGCCATTCTTCGAGCGCCCGCACGCGGCGGCTGAAGGCCGGCTGCGTCATGTGGCGGTCACTGGCAGCGCGCGAGAAATTGCCCGAGCTGGCCAGCGCCAGGAAATCCTCAAGCCAGGTCAGGTTCATGGGCGGTGCTTTGCGGGCATGGAACAAGAAAAAACCGGCATTGGACGCCGGGGCGGGAGGCGCCGATGATAGCCCCATCACCCACCCACTGCGAAGCTGGGCCTGTTCACACTATTTATGCAAGATGCGTTGCGAGTCAAAAAGGCCATGCGCGAGGCGCAAAATGCAGCCGGGCTGGCGCCCGGCAAGGCTTTGCAACGCTGCGCATGGCCTTTTTGGCCGCAACCCGAAGGGAACGTGGTTAAAACAGCACCACTCGTCGTTGCACTCCTAGCCCAGCCGCCCAGGCTGAGCGTCGTCGCGCGCCTAGATTGGCGCTGTTTTAACCACGTTCGCACTTGTATAAATAGTGTGAACAGGCCCTAGCCCATGAAGATCATCGATATCCGCGAAGTCACCCAGCCCATCAAGTCCGACATCCGCAACGCCTACATCGACTTCTCGAAGATGACGCTGAGCCTGGTGGCCGTGGTCACCGACGTCATCCGTGACGGCAAGCCGGTCATCGGTTACGGCTTCAACTCCAACGGGCGTTACGGCCAGGGCGGGCTGATCCGCGAGCGTTTTGCGCCGCGCATCCTGGAAGCCGCGCCGGACAGCCTGCTCGCCGAAAGCGGCAACAACCTCGACCCGCACAAGGTCTGGGCCGCGATGATGACCAATGAAAAGCCGGGCGGGCACGGCGAACGTTCGGTCGCCGTCGGCACCATCGACATGGCCGTCTGGGACGCCGTGGCCAAGATTGAAGGTGTGCCGCTGTACCAGCTGCTGGCCGAACGGTATGGCGACGGCACGCCGAAGCGCAAGGTGTTCGTTTACGCCGCGGGCGGTTACTACTACCCGGGCAAGGACGACGCCAAGCTGATGATGGAGATGCGCAGCTACCTGGACCGCGGTTATGCGGTGGTGAAGATGAAGATAGGCGGCGCGTCGCTGGCCGACGACTGCCGGCGCATCGAGGCGGTGCTGGGCATGCTGGCGCCGGGGCAGAAGCTGGCGGTCGATGCCAACGGCCGCTTCGACCTGAAGACCGCGATCGCGTATGCCAAAGCCCTGTCGCACTACGACCTGTTCTGGTACGAGGAAGCCGGTGACCCGCTGGACTACGCCTTGCAGGCCGAGCTGGCGCAGCACTACGACAAGCCCATGGCCACCGGCGAGAACCTGTTTTCCATGCAGGACGCGCGCAACCTGATCCGCTACGGCGGCATGCGCCCGGACCGCGACTGGTTGCAGTTCGATTGCGCGCTCAGCTACGGCCTGGTCGAATACCTGCGCACGCTGGACATGCTCAAGGAACATGGCTGGTCGCCCACACGCTGCATTCCGCACGGCGGCCACCAGATGTCGCTGGCGATTGCGGCCGGCCTGGGCCTGGGCGGCAACGAGTCCTACCCGGACCTGTTCCAGCCCTATGGCGGCTTCCCCGACGGTGTCAAGGTCGAGAACAGCTACGTCACGCTGCCTGAGTTGCCGGGCATTGGCTTCGAGGGCAAGGCCGACCTGTACGCAGTGATGAAAGAGCTGGCGCCTTGATCTCAATTCGTCAGGCGGCCTGCACTTGCCCCGGCTTTTCAGAGTCAGGAGTTTTCCGTCAGTGGCTGCATTGTGAATTTGAAGCCCAAAGCGTGCATCACCTTGAACAGCGTATCGCTGTTGGGGGCCCGGTCACCTGAAAGGCTTTTGTAGAGGCTTTCCCGCGAGAGCCCCGTGTCCTTGGCGAGCTGGGTCATGCCCCGGGCTCGAGCGATGTCGCCCAGTGCCGCCGCCAGCAGAGCAGGGTCTCCGTCTTCCAGCACTACTTGTAAATAGACCTCAATGTCTTGCTCGCTGTTGAGGTAGTTCTGCATGTCGAATGGACGAGTTTTTGCCTTGTTCATCACAACTCCTTGGCCAACTTTCTGGCCCGTTCAATATCGCGTGCCTGACTTGATTTGTCGCCACCGCCCAACATGAGGATCAGTGCACCCGATCGCTCGACGTAGTACATGCGCCATCCGGGTCCAAAAAACTCTCTCATTTCAAAAACGTTGTCACCAACGGCTTTCACATCGCCCAAGTTACCCAAAGTCACCTTACGCAAGCGCACCTGTAAGCGCTTCTGCGTCGTGGCGTCTTTCAGCCCGGCCAGCCAATCGCTGAACTCTTCGGTTTCGACAACGCTGTACATCGATGAATTGTATCCTTTTGGCTACAATTCGCAAGCTCCTGACTGTTCTAGCCTTGGAGTGCCCGCAGCACATGTTCGGCCGTCGCCGGTGCCACCAGGCTCACCGCACCCGGCCGGGCCGCTGCCACCGCTTCCTTCAGCGCCTCCAGCACGCTGATCGCCAGCATGAAAGGCGGCTCGCCGACGGCCTTGCTGCCGAACACGTTGTCCTCGCGATTCGGCTCGGGCCAAAGATCAATTTTGAAGTGTTCGGGGATGTCGCCAGTCGCCGGGATCTTGTAGGTGCTGGGCGCGTGGGTGCTCAGCAAACCTTTGTCGTTCCACACCAGCTGTTCGGTGGTCAGCCAGCCCATGCCCTGCACAAAACCGCCTTCGATCTGGCCGATGTCGATGGCCGGGTTGATGCTGGTGCCGACGTCGTGCAGGATGTCGACCTTGAGCACGCGGCTTTCACCTGTGAGCGTGTCGATGGCGACCTCGCTGCAGGCGGCGCCGTAGGCGAAGTAATAAAACGGCCGGCCGGTCAGCGTGGTCTTGTCGTAGTGGATTTTCGGCGTGCGATAGAAGCCGTCGCTCCAGAGCTGGATGCGGTTGGCGTAAGCCATGCGCACCACTTCCGGGAAAGGCCGGCTGGCCTTGGGCGACATGATCGCGCCGCCGGCGAAAGACACGGCGCCGGCGCCGCAGCCGTCCAGCCCGGCCACAAACTGCGCCAGGTTGTCACGCACATGGCGCGCGGCATACTGCGCGGCGCGGGCGTTGAGGTCGGTGCCGGCCGAGGCGGCGGTAGCCGAGGCGTTCGGTATCTTGCTGGTGTCGCTGGCGGTGGCCAGCACGTCTTCGAAGGCCACGCCGAGTTCGTCGGCAACAATTTGCGCCACCTTGGTGTTCAGGCCCTGGCCCATCTCGGTGCCGCCGTGGTTGACCTGCACGCTGCCATCGGTGTAGACATGCACCAGCGCGCCGGCCTGGTTGAACAAGGTGGCGGTGAAGGAAATGCCGAACTTGACCGGTGTGATCGCGATGCCGCGCTTGATCACCGGGCTCTTGGCGTTCCATGTCGAAATGGCCTTGCGCCGTCTCCGGTACTGCGCGGACAGCTCCAGTTTTGATAGCAGGGGGTCGAGGATGTTGTCTTCGACCTTCATCTGGTAGTGGGTGGTGTTCCTGTCGTCCACACCATAGAGGTTGCGCTTGCGCACATCGAGCGGGTCCAGGCCCAGATGCCGCGCGATGTCGCCGAGAATGGTTTCGATCAGCACCATACCCTGCGGCCCGCCGAAGCCGCGAAACGCCGTGTGGCTTTGCGTGTTGGTCTTGCAGCGGTAAGAGGCGATCTCCACGTCTTCGAGAAAATAGGCGTTGTCGGTATGGAAAATCGCTCGGTCGGCCACCGGGCCGCTCAAATCGGCGCTGAAGCCGCAGTTGGCCGCCATCATGAGTTTGAGGCCGTGCAGGCGGCCCGTGTCGTCGAAACCCACGCTGTAGTCGTAGGCAAAGGGGTGGCGCTTGCCGGTGACCATGAAGTCGTCGTCGCGGTCCAGCCGCAGCTTGATCGGGCACTTGAGTTTGTTCGCGGCGATCGCGGCCCACACGGCCAGGTGCCCGGCCTGCGTTTCCTTGCCGCCAAAGCCGCCGCCCATGCGCCGGCATTCGACACGCACCGCATGGTTGCTGATGCCCAGCGCATGCGAGACCCAGTGCTGCACCTCGCCCGGGTGCTGGGTGCTCGAATACACCAGCCACTGGTTTTGCTCCTGCGGCAGCACGTAGGCGATCTGGCCTTCGAGGTAGAAGTGCTCTTGGCCGCCGACCTCGAGCTGGCCGGAAAGCAGGTGCGGTGCCGAGGCCAGCGCCTGCGCCGCGTCGCCGCGTTTCACAAACACCGGCGGCAACACATAGTTTTCAGCTTTCAGCGCATCGCGCACCTTCAGGATGGCCGGCAGTTCCTCGATCTCGAGGCTTACCTTGCGCGCCGCCCTGCGCGCCTGCATCACCGAGCTTGCGACCACCAGGCCGATAACCTGGCCGATGTGCTCGACGGTGTCGGTCGCAAACACCGGTTCGTCATGCACAAAAGTGGCCAGCAGCGGGTCGCCCGGAATGTCACCGGCCAGGACCACGTCACGCACGCCGGGCATGGCCAGCGCGGCGGCGGCATCCACACCGAGCAGCCGGCCGTGGGCGACGGTCGAGAGGATGGGCGCCGCGTACAGGGTGCCGCGCGCCTCCAGGATGTCGTCCACATAGGTCGCGGCACCGGCCACCTGCGCGCGCGCGCTTTCGTGTTTGTGCGAGTGGCCGGCGGCGCCGCGGGCCGGTTTGGTCGCTGCGGCGGGAGCCGCCACGGGCGGCAGGGTGACCACGGGCACGGTCGGGTTGTCGGCGCGGGTGACCGGGCCTTCGTTGTGGTTCTTTTCCCGGGCGTTCATGACGATTCCTCCACCAGGACAAAGGATTCCAGGTTGATCTGCTGCAGGCCCTGGCTCTCCAGCCAGAAGCGCTGCAGCAGATTGCCCAGCACTTCGCTGCGGTAGGCGCCGGACGCGCGCATGTCGGAGATCGGCGAAAACTCGGTGCGCAGGGTGGTGATGGCCTGCCGCACGGTTTCCTGTGACCAGGGGCGGCCGGTGAGTGCGGCTTCGGTGTGCGAAGCGCGCACCGGCGTGGCGGCGACACCGCCCGCGCCTACCGAGGCTTTCACCACCTTGCCGTCGTTTATCTGCAGGTTCAGTGCGAGGCAAACGGCCGAGATGTCGTCGTCGTAACGTTTGGAGATTTTGTAAACCCGCAGCAACTCCTGCCCCTCACCCCAGCCCTCTCCCCAAAGGGGCGAGGGAGCAGGAGCGCCTGGTTTTTCTCCCTCTCCCGCCGGGAGAGGGCTGGGGTGAGGGCGCACCGGCCGGGGCACCTTGACCCAGGCCAGCACCTCGTCTTTGGCCATCACATTCTTGCGGTAGCCGGTGTAGAGACTTTCCAGCGGCAGCTCGCGGTGGCCGCGCACACTCATCAGCACGACATTCGCCCCCAGTGCAATCAGCAGCGGCATCGAGTCGCCAATCGGCGAACCGTTGGCCACGTTGCCGCCCAGGGTGCCGGCGTTGCGCACCGGCAGGCCGGCAAAGCGATGGGCAAAGGCCTGCAGTTGCGGCCGGTCGGCCACCAGCGCGGCAAAGGCGTCGCTGAGCGTGACGGCCGCGCCGATGGCGACGTGGTGCTCGTCATGCTCGACCCGCCGGAGTTCTTCCACCCGCGTGACGTCCAGTACCTGGCCGAACTGCATGTGCATTTTGGTCACCCAGAGTCCGACGTCGGTGCAGCCCGCGACGAGCTGGGCGTCGGGGTGGGCGGCGCGGGCGGCCAGAAGTTCAGCCAGCGTCTGCGGCGCGTTATAAGAAAAATCGGCCTCCAGTCCTTGCCGGGTCTGCGCAAGCAGCTCCAATTTTGATAGCAATTCGGCCTCGTTGACCTGCACGGCGGGCAAGGCCGCCATCTGCTGCGCAGCGTCAAAAATCGGCCGGTAACCGGTGCAGCGGCACAGGTTGCCCGACAGGTCCTGCTGCGCCAGCTCGCGCGTGATGGCCTGGCCTTTGCTTACATGATTCTGGTACATGCCGAACAGGCTCATGACAAAACCGGGGGTGCAGAAGCCGCATTGGGAGCCATGACACTGCACCATCGCCTCCTGCGCCGGGTGCAGCGTGCCGTCGGCGGCGGCCAGGTCTTCCACCGTCCACAGCGCCTGGCCGTCCACCGAATGCGCCAGCTTGATGCAGCTGTTGACCGCCCGGTAACGGATGCGTCCGCCGTCGGCCTCGCCGACCACCACGGTGCAGGCGCCGCAGTCGCCCTCGCCGCAGCCTTCCTTGGTGCCGGTGCACCCCAGGTCCTCGCGCAGCACCTCCAGCAGCGTGCGGCTGGGTGGTACATTGGCGAGCGCGACCACCTCGCCACCCCGGATGAATTGAACGGTTTTAAGAGGCGATTGAATGTCCATATTTACTAGGGTAAACCCAATCGCGCGATGCGGGTATATCCATCGCCATATCAAGCCGATGCACAAAAAGGTATGAAAGACCAGGCCTTATTCGACAAGATAGACCTCCATCTCATAAGGGTCTTGAACACCGTGCTGACCGAACGCAGCGTTTCGCGCGCCGCCATCCGCCTGGGAATGTACCAACCCGCCGTCAGCGCCGCGCTCAAGCGCCTGCGCGAACTGGCGGGTGATCCGCTGCTGGTGCGTTCGGGCGCCGGCATGGTGCCCACCGACGCCGGCCTGCGCATGATCGACCCCTCGGCGCGTATTCTCCGGGCGGCCGAGGTGCTGTTCAGCGATGCACGCGGCTTTGACCCGGCCACCGCCACCAGCACCTTCAGCCTGGCCTGCAGCGACTACATGGACCCGCTGTTTTTGCCGCAGCTCGTGGCGCAGATCAAGAACCTGGCGCCGCTGTGCCATGTGGACATTCACCCGCTGTCGGGCGAGTCGGACTACCGCACGCGGCTGGCGCAGGGCGAGGTCGACATCGTGGTCGGCAACTGGCCGGCGCCGCCCGACGACCTGCACATGGCGCGCCTGTTTGGCGACGAGGTGGTGTGCCTGGTGGCCAAAGACCACCCGGCGGCACGCCGCGGCTGGGACAGCGCGAGCTGGCTGGCCGCCGAACACGTGGCGCCGACGCCCACCCACCCGGGCGCCAAGGGCGTGATTGATGAGCACCTGGACAAGCTGGGCCTGCAGCGCAACATCACGGTGCGCTGCCCGCATTTCGGCCTGATTCCCGCCATGGTGGCCTCCAGCCTGCTGGTGCTGACCACCGGCCGCCAGTACTGCGAGCGTTACACAGGGGCACTGCCGCTGAAGATCCTGCCTTGCCCGGTAGACTTCCCCCGCATGATGTATTACCAGCTCTGGCATGAGCGCACCCATGCCTCGGCGTCGGCCAAATGGCTGCGCGACCGTGTCAAGACGGTGGCTGCGGCGCTACGAAAAGAATAGCTGCTTGCGCTTGATGCACAAGGGCTAGAGCCTTAAAACATATAAAAACCAAGAGACAATGTCCGCTTCCACCGTCCCTCCAGACCCGCCTTCCTCTGCCGCGCCGCGCCTGCGGCTCACCGGCATCACCAAGGCCTACCCGGCGGTGGTCGCCAACAGCGATGTCTCGCTGTCGGTGTTGCCCGGCGAGATTCACGCGGTGCTCGGCGAAAACGGCGCCGGCAAATCGACGTTGATGAAAATCATCTACGGCGCGGTCAAGCCCGACGCCGGCCGGGTCGAGGTCGACGGCCGCAGCGTGGTGATCCGCAACCCGCAGGAGGCGCGGGCGCTGGGCATCGCCATGGTGTTCCAGCACTTCAGCCTGTTCGACACGCTGACCGTCGCTGAAAACGTCTGGCTCGGCCTGGGCAAAAGCCTGAGCCTGGCCGAGGTGTCGCGCCGCATCATCGCCACCACGCAGGAATACGGCCTGCAGCTCGAACCCACGCGGCCGGTGCACACGCTGGGTGTTGGCGAGCGCCAGCGCGTGGAAATTGTCCGTTCGCTGCTGACCGACCCGAAACTCCTGATTCTTGACGAGCCGACCTCGGTGCTGACGCCGCAGGCGGTGGACAACCTGTTTGTCACCTTGCGCCAGCTGGCCGCGCGCGGCTGCAGCATTTTGTACATCAGCCACAAGCTGCACGAGATCCGCGCGCTGTGCACAGCCTGCACGGTGCTGCGCGGCGGCAAGGTCACCGGCGTCTGTGATCCGCGCCAGGAGTCCAACGCCTCGCTGAGCCGACTGATGATTGGCGCCGAGCCGCCGGCACTGGAGCACCGCGAGCAGCCCGCCGGCGCCGTGGTGCTGGAAGTGCGCGACCTGAGCCTGGCGCGGGAAGACCAGTTTGGCGTGGACCTGCAGCACATTGCACTGACGGTGCGCGCCGGCGAGGTGGTCGGCATTGCCGGCGTCTCGGGCAACGGCCAGAAGGAGCTGCTGTATGCGCTGTCGGGTGAAGACATCCGTTCGGCGGGCGACAGCATCCAGGTTGCGGGGCAGGGCGTGGGCCGGCTCGGCCCCATGCAGCGCCGTGCGCGCGGCCTGCATTTCCTGCCGGAAGAGCGGCTGGGGCGCGGCGCCGTGCCGACGCTGAGCCTGGCGCACAACCTGCTGCTCACGCGAAGCGATGCCGTGGGCCGCGGCGGCTGGCTGCGGCTCGGTGCCCTGCAGGCGCAGGCGGCCGGCATCATCCAGCGCTACCAGGTCAAGGCTGGCGGCCCGCAGGCGGCGGCGCAGTCGCTGTCGGGAGGCAACCTGCAGAAATTCCTGGTCGGCCGCGAGATCGAGGCCCAACCCACCCTGCTGATTGTTTCGCAGCCGACCTGGGGTGTGGACGTGGGCGCCTCGGCGCAAATCCGCGGCGAACTGCTCAAGCTGCGCGACAACGGCTGCGCGGTGCTGGTGGTCAGCGAAGAGCTCGAAGAACTGTTCGACATCTGCGACCGCCTCTACGTGATGGCCAAGGGGCAGATCTCGCCGGCCCTGCCGCGCGCCGACGCGACGGTGGCGCTGGTCGGGCAGTGGATGAGCGGATTGTGGAACGAAGCCTCAGTGCGAACGGAAAATTCATCGGGGGCCAGCCATGCTCAAGCTTGAAGCCCGGCCGCAGCCCTCGCGATGGTGGAGCCTGGGCTCGCCGCTGCTGGCGTTGCTGATCACGGTGGTGATCGGCGTGTTGCTGTTTGCCGCGCTGGGCAAGGACCCGGTGCGCGGCCTGCAGATCTTTTTCTGGGAACCGGTCAAGTCGCCGTATGCGCTGAGCGAGCTGATGGTCAAGGCGACACCGCTGCTGATCATTGCGCTGGGCCTGGCCGTGTGTTTTCGCTCCAACGTCTGGAACATCGGCGCCGAGGGCCAGTTTGTCATCGGCGCGGTGGCGGCCGGCGGCGTGGCGCTGCTGGCCGACAAAACCACCGGGCCCTGGATCGTGCCGGCCATCATCGCGGCTGGTGTTTTGGGCGGCATGGCCTGGGCCGGCATCACGGCGCTGCTGCGTGACCGCTTCAACGCCAATGAAATCCTGGTCAGCCTGATGCTGGTTTATGTGGCCGACATGGTGCTCAGCTACCTGGTGTTCGGCCCCTGGAAAGACCCGCAGGGCTATAACTTTCCGCAGACCAAAACCTTCGAGGCGGTGACGCAGATCCCGCGGCTGATGCAGGGCTCGCGGGTCAGCATCGGCCTGTTGATTGGTCTGGCCGGCGCGCTGGCCTTGTGGCTTTTCCTGTTTCGCACCCGCGCCGGTTTTGCCCAGCAGGTGGGCGGCCTGGCGCCCGCCGCGGCGCGTTACGCCGGCTTTTCGTCGCGCAAGGCCTTGTGGGTGGCGCTGCTGACCTCGGGTGGGGCGGCCGGGCTGGCCGGCGCGCTGGAGGTGGCCGGCCCGATTGGCCAGCTCACGCCTTATGTGCCGGCTGGTTACGGCTTTGCCGCGATCATCGTGGCCTTTGTCGGGCGGCTGCACCCGGCCGGCATGGTGTTTTCAGCGATCCTGATGAGCATGTTCTACATCGGCGGCGAACTGGCCCAGTCGCGCCTGGGCCTGCCCAAGTCGCTGACCGGGGTGTTCCAGGGCCTCTTGCTGTTCAGCCTGCTGGCCTGCGACACGCTGATTGCCTACCGCGTGCGCTGGACGGGCCGCGTCAAACCCGTCATGAAAGGCGCCCGCTGATGGACTCCTACGCCTTGCTGCTGGCGGCGACCCTGAGCGCCGGCACCGTGCTGGCGATTGCTTCGCTGGGCCTGCTGATCAATGAAAAAGCCGGCATCGTCAATTTGGGCGCCGAAGGCATGATGTTGTGCGCCGCGATTGCCGGCTTTGCCGCCGTGGTGCACAGCGGCAACATCTGGCTCGGTTTTGCCGCCGGCATGGCGGCCGGTGCCTTGCTCGCCGCCATCTTCGGCGCGCTGGTGATCTGGCTCAACACCAACCAGTACGCGACCGGGCTCGCGCTGAGCCTGTTTGGTGCGGGTTTCTCGGCCTTTGCCGGCATCAAGTACGTGCAGGAGAAGCTCCCCGAGCAGGGCCAGTACGCCTTGCCCTGGCTCGGCGACCTGCCTTTTGTCGGGCCGGCGCTGTTTCGTCAGCACCCCATGGTCTACCTGGCCATGGTGCTCACGGCCGGGCTGATCTGGTTTTTGTACCGCACCCGCGCCGGTCTGGTGCTGCGCTCGGTCGGTGAGAGCCCGGAGTCGGCGCACGCACTTGGCTACCCGGTGCGGCGCATCCGCCTGGCGGCCGTGGTGGCCGGTGGCGCGCTGTGCGGTCTGGCCGGTGCCTATGTCTCGGTGGTCTACACGCCGCTGTGGGTCGAAGGCATGATTGCCGGCAAGGGCTGGATTGCGCTGGCCCTGACCACCTTTGCCACCTGGCGCCCGGCACGGGTGTTGCTTGGTGCTTACCTGTTCGGCGGCGTGACCATGCTGCAGTTTCACCTGCAGGGGCTGGGCGTGGATGTGCCGCCCCAGTTCCTGACCATGCTGCCCTACCTGGCGACCATCGTGGTGCTGGTGCTGATCTCGCGCAACCCGCGCTGGATCAGGCTGAACATGCCGACTTCGATTGGAAAGCCTTTCTACCCCGGTTCATGATGTTCCCGGCCCATAATCTGGGGTTTGCCACCTCGCCCACCGTTAACCGCAACCGTCGTTACAGGAGATGACATGACTGACCTACAAAAACGCTCACTGCTCAAGCTGGCTGCCCTTTCGGCAGTCGCTTCCGCCGCCCTCATCGGGTGCGGCAAGAAGGAAGAGGTCGCACCTGCACCGGCGCCCGCGCCTGTGGCCGCACCGGCGCCGGCCAAGGTGGAACCTTTGAAGATTGCCTTTGCCTACATCGGACCCGTCGGCGACGGCGGCTGGACCTTTGCGCACGACAACGGCCGCAAGGCGATCGAGAAGGAATTTGGCGACAAGGTGGTCACCAGCTTCGTCGAAAAAGTCCCCGAGTCGGCCGATGCCGAACGCGTGATCCGCGACATGGCCAGCCAGGGCAACAAGCTGATCTTCGGCACGACCTTCGGCTACATGGAACCCATGCTCAAGGTGGCTGCCGACTTCAAGGACGTCAAGTTCGAACATGCCACCGGCTACAAGACCGCGGACAACCTGCGTACCTATGACAGCCGCACCTACGAAGGCGCCTACATGGCCGGCGTGATCGCCGGCAAGATGAGCAAGACCGGCACGCTGGGCGTGGTCGGCTCGGTGCCGATTCCCGAGGTGGTGCGCAACATCAACAGCTTCACGCTGGGCGCGCAGTCGGTCAACCCCAAGGTCAAGACCAAGGTGGTCTGGGTCAACGAGTGGTTCAACCCGCCGAAGGAAACCGAAGCGGCCACCGCGCTGATCAACGGCGGCGCCGACGTCCTGTTCCAGAACACCGACTCGTCGGCCGTGCTGCAGACCGCCGAGAAGATGAACAAGCGCGCTTTCGGCTGGGATTCGGACATGACCGCCTACGGCCCCAAGGCCCACCTCGGTTCGGCCGTGATCAACTGGGGCCCGTACTACATCAAGGCCACGCGCGACGCGCTTGAAGGCAAGTGGGCGACCGGCCAGGCCTGGTGGGGCGTGAAGGAGGGCGCCATCGACATGGTGTCGATTGCCGCTGACGTGCCCGATGACACCAAGAAACGCATCGACGAGATCAAGGCAGGCCTCAAGGATGGCAGCTTCTCGATCTGGAAAGGCCCCATCATGGACAACACCGGCAAGGAACTGGTGGCCAAGGACGCCGTGGCCGACGACAAGTTTCTCGGTGGCCTGAAGTCTTACGTCAAGGGCGTGGAAGGCAAAGTCCCGGGCAACTGATGCCTTGCTCCCTCTCCCTCTCCCCAGGGAGAGGGCAGGGGTGAGGGTCCCAGCTGCCTTTAGGCAGCTTTTTTCGTTTCTGGAGCCGACATGAATTCCGTCCGACCTGTCTCCCCCGAGAGATTGCCCGAGCTGCTGCGCCTGATGCCCAAGGCCGAGCTGCACATCCACATCGAAGGCTCGCTCGAGCCCGAGTTGATTTTTGCGCTTGCGCAGCGCAACGGTATCCAGCTGCCGTACGCCAGCGTGGACGAACTGCGCAGTGCCTACGCGTTTACCAACCTGCAGAGCTTCCTGGACATCTATTACGCCGGCGCCAGCGTGCTGATCACCGAGCAGGATTTCTACGACATGACACGGGCCTACCTGCTGCGGGCCGCGCAGGACAACGTGATCCACACCGAAATATTCTTTGACCCGCAGACCCACACGGCGCGCGGGATCAGCATGGAAACCGTGATCAAGGGCCTGCACCGCGCCTGTGTCGATGCGCAGGCCGAACTGGGCATCAGCGCCGCGCTGATCCTGTGTTTCCTGCGCCACCTCAGCGAAGAAGAAGCTTTCGAGACGCTGGAGCAGGCGCTGCCTTGGCGCGACCTGATCATCGGCGTGGGGCTGGACTCCGGCGAGGTCGGCAACCCGCCCGAAAAGTTTGCCCGTGTGTTTGCGCGCTGCCGCGAACTCGGGCTGCACCTGGTGGCCCATGCGGGCGAGGAGGGCCCGCCGGCATACATCTGGACGGCCCTGGACTTGCTCAAGGTCGAACGCATCGACCATGGCGTGCAGTCGGCCAAAGACCCGTCGCTGATGCAGCGCCTGGCCAAAGACCGCATCGCCCTGACGGTGTGCCCGCTGTCCAACCTCAAGCTGTGTGTGTTCCCGGACTTGGCCCGTCACAACCTGCGCCAGTTGCTCGATGCCGGGCTGGCCGCGACCGTCAACTCCGACGACCCGGCCTATTTCGGCGGCTACATGAACGAGAATTTCACGCAGACCTTTGGGGCCACCGGCATGGAGGCGCAGCATGCCTGGACGCTGGCGCGCAACAGTTTCGACGCCAGCTTCGCCGAGGCAGCGGCCAAACGCGGCCACATGGAGCGGCTGGCCGCCTGTTTCGAGAATTTTCGCTAGGCCTGTTAACAGGCCCTGGCCCCCGGGCGCTTGCAGCTCAGGACTTGGCGTCCCGGTTGACCCAGGGGCTGGCCGGTTCGCTGGAGGCGGCCGGGTTTTCCGGCAGACCCACCACGGTCCTGACCGCGCGCATCAGCGCGTCGGCCTCGAAAGGTTTGGTGACATAACCGTCGGCGCCGCCGGCCAGGCCCTTGATCACGGACTCGCGTGTGGCCTTGCCGGTCAGCATGATGACCGGGACGTTTTTCAGGGCCGGGTGCTGGCGCAGCCGAAGCAGGATGTCAAAACCGTCGGCGTCGGGCAGCATCACGTCGAGGAGAATCAGGTCGGGAATCGGGGGCTTGCGGAATTCGGCCACCACTTCCGCGCGGTTGCCCGCCAGCCGGACCTGGAAGCCTTCGAAGGAGAGATAGGTCTGGATGAACTTGGCGAGCATGGGCTCGTCGTCCACCACGATGGCCGACAGCATCTCTCCGGGCGCCAGCTTGCGGGCTGGTCCGCGGCCGCGCGCGATGCTGACGTAATAGCCGGCCTTCTTGAGGGAAACGGCGCCCGAGTCGGCCTCGGCCTCGGCATTGGACAGGGCGAACTGGTTGAGCTGGATGTTGAACTGTTCGGTAAAGGGATCGGCCTCTGCCTGCGCCAGCAGCCCGCGCTGCAGCAGGCTCTGGAAGGTGTCCGAGAACGTCTCGGCGGCGACGGCTGGCATGCCCGCCTTGATTTGGGCGAAGCTCAGGATGCCGTCGATGCGGATCAGCAGCTCAATTTCCGCGGGCGGCAGTGTGGTCGCACCGCTCCGCAGTTCCTGCTGGCCCTTGGAGGTGAGTTGGTAAACGTCGCTGTCCCGCATAGTCGCTGGCTTTCCTGGTTGTCGCTCCGGCTGCCCGGCGAAAGGGCTCTGTTTCCCGGTTGATTATCGTCGTTTCGGGGCGGGTGGGCGCCGTCGGTGTGCTACCGTGCGTGCAGGACGGTTCGCCGCATTGCGGCAGGATACCTTCCATCGCCTGAGCAGCACCCATGAAACGCCTGATCACCGTCCTTGCCCTGATGAGCCTGAGTGTCGGCGCTGCCGCGCAATGGACGCCGGTCATGATCGATCCGGTGGTGGTCACCTACATCGACCGCACCACCCTGCGCGGCAAGGGCGGCATGGTCAGGATGTGGTGGCTGATGGATTACCAGCTGGTGCAGATCACCGACGAAAAGGGCTATTTCTCGCGTCTGCACCACAGCGAATTCGACTGCAAGGGCCAGCGCATGCGCCTGCTCTCGGTGGCGCTGCTGTCCGAACGCATGGGCCACGGCCAGGCAGTGTTCAAGGATCCGTTGCCGCGCAAATGGGAGGCCGTGCGGGACGGCTCCTTCCAGGACGCGTTGTGGGACATTGCCTGTATTGCTTACTAGCCCCATGGATATGGAGCCCCCACGGTCGTTCGCTTCGCGTAACTCCCTGCCCCCGAGGGGGCCGCTGCGCCTGCGGACTGGCAGAGCCAGATCCGCGGCCCTGCTGGTAAAGAGCGTTATCGGAGGCTGGACAATCGACCCGCTAAAATAGCGCTTCACCCGCGTGCTGTCCCGGCGCGCTGGTGTTTTTGTTTTTCCGGGGCCATGTAGAGGACCACCATGTACAAAAACCTCGCTGCCGCGCTCGCGGCCGCCTGTTTTATTTCGCCCGTTTTTTCCCAAGCTGCGGCGCCTGCGAAGGAGCCCCTGAAGATCGGCTTCGTTTATGTGGCGCCGCTGACCGACGCCGGCTGGGTGCGCCAGCATGACGACGCCCGCAAGGCCGTCGAGGCGGCGCTCGGCGACCGGGTCAAAACCACCTATGTCGAAAACGTCCCCGAAGGCGCCGATGCCGAGCGCGTGATCCGCGACCTGGCCAGCCAGGGCCACCGGCTCATCTTCACGCCCAGCTTTGGCTACATGGAGCCGACGCTGAGGGTGGCGAAGGACTTTCCGGACGTGAAATTCGAGTCCATCACCGGTTACAAGACCGCGCCGAACGTGGCGGTGGCCAATGCACGTTATTACGAAGGCCGCTACCTGGCCGGGATTGCCGCGGGCCGGATGGCCAGCAGCGCCGGTTACGTCGCGGGTTTTGCCATTCCCGAGGTGATCCAGGGCATCAACGCCTTCACGCTGGGCATGCGTTCGGTCAATCCGCGGGCGAGCGTCAAGGTGGTCTGGCTGGGCGCGTGGTTTGATCCGCCGCGCGAACGCGAAGCGGCGATGACGCTGTTCAACCAGGGCGTGGAAGTGATCGCTTTTCATACCGGCTCCACCGCCGTGATGGCTGCGGCGCAGGAGCGCGGCAAGCTCGCCATTGCCTACCATTCGGACATGCGCAAGGTGGCGCCCGATGCGCAACTGCTGGCGGTGACGCACCAGTGGGGCGACTACTACACCCGCCGTGCCCGTGCCGTGCTGGACGGCAGCTGGAAAAGCGGCGCGGTGTGGGGCGGTGTGAAGGACGGCATGATTCGCGTTGACAGCTTTGGCCCCAAAGTGCCGAAAAAAGTGGTTGACGAAGTGCTGGCGCGGCAGAAGGACATTACTGCCGGCAAGCTGCATCCATTCCGGGCGCGCACGGCGCTGCTGGACAACGAGGGCCGCGAAGTGCTGGCGGCGGGCAAGACGCTCACGGACGAGCAGATCCTGGCCATGAACTTCCTGGTGCAGGGCGTGGTGGGCAAGCTGGCGAAAACACCATGAGTTACCAGGTCAAGGAGATTTTCTACACGCTGCAGGGCGAGGGCGCCAACGCGGGCCGCCCCGCGGTGTTTTGCCGCTTCGCCGGCTGCAACCTGTGGTCCGGTCGTGAACAGGACCGGGCTGCAGCGGTCTGCCGGTTTTGCGATACCGACTTTGTAGGCACCGACGGAACGCTGGGCGGAAAGTTTGCAGATGCTGATGCACTTGCCCGGCAGATCGAAGCGCTGTGGCCGACCGGTGCCGGGCACCGCATGGTGGTGCTGACCGGCGGCGAGCCGCTGCTGCAGCTCGATGCGGCGCTGATCGCAGCCCTGCATGCACGCGGCTTCATGCTTGCCGTCGAAACCAATGGAACCATTGCCGCCCCCGCCGGCATCGACTGGCTGTGCGTGAGCCCCAAGGCCGGCGCGCCCTGGGTCCAGCGCGAGGGCCAGGAGCTCAAGCTGGTGTGGCCGCAGGCCGGCTTTGACCTGGCGGAGCTGGAAGCAGCCAACTTCACGCAGCGCTATCTGCAACCAATGGACAACCCCCAACGCAACGACAACACCCAGGCCTGCATTGCCCTGTGCATGCAGCGCCCCGCCTGGCGGCTGAGCCTGCAGACCCACAAGATCACGGGTATCCGATGAACTACACCATCAGTCAGAAGTTTTTCTTCGATGCGGCGCACACGCTCAAGCGCGAGATCGAAGCCGACAGCAGCCGGCGCGTGCATGGCCATACCTACAACGCCGAAGTCTTCCTGAGCGGCCCGCCCGATCCCCGGTCCGGGATGGTGATGGATCTGGGCAGGGTGCGGAGCGAACTCGAGCAGCTGCGGCAGATGCTGGACCATCGCCTGCTCGACGATGTGGCGGGCCTCGGTCCAGCCACGCTGGAAAACCTGTGCCGTTTCATCGCCGGCCAGCTGCAGCCGCGCCTGCCGGCCTTGAGCTCGGTGCGTGTGTGGCGCGAGTCGGTGGGTGACGGCTGCATGCTGAGCCTATAGTCCTTATCGGATCCGGCTTATAGGCCGGGCGGGCCGCTGAAGTATTCTTGCAGCCATGAAAGCCTATCGCGCCTCCATTTTCTACTTTGCCGGGCCGGCGCAAGCCGTGCTGGAGACCGATGGCCTGCTGGTGGTCGGCCCCGACGCCGGTGGCCGGCAGGTCGTGCAGGCTGTGGGCAGCTACAGCGCACTGGCGCCACGCTTTTCCGGTCTGGACATCACCCACCTGCCGGGCCGCATCATCGCGCCCGGTTTTGTGGACATGCACATTCACTACCCGCAGCTCGACGTGATCGGGTCACCCGCCGAAGGCCTGTTGCCGTGGCTGGAGAACTACACCTTTCCGCATGAAAAGCGCTTCTCCGCCCCCACCTACAGTGCCGAGGCAGCTACATTTTTTATAGCAGAATTGCTGCGCCACGGGGTCACGACGGCGCTGGCCTTTGCCACCTCGCACCCGGAATCGGTGGATGCACTGCTCGGCGAGGCGCAGCGGCAAAGCCTGCGCATGATTGCCGGCAAGGTGTTGATGGACCAGAACGCGCCGGACGGCGTGCGTGATGAAACCGAACAAAGCCTGCTCGACACCGAGGCGCTGATCACGCGCTGGCACGGCGTGGACCGGATCGGTTACGCGATCACGCCGCGTTTTGTTCCCAGTTGCAGCGAAGCGCAGCTGCGCGGCGCCGGCGAGCTGGCCGCTCGATACGCCGATGTCTGGATCCAGTCGCATGTGGCCGAGAACAAGGACGAGATCGCCTGGGTGCGCGAACTGTACCCGCAGGCGCGCAGCTACCTCAGCGTGTACGAACAGTTCGGCCTGCTGCGTCCGCGCGCCGTGTACGCCCACTGCATCCACATCGATGACGAGGACCGCGCGTTGCTGCGGGCCACCGGCACGGCCGCGGCCGTCAGCCCGACCAGCAACCTGTTTCTCGGCAGCGGCTTTTTTGACTACGCCGCCGCCGACCGCGCGGGTTTTCTGTACGGACTGGCCAGCGACGTGGGCGGCGGCACCAGCTTCAGCCCCTTTCACACCATGCTCGCCGCGTATTACGTGGGCCGGGAAGGGCAGACCAAGCCCGGTGTGTCGCTCAAGCCGCAGCAGTTGTGGTGGCAGCACACCGCAGGCGCGGCGCGGGCGCTGGGCCTGGAAGGCGTGGTGGGCAACCTGCTGCCCGGCTGCGAGGCCGACTTTCTCGTGCTCAACCCGCGGGCGACCCCGCTGCTGGCGCGCAAGACGGCGCAGGCCGGCAGCTTGGACGAGCTGCTGTTTGCGCTGATCGTGCTGGGCGACGACCGCGTGGTCGAACAAACCGTGATTTCGCAGGCTGCCAGCGCCGGGTAGCCGGACCGTGGAGGATGTACGGTCTGATCGGCCGTCGTCCCTTTAACTACGGGCGCAAGCAGCTATCAAATAGATAGTAAATCCGATGGCGGCCTGGCCCTGCCACAGCATGCCTACAATTGGCGGCAAAGCAAGGAACCTTCCGAATGAGCATCAAAAGCGACAAATGGATACGCCGCATGGCCGAGACCACCGGCATGATCGAACCCTTCGAGCCGGGCCAGATCCGCGAAAGCGAAGGCAGGAAGATCATCAGCTACGGCACCAGCAGCTACGGCTACGACATCCGCTGTGCGCCCGAGTTCAAGGTGTTCACCAACATCCACAGCACGGTGGTCGATCCGAAAAACTTCGATGAAAAGAGTTTTGTCGACTTCCACGGCGACAGCTGCATCATCCCGCCCAACAGCTTTGCGCTGGCCCGCACGCTGGAGTACTTCCGCATCCCACGCAACGTGCTGACCATCTGCCTGGGCAAAAGCACCTACGCGCGCTGCGGCATCATCGTCAATGTCACGCCGTTCGAACCCGAATGGGAAGGGTATGTGACGCTGGAGTTCTCCAACACCACGCCGCTGCCCGCCAGGATTTACGCCGGTGAAGGCTGCGCGCAGGTGCTGTTTTTCGAGAGCGATCCCGACGACGTCTGTGAAGTCAGCTACAAGGACCGCGGTGGGAAGTACCAGGGCCAGGTCGGGGTGACGCTGCCCAAGGCTTAGCTTGGTACGAGGCGCCATTGCGAGGCCAGCTCAGGCATCATCATTGACCATAACAAAGGCACGGCCTATACCTATCCGATGTGGACGCAGGTGGTGATGGAAAAACTTCTCACGTTTGACCGAAGGGCCGACGTTGAAGGCCAGCCAAACCGAGGGGTTGAGATGACCCCGCCGGTGGCTGTCAAACAGGAAGCGAGGAGGCGCTTGCTTCAATGAAAAAAAGCTGACGCTGTCAGCTTTTTTTATTTTTTCTGGCGGCGCGTTATGGCCTGGCCTGCTGCAGGCTATTTGACCAGCAGTACCGGAATTTCCGAATCGGTGACCACGCGCTGGGCCACGCTGCCCATGACGGCGCGGCCGAGGATGCCGTGGCCGTGCGTGCCCATGACAATCATGTGGGCCTTTTCGCGCTTGGCGACGCGCGTCACTTCAGCCGCTGGTGGTCCGGCGACCCAGAGCGTGCGGTAGTTCAGCTTGTGCCGCTTGAGGAAACGCTCGATGGGGTCCAGCACTTTCTTGGCCTCGTCCTCGTAGTAGGCGTTGACGGTGCTCGCGCCCACCATGCCTTTGACGCGCGGAGGAACGGGCGGCTGGACGTTGAGCACCACCACTTCATCCTCGGGGCCGGCCAGGCTTTCGTGCGTGACGAGAAAAGCCAGGGCTTTTTTGGTGTATTTGCTGCCGTCAGCGGCGAACAGGACTTTCATTATTTCTCCTTGTGCTGGATAAACCGATTTTACGAATCCAGTTTAGCGCAACACCAGCACGGGAACGCTGCTGTGTGTCAGCACATGCTGGGTTTCGCTGCCCAGCAGCACGCGTTTGATGCCCTTGCGGCCATGCGAGGCCATGACGATGAGGTCGCATTTGTGTTTTTTCGCGGCCGAGATGATGGACTCGGCCACCAGGTCGGAACGCGCGATGACGGCTTTGGCCTTCAGGCCTTCGCCCTGCGCCAGCAGCTGCACCGCATCCACCACGGCTTGGCCCTTGTCGGCCCATTGCTTCTCGGTGCGGGCCACGTCCTGCGTAGAAATCGTGATGCCGCCTTCGAAATAGCTGACCGGGTACCGCGGCACCACATACAGCGCGACCAGTTCGGCCTCCACGACGCCGGCCAGATCAATGGCGCTGCGCACGGCTTTTTTCGAGAGTGTGGAACCATCGGTGGCGACGAGGATGCGTTTGTACATGGCGGGGTCTCCTGAGGTTGATGCGAGGCTTGCAGCTTAGGCTGGCGATTGTCCGGCGCGCTTGATCCATGTCAAGCGGGCGCTACCGGCGGGCGGTAGGCTTGCCCCATGCACACTGCCACCCGCGATACCGGCGCCGCGCGACAGGCCATGCGCTGGTCCGCTCTGGATGAGCGCGCCGAATGGGAGGGCTTCAGCCGGCCGCTGCCTGGTCGCGCGGACCTGTGGGAGTCCTACCTCGCGATCGAGGGCATGCATTGCGCGGCCTGCTCGCTCACGGTAGAGGAGGTGCTGCAAAAGCTCCCCGGCGTGGACAACGTGCAGGTCAATGGCGCCAGCGCGGTGGCCCGCGTCGCCTGGTCGCCCGGGCAGGGCCGGCCCTCGGCCTGGTTGGCCGCGCTGCAGCGGGCCGGTTACGGTGCGTTGCCCGCCGGCGACATGCTGGCTGCGGCGCCGCGCATCCAGGCCCAGCGCATGATGCTCTGGCGCTGGCTGGTGGCAGGCTTTTGCATGATGCAGGTCATGATGTACGCCTTTCCGGCCTACATCGCCGAGCCGGGCGATATCTCGCCGGAGGCCCAGGGCCTGTTGCGCTGGGCGTCCTGGGTGTTGACGCTGCCGGTCGTGCTGTTTTCCTGCTGGCCGTTTTTTTCTTCAGCCCTGCGTGACCTGCGCAACCGGCGTATCGGCATGGACGTGCCGGTGGCACTGGGCATCCTGATTGCGTTCGGTGCCAGCTCAGCCGCCACCTTTGACCCGGCTTCGCGCTGGGGCGCAGAGGTCTGGTATGACTCGGTCACCATGTTTGTGTTTTTCCTGCTCTCCGGGCGCCTGCTGGAGCAGCGCCTGCGTGACCGCACCGCCGGCTCGCTCGAGGCGCTGATGCGCAGCCTGCCCGATGGCGTGGAGCGGCAGGGGGCGGACGGCACCTTCGAGCGTGTGGCCGTGCGCCGTCTTGTGCCGGGTGACCTGATCCGCCTGCTGCCCGGTGACGTGATTCCGGCCGACGGCACGGTGACGGCCGGCGAGAGCCAGGTCGATGAAGCGCTGCTCACCGGCGAGTCCACGCCGCTGCAACGCCGCGTCGGCAGCGCGGTCATTGCCGGCAGCCATAACCTGAGCGGCATGCTGCTGGTGCGGGTGGAACGCGCAGGCAGCGAGACCCGTTATGCCGGCATGGTGGCGCTGATGGAACAGGCTTCGGTGCAGAAGCCGCGCCTGGCGCGAATCGCCGACCGCATCGCCGGGCCTTTTGTACTGCTGGTTTTGCTGGCCAGTGCTGCCGCGGCGCTCTGGTGGTGGCCGACCGACCCGGTGCATGCGATCAGCGTGGCCGTGGCGGTGCTGATCGTGACCTGTCCCTGCGCGCTCTCGCTGGCCACGCCGGCCGCGACACTGGCCGCTGCCGGCGCCCTGGCGCGGCGGGGTGTGCTGGTGCGTCGGCTGGAGGCGCTGGAGAGTTGCGCCATGGTGGATACGGTGGTGTTCGACAAGACCGGCACGCTGACCGAAGACCGCATCGCGGTGACCGTCGGCCGCACCCGCGAGGGCACCACGGCCGCGCAGGCATTGTTGCTGGCGGCTGCGCTGGCGCAGCATTCCCTGCATCCTCTGTCGCGTGCCATGGTTCAGGCGGCGGGCACCGTGACGGGGTCTGCTGTGGATGTCACCGAAGTTTCCGGCCAGGGTTTGCAGGGCCATGTCGCCGCCGACACTGGCGGGAAGCCGCGCGTCATGCGTCTCGGGTCGGCCGCGTTTTGCGGGGCGTCGCCAGATGTCCAGGCCGCGGGCGGCCCGCAGGTGCATTTGTCGGATGAGCAAGGCTGGCTCGCCAGTTTTGAGATGGACGAGGCCTTGCGGCCCGACGCCAGGCCGGCGGTGGGGGCGCTGCACGCCTTGGGCCTGCAGGTGCAACTGCTTTCCGGCGACCTGCTGGCCGCCGTCACGCGCCTGGCTGCGCGTGCGGGCATTGACAAGGCGTATGGACAGCGCACGCCCGAAGGCAAGCTGGCCCATGTGCGCGAGTTGCAGCAGCAGGGCCGGCGTGTTGCCATGGTTGGCGACGGCATGAACGACGGGCCGGTGCTGGCCTGTGCCGATGTGTCGGTCGCCATGGGCCAGGCCGTACCGCTCGCGCAGGCCAAATCCGACTTTATCGTGCTGGGGGGGCAGCTGGCTGCGGTGTCTGCATTGCTGCAGCATGCGCGCCGTACCCGCACCATCGTGCGCCAGAACCTGCTGTGGGCGGCCCTGTACAACGCCGTGTGTGTGCCCCTGGCCATCCTCGGCTTCATGCCACCCTGGCTGGCCGGACTGGGCATGGCCGCCAGTTCGCTGCTGGTTGTACTCAATTCGGCCCGGCTGGCCCGCCTGCCGGGATAACAGGATGACTCCATGGATATTCTTTTTTTGCTGATTCCCCTGTCGGTCGGACTGGCGCTGCTAATTATTGTTGCGTTGGCCTGGGCCGTCTGGCGCGGCCAGTTTGACTCCGTGGACGCCGAGGGTGAGCGCATTCTTCGATCGGATTGACTTGCATCAAGCGCCGCGGTCATGCCAAAAGAGACACTACTTACATATTGACAATAGGTGACTCATGAACGAACCACAAGCTCGCGCTGCTTGCTACCACGACACGGTAGTGCGGCAGTTTTCCCTGATGGCCGTGGTCTGGGGCGTCGTCGGCATGCTGGTCGGCGTCATCATCGCCTCCCAACTTGCCTGGCCCGAACTCAACTTCGGCATCCCCTGGCTCAGCTATGGCCGCTTGCGGCCGCTGCATACCAATGCGGTGATTTTTGCATTCGGCGGTTGCGGCCTGTTCGCCACCAGCTATTACGTGGTGCAGCGCACCTGCAGCGTGCCGCTGTTCGCCCCCAAACTGGCCGCGTTCACTTTCTGGGGCTGGCAGCTTGTCATTGTGGCGGCAGCAATCAGTCTGCCTTTGGGTTACACCTCAGGCAAGGAGTACGCCGAACTGGAATGGCCCATCGACATCCTGATCACGCTGGTGTGGGTGTCCTACGCCATTGTCTTCTTCGGCACCATTGGCATCCGCAAGGTGCGCCACATCTACGTGGCCAACTGGTTTTTTGGTGCCTTCATCCTTGCCATTGCCCTGCTGCATGTGGTCAACAGCGCCGAGGTGCCTTATAGCTGGATGAAGTCCTACTCCGCCTACGCCGGGGTGCAGGATGCAATGATTCAGTGGTGGTATGGCCACAACGCAGTGGGCTTCTTCCTGACCACCGGCTTTCTGGGCATGATGTACTACTTCATTCCCAAGCAGGCCGAGCGGCCGGTTTACAGCTACCGCCTGTCCATCGTCCACTTCTGGGCGCTGATTTTCACCTATATGTGGGCCGGCCCGCACCACCTGCACTACACGGCGTTGCCGGACTGGACCCAGTCGGTTGGCATGGTGTTCTCGCTGATTCTGCTGGCGCCCAGCTGGGGCGGCATGATCAACGGCATCATGACCCTCTCGGGTGCCTGGCACAAGCTGCGCGACGACCCGATCCTGCGCTTCATGATCGTGTCGCTGTCCTTCTACGGCATGAGCACCTTCGAAGGGCCCATGATGTCCATCAAGACTGTCAATGCCCTGAGCCATTACACGGACTGGACCATCGGCCATGTGCACTCCGGCGCTCTTGGCTGGGTCGGGCTGATCACGATGGGCTCCTTGTATTACCTGATTCCGCGCATGTTCGGCCAGAAGCAAATGTATTCGGTCAAGGCGATCGAGGTGCACTTCTGGACCGCCACCATTGGTATCGTGTTTTATATCGCCGCGATGTGGATCGCCGGTGTGATGCAGGGTCTGATGTGGCGCGCCCTCAATGCCGACGGCACGCTGACCTACACCTTCGTCGAATCGGTCAAGGCGACCTATCCCTTCTACGTCGTTCGGGTGTTTGGCGGCCTGCTGTACCTGTTCGGCATGGTGGTGATGGCCTGGAACACCTGGATGACCGTGGCCAATGGCCGCTCCGTCACCGTGGCCGTGCCAGCGCCGCAAGCCGCCTGAGGAAACATACATGAGCGATAGCAAAAACACCACCCCCGGCTTCTCGCACGAGAAGGTTGAAACCAACAACTTCCTGATGATCGTGCTGATCGTGCTGGTTATCGCCGTCGGCGGCCTGGTCGAGATCGTGCCGCTGTTCTTCCAGAAGTCCACCACCGAGCCTGTCACCGGCGTCAAGCCCTACAACACGCTGCAACTGGCCGGACGCGATGTCTACATCCGCGAGGGTTGCTACAACTGCCACTCGCAGATGATCCGGCCCTTCCGCGCCGAGACGCTGCGTTATGGCCACTATTCGGTGGCTGGCGAATTCGTCTACGACCACCCCTTCCAGTGGGGCAGCAAACGGACCGGGCCTGACCTGCACCGCGTGGGCGGCAAGTACAGCGACGAATGGCACCGTATCCACCTGAACAACCCGCGCGATCTGGTTCCCGAATCCAACATGCCCGCCTATCCATGGCTGGAGAAGAACCTGGTTGATGCCGCCGACATGGCGCCGCGCATGCGGGCACTGCGTGTGGTGGGCGTGCCCTACACCGACGCCGAGATCGCCAAGTCTGCCGATGACGTCAAGGGAAAAACCGAAATGGACGCCCTGGTCGCCTATCTGCAAGGCATGGGCCTGGCCCTGACCAACAACTTCGCCGGCAAGACCGTTGCGGGCAGCGCGGCCACCGCGGCGCCCGGCGCATCGCCCCCGCCGGCTGCACCTGCAGCACCCGCTGCCAACTGACAGGAACCATGCCAATGGACATCACCACCCTGCGTATCCTGGCCACGCTGGCCAGCTTCGCCACCTTTCTGGGCATTGCCTGGTGGGCCTATGCCCGCCACAACCGTGACCGCTTCGATGAAGCTGCGCGCATCCCGTTTGAGCAGGATTGATCATGAGCGATTTCACCGGTAATTTCTGGTCGGCCTATGTGGCCGTCCTCACCCTGGTAAGCATCTTTGCCTGCCTGTTGTTGCTCTGGATCACGGCGCGCAAGAAGGTCACCCCCAGCGCCGACAACACCACGGGCCACGTCTGGGACGAGGACCTGCGTGAAATGAACAACCCCATGCCGCGCTGGTGGATGTGGCTGTTTGTGCTGACCATCATTTTTGCCCTGGGTTATCTGGTGGCCTATCCCGGCCTGGGCAGCTACAAGGGTGAACTGGGCTGGACCACCCACGGCGAATATACCGACGAGGTCGAAAAGGCCAACAAGGAACTGGCGCCACTGTATGCGCAGTTCACCGCGAAACCGGCCGAGGTGCTGGCTGGCGACCCGGCGGCCATGGCAGTCGGCGAGCGTCTGTTCATGAACAACTGCGCCCAGTGCCACGGTTCGGACGCACGTGGCAGCAAGAGTTTCCCCAATCTGACCGATGGCGACTGGCTGCACGGCGGTGCGCCTGCCAAGCTTGTCGAGACCATCACGCTAGGCCGGCAGGGCAACATGCCGCCCATGGCCGCGGCCGTGGGTACGCCCGACGACGTGAAGAACGTGGCCCATTACGTGCTCAGCCTGTCCGGCAGTCCGCACGACTCGCTGCGTTCCCAGCTCGGCAAGGCCAAGTTCACGGCTTGTGCAGCCTGTCATGGCATGGACGGCAAGGGCAACCAGGCCCTGGGTGCGCCCAACCTCACCGACGATATCTGGCTGCACGGCTGGGGTGAACAGGCGATCGTCAGCGTGGTCAACAACGGCAAGGTCAACGCCATGCCTGGCCAGGCGGGCAAGCTGACCGAAGCGCAGATTCATGTGCTGTCAGCCTACGTCTGGGGCCTGTCCAACAAGACCGCGACGCTCGCGAACGCGCGCCCCTGACAACCGAAAGAGTTCATCCCGTGCAGGAATCCCCGGTCCGCAAGATCATCCCCATTGTTCCCGAGGAAGAGGTCTCGCTGTACGAGGCGCAGAAAAAGCTGTACCCGCGCTCGGTGACCGGGCTGTTCGCCCGCTGGCGCTGGTTTTTCGTGTTCCTGACACAGCTGGTGTTTTATGGCCTGCCTTGGCTGGAATGGGGCCAGCGGCAGGCCGTGTTGTTCGACCTCGGGGCACGTCGCTTCTACCTGTTCGGCGTCGTGCTGTATCCGCAGGACTTCATTTATCTGACAGGTCTGCTGGTGATCAGCGCGCTGTCTCTGTTCCTGTTCACGGCGGTGGCGGGCCGGCTGTGGTGCGGGTTCACCTGCCCCCAGACCGTCTACACCGAGATTTTCCTTTGGATCGAACGCAAGGTCGAGGGTGACCGCAGCGCGCGCATGCGGCTGGATGCGGAGCCGGCTTCGGCGCGCAAACTGTTGAAAAAGGGGACCAAGCACTTCCTGTGGATTGCCCTGTCGCTATGGACCGGCTTCACCTTCGTTGGCTACTTCACGCCGATCCAGACTTTGTGGGCCGAGGCGTTCACGCTGTCGTTCGGTCCCTGGGAATGGTTCTGGGTGAACTTCTACGCCATTGCCACTTACGGCAACGCCGGTTTCCTGCGCGAGCAGGTCTGTAAATACATGTGCCCCTACGCGCGCTTCCAGAGCGCCATGTTTGACCGCGACACGCTGATCGTGAGTTATGACGCGGCTCGCGGCGAGCCGCGCGGCGCCCGCTCGCGCAAGGCCGACCTGTCCACCCTGGCGTTGGGGGCCTGTGTGGATTGCACCCTGTGCGTGCAGGTCTGCCCCACCGGCATCGACATCCGCGAGGGACTGCAGTACGAATGCATCGGCTGCGCCGCCTGTGTCGACGTGTGCGACACCGTGATGGACAAGATGAATTACCCGCGCGGCCTGATCCGCTTCAGCACCCAGAACGCCATGGCTGGCCAGTGGAGCAAGTCTCAGCTGTGGCGCAGGGTGCGGCGTCCGCGCGTGCTGGTCTACAGTGCGATCCTGGTGGCGCTTTGCGTCGGCCTCTTGTGGAGCCTGCTTGAGCGTACGCCGCTGAAAGTGGATGTGGTGAGGGATCGCGCAGCGCTATCGCGCATCGTGGCCGGCGGCAAGCTGGAGAATGTGTATCGGCTGCAGATCATGAATGCCACCGAGCAGCCGCAGCGGTACCGCATCACTGCGTCCGGCCTGGAAGGCCTGGCGCTGGCTTCGGAGTCCGAAGTCGATATCGGCCCTGCCGAATCGCGCTGGGTGCCGGTGCGGTTGCAGATCGGCTACGGGTCGGCTGCGCCCGGATCGCACGCGATCGAGTTCAATGTCGGTGACGTTGCAGGCGAGAGCCATGTGAGCGAGAAGTCGATTTTCCTTGTCCCACGATGATGGAGAGCAACATGAAGGAAAACAGCATGAGTATTGCCCAGGCACCGCAAGCGGCACCCGCGCCTTGGTGGAAATTCGGCTATGTCTGGCTGGTGATTGCGGGTCCCGCTGTCGTGGTGGTGGCCGGCTTTGCCACGCTCTGGCTTGCCCTGGCCAACCCGGAATCACTGGTGGCCGAGGACTATTACCGGCAAGGCATGGAGATCAACAAAACGCTCGCCGCAGAGAGGGAAAAATCCCTCATGCCGGCCGTGCAGGGTCGCAACCATGCAGCCACGCCGCCTGCTGCCACGCCGGCGCCGGCCGGACAGCGCTGAACCACCCTAAAGACGGAGACAGCCATGTGGAACCAGAAACTGATGTGGATCGCGTGGCCCGCGTTCCTGGGTGCTTGCGCGCTTGAGCTGCTTGTCTTTGCGGTGGTCGATCCGGGTGACCTGCACTGGTCTGGCCAGCCGCTGGGCCTTTCGCGGCAGGGCGTGTACACCGTGGCTTTTTTTATATTCTGGATGGTGTGCCTGGTGTCGAGTGCATTGACCGCTTTGCTGGGCATGTCATCCGCCGAGGTCAACCGTTGTCCCATCCCCACAGGCGATCGCCCGGACAGTTGCCGCCCGCGCTAACCCGGATACGGGGTAGCCTGGCGCATTTCAGAACGGCATGGTCATGAGCACCCTGTTCAAGGATCGCGCTGAAGCCGGTCGTGCATTGTCCGGCCATCTGCTGGCGTATGCGGGACGCGACGATGTCGTCGTGCTGGCCCTGGCACGTGGCGGCGTACCGGTTGCGTGGGAAGTGGCCCGGGCGCTGGTTGCTGAACTGGACTTGCTGGTTGTGCGAAAGCTGGGGGTGCCGAGCCGGCCCGACCTGGCCCTGGGCGCCATTGCCAGCGGTGGCGCAAGGTACATCGATCCAAAAGTGCTGGCTGCCAGCGGCCTGAGTCCACAGCAGCTCGAAGAGATCATCGCCACCGAGAGCCGTGAGCTGGCGCGCAGCGACGCGTTGTATCGCGGGTCACGGAAAGCTGCACGCATCGAAGGTCGCACGGTCATTGTGGTGGACGACGGCGTGGCCACCGGGGCCTCGATGTGTGCCGCGCTGATGACATTGCGAGCGTCCAAGCCAGCGTGGATTGTGGTGGCCGTGCCGGTTGCGCCCCCTGGTGCGCAGGAATGGATCGGGACCGCGGCTGATGAGTTTGTCTGCGCCCTGAGTCCGCCGGATTTCTGCGGTGTCGGAAACTGTTACAGCGACTTCGGACCGGTGGGCGACGAGAAAGTACGGATGCTACTGGCCGCGTCCTGAGGACGCGCTGCCAACCCAGCCAGGTATTTTTGCCCGCTCAGTGGTCGGCTGGCTTGCTCTCCGTCTCCGAGCGGATCACCAGCACCGGCACCGGGGCGAGCCGGATGACCTGTTCGGCACCGCTGCCCAGCAACATGCGCCCGACGCCGCGTCGGCCATGGGTACCGACGACCACCAGGTCGGCTTTCCATTGCCTGGCGGCCTCGGCTACGGCCTCGGCGAGACGCTCCCCCAGATTGTCGAAAAGCACCGTGTCGGCCTCCACGCCAGCGGCTTGGGCGATGGCCATGGCGTCATTGAGAATCTGCATCCCGGAGTCGCGCATGATCCGGGTCAGATCACCCGAATAGCCGCCAAACTGCTCATAACCGGTCAGGTAGGTCAGTTCTTCCAGCACATGGACAAGCCGCACCCGGCCACCGGCATCCCTGGCGAGCTGTAACGCCGCTGTCAGGGCCTTGTTGGAGGTATCGCTCCCGTCGACGGGAACAAGTATCCGTTGGTACATGATCGACTCCTTGAAAGATGCTGTGAAGTGGGGCTCAGTGTGTAGCGGGGTCGGGGGAAAACCCTTGATATGAGTCAACGGCGTTTGATCCGGGAACTGGGTACGGGGGATATTGCCAGTTTGGTCTAAAGTTATCACTACCCGGTTTCGGGGTAAAAAACGAATACTTTTGGTCATTGCTACACTGAGGCATGGATTTTTCTCCTATCGGTCGCCTGGACACAGCCTCACTGGCTGACAACCCCGGCAGCGCAGCGGCGCTGCTGGCGGGGGTGCTGGACTCGGCCATGGATGCCATCATCACGGTGGATGAGCAGCAAAAGATCATTCTTTACAACCGGGCGGCCGAAAAAATCTTCGGATGGCCGCAGCAGGAGGTCATGCACCAGTCCCTGCAGAGGTTGATTCCCGACCGTTTCAGGCAAGGGCATGCCGGGCATGTCGAACGATTCGGAACCACCGGCGTTACATCGCGGCGCATGGGTACGCGCAACGTGGTTTATGGCCTGCGCGCCAACGGGGAGGAGTTTCCCCTGGACGCGTCGATTTCGCAGTTGGATACGCCGGACGGGAAGCTGTTCACGGTGATCCTGCGCGACATCACCGGCCGGTTGCTGGCGGAAGAAGAACACGCGCGGCTCGCGGCCCTGCTGGACTCCGCCATGGACGGGATCATCACCGTGGATGACAAGCAGCACATCGTGATGTACAACCGCGCGGCTGAAAAAATCTTCGGCTGGCCGAGCGGACAAGCCCTGGGCCAGCCTCTGGCCGAACTCATCCCCGAACGCTTTCGCGCCGGTCACGGTGAACACATCCGCCGGTTTTCGGCAACCGGGGTCACATCCCGACGCATGGGCGACGGCTCCGTGATTTACGGCTTGCGCGCCAGCGGGGAGGAATTCCCGATGGACGCCTCGATCTCGCAGCTCGACACGGCCGACGGAAAACTCTACACCGTGATCCTGCGCGATGTGACCGAGCGGGTCCGGGCCCAGGAGGAGCGAAGTGCCTTTGCGGCTGCGTTGAATGCCGCGCGTGAGGAAGAAAAAACCCGGGTGGCCCGTGAGTTGCATGACGAGTTGGCGCAGTCGCTGACGGCGCTGAAGATGGACACCATCTGGGTGCGCGACAGCATCCGCGCGGCGCCTGACCTTGCTGCGGCCAAGCTGACGGACATGCTGGCGATGGTGGACGGCATGGTGGCTTCCACGCGCCGTATCGCGGCGGACCTGCGGCCGCTGTTGCTGGACGACCTGGGCCTGCTGGCTGCCATCGAGTGGCTGGTCCACAGCTTCAGCCAGCGCACAGGCGTGGCTTGCACCCTCTCGGCTGCTGAAGACCTGGAGCTGCAGGAGCCTTATGCCACGGCCGTTTTTCGCATTGTCCAGGAGGCGCTGGCCAACGTCGCCAAACACGCCGGGGCGACCGAAGTCGCCGTGGTCATCGGCAGCCTGCCGGGCGAGATCACGCTGTCGGTGCGCGACAACGGCAGGGGCTTTGTGACCGGGATGCCGCGCAAGCCGCAGTCGCTGGGGTTGATGGGTTTGCGTGAGCGGGCGCAACTGCTCAACGGACGCGTCAGCATCGACAGTGCGCCCGGACAGGGCGCGCGCGTTGGCGTGACCATTCCGCTGCCCGAAGCGGAGGCCGCCCCGTGATCAGGATCGTGATTGCCGACGACCACGCCATTGTTCGCGAAGGTCTCAAACGCATCGTCTCCTCCGCGGATGACCTGCAGGTGGTGGCTGAGGCGGCCAACGGGACCGAAGTCATGCAGCGCGTGCGTGAGTCCGAGTTTGATGTGCTGGTGCTGGACCTGTCCATGCCGGGCCGCAGCGGCATGGAACTGATCAAGCTGGTACGCAGTGAAAAACCGAAAGTGCGGATTCTTGTGCTCAGCATGCACCAGGAACTTCAGTATGCCGTGCGCGCCATCAAGTCCGGCGCCAGCGGCTACCTGACCAAGGAGAGCGCGCCGGGACAACTGGAGCAGGCCATCCGCAAGATCGCTGCCGGCGGCGCCTTCATCAGCGCCGAAGTCGCCGAGCAGCTCGCCTTGAGTGCCATGCCGGGCGGAACCTCGGCGCCGCACGAGTCGCTGTCGAACCGCGAATTCGAGGTGTTCCGCCTGATTGCTGCCGGTGTTTCCGTGACGGACATTGCCACGCGCCTGAAACTTTCGGTCAAGACCATCAGCACCCACAAGGCTAATCTGATGCAGAAAATGGGCCTGCACAACCAGAGCGAGCTGATCCGTTATGCCATCAAGCACGGGGTGTCGGAGCCGCTGGAGCCCTGAGTCTGCTCATGACCGGCGCTTGACCTTCGTCAAGCTGCTGCCGGCGCCTGTCCCCTAAGGTGGCGGGATCGCAATGACCAAGGAGCCGGCCCATGAAAACGACCCTCACGCAGCTGCTCGTTCATCTGGACGCTTCGCCTCAGGCCGCGCAACGCCTTGAGGCGGCGTGCCGCATCGGTCAGTCCCACGGTGCGGCCGTGACCGGCCTTTACGCCGTGACACCCAGTTTCGTGGCGTTGCCCTTCGCGCCCGAGGTCGGTCCGGGCGTGGCGTCGGCCTTGCGCGAGATTGATGACGAGTTGCGCACGCGCGCCCGTGCAGCGTTCGACCGCGTGCTGGCACAGCCCGGCATGCAGGCCGCTTGGGCCGAAGTGGATGACGACCCCATCATCGGCGTCTTTGTCCAGCAGGCCCTGTACGCGGACCTGCTGGTGCTCGGTCAGCACGATCCGGCCAGCACACCGGCGACCGGTGTGCCGGTCGATTTTGCCGAGTCCGTGATGGTTGCCAGCGGCAAACCGGCCCTGATCCTGCCCTACATCGGTGTGTCATCGTCCATCGGGGACACCGTGGTGCTTGCCTGGAAACCGACGCGCGAGGCGGCGCGGGCGGTCAGCGCTGCGCTGCCCCTGCTGCAGCGGGCCAGGCGCGTGCATGTCCTTTCCTGGTCAGGCGCGGACGAGGCGGTGAGCGGCCAGCGGCTGGACCTGGACAGTTATCTCAAACTGCACGGCGTGGAGACGACCTGGCACCGCGAGACAGGGGAGCCCGAGTTGCTCGGTGAGTTGCTGCTGTCGCGTGCCTTCGACCTCGAGGCCGACCTGCTGGTGATGGGCTGCTACGGCCACAGCCGCGCGCGGGAGTGGGTGCTGGGCGGCACCTCCCGCACGGTGTTGCAGTCCATGACCCTGCCGGTGCTCATGGCGCACTGACGGAGCGGGCACGGCAGGACGCTTGGGGCCGGCGGTAACCGGGGCACTTTTGCGCTCGGATTATTCCTAGACGGGGTAGGAGCGCGGGTCTTCTGAATCCAGACTACTCCGAGGCGTGCATTCAGCCGCTGCCTATGGCCGCAAGGCCCGGGTCCGGCCACAGTAGGGCCATGCGTTCCCGCCAAGCCCCTCTCAAAGTTTTTATCGTTGATGACTCCGTCCTGATCCGGGACCGCGTCACCGCCATGCTCGAAGCCAGCGCGATGAGCGTCGTGGGACGGGCCGCCACGCCGCAGGATGCCATCGACGGCATCCTGGAGGCGTCGCCCGATGTGGTGGTGCTGGACGTCCAGCTCGACGGCGGCTCCGGCCTGCAGGTTCTGCGCGCCGTCCGCCAGGCCGCACCGGACATCGCCTTTGTGGTGTTCAGCAGCAATTCCGGCCCGGCCTACCGTAAACGTTACTTCGGGGAGGGCGCCGAAGCTTTTCTCGACAAAAGCACCGAATTTGATCAGCTCGTGCAGACCGTGGCGAAGGCCTCCCGGTATGTCGCGTGCTGACGCCTGAGTCACCCAAGGAGGATTCCATGTCTACAGCCACCCTCGAAGCCGTCGTCGCCCCCATCCGCATTGTTTCCCCGCAAGCCGCTCCCGCATCCGCATCGGTCGCGCCCCTCATGACGCATTGCTCCACATGCCACCTGCGCGACCTGTGCCTGCCTTGCGGCATGACGGGCAGCGACGTGGAGCGGCTGGACAGCCTGATGTTCAGCCGGCGCAAGGTGAAAGCGGCCCAGACGCTGTACCGTGAAGGGGACCGTTTCCAGTTCATCTATGCCGTGCGCAGCGGCACCTTCAAGTCCAGCCTCACGCTGGCCGATGGCCGTGAACAGGTGGGCGGGTTTTACATGGCTGGTGAACTGATGGGCTTGGACGGCGTCGCCAATGGCGCCCATGCCAGCAGCACCACCGCGCTGGAAGACACCGAAGTCTGTGCCATTCCCTTTGCCCATTTCGCCGAAGTGGCGGCCGGCAACCCGGGCATGCAGCACGTGGTCACCCGCTTGATGAGCCGCGAGATCGTGCGTGAGCACAGTCTCATGGTGTTGCTGGGCAGCATGAATGCCGAGGAGAGGCTGGCGGCATTTCTGCTGAACCTGTCGCAGCGCATGAAGGCGCGCGGCTATTCGGCCAGCGAGTTCCATCTGCGGATGTCGCGTGCCGAGATCGGCAGCTATCTCGGCATGACCCTTGAAACGGTGAGCCGGACCTTTTCGGCCTTCCAGCAGCAGCGCCTGCTCGAGGTGGACAAGCGCCACATCCGCATCACCGACCTGGACGGGCTGACCCGGGCTTTCGAGACGCGCGTGCACTGAACGCGTGTTGAGCGGCGGGCCCTGTCATGAAGTACAAGGACTACTACGCCGCGCTGGGTGTGCCGCGTGATGCGGACACCGAGCAGATCAAGAAGGCCTACCGCAAGCTCGCGCGCCAGCACCATCCCGACGTGTCCAAGGCGCCCGATGCCGAGGCCCGCTTCAAGGAAGCGGGGGAGGCGTATGCGACGCTGAAAGACCCCGAAAAACGTGCGGCCTACGACCAGTTGGGCCGCCGCCCTGCCGGGGAGGAGTTTGCGCCGCCGCCGCAGTGGCGCCACGACTTCGGCGCGGACGGCCAGGGATTTGAGGGCGTTGATCTGGCCGACCTGCTGGCCGCCATGGGGCGCGGGCGCACGCCGTCCCGGGGACCGGTGCCGATGCGCGGCCGGGACTATGAAACCAGCGTCCGCATCCCCCTGGAAGACGCGCACCATGGAGCCAGTGTCAAGCTCGATCTGACCGATGAGGAAGGCGGACGCACGCTGGAAGTCACCATTCCTGCTGGGGTGACCGAAGGTCAGAAGCTGCGGCTGCGCAGCAGGGGCGGGAAGGGTCGCAACGGCGGGACCGATGGCGACATTTACCTTCACATCACGCTCGCGCCGCACCGGGTGTTTCGGGCCGACCACCACGACCTGTATTTTGATCTGGCGTTGGCGCCCTGGGAAGCAGCGCTGGGCGCCGACGTGGAGGTACCAACGCTGGACGGCCTGGTGCTGCTCACCGTGCCGCCGGGGACCCATTCGGGTCGCAAGCTGCGCCTGCGGGGACGGGGCCTGGCCGATGGCCACAGCGGCCGCGGCGACCTGTACGCCACCGTGCGCATCGACGTGCCCGCCAACCTGACCGAGCGGGAGCGCGAGCTTTTCGGGGAACTGGCAAAGGCCTCGCGTTTCAACCCGCGCGCGCCTGCAGGCAAGGAGAAGTCTCATGGAACAACAACTGCTTGAGGTCGCATGGCTCGACGCGCGCGAGGCCGTGACTCTGGCTGAACTCGCGCAAATCTGCGCCATGACTGTGGCCGAGCTCGACGAACTGATGGACTATGGCGCCCTGGTGCCGATGGAGGAGGTCCGGCAGGAGCGCCTGTTCAGCGCCGAATGTGCGATGCCACTGCGCACGGCCGGCAAGCTGCGCCAGGATTTCGACCTGGACCTGTTCACGGTTGGGCTCCTGCTGGGCTACCTGAACCGTATCGAGGCGCTGGAGAGGCAGGTCCGGTCCTTGCAGGCGCACCTGCCCGGCAACATGCCTGTGGAGCGGCGGTAGCATCAGCTGACATCAGCGCCCTTTTTGCCGGGAACGCTGCAGAACTGGTCGTAAAGTACTTTCATCACGTCCAGCGCCTGCGGGCTGTCGATGCGGTAATAAATGGCCTTGCCGTCACGGCGTGTACTGACCAGGCCCTCGTCGCGCAACACGCCCAACTGCTGTGACAGGGTGGGCTGCAGGATGCCGACGGATTCCTCGAGTTCACCCACACGCATCTCGCCCTGTGCCAGCTGGCACAGCAAGAGCAGGCGATCCGGATTGGAAAGCACTTTCATCAGACGGCAGGCAGCATCGGCAGAACTGCGCAGGCTGCCGAGATCCATCACAGTGTCTGCGGGCATGGGGTGCACTCCTTTTGATTTGCAACAATGATATTATATTGACAAATATAATGTTTGTAAATAGAATGTCAAAATTGAAATTGAATAAGCAGGAGCGTAGAACATGACACCCATCATCACAAGCTTTTTTGATCCTGATACCTGGACTGTCAGCCATGTGGTCTACGAGAAGACGGGGGCAGCCTGCGCCATCATTGATTCCGTCCTTGACTACGACCCTAAGTCCGGGCGTACCCGCACTGCCTCGGCCGACAAGCTGGTGGCGTTTGTGCGTGCCCAGAACCTGCAAGTGGCGTGGATCCTGGAAACCCATGCCCACGCCGACCACCTGTCGGCGGCACACTACCTGCGCGGGAAGCTGGGCGGAAAAATCGCCATCGGGGCGGCCATCACGCAAGTGCAGACCACCTTCAAGCGCATCTTCAACCTCGAGCCCGGGTTCCAGACCGACGGCCGCCAGTTCGACCGCCTGCTGCAGGACGGTGAAATCCTGGCGATCGGTGCGCTCCAGGTCAGGGCCCTGTCGGTGCCTGGCCATACCCCGGCCTGCATGGCCTACCTCATCGGCGATGCCGTGTTTGTGGGCGATACCTTGTTCATGCCCGATGTCGGCACGGCGCGTTGCGACTTTCCCGGCGGGAACGCCTCCGCCCTGTACCGGTCGGTGCGCAGGCTGCTGAGCCTGCCGCCTGAAACCCGCCTGTTCATGTGCCACGACTACCCACCCGAGGGCCGGTCCCCCGTCTGGGAAACCACGGTCGCCGAGCAGCGTGCCAAAAACATCCATGTCCATGACGGTGTGAGCGAGGACGAGTTCGTGAAGATGCGCACCGCCCGGGACGCCACGCTAGCCATGCCCACCTTGATCCTGCCGTCGGTGCAGGTCAATATCCGCTCCGGCGAGATGCCGCCTGCCGAGGACAACGGGGTGTCTTATCTCAAGATTCCGCTCAATGCGCTGTGATCGGGTGCCGGTTTTTCATCCGAGGCGGAGCGGCGCCTTGCCGGAAAAGCAACGGGAGATTGATATGAAGCAAGTGCATAAACAGCCTCTGAACCGAATATTGAAAAACAGGTTGCGGGTCCGGACGGCGACGCTCAGCAGCCACGGGCATGAAAAAGGACAGATGATGAAAAAATTGCAGTTCCCCGTTTTTCAGGCCTTGGCCTTGGGGCTGGGCCTGGCGCTCAGCGCCGGTTCGGCGCGCGCCGTCACAGCCGTCGAGGTGCCGGTAGTACAGATCCGGGCGAAGGCGGTGCCCACGGGCTTCGAGCTCGACGGCGTGGTCCAGCCGGTGCAGCAAAGCACCTTGTCGGCGCAGGCGTCGGGACGTGTGGCGTCCCTGCTGGTGAAGGCGGGTGACCGCGTTCGTGCCGGGCAGTTGCTGGCCACCATTGATGATCGCGAGACCCAGACCGGCGTCCAGCGCAGCCAGGCGCAGGTGGCGCAGGCCGAGGCCGAGTTGCGCAATGCGCGGGCCAACGCCGAGCGCTCGCGGGAGTTGCAGGCCATGGGTTTTGTCAGCAAGGCCGCCCTCGACACCGCCAACACGCAGCTCAACGCCGCGCAGGCCGGACGCGACCAGGCCGCCGCCGGCTCCCGCCAGTCGGCATTGGCGCAGGGCTTCACGCGTGTGACCGCTCCATATGACGGCTGGGTGTTGCAGACCCTGAGCGAAGCGGGCGACCTGGCCATGCCGGGCACGCCCCTGCTGACGCTTTATGCGCCGCTGCCCTTGCGCGCCGTGGTGCAGGTACCGGCGTCGCTGGGCGACATCGCCCGGTCGGCCAGCCGGGTGGAAATCCAGGGCCCGGCCGGCAAGGCCGGGCCGCAGTGGCTGGTGCCGGTGGCGCGCAGCGTGTTGCCCTCGGCGGACCCGGTATCGCAGACCGTCGAGTGGCGGCTGGAGCTGCCGACCGCCGGCGCGGAGGGCTTGGTGCCCGGCCAGCAGGTGCGTGTGCGTTTTGTCGGCGGCGCGTCCGAGCGCAAGGTGGTGCCGGCCTCGGCCGTGGTCCGGCGCGGTGAGTTGACCGCGGTGTATGTCGTTGCCGGGCAGGGTTTTGCGCTCAGGGCGGTGCGGCTGGGCCCCGACCATGGCGCGGCCGGCGTGGAGGTGCTGGCGGGCCTGACCGCCGGTGACAGCGTGGCGCTGGACCCGGTGCGCGCCGGCCTCTCCGGTGCCCGTCCGCAAACCGCTGCGCGCTGAGGTGGCCATGAACGATCCCACCTCTTCCGGTCCCACCCGCCTCGGAGCCTCAGGCCGCATGGCGGCGGCCTTCCAGTCCAATGCCATCACCCCGCTGCTGGCACTGATGGCTCTGCTGCTGGGCCTCTTTGCCGTGCTGGTCACGCCGCGCGAGGAGGAGCCGCAGATCAACGTGACCATGGCCAACGTGCTTATCCCGTTTCCCGGGGCCAGCAGCGAAAACGTGCAGAACATGGTGGCCCGGCCCGCAGAGCAGGTGCTCAGCCAGATTGCCGATATCGAACACACCTACTCGGTGGCCCGGCCCGGCCTGGCCGTGCTGACCGTGCAATTCAAGGTGGGCGTGCCGCGCACCGAGGCGCTGGTGCGCCTGTACGACGTGCTCAACGCCAACCAGGACTGGCTGCCGCGTGACCTGGGCACACTCGCACCCATCGTCAAGCCCAAGGGCATCGACGACGTGCCGGTGCTGGCCGTCACGCTCTGGAGCGGCGACGCGCTGGCCGCCAACGATCTCGAACGGGTGGCGCGCACCCTGGAGATGGAGCTCAAACGCGTGCCGGGCGCGCGTGAGGTGCAGACCATAGGCGGCCCGGGCCGGGCCGTGCATGTGTGGCTGGACCCGGTGCGCCTGCGTGAACGCGGGGTCGATGTGCTGGGGCTCAAGCAGACGCTGGCCGCTGCCAATTTCGGCATGCCTTCGGGTTCGGTGCTGGACCCTTCGGGCCCGACCCCGCAGATGCTCAGCGTGGAGACCGGCGAGTTTCTCTCCTCCGCGGAGGAGATCGGTTCCCTGGTGGTTGGTGTCAGCAACGGCAAGCCGGTTTATCTGAGCGAGGTGGCCCGCATCGAGGCCGGTGCCCAGTTGCCGCAGCGTTATGTGTGGTTCACGCCGGGCGCGGCCGTGACGCAGGCCGGCCCGACGGCCACAGCGCCACCGGCTGCGGGGCAGGTTTATCCGGCGGTGACGCTGACCGTGACCAAGAAGCCCGGTGAAAACGCCGTGGATGTGGCGCGTGCCGCCAATGCCCGTCTGGAAGAGCTGCGCAACACGGTGATCCCCGCCAACATCCAGACCACCGTCACGCGTGACTATGGCGAGACTGCCGCGGAAAAAGCCAACAAGCTGATCCAGAAGCTGGCCTTTGCCACGGGCTCGGTGATTTTGCTGGTGGGTTTTGCCCTCGGCCGACGCGAGGCCGTGATTGTCGGCGCGGCCGTGATCCTGACGCTGATGGCCACGCTGTTTGCCAGCTGGGCCTGGGGCTTCACGCTGAACCGCGTGTCGCTGTTTGCACTGATTTTTTCCATCGGCATCCTGGTGGACGATGCAATTGTGGTGGTGGAGAACATCCACCGCCACCAGCAGCTCTTTCCGGAGAAGTCGCTGGCCGACATCATTCCCGGTGCGGTCGACGAGGTCGGTGGGCCGACCATCCTGGCGACCCTCACGGTGATCGCCGCGCTGCTGCCCATGGCTTTTGTGAGCGGCCTGATGGGCCCCTACATGAGCCCGATCCCGATCAACTCCAGCCTCGGCATGGCGATCTCGCTGGCCATTGCCTTCACGGTCACGCCCTGGCTGGCGCTCAAGCTCATGAAGTCGCATGGTCCGGGGCACGGCCATGAAGCCGCGGCTACACCTGGCGGGCTGGGCCCCAAGCTGCAACGCTTTTTCACACGCATCCTCACGCCGCTGCTCGACAGCGCGCGCAAGCGCTGGCTGCTGCTGGCCGGCATCCTGGTGGCCTTGCTGCTGTCGGTCGGGCTGACCATGGTGCAGTGGGTGGTGCTCAAGATGCTGCCCTTTGACAACAAGAGCGAGTTCCAGGTGGTGGTGGACATGCCAGCCGGCACGCCGCTGGAAAACACCGCGGCCGCCCTGCACGAGCTGGGCGCTTTTCTGGCGCAGCAGCCCGAAGTGCGCGACCTGCAGGGGTATGCCGGCACCGCCAGCCCGATCACCTTCAACGGCCTGGTGCGCCAGTACTACCTGCGTGCCGAGGCCGAGCAGGGGGACCTGCAGGTCAACCTGGTGGACAAGGCACACCGCAGCGACAAGAGCCACGTGATTGCCCAGCGCCTGCGTCCGGAGCTGGAAAAAATCGGCGCGCGTCATCAGGCCCGGGTCAAGGTGGTGGAAGTGCCACCCGGCCCGCCGGTCATGAGCCCGCTGGTGGCCGAGGTCTACGGCCCGGACGAAGCCGGCCGCCAGGCGCTGGCCCGGCGCATTGCCGCCGCCTTTGCGGCCACGCCCGACATCGTGGGCATCGACACCTCGCTCAAGGAGGACGCGCCGCGCGCCCACCTCACGGTGCGGCGCCAGCGCGCCGAGTCGCTGGGCATTCCGGTGGCGGCGATTGCGCAGACGGTGCAGGGCGCGCTTTCTGGCGCGGATGCCGCCTACATGCACGATGGCCAGTCCAAGAACCCGGTGCCGGTTCGCCTGCAGTTGCCGCTGGACAGCCAGGTGGGGCTCGATGCCCTGCTGGCCCTGCCCATGAAAGCCGCGAACGGCCGCATGGTGCCCTTGTCCGAGCTGGTTCAGGTGGAGCGGGGCGTGGTCAACAAGCCGCTGTTCACCAAGGACCTGCAACCGGTCAGCTATGTGTTCGGCGACATGGCCGGCAAGCTCGACTCGCCGCTGTACGGCCTGTTCGGCATCCGGCCCAAGCTGGCGCAGGCGGCGCTGCCCAACACCGGGGAACTGGGTGAATACTGGATCAGCCAGCCCTCCGATCCCTACCGCCAGTACGCGGTCAAGTGGGACGGCGAATCGCAGATCACCTATGAGACTTTCCGCGACATGGGCACCGCCTACGGTGTGGGCCTGATCCTGATCTACCTGCTGGTGGTGGCGCAGTTCAAGAGTTACCTCGCGCCGCTGGTGATCATGGCACCCATTCCGCTGACCATCATCGGCGTGATGCCGGGGCACGCGCTGCTCAATGCCCAGTTCACGGCCACCAGCATGATAGGCATGATCGCGCTGGCGGGCATCATCGTGCGCAACTCCATCCTGCTGGTGGACTTCATCGAGCTGCAGGTCGCGCAGGGCATGGCCTTCAAGGAGGCCGTGGTGAGCTCGGCCGCGGTGCGCGCCCAGCCGATTGCGCTGACCGGCCTGGCCGCCATGATTGGCGCCTTTTTCATCCTGGACGATCCCATCTTCAACGGCCTGGCCATTGCGCTGATCTTCGGCATCCTGGTGTCCACGCTGCTGACGCTGGTGGTCATTCCGGTTCTCTATTTCGCGCTGTACCAGCATCGGGTGGCCCCGCCTGCCGCGCGCATTGAAGCCTGAGTGACGGACTGTTTCTTCAACCCGAACCAAGGAGACATGACATGGCCAAGATCATCATCATGGGCGCTGGCATAGGTGGCATGCCGGCTGCCTACGACATGCGGGAGCTGCTGCCGCCCGAGCACCAGATCACGGTGGTCAGCGCGGTGGATTACTTCCAGTTCGTGCCCTCCAACCCCTGGGTGGCGGTGGGCTGGCGCAAGCGGGACGACATCGTGCTGAAGATCGCCCCCCTGCTGGAGCGCAAGGGCATTGCCTTTGTGCCCAAGGCCGTCACCACCATCGACGCCGAGGCCAGGCGCCTGACGCTCGAAGGCGGCGACAGCCTGGACTACGACTACCTGGTGATCACCACCGGGCCCAAGCTCAGCTTCGACGAGGTTCCCGGCGCCGGCCCCCACGGCGGGCACACCCATTCCGTGTGCACCGTGGGACATGCCGAGGCATTCTGGGCGGAGTACCAGGAGTTCCTCAAGAACCCCGGCCCGGTCGTCATCGGCGCCATGCCGATGGCCAGCTGCTTCGGGCCGGCCTACGAATTTGCCTTCATCCTCGACGCCGATCTGCGCAAGCGCAAGCTGCGCCACCTGGTGCCCATCACCTTCGTGACCAGCGAGCCCTACATCGGCCACCTGGGCCTGGGCGGTGTCGGCGACAGCAAGTCCATGATGGAGTCGGAGATGCGTGGCCACGACATGAAGTGGATCACCAACGCCAAGACCACACGTGTCGAGGACGGGAAAATGTTTGTCACCCAGGTCGATGACCTCGGCAATGTGTACAAGGAGCATGAAGTCCCGTTCAAGCTGTCCATGATGCTGCCGGCCTTCAAGGGTGTGGACGCGGTGGCAGCGGTGCCGGGGCTGTGCAACCCGCGCGGTTTTGTGCTGATCGACGAACACCAGCGCAGCAAGGCCTGGCCCAACATCTTTGCGGCCGGCGTCTGCGTGGCCATCCCGCCGGTGGAGGTCACGCCCGTGCCGACGGGCGCGCCCAAGACCGGTTACATGATCGAAACCATGGTGACCGCGATCACCCACAACATCGCCGACGAGATTGCCGGCCGGCCGGTGCAGGCCAAGGCCACCTGGAACGCGATCTGCCTGGCCGACATGGGCGACACCGGGGCCGCCTTTGTGGCCCTGCCGCAGATACCACCGCGCAACGTGAACTGGTTCAAGAAGGGCAAATGGGTGCACCTGGCCAAAATCGCGTTCGAGAAGTATTTCATCCGCAAGATGAAAACCGGCAACACGGAGCCGGTGTATGAGAAGTACGTGCTCAAGCTCTTGGGCATCGTGCGCCTGAAATAGAAACAACCTTTTTTAACTCCCTGGAGAATTTCATGACTGTCGAACGTTACATCCGCATTATTGCCGGCCTGTTCATCCTGGTGTCCCTCGCGCTCGGCGTTGAAGGCAGCCCGCTGTTTGTGAGCAAGTGGGCCCTGGCCTTCACCGCCTTTGTGGGCTTCAACCTGTTCCAGTTCGGGTTTACCAACGTGTGCCCGCTCGGCTTCATCCTCAAGAAGCTGGGCGTGCCCGAGTCCAGGTTTTCTTGCGGTACCTGATCCTGTTCATCTTCAACCCGGAGGCGCCATGAGCGACACCCTCGTCCAGGTCAGCCTGGTGCAGCAGCACGACTACCGCTTTGACATCCAGTTTGGCGGGGCCATTCCGGTGCTGACCGGTGATGAACCGGCGCCACTGGGGACCGGGCTCGGGCCCTCGCCGGTGCAGCTGCTCAGCGCCGCCGTCGGCAACTGCCTGAGCGATTCGCTGCTGTTTGCGCTGCGCAAGTTCAAGCAGGCCCCGGAGCCGATGCGCTGCGACATCACCTCGCAGGTGGGCCGCAACCCGGAAGGACGCCTGCGTGTGCTGGGCATGACCGCGCAGTTGACGCTGGGCGTGCCGGCGGCCTCGCTGCAGCACCTGGACCGCGTGCTCGAGCAGTTCGAGGCGTTCTGCACCGTCACCCAGAGTGTGGGGCAGGGCATTCCGATCACCATCGAAATTTCTGACAGCACCGGCCAGCGCCTGAAATAAGCCGTGCCAATCCGCGACGCTCTCCATGTTCAAGTCCATGAATTCCTCATGAAAACAGGCTCCAGCCCTTGTCAGGAAAGCGCAAGCAGCTATCAAAACGGTAGTATCGGGGCATGACTTCCAGCCTGTCTTCCTCTGTTGCTCCTCTCCCCGCGTCCTTCGCGTTGTTGCCGCCCGACGATGCGCAGCGAGCCGTGCTGCACAACGAGCTGCATGCGCGGCCGTCGGCTCGCGTGCGGCTGCCGGCACTCATCATTTATGTGGCGGTGCTCAACGCCGGCGTGACCCGCGAGCAGGAGTGTGAACACCTGCGCCGCTTGCCGGGCCAGCAGGATTTGCCGCTGGACAACCTGAACGGCAACTTCCTGAGTCTGCGCTGCGAGGGTTACCTCGTCCAGTGGGAGCGGCACACCGAGTTCACGCGTTACGCCATCGTGCAGCCGCTGCCCGCCAGCGCGCTGCTCGGCGCTGCGGAGCCACCCTTGCTGGCTGCCCCGGTGGTCGCGCCGGGCTGGCTGCCCGGCATTCCCGGGAAAACGGTGGCCGCCATCCAGCTGGCCATGGTGCATGGCGATCTTTCCGGCGAGGGGACCCTGATGGCACAGGCGCTGGCCTGGTTCGGAGGCCGTGCCGCGGTGGCTTCGCAGCTGGGCAACGGACACTCGTGGGCGCTGACCGCATTTCACCTGGGCGCCGACGGCTTCGAGCGCATGCTGGTGATCGCCCCGCCAGTCATGACCGACATGCGTGCCGGCCGCATCTCCCAGCGCCTGCTGGAACTCGAAACCTACCGCCTGATGGCCCTGCGCGGCCTGCCCGTGGCCAAGGCGCTGGGCCCCATGCTGGCCGAGGCCGAGGGGCAACTGGCCGACATCACGGCGCGGCTCGAAAACAAGTCGGCCTCCGACCAGGAGCTGCTGGACACCCTGGTGTCGCTGGCGGCCCGGGTGGAGCGCGCTACGGCCGAACATAGCTACCGCTTCTCGGCCACGCGGGCCTACAGCGCGCTGGTCGGCCAGCGCATCGCGGAGCTGCGCGAGAAACCCATTTCCGGCACCCAGCTCCTGGGTGAATTCATGCAGCGCCGCCTGTCGCCGGCCATGGCCACGGTAGAGGCCACGGCGCAGCGGCTGGCGTCGCTGTCCGAGCGGGTGTCGCGCACCAGCGCGTTGCTGCGCACCCGGGTGGACATCGCCACCGAGGTGCAGAACCAGCAACTGCTGGAAAAGCTCACGCGCGGGCAGGAACTGCAACTGCGCCTGCAATCCACGGTGGAGGGCTTGTCGATTGCGGCCATCTCGTATTACGTGGTGAGCCTGCTGCTGTATGTGGGCAAGGCGTTCAAGGCCGCCGGTGCGCCCGTCAACCCGGAGATCGCCGCCGGCGCCCTGATCCCGCTGGTGTTGTGGGGCGTGTGGCGCACCACGCGCCGCATCCACGAAAAAATCCGCGCGCCATGAACTTCCCGGTGTCCGGCGCACGCGCCGGATGCAGGCTACCCAACCTGTTGCACATCCAATTCGTCACCTTGTTACCAGGAGTTCCCATGAAAACCGCCCATGATCTCGTCGCCGCTGCCAAGACACGCGTCCAGGAAGTCGCCGTATCCGACGCTGAAATCTCCCTGCGCGATGCCGACGTGCTGGTGGATGTGCGCGAAGCCGACGAATACGCCGCCGGCCACATTGCCGGCGCGGTCCTCGTCCCGCGCGGCCTGCTCGAGTTCAAGTTCAGCGGCACCCCGGCGCTGCAACCGCGCGACCTGAAGATCGTGTTGTACTGCAAGACCAGCGGCCGCGCCGCCCTGTGCGGTGCCGCCCTGCATGAGATGGGTTACCTGAACGTGCAGTCGATTGCCGGCGGCTTCGATGGCTGGGTGGCGGCCGGCAAGCCGGTGGTCAAGCCGGAGGCACCGTCCTTTGAATGATGCCCTGCACGTTTGCCTGCGTGGCCGACAGCGGCTGCAGGGAGTCTGGCCATGAGGTGGCTGGACCGCATTCCACTGGTCTGGCTGATCGTCCTGGCACTCTGGATGGCCGTGGCGCCGATCACGCCCGAGCCACACCTGATTGAAAAATTGCGGATGCTGGGTCAGGGCACGCTGTCCCGACCCCTGGACATCTTCGACCTGTTCATTCACGCCATGCCCCTGGTGCTGCTGGTGCTGCGGCTCTGGCGCCGGGTGATGGCCGCACGCGCCGGGGAGCGCTGAGCCTGCAGGCCTTGGGCCTGAGTTTGGGTTTGGGTTTGGGTTTGGGTTTGGGTTTGGGTTTGGGCGCCGACTGGGTGCGGGCGGACTGATTCGGTCAAAACCGGCTCTAGTCATCGCCGGTATTGCGTCAATAGCTATCAAAACAGGAGCGTTGGGGGCGCGCTGCAGGCCCTCGCCGCGCCTTCAGGGGACGGCAGCCGGAAACCCGACCGTCTGCGACAGCAGGACTTGCTGGTCGTGGCTCAGGCCCAGCGCGTCGGCGATGGCCGTGCGGTCTATCCAGGCGCGTATCACCGTGGCCAAGCCGCTGCTGGCCGCAAACAGGTAGACGTTTTGCGTGATGGCGCCGGCGGCGACATGGGCGTAGGCTTCGCGCTGTGCGGCCGGCACCAGCGACATGCGCGGGTGGTTGGCGACGTAGACCAGGTCCATGGGCGCCTCATCGACAAAGTCCTGGTAACCGGTCACACGCCGCAGGTCGGCGCCGGCGACCAGCTGCAGTTGATGTCCGGCGGCGTCGTAGCGGTAGGCGCCTTCCGGCAAGGCCACATAAATGTCGATTTCCTGCGCGTTGAGCGCCGAGGGTGCGGTGCGCCCGCCATCGGACCGGTTCACACCGCAGGCGGCCCAGAGCAGGCCGGACAGCAGTGCCAGTGGCAGCGGGTCTGGCTTGTAGTCGCGGCGCGACTGGCGTTGGGCCAGGGCCTGCATCAGCGGCAGCCCGGCCTGCCGGTCGGGCGGCGGCAGGCTGATCAGGGCCGCTGCGTTGCCGAGGGCCGGTTGCGGCCGCAATTTGCCCATCATGCCGAGGGCGAGCTTGGTCAAGGTGGTCATGGCGTTCCTCCTTGTTTCCGGTTCTGCCTAGACCGCTTTGGTCATGTAGCCCATCCAGGGCCAGTAGGTCAGCGCGAAGACAACCAGCAGCCCCATGGCGGCCAGCGTGATCACCAGGCCGGTGCGCACGAAGTCACGCGCATCGAAGGTGTCCGTGCCATAGGCGATCATGTTCTGCGGCGCGTTGACCGGCAGGATGAAGCCGAAACTCACCACGAACTGCAGCAGCATGGTCATGCCGATCACGTTGATGCCCGGCGTCTGCACGGCCGTCAGCACGCTGATGATGATGGGGATCATGGTCGAGGCCAGTGCCGTGGCGCTGGCAAAGCCGAGATGGATCACGATCAGGAACAGCGACAGCAGCATCAGGATCGCAAAGGCGCTGGCCTGCTGCAGCCCCAGATGCTGGACGATCAGGTTGGCCAGCCAGCCGGCCGCGTTGGTTTTCAGCAGGGCGGTGCCCACGCTGATGCCGACGGCAAACAGGATCACCGTGCCCCAGGGGAAGGCGCGCTGCGACTCCTTCCAGTCCATCACACCCAGGCGTGGCACCAGCATCAGGGCGATGGCCGCGATGGTGGTCGACGAGGTGTCGAAGTTGTGCAGTACTTTTTCGGTGGCCCAGAACCCCAGCAGCACCAGCACGATGGCCAGCAGTTTCCACTGCCGCAGCGTCATCGGCCCGATCGCTTCGAGCTGTTGCCGGATGGTGGCCTGGCCGCCCGCGATTTCCTTCATCTCCGGTTTCATCAGGCGGGTCATGATGAAATAAACCGCCACGCTCAGCACGGCCGAAAACGGCGCACCGGCAATGAACCACTCGGTCCAGCTGATGCTGGTGCCGAACTGCTTCTCGATGAAGCCGATGGCCACCATGTTTTGCGCCGCCGCGGTCTTGATGCCGATGTTCCAGACGCTGGCGGTTTGCGCCGCGGTGATCACCAGCAGGCCGGCAAAGCGGCTGCGCCTGTCGACCTTGAAGGCCAGGATGAAACCCATCATGATGGGAACCAGGCAGGCCACCCGCGCCGTGGTGCTGGGCACGATGAAGGACAGCAGGAAACCCGTGACCATGGCACCGATCACGATGTGGTTGGTGCCCGCGTCCACCTTGGACAGAACCTTCAGCGCGATGCGCCTGTCCAGCCCGGTGGCGGACATCGCCGCGGCAATGAAGCAGGCCGCCGCCACCAGCGCCACGGCACTGTTGGAGAAGCCGGACAGGGCCAGGCCGAGCGCTGCACCGGTGCCCATGTCGGGGCCGGCCGGCTTGGCTGCGTCGGGCGCGTAGGCCAGCAGAAAGATCATGAGTGCGCCTATGACCACCGAGCTCACGGCGTAGTCGAGCGCCTCGGTCATCCAGACGATCACGGCAAAGGCCAGGATGGCCAGCATGACCTGACCGGCGGCGGGCAGGCCCTGCAGGGCCGGCATCCAGACGATGGCCAGCAGGGCCGCCAGCGCGGCGAGCAGGCCGACCCGCTTGACGATGTCGCTGCCGGGGTTGCCGGGCGCGGGGGCGATGGGTGGCGCCATGGGTGCAGGGTTCATCGGGGTCTTTCTTGGGTGGATGGGAGTGGTTGGGTTGGCCATGCATGCCTTATTGAGTGCGTTGTCCGAGCCGGCGCAGTTTGGCCAGCCAGCGGCTGCCGTCGTTCGCCTTGAAATCGCCGACCATGCCAATCAGTGTGGTGTGGACCGGGGCGATGCCGACGAAGCCCAGGATGTTGCGCTCCAGCGACTTGACGCTGTGGGCGCGGAAATACCAGCGGTACACCAGCGCCGGCATGCCCATGGTTACCACCACACGGGCCGATCGGCCTGCCAGCCCTTTTTTTGTGAAGGTCGCGCGGCCCGCTTCGTGTTCAAAAGCAAAGCCGGGCCTGGCCACCTGTTCCAGGAATCCCTTGAGCAGGGCCGGCATGTCGCCCAGCCAGAGCGGAAAGATCAGCACGATGTGTTCGGCCCAGCGGATGTCGGCCTGCGCCTGCTGCAAGCCGGCGGGCAGCGTGTCTTCCTCCCAGGCCTGCTGGCTGTGCAGCAGCGGGAAATCGAGTTCGGCGACCTGGATGCAGCGCACGGCGTGCCCGGCTTCTTCCGCGCCCGCGGCGTACGCGGCCGCCAGCGCGTGGCACAGGTGGGGCACGGTGCTGTCGGGATGGCCCTGGATCAGGACAATGCGTTTTGCCGTCATTTTTTGGCATCCTTGCTGGCTGCGCTGAGTTGGCGCACGGCGCGGGCCAGCAGCGGGGCCATGCGTATCGCGTTGGAAGGGTGCGTGATGGTGTCGCAGGTCAGCACACGCGTGACGCCTGCTTCGAGCAGCTGGCGCTGGGCCTCGGCATCGAAGAGCGCATGCACGCCTATGCACAGCGGCGCGCCCAGACCGGCCTTGTTCAGGAGCCGCGTGGCGGCCAGCATGGTTTGCCCCGTGGAAATGATGTCATCGAGCAGCACCGGTGTCCGTTCCGGCCAGCGTTCGCGGCCGGCCAGCCGGATCCCCACATCGCGGTCGCCCCGCCGTGTCTTGGCCAGCACGGTCCAGGGCGCGCCCGCCAGGCCTGCCACTTCGGCAACCCATTGTTCGCTTTCCTGGTCGGGTCCGATCAGCCAGGGCGCGTCCACGTGGCTGCGCAGCCAGCGCGCAATCAGCGGCGCGGCCGGGATGACCTGCGTACGGATGCTGTACACCTCGCCCAGGCTGCGGATGCGGTGCAGGTGCGGATCCACGGTGACCAGAAAGTCGAGCGAAGCAGACAGCAGCCGGGCGTAGCTGCGTGAGGTCACCGCCTCGCCAGGCTTGAATCGTTTGTCTTGCCGCATGTAGGCCAGGTAGGGCGCGACCAGTCCGACCTGCCGGGCGCCCAGTTCGCGCGCCGCGTCGGCGGCAAAAATCAGCGGCAGGGTCTTGCCATCGGGCTGGTCCAGGCTGCCGGCCAGCACCACGCAGCGGCCCTTGACCGGCGCGTCGATACGCACGCCTGTTTCGCCGTCGGGAAACCGGTGCAGTTGCAGGCTGGCGCAGTCGCAGCGCAGGCGGCTGGCGAGGCCGGCCGCAAGCTGCTCACCACCGGGGAGGGCCAGGACCAGCATCAGGCCTCTTCCATCACATGCACCGCTTCAGCCTGGGTGGTGGCGTACTCCAGGGCGTAGGCGAGTTCGCCCGGCGTTGCCGCATGCAGCGTGAACAGCGGCTGGCCGCGCTCGACCACCGTGCCGAGCTGCACATTCATGTCGATGCCCGCACACGCCGCCGAAGGCGCGCCGGCGAGTTTGGCGATGCGTGCCAGGCGCCGGTTGTCGATGGCGATCACGGTGCCGCCATGCCGGGCCCGCACCGCTTGCTGGTGGGTGGCCACGGGTGGCTCGCGCAAGCCGCCCTGTGCCTCGCAGATTTCCTGAAATTTCTGCCAGGCGCGGCCGTCCTCCAGCACCGCGGTGGCCTGGGCCAGGCCGGCCCCGGCGGGCGCCGCGCCGCCGAACTCGAGAATCTGCCCGGCCAGCTGCAGCGCACGCAGCGCCAGGTCGGCCGGAGCCCGCGTTTCGCGGCGCAACACGGCCAGCACGTCGCGCGCCTCCAGCGCGGGGCCGATGCCGCGGCCCACGGGAGCCACGCCGTCGGTTTGCACCACCCGTACCTGCATGCCCAGCGCCTGGCCGACCTGTTCAAGCTGCTGCCCCAGCAGGTTGGCCGCATGCGCGCTGCGCACCTTGGCCGTCAGCCCGACCGGCATGTCGATCAACACATGGGTGGCGCCGGCCGCGGTCTTCTTGGACAGGACCGAGGCGACGAGCTGTCCCTGGCTGTCCAGGTCCAGCGGGCGCTCCACGCGGATCAGGATGTCGTCTGCGGGGCTGAGCCGCACGGCACCGCCCCAGACAATGCAGCCGCCGGTGCGGTCGACCACGCGCCGGATCTGCGCCACGTCGAGGTCCACCGGCGCCAGCGTCTCCATGGTGTCGGCGGTGCCGGCCGGCGAGGTGATGGCGCGCGATGAGGTCTTGGGCATGCGCAGCCCGCAGGCCGCGATGATGGGCACGATGATCATGGTGGTGCGGTTGCCGGGCAGCCCGCCCACGCAATGTTTGTCCATGACGAGGCCCTCGCCCCAATGTATGCGCTCGCCGACGTTGACCATGGCGCGGGTCAGCGCGATGGTCTCGCCCATGTCCAGATGGTCGCCGGCACAGGCGGTGACGAAGGCCGCGAGCTGCAGGTCCGAGTAACGCCCGGCCGCCACGTCCACGATCACCGCGTCGATGGCCGTCTGGTCGAGGCGGCGGCCGTAAACCTTGGCGCGTACATGGCTCAGCGATTCGAGCGGTGCGGGATGGTGCAGCGAAATTTCTTCCCCCGGCTGCGCATGAAGAAGGCGCCAGGCCGCTTCGGACAGGCCGGCCTCGTCGGACGAGAGGAAGTCTCCGGTCACCACATTGAGCGTGGCCACGATGGTGCGGCCATTGAGCCGCAGTTCCACGCGCGACCGCGCCTCGAAGCCTTCCGAGTGGCAGATGGGGCAGTCGCGGTGCATGTAGAGCACCGGTTCCTGGTAGGTGTCGATGCCCAGTCTGCGCAGGCGCAGCCGGTTGACAGTAGGAGGAGCAGGGGGCGGTGTTGCTTGCATGGGAATCCTTCGCGCCACTGTAGGCAAGGCGGGTATCGCTGGCCTTGATAAAACGCAAGTCCGGCTTCCGGCTTGACGGGCACGGCAGCCTTAACCAGGCGGGACGCACTCCTCGGCGTTCAGCAGCGCCCGCTCAAGGCGGTGGCGCAGGGCATCCGCCCAGGCACCGGCATCCACGTCGTGCCCCAGGCAGGCGGCTGCACTGACCGTGACCGATGCCAGCGTGCCGGCTTCTTCGCGCGGACGGCGCAGGGCAGCGCACAGCAAGTGCCAGGGCGGCGTCGACACCAGTGTGCCGGCGGCCAGCAGGACGGCGCGTTGCCGCCAGGTCTGGGTGATGCCGACCATCTTCCGGTCGCCGACCATCACTTCCCCCGGTCCCCGTCCTGCAAAACACGCCCAGTGCCCGACGGTGGGCCCGTCGCAGAGGCGGGTGTCCGTGATGCCCTGCGCCTGCAGCCATGCCTGGTGCACCTGGCCGAACCAGCGCGCCGCGGCAACAGGGCCCCGACCCGCCAGCACATGGCCCGGCGGTAGCCGGACGGCGGCGCGCAACAGCCACGGTCCCGTCAGCACGGCACCGCCGCCGCCCGAGCGCCGGCGCAACGGCAGCACGGGATCGGTGGGCAGGTTGCGCTGGGCGCGCCCGAGCACGATGGCCGGAAGGCCGCCCGTGCACACCCAAACCTTTGCCGATCGGCCCACCGCTCAGGCGGGTTTCAGCACAGCCAGCGGCTGGCCACGGCCAAAGGTCTCGCCGGTCGGTACGAGAATACGCTCGACAACGCCGGCGACAGGCGCCGCGATATCCATGCTGCTCTTGACCAGAATCACGCGTGCCACCGGCTGCCCGGCCTGAACCTGCGCACCCTCGGGCACCAGCCATTGGTCCAGCAGCGCCTGCACCTGCGCATCCACGCCTTCCCAGGCTTCATCCTTGAGCGTGATGTTCATGGGCAAAGCACTCATGCTGCTGCCTTCATCCGTGCGCCGATCAGACTGCGACAGGCGTCCACCAGCCGCTCGACGGACGGGATCACGGCCTGCTCGAGCGGCCGGCTGTAGGGAATCGGCACGCCGGGCACGCCCAAGCGCCGGATGGGCGCCTTCAGCACCACCCCGTCGAGTCGTTCCGCGACCAGCGCCGCAATCTCGCCGGACAGGCCGAAGTTCAGGTAGTCTTCGTCGGCTACCAGCAGGCGGCCGGTTTTGGCCACCGAACGGATGACGGTATCGACGTCCAGCGGCACCAAGGTGCGCAGGTCGATGACTTCGACGTCCACCCCCTGGGCCTGCAATGTCTGCGCCGCAAGAAGTGCTTTTTGCACCATCTGGCTGATCGTCACGATGGTCAGGTCCTTGCCCTCGCGCACCACCGCGGCCTGGCCGAAGGGCAGGGCGTAGGCCTCGGCGGGCACCGTGGTCGTTGCGCCTTCGTAGTACTGCATCCAGGGCAGCCCCATCAGGCCCTTGTGCAAAAAGACCATCACGGGGCTGTCGTCGCGGATGGCCTGGGTCATCAGGCCCTTGGCGTCGTAAGCGTTGGAGGGCACCACCACCTTGAGCCCGGGCACATGCGCGAACACCGAGTACAGGCATTGCGAGTGCTGGGCCGCGTCGCCGTAGCCGCCGCCTATGGCGGTCATCAGCACCACCGGCAGCTTGAGTGAGCCGCCCGACATGTAGATGTTCTTGGCCAGGTGGTTGTAGATCTGGTCCATGCAGACACCGAAAAAATCGACGAACATCAGCTCGGCGATCGGACGCATGCCTTCGGCGGCCGCGCCCGTTGCCGCGCCTATGAAGGCAGTCTCGGAAATCGGTGTATCCATGATGCGCTCCGGCCCGAAGCGGTCCAGCAGGCCGCCGGTGGCGCTGAAGATGCCGCCGTAGCGACCGATGTCTTCGCCCAGCACGAAGACCTTCTGATCACGTTCCATTTCCTGGCCTATGGCCTCGGCCACCGCCTGGGCCATGGTGAGTTTGCGTTCTGCAGTCATCTTGCATCTCCTTGGGTCGGTCAGGCAAACAGGTGTTCGGTCGCTTCTGCGACTGGCGGGTAGGCGCTTTCGCGCGCGAAGGTGAAGGCCGCTGCCACGCGCGCCTCGGCGCGTGCAGCGATGGCGGCGGCCTGTGCATCGTCAAGCAGGCCGCGCCGGCGCAGTTCGCTGCCCAAGGCAGGGATGGGGTCGTTCTTGCGCAGCTCGGCGACCTCCCCCTTGGGCCGGTAGACCTCGGCGTCGCCCTGGAAATGGCCCATGTAGCGGTCGGTTTTGACCTCGATCAGCGTGGGCCCGCCGCCCTCGCGTGCGCGCCGCACCGCCAGCGCGGCTGCATCATGCACCGCGATGGCATCGTTGCGGTCGACGGCGATACCCTCCATGCCATAGGCGGCTGCGCGGGTGGCGTTGGACACCACCGAGGTGGCCTGCGCCTTGGGTACCGAGATGGCATAGCGGTTGTCCTCGCAGACAAAAATCGCTGGCAGTTTCCATAGCGACGCGAGGTTGAGCGATTCGTGAAAGGCGCCCTGATTGGCGGCGCCTTCGCCGAAGAAAGCCACCGCCACGGCTCGCGTGCCGAGTTTTTTGGCTGCCAGCGCCGCGCCGCAAGCCGGCGGCAGGCTGGCGCCGACGATGCCGCTGCAACTGAAACGGCGCGCCGGATCGAACAGGTGCATGTGGCCGCCCTTGCCGCGGCCGAGGCCGGTGACCTTGCCGAAAATCTCGGCCGTCATGCGATCGAGCGGAACACCTTTGGCAATCGCGAAGTGATGCGGCCGGTGTGTGCCGACCACAGTGTCTGCATCGGTGAGGTGGGCACAGACGCCGACGGCAACGGGTTCCTGTCCGGCCGCCAGGTGCATCTCGCCGGGAACCGGTCCCGATGCGATGTCGAAGGCCAGGCCCTTCTGGATCTGTGGCGGCAGCTTGCCCTCCAGGTACACCTGCGCCATTGTTTCCTCATAGCGGCGGATGACCAGCATTGTCTCGTACATCCACAGCAGTCGTTCGGTAGTTGCTTCCATTGTGTTCGTCTCCTCGGTGGGTTGAAACGCCGGATTCACTCTAGTAGCCGACGGCAGGTGCGTCTTGATGAATCGCAAGGAAAAGCCAGCGGTCCAGCGCCGATGCGCAGTTCGCCAGTTGCGCTTAAGCCAAAAGTAATAGAAAGAAGCGGGCGTCCGCAGGGTGCTTGGGGATCGCGCAAGCGCACCGGTGCTCACCGGTGGAGGATCACGCAGGTTTGTCCGGTGCCATGGGCTGCACAAAAGAAAGCTCTTCCTCCGACAGTGGTTCGACGACTTCGCGCAAGTGTTCAAGCACGGCAACGTTGGCCTCCGAGGCATCGCCGCGACGGGCCAGCAGGCGTTCACGCAGCACGGGCAGGGGGGCTTCGCAGTGCACGATGGAAAACGGCACACCAAGGTCTTGTGCCAATGCGTGTGCCTGATCCCGTTCGATGCGGCGCGGGAAAGCGGCATCGAGGATCACCGGGTACCCTGCCTGCAGTGCCGTGCGCGCCAGGCCGAACAGCTGCGCATAAGTGCGCGCGGTGGTGTCCGCGCCATACAGGTCCAGCCCCCGGGCCTGCGAATCCTCCAGCATGCCCAGGCCGTACAAACGCTTGCGTTCCACGTCCGAGCGCAGCCGGATCGCGCCTTCCTGCTCGAGAAGGCGCTGGGAGACGTAGGTTTTGCCCGACCCCGGCAGGCCGTGCATGATGGACAGCCGGGCCTTGGCCGGCTGGGCCCAGGCCAGCGCTGTCGCCAGGTAGCGGCGGGCCGCTTTGCTGCCGCCGCTGCGCAGGTGCTCCACCTGGGCGCGGACCAGTGCCCGGTAAACGACGGAAAAACGCAGTGCAGGCAGGCCGGCATGGTCGCCTGTCCGGTCCAGCCAGGCATTGAGAAAGCGGAAGCACAAGACCTGTCGCTGGTGGGAAGCGAGGTCCATCACCACGAAGGCCGCATCGTCGAGCACGTCGATCCAGCGCAGTGCCGGGTCGAACTCGATGCAATCGAAGGCTGCGACATGCTCGTCAAGACGCACCACGTTGGCCAGGTGCAGGTCACCATGGCATTCGCGCACATGACCGGCCGCCTGGCGGGATGTCCACAAGGGCGCCAGTGCGTCGGCCTCCGCCGTTAACCAGGTTTGCAGCGCCGACAGCGCGGCGTCGCCGGCCAATGGCCGGGCACCTTCGAGCGCAGCCAGCGCGATACGGCGGCGCTGGTCGGCGCTGGAAAAACCATCCCTGGCAGCCGCGCGCGGCGCGCTCTCATGGAAATCGGCCAGCAGCGCGGCCAGCTGATCCACGTCCTTGTTGTCCAGGGTGCCGGCGGCGATTCTTTCGCTGAACAGCGCCCCCGGGGGAAAGCGGCGCATGCGCACCGCGTATTCCAGCACCGGCCCGGCACCGTCGATGTCGGGCGAGGCAGGCGTCCCGGTGATGTCTGTGACGCCCAGGTACAGCCCAGGCGCCAGCCGCCGGTTGAGCCGGACCTCTTCCTCGCAGAAATGGCGCCGGGCCTGCAGGCTGCTGTAGTCGACGAAGGGCAGGTGCACGGGCTTCTTGATCTTGTACGCGGTGTCTGCGGCCAGCAGCACCCACGAAATATGGGTCTCGATCAGTTCCGCGCCCAAGGCGCCAGCCAGTGTGGTGACCAGGGCGCGGGCGGAGTTCAGGGCAGCGTCAAGCATTGGCATCGTGCGCGCAGGTTAAGCCGTCCCGGTGGCGGCGGGCTTGATGTCCGTCAAGCAGTTCCGGGTCGCCGGTGCCGGGCTTTCTCCCGGCCCCATCTCGCAGCGGTTTGATGCACCTCAACGTCCACGCCCCGTTGCTGCCTATAGTTTTCCAACCACCCCCAGAGGAGAGACTGATGGACAGAATCCTTGTCGTCTTTTATTCCTACACCGGCACCTCACGTCGCCTGGTGCAGTTGCTGTGCAGTCAGCTCGATTGGCCCTCGGGCGAAATTGTGGAGGAGCGAACCCGTTCCGGCGCGTCCGGGACGCTGCGCTGTGTGGCCGATTCGTTGCTGCGGCGCCAGCCGCGCATCCGTTACCAGGGGCCGGATCCCAAGGAGTTCGGGACGGTGGTGTTGGTCTCTCCGATCTGGGCTTATCGCCTGGCCTCGCCGATGCGCAGTTTTGTGGCCGACCGGCGCGATGACTTGCAGCAGGTGGGCGTGGTGTCGGTGATGGGCGGCAGCGGCGCACCGAATGCCGTGGCCGAAATCGCGCACCTGCTGGGCCGTGCCCCCCTGCTGGTGACCGCATTCACCACGCGTGAGGTTGACGACGGCAGTTACGCCGGCCGTCTGGAGGCCTTCGGCCATGCCTTGCAGGCGGCCAGCAGGCAGGCCAGCCCGGTGCGTCCCGCCAGTTGGTCGCCTCTGGCCGGTTGACGCCTGGCGTAACGGTCGCCGCGACACGGCGTCAGGGCGTGCGGACGTGGACCTTGCTGCCGTCGCGGATGGTGGCGGGAGGGTAAACAATCACGGTCTGTCCCTCGGTCAGGCCGCTGCGCAACCAGGCCTCGTTGTTGTTGCGTGCGCCTACCTCGACCGGCTGCAGCCGGGCATGACGACCGTCCAGCCGGTAGGCCGCCATGCCCTTGCCATGAGGAAACAGCGCCCCCAGGGGTGCCAGCACGGCCTGCTCGATACTGGCCGTGACAATCCGGACCGACACCCGGAAGCCGTCGCCCATGCTGCGCCAGGCTTCGGGCGGGTTGCTGACGTCGATCAGCACGTTGACGCGCTGTTCTTCCACCCCCAGCGCCGAGACCTTGGTGAAAGCGGCCGGTTCCACCCGGCGCACCAAGCCCTCGACGGGCGGCCCGCCCCAGCGTTCGATCACCACGCGGCGCCCGGCCGTGGCCTGCATGGCGTCGGTGGTCAGCAGTTCGCTGATCACCTCCATCTGGAGGGGATCGCCAATGTCGAGCAGGGCGGCACCCGCGGCAATGTTGGCCTCGCTGGGCTGCGGCACGCGCAGCACCACCCCGCTGACCGGCGAACGCACGCTCAGCGGCCGGGTGCTGCTGCTGCCGGCAGCGGCCGGTTGCAGCGCCGCCGCGGCCTGGGCCTTTTCCTGCACCGCCATTTCACGCTCCGCGTCCGCCACCTCCAGTTCACGACGGGCGCCTGACTGGGCCAGCCGGACCGCATCGAGTCGCGAGGCCGACAGGAATCCTTCACCGGCCAGTTTCTCGGTACGCTCCTTTTCCAGCTGAGCCTCCTGCAGGGAAATTCTGGCGCGTGCCACGCGGGCCGAGGCGCGCTCCACCCCGGCAGCGGCCGCTTTCAGCCGCGCCGTCGCTTCGCGCGCACTGCGTTCATCAACCATCGACGACATGACCGGCGTCAGCACGGCCACGACATCGCCGGCGGCCACGCTGTCGCCCTCGCGCAGCACCATGCGTGCCACACGTGCGGCCACCGGCGCCGAGACGGTGTAGCGGTCCTTCAGCCGGGTGCGTCCATCCTCCTCGATGGACTGCTCGAAATGATCCTGTTTGACCGTCGCGGTTTCAACTTCCACGGGTCGCGGCGAAAAGGCCCAGACCAGCGCCGCAAGCACGGCGGCGCCCGCCGCGATCCAGAGCCAGGTTGTTTTCTTCAGTTTCAGCACATTCATTTCCCTGTTTCCCTATTCCCTTGTTTTGAGCGCAGCCACCATGTCCAGCCGGTCGATCCGCCGTCGCACCACCAAGGCGCTGGCCACGCCGGCGGCGACCACGCAGATGGCCGCCCAGGCATAGGTCCGCGGCTGGATGACCACTGGAAACTGGAACTGGTCAGATTTGAGCAGTTCCGCGACCAGATGCACAAGGCCCCAGCCCATCAGCATGCCCAGCGGCAAGGCAATGGCGATGCTGATGGCCAGTTCGCCGAGCAGCAAGACCGAGACTTCGGCGCGTGTGAAGCCCAGCACCCGCAGGCTGGCCAGCTCCCAGGTGCGTTCGGACAATGCGATACGCGCATTGTTGTACACCACACCCACGGCGATGACGCTCGCAAACAAAGTGAGAATGGTGCTCATTAGACGGATATTGCGTGCGCTGACTTCCTGCATGTTGCGCAGCAGGTTGGCTTTGCTGAAGGTGCCGGCCACGCGTGGCAGGCCCTGGCTGGCGGCCAGGAAGGCGGCTTCGCTGCCGCGCTGCAGTGCCACCGCGTATTGCGAGGCTACGTCGCCTTCGCGCATCAGCCGGTTCAGCGCGCGGCGCTCCATGTAGGCGTTCAGTCCCATCATTTCCTGTGCGGTGGCTGCCAGTGTCAGCTGCAGCGTCTCGCGGCGTCCTTCGAGCACTTCGGTACGCACCGTGTCACCCACACGCAGGCCCAGTTTGCTGGCCAGGCGGTCGGTCATCACCAGGCCGCCGTCGGGCAGGGGCACTTCCCGTCCATGGATGTCGACGATGCGCCGCAGCTCGGGGTTTTCTGCATAACCCTGGATGAGACCCCGCTCGCTGACCGGGCCGTTGACGAAACGCACCGGAACGTCGCGGGTTGCCTCCACCCCGATGACCCCGGGCATGCGTGCCACCTCATAGCGGGCCTCGTTGCCAATTGGGTCGCTCATCCACAGGATCACGTCGCTGCGCATGGCCAGGTTGAACTGGGTGTCCACAATATGGTCGATCGCGTCGCGTATGAAATTGCCCATCACCACGATGGCCACGGCTGCTGCCACGCCGGCAATGGACAGTCCGGTGCGCAGCGGTCGGCGCTCCATGTTGCGCAGGATCATCTGCAAGGCCGGCTTGACCCCCTTGACGCCCAGGCGCTCCAGCAGCGTGCGCCGGAAGTGCCCCGGTGCGGGCGGGCGCATGGCCTCGGCCGGTGCCAGGCGCACCGTGGCGCCGATGGCACTGAGCGTGCCGAGCACGGCTGTCGCCAGCGTCAGGCCTGCACCCACCATCAACAGCGATGGCGCAAGGTGGTGCTCGAACGTCGGAAAGTAGAAAAAATCAGCATACAGCCGCGTCAAGGCGGCGCCCAGCCAGTCGCCGAGCCAGATGCCCAGCATGAGCCCCAGGATGACGATCACCAGCACCAGCTTGAGGTAGTGCGCGCCTATGCTGCGATTGGGGTAGCCCAACGCCTTCAGGGCAGCGATCTGTTCCCGCTGTGTGGACACCAGCCGTGAGACCACCACATGCAAAAGGAAGGCTGCCACGCCAAGAAAGATGGAAGGCAGCACCGTGCCCAGCACCTGCTGCTCCTTGATTTCGGCGTCGAGCATGGCATGTGAGATCTGGTCCTCGCGGCCATAGGCTTCTCCTGCGCCGTAACGTGCCAGCAGCCGGCTCATGCGGGCAATCACGTCGCGCTGCGATGCCTCCGGCGCGAGCTTGATACTCACGCGGTTGAAGGCGCCCTGCATGTCGTAGGCCGCGGCCAGGGTGTCGCGGTCCATCCAGAACACCCCGAAGCCGCGCTGGTCGGGGCTGCCGCCCAAGCCGGCAAAAATATACTCTGGCGACAACGCAATGCCAGCGATCAGGAGGGTGCGCTGTTTCCCGTTGATCAGCGCGGTGAAGATGTCGCCCGGCTTCACGCCGCGCGATGTCGCAAAGCCCGCCGAAACCAGTACCTCGATGCGGCCGTCGCTACGTGCGACGGAGGAGAGCGCAGCCTTGTCAAGTGCCCGGCCGCGCGAGACAGTCACCTGGTTCATGCGCGGCAGCTGCTTGCGATCCACGCCGATCAGCTGGCCGAGAATGGGGTCGCTCACACCCGGAAGCCCGATGCGCACCACCTGCTCGATCGTGGTCTGCACGTCGGCCACGCCGGGCACCTGCCGCAGTGTTTCGACCAGGGCATTCGGCGCGCGTTTGACCGTGGCGAACACGTCGGCGAAGCGCGCCTGGGCATAAAACCGCTCACGCGCCAGGTCCAGCGAGTCCACCGCACTCAGGCTGGTGATGAAGCCGCCAATGCCGCTGGCCACCACCAGCGCGATGGTCAGGCCCTGGCTCCAGAGCAGGCGCAGGTCCCTCAGCAACTTCCGGTCCAGCGCTTTCATGGTTTCACCATGACAATTCTGCGGGGGTCAGGCGCCGCGAAGGAACTTCAATGCTGGCAATGCGCCCGTCCGCCAGCCGGATGACGCGATCGGCCATACCGGCGATGGCGGCGTTGTGGGTGATGACAATGGCCGTGGTGCCCAGCTCCTGGTTGATGCGGGCGATGACTTCGAGCACCAGTTTGCCGGTGGCATAGTCCAGCGCGCCGGTGGGCTCGTCGCACAACAGCAACTGCGGGCGCTTGACGATGGCTCGTGCAATGGCCACGCGCTGCTGCTCGCCGCCAGACAGCTGGGAAGGGAAGTGGTCCTGCCGGGGTGTCAGTGCCACCAGCGCCAGCGCTTCGTCCACCGGCATGGGGTTGCTGGCAATGTCGGTGACCAGTGCCACGTTCTCGCGCACGGTCAGGCTGGGAATGAGGTTGTAGAACTGGAACACGAAGCCAACGTGTTCACGCCGGTAACGCGTCAACTCCTCATCGGGCGCATCGGTCAGGCGGTGGTCCAGGAACTCCACCTCGCCGGTGCTTGGCCGGTCCAGTCCGCCCAAAATATTCAGCAGTGTGGACTTGCCACTGCCCGAGGCGCCCAGCAGCACCAGAAATTCACCCGCCCGCACCTCGAGATCCACGTCGCGCAAGGCGTGCACGGCAGTTTCACCGCTGCCATAGGTCTTGGACAGCGACCGGATGCGCAACACCGGGACGTCCGGCTGCTGCGCCGTGGTCATGCGTACAAGGCCTATTGAACCGCTATTTTCTTGCTCGCTGCCGAGGCCTTTTTAGGCAGCTCCAGGCTCAGGACACCGTCGGCGTACTTGGCCTGTACCTTGCCGTCGTCCACGTCCTGGGCCAGGCTGAAGGTGCGCGAGATATTGCCCCAGTAGCGCTCGCTGCGCAGGACCTTGCCACCATTGCCCTTGGTCTCTTTTTCACGATTGATTTCGGCGTCAATCTGCACCACGTTGCCGTCGATGCGCACGTTGATATCTTCTTTTTTGACACCGGGGATGTCGGCCTTGACCTGGTAGGCGTCGTCCTTCTCCGAGACATCGATGCGCATTTTGAGCGCCGGGGTCTCCGTTTCGAAAACTGCGGGGGAGAAGAAGCGGCGCATGGCCGACTCGAAGGAGTCGGTGAAGGTGGGATCCAGGACACGAAGATCGCTCATGATTGACTCTCCTTGAATGATTGTAAAAATGATGAAAGGAATGTGCCTTCCAGGTCAGGCACCGACTTCGAGTTTGTCCACGACGCGCGAAACACCGCGTGCCGAGAACGCGGCACCGACAGCCGCCTCGCGCTCCGCCAGCGAATGCACTTTTCCCCAGAGGGTGACGACGCTGCCTTCCACCTCCACGGTGATGTGTTTGGCCTCCCGCGCGGCCTGTCGCGTCAGGGCGGCAGTGATCTGGGCACCGACGTCCTTGCTGCTTGCGCGGGACTTGATGGTGATGCGGTTGGACAGGCCGCGCACGCCGGCCAGCGGCCGCACACACTGTTCGGCGCAGGCCAGCTGGTAGCTCCAGTCGACTTCGCCGGTGAGGGTGACCCGCCCGTTTTCGACGAGGACCTGGATCTTCTCGTCCGGCACCAGGGAGTTCAGCTGCAGGGCCGTGGCCGCTGCCTGCGCGATGTCGGAATCGCTGCGCTTGTGTTCAGCGGCCAGCCTGACGTCGAGTTCCACCGCGATGCCACGCACGCCTGCCACGCGGTGCACAGCCCGTTCCACCGCATGCTTTTCGGCATAGCTGTCGAGGTGGCCGGTCAGGGTCACCACACCGTCCCTGACCGCCACACCGATGCCGGTGGCATTGACGGCAGGATCCCACGCGAGCTCGTCAATGACGTCGGACTTGATGTGGGCATCCGTTTTCATGGAACTCTCCTGACTGTTGAGGGGATCTGAACGCGGCGGCATGGCGCTGCCAATGCGCTCAATTTATTCTTCTTTGCGCGGCGTGCATTGACATTGCTCAAGTCGATGCGGAACCCGGCTTCCTGTCTCAGGGCAGCAGAACCGCGGCGCCCTGGATCTGCCCTTCGCGCAAAGCCTGCACCGCTGTGTTGGCGTCCCGCAGGGAAAAAGTTTGCACATGGGTCTGCAGCGAGATGCCGGCCACGGTCCGGAAAAAGGCTTCGCCATCTTCGCGCGTGAGGTTGGCGACCGACCGGAGTACGCGCTCACCCCAGAGCAGGCCGTAGTCAAAAGCCGGAATGGTGCTCATGTGGATGCCGGCGCAAACCACGGTTCCGCCCTTGCGTGTGGCTGTCAGCGCGGCGGGCACCAGCGCGCCGACCGGGGCAAAAATCAGCGCCGCGTCCAGCCGTGCGGGCGGTGTCTCGTCCGAACCTCCGGCCCAGGCGGCGCCCAGGCTGCGGGCGAACGCTTGCCCCGCCGTGTCGCCCGGCCGGGTGAAGGCATGGACTTCCTGTCCCTGCGCCACAGCGATCTGGCAGACGATGTGGGCTGCCGCGCCGAAACCGTACAGACCCAGCCGGCGCGGCAGGGCCTCGCCCGCCATGCGCCAGGCGCGAAAGCCGATCAGGCCGGCGCAGAGCAGCGGCGCGGCATGGGCGTCGTCGTAGCGGTCGGGTAGGGCAAAGCAGAAGCGCTCGTCTGCGGCGGCGTATTCGGCAAAGCCGCCGTCCCGGTCATAACCCGTGAATACCGGCTCGTCGCACAGGTTTTCTCGGGCCATGGCGCAGAACGGGCATTCACCGCAGGCCCTGCCCAGCCAGGGAATGCCGATGCGCTGGCCGAGCGCAAAACGCCGCGCCTGGGGACCGTTGGCGGTCACCTGCCCCACCACCTCATGCCCCGGCACCAGGTTTGCGCGCCGGGCCGGCAACTCACCGTCGATGATGTGTAAATCGGTGCGGCATACGCCACAGGCCAGCACGCGGACCACCACCTCCCAGCCAATTGCCTGCGGCACAGGTTTCGACGCGGGCTGCAGTTTTGCACTCGAGGGATCGACCGTCATCGCGAACATGGCATCGGGCAGCATCCGGGCATGTTACGCAGCTGGCGAGGCCGTGGGCCGGGATTGAGGGGTTTCGTTGACCTTGCGCAAAGGCCGGGTGACGCTGGTACGGGACGATTCTGCTTTTGACTGACTGGCCGCATAGTGGCGCCGGAATTTTTCATGGCACTTTCCGATCCCCGCCCGCACGGGCACACACCGGCTCCGATGGACCTTCCGCTCAAGCTCGGGTTGGCCAGATTCACGCACGGCGTCTCCCCGGCCTCGGTCGCCGGGGCGTATGCCGACTGGTTCACGCACCTGCTGGTGTCGCCTTCCCGGCAGGCCGAATTGCTGGCCGACGCCCTGCGCAAGGGCCTGCTGTGGACGCAGTATGCGCCGCAGGCCTGGCGGGGCGACTGTGTGCGCTGCGTGGAGCCGGCCCCCCAGGACAAGCGCTTCTCGCCGCAGGAATGGAACCTGCTGCCGTTCAGCGCCATGGCCCAGGCCTTTCTGCTGCAGGACCAGTGGTGGAACGGGGCCATGACAGGCGTGCGCGGCGTTTCCCGACACCATGAAGACGTGGCAGCATTCACCACACGCCAGTGGCTGGACATGTGGTCGCCCTCGAACTTTCCGATGTCCAACCCCCAGGTGCTGAAAGAAACCCTGGCCACGGGCGGGGCCAACCTGGCCAATGGTTTTGCCAACTGGTCGCGCGACGCCATGGCGGTGCTGACGGAGGGCAAGCCACGCGGCGTGGAGGCTTTTCTCCCGGGAAAAGGGGTAGCGCTGACTCCGGGCAAGGTGGTCTTCAGCAACCGCCTGATCGAACTGATCCAGTACGAGCCGGCCACGGCCAAGGTCGATGCCGAACCGGTACTGATCGTGCCCTCGTGGATCATGAAGTACTACATCCTTGACTTGACACCGGCCGATTCGCTGGTTCGTTACCTGGTGGACCAGGGCCACAGCGTTTTCATGGTTTCCTGGAAAAATCCGGACAGCCAGGACCGGGACCTGGGGCTCGACGATTACCTGGAACTCGGGGCCATGGCCGCGCTGAAGGCGGTCGGCGAACTGCGGCCCGGCGCCGGCATTCACGCGGCGGGTTATTGCCTGGGCGGCACTCTGCTGGCCATGGCGGCTGCGGCCTTGGGCGCCCGGCCGCGCAACCCGCTGAAAACCGTGTCCCTGCTGGCCGCGCAGGTTGATTTTCACGAGCCTGGCGAGTTGGGGCTGTTCATCGACGAGAGCCAGATCGCGTTTCTGGAAGACCTGATGGCGGGAAGCGGCTATCTCGATGGCCGACAGATGGCGGGTGCCTTTGCCCTGATCAATTCCAAGGACCTGGTGTGGTCCAAACTCGTGCATGAATACCTGATGGGCGCGCAGACACCGATGACGGCGCTGCGCGCCTGGAACGCCGACGCCACGCGCATGCCCGCGCGCATGCACAGCGAGTACCTGCGCCGGCTATACCTGCACAACGACCTGGCAGAGGGGCGCTACATGGCAGGCGGCCGCGCCATCTCGCTGGCCGACATCAAGGTGCCGCTGTTTGTGGTGGCCACCGAGCGCGACCATGTGTCGCCATGGACCTCGGTCTACAAGATTCACCGCCTGACGCGTGCGCCTGTGAGTTTTGTGCTGACCTCGGGGGGGCACAACGTCGGCATCGTCAATCCGCCGTCCGGCACCGCGGCCCATCCCCAGGCCAGTTACCGCGTCGCCACCCATGCGGAAGGCAAGGCGCCTGCAGATCCGCAGGCCTGGCTGCATGGTGCGCCGCCGGTCACCGGCTCCTGGTGGCCGTGCTGGCACGCCTGGCTGCATGAACAATCAACGGGGCAGACCAAGGCTGTGCCGCTTGCCGGCCTGCGTTCGGCGGGCCGGTTGTCCGCCGCACCCGGCACCTACGTTCACCAAGGGTAAGGCGCGGCTTTTTGCACCCCTGTCCGAGGCACGGTCAGCGGGCGACGTGTGTCAGGCACGGGTTTGTGGCGCCGTGGCGGCGGGCTTTGGCGCAAAAAAGCCATTGCCCGAAGCGATCGCCACCTGAAAGCTTTCCATGGCCGATTTCAATGCGCCGCCCTGTTCGCTGTCGAGCAGGTGGGTGGCGCTGGCCATCATTTCGACCTGCGACTGCAGCGCCGCGGCCGTGATCTGTTGCCAGTACTGGGTGGCACCCTGCAAGTCAAAACTCAGCAGATCCGACTGGATGGCCAGCAGGTCGGCCGGCTCACAGTTTCCATGCAGCTTTTGCGCCGCCGCCTGGTGACGCAGGGAAGCCTCGTGGGCCGCCTGATGCTGGATGGCCCGCATGGCTTCGCTGCCGCGCAACAGGGCGCAAGCCGCATCGGTGGCGACGGCCAGTTGCTGGCGGCCGAGGTCGGCCAGAAAGCTGGCGGGGGTGGTGCCCATACCCGTGCTTTCGCGGGACGGGACGGGGAGGGGTGTTTTTGCACGCATGGGGTTCCTTTCGGGTGGGGACGGTTTCCGGTTCAGCGCCGCATCGCCATGGGACGCTCATGCTCATGAATGGCCTGGCATGTGGTGCACAGGGCCGCGGCGGGCCGGGCCGCGAGGCGCCGCAGATCGATCGCTTCGCCGCAGTCCAGGCAATGGCCGAAGCTCTGGTCGGCCAGGCGGCGGCGCGCCGCCAGCACTTCCTCAAGCTCAAGCACCGCGTGCCCCGCCTTGGCCTCATCGACCGTGGCCAGGGCCTGTTCCATGGCGACATCCTTGAAATCCATCACACGGTGCTGCCCGGTGCCACCGGCCTCATGGGGCTGCTCGGCGGTGGCGCGCAGGAGGGCACGCAGTTCGGTTTCGCGCTGCGCCAGAATCTGGCTGAAGCGCGGCATCAGGGTGCGGTCGTATGTTTCCATGGAGAACCTTGTGCTGGCGTGACCATTCTGTGGGCCACCCGGCACCCGGGTCTTTGATCTGGAGCAACTGAGGGTGCTGCCCGGGCGCTAATCTTCCAGCATGGGGTATGTTGGAACCCCTGTTCCAAGGAAATTCATGAGCGTACGCAATCTCGAGACCCTGTTCCGCCCCGCTTCTGTGGCCCTGATAGGCGCCTCCGACCGGGAGGGCAGCCTGGGTGCCGTGGTCCTGCGCAATCTCAGGGCGGACGGGTTTCAGGGGCCGGTCTGGCCGGTCAACCGCCGGCATACCCAGGTGGGTGGTGGCCCGGCCTGGCCCGATGTCGAGTCGCTGCCGCAGGCGCCGGACCTGGCCATCATCTGCACGCCGGCCGAGACGGTGCCCGACCTGATCACCGCCCTGGGCCGCAAGGGCACGCGTGCCGCCATTGTGTTGTCGGCCGGGCTCAAGCAGGCCGCGCGCTCGGGCGGGCCCACGCTGGAGCAGGCCATGCTGGATGCGGCGCGGCCCTGGCTGCTGCGCATCCTCGGGCCCAACTGCATCGGGGCGCTGGTGCCGGGGATAGGGCTCAATGCCAGTTTTGCACCCGGCAACGCCTTGCCCGGCAAGCTGGCCTTTGTGACGCAATCGGGCGCGCTGGCGACCGCCATGCTGGACTGGGCCAACAGCCGCGGCATCGGTTTTTCTCATTTCATCTCGCTGGGCGACAGCGCCGACGTGGACTTCGGCGACGTCATCGACTACCTGGCCAGCGATCCCGGAACGCGGGCCATCCTGATGTACATGGAGTCGGTCAAGACCGCGCGCAAGTTCATGTCGGCGGCGCGCGCCGCCGCGCGCAACAAGCCGGTGATTGTTGTCAAGGCCGGTCGTGCGCCTGATGGTGCCCGGGCGGCAGCCTCGCACACCGGTGCGCTGGCCGGCTCCGATGTGGTGTTCGATGCCGCCGTCCGGCGCGCCGGCATGTTGCGCGTGGACACGCTGGAGGCGCTGTTCGATGCCGCCGAAACCCTGACCCATGTGAAGGGCTGGCAAGGCGAGCGGCTGGCGGTACTGACCAACGGCGGCGGTGCCGGCGTGCTGGCCGCCGATGCACTGGCGCTGGGCGGCGGCACACTGGCGGTGCTGGGTGCGGGGGCGCTGGAGGCGCTCAACCAGTGCCTGCCGCCCACCTGGTCGCATGGCAACCCGATCGACATCGTCGGCGACGCTCCTGTCAGCCGTTATGCGGACAGCCTGCGGGTCTTGCTGGCAGCGCCCGAGGTCGACGGTGTGCTGTTCATCCATGCCCCCACGGCGATTGTTCCTGCCGACCGGATTGCAGCGGCCTGTCTGCCGCTGATCCAGGCGGCAGCCAAGCCCGTGCTGACCTGCTGGCTGGGTGGTGCGGCGGTGGCGCTGGCGCGGCGGGACAGCGCCAGCGCCGGCATTGCCAGCTACAACACACCGGAACGCGCGGCGGCGGCGTGGCTGCAACTGGCGACCTATGCACGCAATCAGCAGGCGCTGCAGCAGCTTCCCACGTCCGTGCTGGAGGACTTCACGCCGGACCGGCAACTGGCCCAATCGCTGCTCGAGGAGGCGCTGCAGGAAGGCCGCGAGTGGCTCGCTGATGCGCAGGCCCAGGCACTGCTGCGGGCCTACGGCATCCCCACGGTGGAGACCGTCAGGACCCGCGATGTCGAGGAGGCGATCGCCGTGGCCAACCGCATCGGTTACCCCGTGGCCCTGAAGATCGTGTCGCCCCAGGTCATCCACAAGTCCGACGTCGGCGGCGTGGCGCTGAACCTGGTCTCTGCGGAAGAACTCAGGCGCGCGGCCGAGAAGATGCTGCGGCAGGTGATCGGGCTGCTGCCACAGGCGCAGATACTCGGTTTCACCGTGCAGGCGATGGCCGACCGCCCCGGGGCGCACGAGTTGATTGTGGGCATTGCCTCGGACCCCGTGTTCGGGCCGGTGATGCTTCTCGGCGAGGGCGGCGTTGCCGTCGAACTGCACAAGAACCATGTGGTGGCGCTGCCGCCGCTCAATACCCGCCTGGCGCAGGACATGCTCGCCGGCAGCCGGCTGTCGCTCCTGCTGGCGGGTTACCGTGGGCGCCCGCCCGCCGATGAGGCCGCGCTGCTGGCCACGCTGCTGAAGGTCTCGCAGATGGCCTGCGACCTGGCCTGGCTGGCCGAACTCGACATCAACCCCCTGCTGGTCGACGAACACGGCGTGCTGGCGCTCGATGCGCGGGTGCGGTTGCGCCAGGTCCCGGCGGGCGAGCGCAGCCGGCTGGCCATCCGTCCCTACCCGCTGGCGCTGGAAGAACATGTTCAGGTCAAGGGCCAGGACGTGCTGCTGCGCCCGATTCGCCCCGAGGATGGCCAGCGACTGATGGCCTTTTATGCCGGGGCGTCGCCCGCCGACATGCGCTTGCGTTTTTTCATGACGCGGCGCGAGGTGCCGCATTCCGAGCTGGCACGTTACAGCCAGATCGACTATGACCGCGAGATGACCTTTGTGGCGATGGTGCCGCAGGCGGGCGGCGAACCGGTCATGGTGGGCGAAGCGCGGGCCGTTTGCGACCCTGACAACCTGCAGGCGGAATTTGCCATCCAGGTGGCCACGGACTGGCAGGGGCGTGGCCTGGGGCGCCAGCTGATGGACAAGCTGATTCGCTACCTGCGCGAGCGCGGCACGGCCGAGGTCGTGGGGCAGTGCCTGCCGGAGAACGTGGGCATGGCCGCCCTGGCGCGCCAGACCGGCTTCGACGTGTCCACCGCAAGCGCGCAGGAAACCGTGGCGATGCGTCTGTCGCTGCGCTGAAAAATCTTTGACCGGGGAGAAAAAATTGTCCGCTTACCATCAGATTCTTGTTCCCTTCGACGGCAGCCCGACTTCGGACAAGGCGCTCGATGAAGCCATCCGCCTGGCCGGGCTGACCGGCGCGCGGCTGCGGCTGCTCCATGTGGTGGACGAGCTGAGCTACGTCAACGGCTTCAAGACGGCGATGAATTACACCAATGAAATCGTTCCCCTGATGCAGGCAGCTGGCGAGAAACTGCTGGCGCTCGGCCGGCAAAAGGGCGTGGATCAGGGCGTGGACACCGACAGTGTGCTGATTGTGGGCGGGCCAGGCCGCATCTGCGAACATGTGGCCGAGCAGGCCAGGAGCGCGGAGGCGGACCTGATTGTGGTCGGTTCGCACGGGCGGCGCGGCATAGGCCGTGTCCTGATGGGCAGCGACGCCGAGCAGATCGTGCGGACCGCCCCGGTTCCGGTGCTGGTGGTGCGCGGGTCCGAGGATGCTGCCCGCTAGTTACAGCCCTGCTGGTTGACGATGGACTGCAGGGCGTCGGTGTCGAGGATGCGCACATGGCGCTGGCGGACATCGATGACACCGTCGTCGGCAAACTTCGAGAAGGTGCGGCTCACGGTTTCCAGCTTCATCCCGAGGTAACTGCCGATCTCCTCGCGTGTCATGCGCAGGACCAGCTCCGACCCCGAGAACCCCCGTGCGTGCAGCCGCTGCACCAGGTTCAGCAGGAAGGCTGCCACGCGTTCTTCGGCCCGCATGCTGCCCAGCAGCAGCATCACACCGTGTTCGCGCACGATCTCGCGGCTCATGATGCGGTGCACATGGTGTTGCAGGGCATTGATCTCGCGCGAGAGCTCACTGATGCGATTGAAAGGCATGACGCAGACCTCGGCATCTTCGAGCGCGACGGCATCGCAGGTATGGCGGTCGTTGACAATGCCGTCCAGGCCGATGACCTCGCCAGCCATCTGGAAGCCGGTGACCTGGTCGCGGCCGTCCCCGGAGGTGACACAGGTCTTGAAAAAGCCGGTGCGAATGGCAAACAGCGATTCGAAAGGCTCGCCGTTGCGAAACAGGGTGGCGCCGCGTTTGACCTTGCGGCGAACGGCCACGACCTCGTCGATGCGTGCGAGCTCTTGTGGGCTCAGGCCCACCGGCATGCACAGTTCGCGCAGGTTGCAGTTCGAGCACGCCACCTTGATGGTTTTTTCATCGATAAACGGGGTTTCCGGGGCAGTCGCTACCAGATCCGCGGTGGTCGTACGTACGGGGATTTCCTTCATGGGAGAGCCTTTTATGATCTTGATCAAATTGTCCGGGTCCCCGCCCCGGCGCCTTTGATCCATGTCAAGCGCTCGGGGGGGCGGACGCGGCACAGTCGGTTACCTCCACGAGAAACATGTCATGACCAATGTATCGCCCGAACTGCTCCAACGATTCGACGTTCCGGGGCCGCGGTATACATCCTACCCAACGGCCGATCGTTTCGTAGAAGCCTTCACTGCAACTGACTATGGCCAGGCCCTGGCCCAGCGCCGCACGGGCCCGGCCGGGTTGACCATGCCGCTGTCGCTGTATGTCCATATTCCGTTCTGTGAATCGCTTTGTTATTACTGCGCCTGCAACAAGATCATCACCAAGCACCACAACCGTGCCGTCAGCTATTTGCGCTACCTGAGCCGCGAGATCGACCTGCACACGGCCCAGCTCGGCCCGGGCCAGACGGTCACGCAACTGCATCTGGGCGGAGGCTCGCCGACCTTTCTGTCCGACGATGAGTTGAGAGAGCTCATGGCCATGCTGCGGCGCAGCTTCACGATGGTGCCCGGCGGCGAATACTCCATCGAGATCGATCCGCGCACGGTGGATGGTTCACGCCTGCGCGCCCTGGCCGACATGGGTTTCAACCGCCTGAGTTTTGGCGTGCAGGATTTCGATCCCGATGTCCAGAAGGCCGTGCACCGCATCCAGCCGTTTGAGCAGGTCAGCGAACTGATGGTCCAGGCACGCGAAGTGGGGTTCGACTCCATCAATGTCGACCTGATCTACGGCCTGCCGCGCCAGACGCCCGAGTCCTTTGCACGCACGCTGGCCCAGGTGGCGCAGTTGAAGCCCGACCGCATTGCGCTGTATGCCTATGCGCACCTGCCCGAACGTTTCAAGCCGCAGCGGCGCATTGTCTCCGCGGACTTGCCCGGCGCTGCGGCCAAGGTGGCCATGCTGTCACAGTCACTCGCTGCCTTCATGGCTGCGGGCTACGTCTACATCGGCATGGACCACTTTGCACTGCCCAACGACGCGCTGGCCGTGGCCAAGCGCCAGGGCCGGCTGCATCGCAACTTCCAGGGCTACAGCACCCAGCCCGACTGCGACCTCATCGGCCTGGGCGTCTCGGCCATCGGACGCATCGGTGCGACCTACAGCCAGAACGCCAAGACGATGGAAGAGTATTGCGACCATCTCGACCAAAACCGCCTGCCGGTGGTGCGCGGACTGGCGCTCAGCCGCGACGACCTGGCGCGCCGGGCCGTGATCATGGCGCTGATGTGCCAGGGCCAGGTGATTTTCGAGTCGATCGAGCTGGCCTGGCTGCTGGACTTCCGCAGCTATTTTGCGGCCGAGCTGGAACAGCTGCGCAGTCTGGCCGATGAGGGGCTGGTGCTGCTCGACGAATCGGGCATCCAGGTCACGGCGCAGGGCTGGTTCTTCGTGCGTGCGGTGGCCATGGTGTTCGACCGCTACCTGCAGGCCGACCGCAACCGCGCGAGGTTCTCGCGCATCATCTGAACGGGTTTCTGCCATGTCCACCACATTGGCCGTGACGGCCCTGATGATGGGGCTGGCCGGCGGCCCGCATTGCGCTGCCATGTGCGGCGCTGCCTGCGCGGGCATTTCGCGCCTGGGTCCGCGCCAGGGCTCCGGCTCGTCGTCGCGTTCGCTCTGGAGCTTTCAGGCCGGGCGTCTGGCGGGTTATTCGCTGGCCGGCGCTGCTGCCGCGCTGGCCGTGCAGAGCCTGGCCTGGCTGACCACGAATACCGCGGCGCTACGCCCGGTCTGGACGCTGTTTCACCTGGCTGTGCTGCTCTGGGGGCTGATGCTGCTGTCCCAGGCGCGCCAGCCCGCATGGGTCAGCGATGCCGGCCGCGCCGTCTGGTCACGCATCCGGCCGCTGGCCGCGGCGCGTGGCGGCATCTTCGCCACCGGTGCGCTGTGGTCCTTCATGCCCTGCGGCCTGCTTTATTCGGCGCTGCTGGTGGCTTCGCTCAGTGGCGGGCCGCTGGAGGGCGCGTTGTCGATGGCGCTGTTCGCTGCCGGCAGCAGCGTGTCGCTGATGCTCGTGCCGCTGCTGTACGACAAGCTGCAGGGCCGCGGTAACAAGCTCAAGCAGGACTGGGGCACGCGCGCGGCCGGTGGCTTGCTGATCCTCGCGGCGGCCTGGGCGCTCTGGGCGGATGCCTTTCACCGCTTTGCCGAGTGGTGCGGCCTGGCCTGAGCTCCGGCCCTAGGAGCCTGTCGGACTTGGGGTCGTCGGCTGCAAATCGACCGCAGCGGTCCATTTTTCACCGGCTTTTTGCCCCATAGCTCGACTATGGGCCTGCAAATCCGGCAAAAACTGTCCTCGCTGGGGCCGATTTTCGCTTTCGACGCCCCAAGCCCGACAGGCTCCCAGCCTGCATTGGCGGCGTTAGCGGAGAGTGACCGTTTCGAGGTAGAACGGCATGTGAACGTTCCAGTGCAGCTCGCGCTCGATGTGCTGGCGCATCGCGTCCGCAGCAGCGGGTTCGCCGTGCGTGATGAAGGTCTGTTTGGGTGGCGCCTTGAACCCCTTGAGCCAGTTCACAATTTCGGCGGCGTCGGCATGGGCCGACAGGTCGTCCAGCATGGCCACCTCGGCCCGGACGGGAACGTCCTCGCCGAAGATTCGTACCGTTGGTGCACCCCCTGCGATCGAGGCACCGCGTGTGCCGCCGGCCTGAAAGCCGGCGAACAAAATGGTGTTGCGTTTGTCGGGCGCAAAGGCCTTGAGGTGATGCACCACGCGCCCGCCCGTGGCCATGCCACTGGCGGCGACGATCACCATCGGGCCATGGCGCGCATTGAGCAGCCGCGATTCTTCCGGCGTTTGCACGACATGCGCGGCGTGCGCCAGCGCATCACATTCGGCGGCCGTCAGCCGCAGTTCCGATTTGTGTTTCAGGTACACCTGCATGGCGCTGGCCGCCATGGGGCTGTTGAGGTACACGGGAATGTCGTGGATCACGCCCTGGGCCTTGAGCAGCTGGATGCAGTGCAGCAGGCTCTGGGCCCGGCCCACGGCGAAGGCCGGGATCACCACCACGCCGCCGCGGGCGGCGGTGCGGTTGATCACCTTGCCCAGTTCCAGCAGCGGGTCCGAGTTCTTGTGCGGTCGGTCGCCATAGGTGGATTCCACCACCAGGTAATCGGCCCCATCCATCTGCACGGGGGGCTTGAGCACCAGGTCGTTGGGCCGGCCGATGTCTCCGGAAAACAGGATGGAGCGTGATCCGTCATCCAGCCTGACAAACGACGAGCCGGCCATGTGGCCCGAGGGCGTCATGCGCGCGTGCAGGCCTGGTGCGGGTTGCCAGTCCGTGTCATAGGGAACGGGGTGAAACAGCTTGAGGCACTGCAGCGCGTCGTCGCGCGTGTACAGCGGCAGCGCCTCCTTGTGTTTGGACAGTTTGTGGCGGTTGGTGTACTCGGCTTCTTCTTCCTGCAGATGGCCTGAATCGGGAAGCAGGATGCGGCACAGGTCGTAGGTGGCGGGTGTGCAGAACACCTTGCCGCGAAACCCCTCGCGCGCCAGCAGGGGCAGGTAGCCGCTGTGGTCAATGTGGGCGTGCGTCAGGATCACCGCGTCGATCGATGACGGCTTCACCGGCGGCGGCGCCCAGTTGCGCAGGCGCAGCAGCTTGTAGCCCTGGAACAGGCCGCAATCGACCAGCACTCTGGACTTGTCGTGCTGAAGCAGGTATTTCGAACCGGTGACGGTGTCGGTCGCGCCGAGGAATTGAAGTTTCATGGCGTCAGTCTAGAAAGGGCGGTGGAGCGTCTCCTTGCGGTGGATCAACCGGGGTGGATGTGACGACAGGCGCTTCTACCGCGCAAGGGCCGTCCGCGCGGCTGCCAGGTCCCAGCCGGCCCAGCCGCAGCTCTTGAAAAGCACCAGCCCTGCCGGCCTCGGCGTGTCATGGGCCAGCACGTCCGCGAGTGTTGCAAAGCGGCTCACATCCAGACCGGCCTGCAGCAGATCGCCTGCTTCATGGCTTGCATCGGCGGTGTCCACAAACACCGCGCCCTGCTGTGCAAAGTGACGGCAAAGGTCGGGGCCAAGCTCCACCATCCGCGGCGTGAAGGCGCCTACCGCGCTGATGAACGCATCCCGGCGCGGCAGGCTGTCGAGCACCACGCCATGCGCCGGCGTGCAGGTGACCGCCAGCGGGCAGTCGGCCAGCGCGGCGTTGGCGTCCTGCACCACACGGGCCCGCAGGCCCCGTGCGTGCGCGTGCTGCACCAGGGCCTGCGCACTGGCCGCGCTGCGCGAGGCGATCAGGACTTCGCGGACCTGCAGGACTTCGGCAAACGCGTCGAGGTGGGCCTTGCCCTGCACCCCTGCGCCCACAACCAGCAGCGGCCCGTGGGTGTTGGGGGCCAGCCGCTGCGCCGCCAGCAGGGACACCGCCGCGGTACGCCGCGCCGTCACCGTCGGGCCGTCCAGCACCAGCCGGCGTTCCCCGCTGGCAATGTCAAACACCACCACATCACCCTGGATCGTGGCTCGCGTGGTTCCGGCATTGGCCGGCGTGAAGGTGATCAGTTTGGTCATGGCCACCCGGCCGTCCGAGGCCGGCATCACAAACAGGCTGCCACCGCCAGCCAGGGGCTGCACCAGACGCTGCGGAACCTGCACCGAGGCATCACCCAGCAGGCGCACGATTTCTTCCAGCAGGGCGGGGTAGGGCAGGCGGGCCGCGGTCTGCGCGGCGCTCAGCAGGATGGGCGAATCGGTCATGGCTGGATGGTAAGCCAGCCTGCGCATGGCCCTGCCGGAGGGAGTGGTGCAGGGCCGGTCAGAGCGTGTTCACGGGAAGCGGTTTTATCCTACATCGGCACGGGCAAAGCCCCGCGATGAATGTCCGGGGCACGTTCATAACATCGAAACAGCCGCAACGAGGAGTTTGTTTCATGTTTTCCACCCATATGCCCCAAGTCAATACCATCCCCCGTGAATACCTTTATCTGGGAGCCGGGGTGGTGCTGATTGCCAGCCTGCTGGCGGCCGTGGCCATGGTGGCCGGTGGTGAAGTCAAAAAGGCCCAGGCACGTGACGCCATGCTGGCCTCCCAGCAGACCGCCGTGGCTTATTGTGTGGAAACCCTGCGCGGTGCGGCCCTCAGCAATTGCGTGCGGCATGCCCGAGCCGACATGTACAACGACGGCGCGAAGTCCACCTTGGCCGGCAATGATCCGGCTGGTGCTGTGATGGCCGGGGGCCAGGCCAGGGCGCCCGCGGACAACATGGGCATGATGCCGGTTTCCTTCGGCGCTGTCCGGTAAGTCCGGCGCTGTTTTTCCGGCGGATTCCGCTATTTCCGGCAGGCACCTGTTTCCGGTGCAGAGGGTGGTTTGAAGAAGGGGGCGCCGGCAGCGGTTAGCATTCCCTGCATGAAGTTATCCCGCCTGTTTCAGCCCCGCAATCCCCTGTTCTGGATGGCCATGGCGCTCAATGCCCTGTCGGCCGCGCTGGCCTGGATTGTTCACAACCGGGTGCTGGACACCTGGGCCACCCTGATCGTCGGCGGTTTCGCCCTCAGCAACGCGCTGATCGGCAGCTGGCTGGTCTGGCGGCTGTTGCGGGACGAGCCAGCGCCAAAACAAATCAACTGATCGCTCCCGCGCCCTGCGCAATATCGCGCTGCGTGGTTAGAGCCGCACGCACGGTCACACGCAGCCCGCGTACCACGTCCTCCAGCGCCATGTGGGGCTGGCCCTGGCCGGGCAGGAAAGGCACGTGGACAAAGCCGCCGCGTGTGCGTTTGAAGCCGCGCCGCGTGGCCAGCAGGTGCATGAGTCCGTAAAACACATGGTTGCAGACAAAGGTGCCGGCGGTCTGCGAGACCTCGGCGGCAAGGCCTTCTTTTTGCAGCGCCTGCAGCATGGCCTTGATGGGCAGCGTGCTGAAATACGCCGCCGGCCCGCCGGCGACAACGGGCGTGTCCACCGGCTGCACGGCGGCATTGTCGGCAATACGTGCGTCGTTCACATTGATGGCCACACGCTCCAGCGAGAGGGCTGCGCGTCCGCCGGCCTGACCGACACAGAGGACCAGCGCCGGCTTGTGCGTGCGCAGCAGTCGCCCCAGTTCGGCCAGCGAGGCTTCAAACACGGTCGGCAATTGAGCGGCCACCACCTGATGGCAGCCGATGCGCCGGCCGTGCAGCGCCTGGACCGCCAGCCAGCTCGGGTTCAGGGTGTCGCCGCCGAAGGCGTCAAAACCGGTCAGCAGGATGCGCGGCAGGGGCGGGGAGGTCGTGGGGCGAGGCATGCCGCCATTGTGAAGCAGGCCGGTCTGCATAATTTCCCGGCACTGCCACGGGGGCCGTGCAAGACGCCTATTTCCTGATCAGTGCGCCGGTTTCCCGGTCGAAGCGGACCTGGCGCACCTGCCCGTTCTGGCCGGGGAAACCGTCCAGCGCCGCGCGCACCAGGTAGGGCATGACGGCAGGCAGCGCAGCGTTGCCTTCATACACCACGCGGGATTCGAACACCGCGCGTGGCTGCCCCGGCGGGCCGCTGCGGGTATCGAGCAGGCGCAGGTTGAGCTGGCTGAACTGCACGGTGTAGGGCACGACCCGGTCGCCCACATAGGTCGGACCAAAACGGCTGGGCGCCCAGAAGCCCGGGAAATACTGGCCGGCGGCGTTGCGGCGCGGCGGGTAAAACACCAGGGGGTCTTCATACACGGGCTGCAGGTAGGTTCTTTGCTGGGTCTGGCTGACCGTGCTCAGTTCGGCCAGCAGGCGCGCGGGCTCGCCCGCGGCGGCAGGCCGCAGGCCCAGTTTTTCCAGTTCCAGCTGCGCATAGCGTTCATAGGTGGCCTGTTCCAGCTCCTGGGGCGCGCCCCAGCGGTTGGGCGGCGGCTTGATGAAACTGAAGCTGCTGCCGGCGGCGTCAGTGGGCCACTGGTTGAAGCTGGTGACCTGTGTCACCAGCGGGCTCGCGCAGGCGCTCAGCAACACGGCTGACAGCAGGACGGGAAAAATACGCGCACGTGCAAGAAGTCTGTTCATGCTCAATGGGATGCTGCGACGAACAAAATGTTCCGTCTCGGGATTGAAAGCTCAAGTAAAGTAGTCCGCACAGTTTGCGCCGCCTCTGCGGCGCCGACGCCAACGAAAGTAAATCATGAAATGGGAAGGCAACCGCGAATCCGACAACGTCGAGGACCGCCGTAGCGGAGGAGGAGGGGGCGGGTTGCTGGGTGGCCGGAGCATCGGCATCGGCACGATTGTCGTGGCACTGGTAGGTGGCTGGATCTTCGGCATCAATCCGATGACCATTTTGAGCCTGCTGAGCGGCGGCGGCACCCCTACGGCGCAGGTGCAGCAAGGCCCCGCCCAGCGCCCTCCGGCGGACGACCGCATGGCCAGTTTTGTGTCCACCGTGCTGGCCGACACCGAAGACGTCTGGAAAGTCGTGTTCACCCAGGGCGGCAGCACTTACCAGGAGCCGCGGCTGGTGCTGTTTCGCGGTGCCACCGCCACGGCCTGCGGCCAGGGGCAGGCGGCCATGGGGCCTTTTTATTGCCCGGCCGACCAGAAGGTCTACATCGACCTCGGTTTTTACGAAACCCTGCAGAAAAAGCTGGGTGCGCCCGGCGACTTTGCCCAGGCTTATGTGATTGCACACGAGGTCGGCCACCATGTGCAGAACCAGCTCGGCATCACCGGCAAGATGGAGCAGATGCGTGGTCGTGTCAGCAAGACCGAATACAACGCCATGAGCGTGCGGCTGGAGTTGCAGGCCGACTGCTTTGCCGGCTTGTGGGCGCACCATGCGCAGCGCGCCCGTGCCATCCTGGAAAAGGGCGACGTCGAGGAGGCCATGAATGCCGCCGCAAAAATCGGCGACGACGCGCTGCAGAGCGGAAGCGGCGGCGCCATCGTGCCCGAGAGTTTCACCCACGGCAGCAGTGCCCAGCGCGCGCGCTGGTTCAACAACGGCTTGCAGCAGGGCAATGTCAAGGCCTGCGACACCTTCTCCGCCCGGAATTTATAGAAAAAAGGCTTCCGGCCCCCGTCCTGTCTACGCAAGCAGCTATTAAATGAATAGCAAACAGGCGGCGGAAAACCAGCCATCCGCAGGCCCGGCCGGGCGGTGGGCCGGCGGAAATGCCTTGATCGCCCAAAGTGCGACAATAGCAGGCTAAATGACATCCTCTTTTTCGAACCTTTCGCTGGCAGAACCGCTGGCCCGCGCCGTAGCCGAAATGGGCTACGAAACCATGACCCCCATCCAGGAGCAGGCCATTCCGGTCGTTCTCCAGGGCAAGGACGTGATGGGCGCCGCCCAGACCGGCACCGGCAAAACCGCCGCTTTCGCCTTGCCGCTGCTGCAGCGCATGATGAAACACGACAACGCGTCCACCTCGCCGGCGCGTCACCCGGTGCGCGCCCTGGTCCTGCTGCCGACCCGCGAGCTTGCCGTCCAGGTGGCCGAGCAGGTCAGGCTCTACGCCAAGTACACCAACCTGCGCAGCACGGTGGTGTTCGGCGGCATGGACATGAAGCCGCAGACGCTGGAACTCAAAAAAGGCGTGGAGGTGCTGGTGGCCACACCGGGCCGCCTGCTGGACCACATCGAAGCCAAGAACACCGTGCTTAACCAGGTGGAATACGTGGTGCTCGACGAGGCCGACCGCATGCTGGACATCGGCTTTCTGCCCGACCTGCAGCGCATCCTGAGCTACCTGCCCAAGCAGCGCATCACCCTGCTGTTTTCGGCCACCTTCTCGCCCGAGATCAAGCGCCTGGCGTCCAGCTACCTGCAGGACCCGGTGACGATCGAGGTGGCGCGTTCCAACGCCACGGCGTCCACGGTGGAGCAGCATTTCTACGCCGTCAGTGCCGACGACAAGCGCCGCGCACTGCACCAGGTGCTCAAAACCCGCGGCATCAAGCAGGCCTTTGTGTTTGTCAACAGCAAGCTCGGTTGCGCACGCCTGGCCCGCTCCCTGGAGCGCGAAGGCCTGAAAACCACCGCCCTGCACGGCGACAAAAGCCAGGACGAGCGGCTGAAGGCACTCGAGGCTTTCAAAAGCGGCGAAGTTGATTTGCTGGTGTGTACCGATGTGGCCGCGCGCGGCCTGGACATCAAGGACGTGCCGGCGGTGTTCAACTTCGACGTGCCTTTCAACGCGGAAGACTATGTGCACCGCATTGGCCGCACTGGCCGCGCCGGCGCCTCGGGCCTGGCGGTGAGTTTTGCGGCCGCCAGCGACCAGCGCCTGGTCACCGACATCGAAAAACTCATCAAGACCAAGATCGAGCTCGAACCCATGGAGTTCGACGAAGACCAGCCGCGCATCAAGGAGCAGGGCCGCATCAACGACGGCCGGCGCATGTACCGCGACAGCGGCGACCAGCCTGTGCGCGAAGCGGCCGAAGCCCCGCGCGACAGGCCGGAGCGCCGTGAACGCCGCGAGGCGCCGCCGCAACGCCAGTCGGCCTCGCGCGACCCCTTCTTTGACAAGCCTTACGAATCCAGCCTGCCGGCCGAAGCGCAGCCGGCCTGGGAAGCGGCCGCCAAGGGCGGCGCCTCACGCGGCGTGTCGGCCAACATCAAGCCGAAGAAAAAGGTTGCTGCACTGTTCAAGACAGGCAGCTGAGGCGGCGGGCCCGCCGGCAGTCGGCCGGGGCCTACCGTTTCCCGCGCAGGCGTCTGATGGTTTTGCGCAGCCAGCCACGCTAAGCTGAGGCCATGATGCCCTCGTACGCTGGCCTGCGCCGCGCCTACCAACGTTCTTCCTTTCCCACCCTGTTCCGTCCGGTGGGTCGCGCCGTCGACCTGTGGATGAACGCGGACGGCCTGCGCATGAGCGCCGCCATGTCTTTCTACGGCATTCTCAGCCTCGCGCCTCTGCTGGTGCTGCTGGTGGCCGTGCTGGGCTGGTGGCTCGACCGCAGCTACATCGAAAGCAGCCTGATCCGGGAGATAGGCGGCGTGATCGGCGAGCAGGGCGCGCAGATGATCAAGCAGGCGCTCGCCAGCGCGCAGGAGCCGTCGGAGGGGCTGCTGGCCTCGGGGATCGCGTTTGTGTTGCTGCTGTCGGGTGCCACCGGCGTGTTTGCCGAACTGCAGGACGCCTTCGAACGGCTCTGGCGCCAGGACACCGGCGTGCCGCCGCAGCAGAAGTGGTGGTACAGCGCGTCGCTGCGCGTGCGCGGCATTGCCTACATCCTGGCCTTCGGTTTTCTGCTGCTGGTCTCGCTGGCGATCTCGGCCATCCTGCGCTTTCTGACCACCTGGGCCGGCATCTACATGCCGCTCGAAAGTATTGCGGTGGCGATCAACGAGCTGGTCTCCATGGGTTTTTCCGCGGGGCTGTTCGTCGCGTTGATGCGCATGAGCGCCGGGCCCAAACCTTCGCTGCGTTACCTGGTGATGGGCGGCATCGCTGGCGGCATTTTGTTTGCGCTGGGCAAGTACCTGATGGCGATTTACCTGTCGACCGCGGCCGTGGTGTCGGCCTACGGCGCGGCCGGCTCGCTGGTGGTGCTGCTGATGTGGATCTACTTCTCGTCGGCGGTGCTGCTGCTCTCGGCCAGTGTGGCGCGCGCCCTGTCCGACGAGGCGGCGCTCAGGAAGGCCGTCCCGGCCCCCGCCTGAGCGGTTGACGGGCTGCTGGCATGCTATTTTATTGATAGCTGTTGGCGCAGGTGTTTGTTGGGCTGGAGGCCTGAAGCCCTTGAATGTCCGGCCGCGTTCAGTCCGGCGCCTGAACTTGCGGACAGGGCACGCGGATCAACTCGAACTGACCGGGCCTGCTGCCCAGCCGCGCCGCGCTCAGGCAACCGCCCCAGACACAGCCGGTGTCCAGCGGCAGGGTGTTGTCCAGCAGGCCGGCCCCGCTGGCCACGGTGTCGGCGCCCAGCGTGGACCAGTGGCCGAAGGCGACGGGCAGACCGGCGGTTTTCCGGCCGGGGACTTCAAACCACGGCAGGTAACCGGGGGGCGCCGTCTGCGTGCTGCCGGTGGTGGCAAATTCCATGGCGCCGTCGGTCGTGCAAAAACGCATGCGTGTCAGGGCATTGACAATCACGCGCAGCCGCTCGGCACCGGCGAGCGTGTCCTGCCACTGGTTGGGCGTGTTGCCGTACATCGCTTTCAAAAAACCTGCCAGGTCGGGGCCGCGCAATGCCTGCTCCACTTCGCCGGCCAGCGCCATGGTTTGTGCGGCGCTCCATTGCGGCAGCACGCCGGCGTGCACCATGAGCCAGCCGTGTTCAAGCATGGCCATGCGGCGGTGCCGCAGCCAGTCGAGCAGGGGGTCGCAGTCGGGCGCGTCCAGCACCTGCTGCACGGTGTCGCTGCGGTGTGGTTTGCGCAGCCCGTGGCGGATGCCGAGCAGGTTCAGGTCGTGGTTGCCCAGCAGGCACTGCGCCGCATCGCCCAGGCCGGACAGGCTGCGCAGCACGCCCAGCGAGTCCGGGCCGCGGTTGACCAGGTCGCCCAGGATGTAGAGGGTGTCGCGGCTGGGGGAGAAATCCACGCTGCGCAGCAGGCGCTGCAGCGGCTCGTTGCAACCCTGCAGGTCGCCAATCAAGTAAAGTGCCATGTGTTCATTCTGCCTCTGGATCCATGGATTTCATCCTCATCGCCTTTTTGACCCTGCTCAACGGCATTTTTGCCATGTCCGAGATGGCGCTGTCGGCAAGCCGCAAGGCCAGGCTCACCGCCCTGGCCGAGTCGGGTGACAAGGGCGCGCAGGGCGCGCTGTCGCTGCTCGATAACCCGACGCAGTTTCTCTCGTCGGTGCAGGTCGGCATCACCTCCATCGGCATGCTCAACGGCATCATCGGCGAGGCGGCCTTCAGCAGCGGGCTCTCGGCGTGGATACAGACTTTCGGCGCCTCGCCCCGTGCGGCAGACATCACGGCCACGGCACTGGTGGTGACCATCATCACCTACATCACCATTGTGTTTGGCGAACTGGTGCCCAAGCGCATCGGCCAGCTTTACCCCGAGACGGTGGCGCGCCTGGTCTCGCGCCCCATGATGTGGGTGGCCACTGCCGCCAAGCCTTTTGTGCGGCTGCTGTCCTTCAGTACCCACAGCGTGCTCAAGCTGCTGCGTGTTGACACCGCCGGCGACCGCACCGTGACCGACGAGGAAATCGCCGCCAGCCTGGAAGAGGGCGTGGACGCGGGGCTGATCGAGGAACACGAGCACCAGATGGTGCAGAACGTCTTTCTGCTCGACGACCGGCTGCTCACCTCGCTGATGCTGCCGCGCTCGGACATCGAGTGGCTGGACGCCGGCGACACCGTGGCGCAGGCCATCGTCAAGGCCGGCGCGACCGGGCACTCGTGGTACCCGGTGTGCCGCGGCAGCCTCGACGACGTCGTGGGTGTGGTCAACGTGGCCAAACTGCTGGCCCTGCGCGGCCAGATCCAGCCCGTCGGCGAGGAGACCGGCACCGGCACCACACCGACGCTGGCCGATCGTATTGACACCTACGCGATTCCGGCCATGTTTGTACCCGAAACGCTGACCGGCATGGAGCTGCTCGAACAGTTTCGCACCCAGTCCACCCGCATGGTCTTTGTGGTCGACGAATACGGCGTGGTGCAGGGCCTGATGACCCCCATGGACATGCTGGAAGCCATCACCGGCGAGCTGCAGCCCGGCGCGCAGGTGGACGCCTGGGCCACGCGCCGCGCCGACGGCAGCTGGCTGATCGACGGCGTGATGCCGGTGTCCGAACTCAAGGCCCGGCTCGACATCCGGGAGCTGCCCGACGAGGACAGGGGCCGCTACAACACCGTGGCCGGCCTGCTGCAAAGCGTGTCGGGGCGCCTGCTGGGCACCGGCGATCTGGTTGACGCCGCGGGCTGGCGTTTTGAGGTGCTGGACCTGGACGGCAAACGCATCGACAAGGTGCTGGTCAGCCAGATTGCCGGGCAGCCGGCAGAACCGGCCTAGTGCCGAGGCTGCTCATTCAAGCGCCTGAAATCCATGTTTTCGGCCTCCAGCCCAATCAGGACGGGCGCAGGCAGCTACTGATTCAATAGTATTTCGGCTTGCTGGCGCTGCCGCCGGCGCCACCCGGACGGCGGGTAAAGACGTGAGGGCGGTGCCCGCTGTTGCGAAGGACGCGGTATCCTTGTTGGCATAACCCACCGGAACAAGACACCCCGGCCGCGTTCGCCGGGCATTCTTCATGAACCCTTCACACCGCCCATTGCGCACCCTGCGAGGCCGGCCCCGGCACGGCCTGACTGATGAATAACGCCGTGTGGTTCTTGCTGGTGGGCGGCCTGCTGCTGGTGATGGGCCTGACCTACACCGTCCTCAAGCGTTCACCGGTCACGGCCGCCATCATTTACCTGGCCGTGGGGCTGCTGGTGGGGCCCAGCGCGCTCAACCTGCTGCACTTCAATCCGCTCAAGGAGTCGGCCCTGCTGGAGGTGCTGACCGAGGGGGCCGTGCTGATCTCCCTGTTTTCTGCCGGCGTCAAGATGCCGGTGCCCTTCAGCTTCACCCGCTGGCGCGCGCCGATTCTGCTGGCCACCGTGTCCATGACGCTCACCGTCGCCATGGTGGCGGCCTTTGCTTTCTACGTGCTGGGCCTGCCGCTGGGCGCCGGCGTGCTGCTGGGCGCGATTCTGGCGCCGACCGACCCGGTGCTCGCCACCGACGTGCAGATCCGCCACCCGGGCGACCGCGACCAGCTGCGTTTTACCCTGACCTGCGAGGCGGGCATGAACGACGGCAGCGCCTTCCCCTTTGTGATGCTGGGGCTCGGCTTGCTGGGCCTGCACGAACTCGGCGACTTCGGCCTGCGCTGGGTCCTGGTGGATGTGGTGTGGGCCACGCTGGCCGCAATCCTGATCGGTGGCGTGGCCGGCATTGCGCTGGCCCGCCTGGGCTGGAAATTCCGGCGTGCGCCGCACAAGCACGAGTTGCTGGACGACTTCCTGGGCTTGGGGCTGATCGGCGTGGTGTACGGCTTGACCGTCATGGTGCACGCCTGGGGTTTTCTGGCCGTCTTTTTTGCCGCCGTGGCGCTGCGCCAGACCGAACTGAAGCTGGCGAGGAACGCACCCAAATCCGCCGCCGGCGCCACCGAAACCGCCGGCACCGGCGCGCCGGCCAGTGCCGGGTCCGCCGCCGATCCGGACTCCTTGCACACCGTCAGCGAAGGCTCGCTGGTCTTCAAGGAACACCTGGAGCGGCTGTCGGAACTGATGCTGGTGCTGCTGGTCGGCGGCTCGCTGTTCCTGACCTCCTGGAGCTGGCCGGCGGTGGGGTTGGCGCTGTTCCTGTTTCTGGTGGCGCGCCCGCTCAGTGTGCTGGCCAGCCTGTTGTTCACGCCGACGCCCTGGCGCATTCGCGGCATGACGGCCTGGTTCGGCGTGCGCGGCATCGGCTCGCTGTATTACCTGATGTACGCCATTCAGCACCAGCTGCCCGAGAGCCTGGCCCTGCAGATGATCCAGATGACCCTGGTGGTGGTGGCGCTGTCCATCCTGCTTCATGGGGTCAGCGTCAAGCCCATGATGGGCTACTTCTGGCGACGCAGCAAACAGACGCCGGTGCCCTGAGGCTGGCCTGCTTTTTTTCATGCGAACGGGTGACACGGCGCCCGGTGCAGGCAGAACGTCCCGTCCCCGCCAGGGGGCAAGGGCCGCCCGCCGCGCCTGCCAGCGGGCCGCAGCGTTAAGCTGCCCGCCATGGATTCGCTGACCCAGATTGCACTTGGTTCGGCCGTGAGCGTGGCCGTCATGGGCCGGCGCACCGCCGTGTGGAAGGCCGCGTTGTGGGGCGCGGTGGCCGGCACGCTGCCGGACCTGGACGCCTTCATCGACCACGGCAATGCCATCCTCAACATGACGCTGCACCGCGCCGAAAGCCACGCGCTGTTCTACCTCACGCTGGCCGCGCCGCCGCTGGCCTGGCTGGTCTCGCGCCTGCACGGCGAGGCTGCGCTGTTCAAACGCTGGTGGCTGGCGCTCTGGCTGGCGCTCATCACCCACCCGCTGCTCGACGCCATGACGGTGTACGGCACCCAGCTGCTGCTGCCGTTCACCAGCTACCCGTTCGGCGTGGGCAGCGTGTTCATCATCGACCCGCTCTACACCGTGCCGCTGATGGTTGGCGTGGTGGCCGCGCTGCGCTTCAAAAGCACCCGCGGCCTGCGCTGGAACGCGGCGGCGCTGGCGATGAGCACGCTTTACCTCGGCTGGAGCGTGCTGGCGCAGCAGCAGGCCACCGGGGTGGCGCGCAGCTCGCTGCAGGTTGAGGGCATCACCGCCAACGCGCTGCTGGTGACGCCCGCGCCCTTCAACACGCTGCTGTGGCGCCTGGTGGCCACCACCCCCACGCAGTATTTTGAAGGCCACTATTCGCTGGTCGACAGTTCACCGCGCATCACCTGGACCGCGCATGACCGCGGCGCCGACCTGATCACCCTGCACGGCCAGGACCCGCCGGTGGCGCGCATCGCCGCCTTCAGCCACGGCTTTTTCCGCCTGTCGGAATCGGGTGGCCGCCTGTTTGTCACCGACCTGCGCATGGGCCAGGAGCCGGCCTACACCTTCCACTTCGACCTCGGCACCGCCGCAGCCCGCGCCGCGCAAAGCCATGTGCCCACACTCAAGGGCGCGCGGCCCGATGTGGCGACGGCCTTGCCCTGGCTGTGGCGGCGCATGTGGGGCGACCCGCTGCCGCCGCCGCGGTGAGGGCCGGTGGGTGTACTGTCTTTTGCTACTGTTTCGATAGCTGTTTCCGTAGGTTTTGATTGGGCTGGTGCCCGATTTGGCTTGTTGATTTTTTCGCGATTCATGGCGCTCCACCGTTCGGGCTGAGCTTGTCGAAGCCTGTCCTGCGCTTGGGCAAGAACAAGCCGCACCAGGCCCCTGTTAAAATCCATCCCGGGTGTCAGCGCATTCGCGCCAGGGCAGGTATGCGTCGGTCGGGCCGCCACGCGGAGTACCTGCGCCCATGCCTTCGACCCCTGAAACCATCCAGGTGATTGCCGCCGCCATTTTTGCCGTGGCCCTGCTGCACACCTTCGCCGCCAAACAGTTCGAGCGGCTGTCGCATCGCTACCCCCGCCACGCCGGGCTCTTTCACCTTCTGGGCGAAGTGGAAGTGGTCTTCGGCTTCTGGGCCATCGTGCTGGTACTCAGCATGGCGCTGCTGGTCGGCGGTGGCGACGCGCTGGCGTATGCCGAGTCGCGCAACTACACCGAGCCGCTGTTCGTCTTCGTGGTGATGGTCATCGCGGCGTCACGGCCTGTCTTACGGGCGGTGATGGCCTCGGTCAACACCTTGGCGCGCCATGTGCCCCTGCCCACCCCGATTGCCACCGCTTGGCTGGGCCTGGCCGCGGTTCCCCTGCTCGGATCGCTGATCACCGAACCCGCGGCCATGACCATCGCGGCCCTGATGCTGGCGCCGCAGATCTTCCGCACGGCTGTGCCGGAAGGCGTCAAGTACTTCGCGCTCGGCGTGTTGTTTGTCAACGTGTCGATCGGCGGCACGCTGACCGCTTATGCGGCCCCGCCCGTGCTCATGGTGGCCGCCGCCTGGCAATGGGACAGCGCCTTCATGGCGGCCAACTTCGGCTGGAAGGCGGCCATTGCGGTGGTGATCAATGCCACGGCCGCCACCTTTGTGATGCGCCGGCACCTGCGCACACCGCCTGCGCCCAGGGGCGGGGAAGCGCGCATGCCGCTGTCGGTGGTCGCCGTGCACATCGTCCTGCTTGCCGCGGTGGTGTTGATGGCGCATCACCCGGTCGCCTTCCTCGCGATCTTTCTGCTGTTCCTCGGTTTCACGCAAGCTTATGAACGGCACCAGAGCCCGCTGATCATCAAGGAAGCGCTGCTGGTGGGCTTCTTCCTCGCCGGGCTGGTGGTGCTGGGCGGCATGCAGGCCTGGTGGCTGCAGCCCATTGTGGCCAGCCTGCAGCCACTGGCGCTGTTCATGGGCTCGCTGGGCCTGACCGCCATCACCGACAACGCGGCGCTGACCTACCTGGGCTCGCTGATCGCCGGCATCTCCGATGAGTCCAAGTACATGCTGGTGGCGGGCGCGGTGGCCGGCGGCGGCCTCACCGTGATCGCCAACGCGCCGAATCCGGCCGGCGTGGCCCTGCTCAAACGCGGCTTCGCCGACGAAACCGTGGGCGCCGGCGGGCTGCTGCTCGGCGCCTTGGGGCCTACCGCGGTGGCTGCGGCGGCTTTTCTGTTTCTGTAGCCGGGCAGGGCGGGTGGTGCCGGTTGCTAACTTATTGATAGCTGCTTGCGCCCGTCGGATAAGGGCTGGAAGTTGATTTTGTTCGCAAGGTCAGTGGAGAAGTCCGTTCCAGGGCCACGTAGAGATCAAAGCTCTAAATGCCGAGGCCCCCGTCGGGATTGGAGGTTCTCGTCAGTCGGTAGTTTATAAACTACAATTACAACCGATGATCGAGATCAAACAAACGGAGACATTCCGCTCATGGGAGGCGCGGCTGAGGGATCGCCGGGCTCGCACCCTCATCGCCGCCCGGGTGATGCGTCTGGCCGAAGGTTTGCCTGGCGATGTTGCGCCCGTCGGTGAAGGGGTCAGCGAACTCAGGATTCATCACGGTCCCGGCTACCGGATCTATTTCCAGAAGCGCGGGAATGTCCTTGTCGTGTTGCTGTGTGGTGGCGACAAGGGCTCCCAGGCACGCGACATTGCGATGGCAAAGAAACTGGCTCAAGAATGGAGTGAACAAGATGGCTGAGAAACTGACGACCTACGATCCTGCAGCCGCGCTGGTCAACGACGAAGAAATTGCCTTCTTCATGGCCGACGCACTGGAAACCGGCGACGCCGCCTACATCGCCAAGGCATTGGGCATTGTTGCCCGCGCCAAAGGCATGACTCAAATTGCAGGTCAGACCGGTCTGTCTCGCGAGCAGCTTTACCGTTCTTTCAGCGAGAACGGTAACCCCACCTTGAAGACGACGCTGGCGGTCATGAAAGCGCTGGGCATTGAGCTGACGGCCAAAGTTTCGATGCAGGCTTAGGTTTGCGCGGATTCGCGACTGCTTCCTTTACCTTGGCGTGACCAAGAGATAGTTGTGCTGCACGCTGCTACCTGAGATGCCGATAAAGCAGTCGAAGCTACCATGATCAGAACCCGGCGAACTTGAATGCCCTCGGGAAGCGTGGTAGATCGCCATGAGTGGCGATGCGGACTTGCCACCTGTTTCTTGATACCCATTTCGCCTTGGAAGGATCACGCCAAATGCCGATTGAGTTCTTTCAAGTCGATGATGGCACCCTTATCAGACAGAGTTTCGATTCACCGACCGTCTACCTGGATCATTGGGCTATTCGATTTTTTTCGGAAAATATTGTCTCCCAAGATCGATTAGTGAATGCTCTCATGTCTACAGGTGGGACGCTATTACTATCCAACATTTCATTCGCAGAGTTCGCTGGGCCTATAGATCCCGGTCATAGCCGAGACGCTGGCGCCTTCGTGGAGCGGCTACTACCAAACATCTACTTCACAGACTTTGCTTTCGACAAGATTTTGGAAAGGGAGCGATTGGAAGCCAATAACGAGAGACGATTCTGGCCTTCCGCCGATGTAAGGCAACTCAAACTCTTCGCTGAGTGCGCACTAGATGGGGCGTTGAACGTAGGTATTAAGCGGCTCTTTGAGATGGCCTACCTTAGTGGGGTCGCTGTTGGAAATTTAAGTGAAAGTCTCATCAACATTATTCGGGAAGCCCTTGAGACGGCTCGCAACGACCCGGCTCACGTTCGTAAAGCGAAGAATTTAGCGCTTAGCGATGGACGCCCCAGAACCACGATGATTATGGGAGAGCTGATGCGTGGATTCAATCTTGATGGAAACTCATCGTTTTCAAATAACGATGTGATGGATTTCTTGCATGCTGTAATGCCGGTGAACTCCTGCGATTACGTATTGCTGGATGGTCCCTGGGTGGATCGCGTCAACAAAATGAGTCAGCGTATGGCCAAAGCAGGAATGACTATGCCCATAGCCAAGTGCTTTTCGAAGGGAAAAAACGGGGGAATTGAAGCGTTTCTTGCCAGCCTTGAAACATTTACTTCACCGGAGTCCAGAGCGGTAGCGTGACATGGATCACTTGCAATACCGGTCGTATGGCGACCATAACTAGCCAGCGGTTACGTACTGACTACGTGAAAAAGCCTCTGTTCCTTGCGAAACAGAGGCTTTCATTGGTGCCGGAGAGATGAATCGAACACCCGACCTTCTCATTACGAATGAGCTGCTCTACCGACTGAGCTACACCGGCGTTTTCCTGAATTCAGCCTGCGATTATAGCTTGGCGTGGTAGGCGGTGACGCGCTCGACTTCGTTCTTCGAACCCAGGATCACGCTGACACGCTCGTGCAGCTTGCCGGGCTGGATGTCCAGGATGCGCTGGTGGCCGTTGGTGGCGGCACCGCCGGCCTGCTCGATCAGCCAGCTCATGGGGTTGGCTTCGTACATCAGGCGCAGCTTGCCGGCTTTTTCGGGCTCGCGTTTGTCCCAGGGGTACATGAAGATGCCGCCGCGGCACAAAATGCGGTGCACGTCGGCCACCATGGCGGCCACCCAGCGCATGTTGAAGTCCTTGCCGCGCGGGCCGTCTTTGCCGGCCAGCAGTTCGTCCACGTAGCGTTTCACCGGCTCGTCCCAGTGCCGCATGTTGCTCATGTTGATGGCGAACTCTTTCGTGTCTTCGGGGATCTGCACGTTTTCCTCGATCAGCACGAACGAGCCCTGTTCGCGGTCCAGCGTGAACATGGCGACGCCGTCGCCCACCGTCAGCACCAGCGTGGTCTGCGGGCCGTAGATGCAGTAGCCCGCGGCCACCTGCTTGTTGCCGGCCTGCAGGAAGTCGGCTTCGTCCACACCGCGGTCGTCTTCGGGCATTTTCAGCACGCTGAAGATGGTGCCAATGCTGACGTTGATGTCGATGTTGCTGGAGCCGTCGAGCGGGTCGAACAGCAGCAGGTATTCACCCTTGGGGTAACGGTTGGGCACCACGTAGATGGTGTCCATTTCCTCGGACGCCATGCCGGCGAGGTGGCCGCCCCATTCGTTGGCTTCGATCAACACTTCGTTGGCGATGATGTCGAGCTTTTTCTGCACCTCGCCCTGCACGTTCTCGCTGCCGGCCGTGCCCAGCGCGCCGCCCAGCGCGCCTTTGTTGACGGCCTGGCTGATGCTTTTGCAGGCGCGGGCCACCACCTCCAGCAGCAGGCGCAGCTGCGAGGGAATGTGGCCGTCGATGCGCTGCTGCTCGATCAGGTAACGCGTGAGAGATACTTTTGAAGACATCGTGAAGCTCCTCGGTTTGTCATCCCGGACCTGATCCGGGATCCATGGATTGCGGATCGAGTCCGCAATGACAGGTTGTTGGTTAATCTGCCAAGGCGCGCGTGACGACCTCGTGCGTGTCCTTGCTCAGGTCGGTGCGGGCAGCGACACGGGCAATCGCTTCGCGCGCGGCGCTGCGGTAGGGTTCGGCCAGCTTGCTCCAGCGGTCCAGCGCGCGCGCCAGGCGGGCTGCCACCTGCGGGTTGATCACGTCGAGCTCAATCACGCGTTCACTCCAGAACACGTAGCCCGCCGCATCGGTGCGATGGAACGCGGCCGGGTTGCCCTGGCAGTAGGTGCTGACGACGCTGCGCGCGCGGTTCGGGTTGCGCAGGCTGAAGTCGGCGTGTTTCATGAGCTGTTTCACGGCCGGCAGGATGTTGCCGCCGCGGTCCGGCGCGCTGGTCTGCAGGCTGAACCATTTGTCGATGACCAGCGCCTCGTCCTTGAACATGGCATGGAAGCGCTGCAGCGCCTCGGCGGCCAGCGGGTGACCGCTGGACACCAGGGCGGCCAGCGCGTTGAAGCGGTCGGTCATGTTGCCGGCGTCCTTGAAACGCTGGTAGGTCTTGCCGGGCCATTCTTCCGATCGTCCTGAGCCCGTCGAAGGGCTGGCGACCGCGGCCAGGCACAGCTGCGTCAGCGCCATGCCGGCCAGGGCGCGGCGGCCCGAGGACAGCGGGTCGGGCGTGTAGGCGCCGGTGTCGTGGTTGGCCTCGTATGCAGCTTCCCAGTCGGCCTGCAGCGCGGTGGCCAGCTGCAGGCGCATGGCTTCGCGCACCGCGTGGATGCGCTGCGGGTCCACCACGTCGAGCTGCTCGGCCATGTAGGTTTCCGACGGCAGGGTCAGCACCAGGTCCTTGAAGGCGGCGTCCAGCGCCGGGTCGCGCAGCACGCTGCGCATGGCGTCGATATAAGCGTCATTCAGGGGCTCGGCGCCCACCGGATAAGCGGAAGCAGCTATTGATTTAATAGCGCTTCGCACCGCCAGGCGTTGCCCGGCCTCCCAACGGTTGAAGGGGTCGCTGTCGTGGGCCAGCAGGTGCAGCAGCTGCGCGTCGCTGTAGTCGAACTCCAGCACCACCGGCGCGCTGAAGCCGCGTAGGATGGACGGCACGGGTTCGACGTCCACGTTGACAAAACGCAGGGTCTCGCTGGCCCCGGTCAGCACAAAGGTGCGCGGGCCGGCCACGGCAGCAAGCTCGCCTTCCAGCTGCAGCGGCAAGTCGGCACCGTCGGTGCCGAGCAGGCCCAGGCCCACGGGAATCACAAAGGGCTCCTTGGCCGACTGGCCGGGCGTGGGGGCGCAGCTTTGCGCCAGCGTCAGGGTGTAGCTGCGCGCGGCGGCGTCGTACACCCCTTCGGCATGCACGCGCGGCGTGCCGGCCTGGCTGTACCAGCGCTTGAACTGCGGCAGCAGGCGCGCCAGATCGGAGGCGGGATTGGCGTCGGCAATGGCTTGCGCAAAGTCGTCGCAGGTCACGGCCTGGCCGTCGTGGCGCTCGAAGTAAAGCTTCATGCCCTTGGCAAAACCGTCGCGACCCACGAGTGTCTGCATCATGCGGACGACTTCGGCGCCTTTTTCGTAAATGGTGACGGTGTAGAAGTTGCTGATCTCGATGTAGCTGTCAGGCCGCACCGGGTGCGACATCGGGCCGGCGTCTTCGGGGAACTGCGCGGTGCGCAGCACACGCACGTCTTCAATGCGCTTGACGGCGCGGGCCGAGGCCTCGCCGCACAGGTCCTGGCTGAATTCCTGGTCGCGGAACACCGTCAGGCCTTCCTTGAGGCTCAACTGGAACCAGTCGCGGCAGGTGATGCGGTTGCCGGTCCAGTTGTGGAAGTACTCGTGGCCGACCACGCTTTCGATGTTCGAATAGTCGGTGTCGGTCGCGGTGGCCTGGTTCGCCAGCACGTACTTGGTGTTGAAGATGTTCAGGCCCTTGTTTTCCATGGCGCCCATGTTGAAGTCGCTGGTCGCGACAATCATGAAACGTTCCAGGTCCAGCGAGAGGCCAAAGCGCGCTTCGTCCCAGGCCACCGAATGCATCAGCGAGGTCATCGCGTGTTCGGTCTTGTCCAGGTCGCCGGGGCGCACATACACCTGCAGCAGGTGGTCAACCCCGGCGCGCGAGGTGATGCGCTGCTCGCGCGCGACCAGCTGGCCGGCCACCAGGGCAAACAGGTAGGCGGGTTTCTTGTGCGGGTCCACCCACTTCGCAAAGTGGCGGCCGCCCTCGAGTTCGCCCTGCTCGACCAGGTTGCCGTTGGACAGCAGCACCGGGTACCTGGCCTTGTCGGCGCGCAGGGTCACGGTGTAGCTGGCCATCACGTCGGGACGGTCCAGGAAGTAGGTGATGCGGCGAAAGCCCTCGGCCTCGCACTGGGTGAAAAAAGAGTCGTTGCTGACGTACAGGCCCATCAGCTTGGTGTTTTTGGCCGGCGCGCAGGTGGTGAAAATTTCCAGCTCGAAGGGCTCGGGGCCCAGTGGCAGGTTTTCCAGCAACAGTTTGTCGCCGTCCATCTTGAACGAGGTGCCTTGGCCGTTGACCAGCACACGCGCCAGGTTGAGTTCCTCGCCGTCGAGTTTCAGGGGCTGGGCCGGCACGTCGGCATTGCGCCGCAGCGTCATCTTGTTGAGTACACGCGTCTTGGCCGGGTCCAGGTCAAAACATAGGTCGACGGTGTCGATCCAGTAGGCGGGGGCAACGTAGTCTGCACGGTGGATGGCCGTGGCTTGTCCTTCACGCAGCATGGTGGGTTCCTGAAAAGTGGGGGTAATGGGCTGAGTCGCCGCCGGGCCGCCCCAAGGCGACTGCGGCCCCCTCGGGGGGCAGGGAAGTACACGAAGTGACGAGCGTGGAGGTCATGTCACACGCCCTGCTTGAGCGAAGCTTCGATGAACGGGTCGAGGTCGCCGTCGAGCACCTTCTGGGTGGCCGAGGTTTCGTAGTTGGTGCGCAGGTCCTTGATGCGGCTCTGGTCCAGCACGTAGCTGCGAATCTGGTGGCCCCAGCCCACGTCGGTCTTGGTGTCTTCCAGCTTCTGCTGGGCTTCCTGCTGCTTCCTCAGCTCGAAGTCGTACAGGCGCGAACGCAGGCGTTTCCAGGCCACGTCGCGGTTGCCGTGCTGCGAGCGGCCGTCCTGGCACTGCACCACGATGCCGGTTGGCAGGTGGGTCAGGCGCACGGCCGAGTCGGTCTTGTTGATGTGCTGGCCGCCAGCGCCCGAGGCGCGGAAGGTGTCGACCCGAACGTCGGACGGGTTGATCTCGATCTCGATCGAGTCGTCGATCTCGGGGTAGACAAACACCGAGGCAAACGAGGTGTGGCGCCCGCCCGACGAGTCGAACGGCGACTTGCGCACCAGGCGGTGCACGCCGGTTTCGGTGCGCAGCAGGCCGAAGGCGTATTCGCCCTCGATCTTGATGGTGGCGCCCTTGATGCCGGCCGTGTCGCCGGCGGTCTCGTCCTCGATCTGCGTCTTGAAGCCCTTGCGCTCGGCGTACTTGAGGTACTGGCGCAGCAGCATGCTGGCCCAGTCGCAGGCTTCGGTGCCGCCGGCGCCGGCCTGGATGTCCAGGAAGGCGTTGAGCGGGTCGGCCGGGTTGTTGAACATCCGGCGGAATTCCATCTTCTCGACTTCCACCGCCACCTTGGCGGCGTCTTCTTCAATGGCCAGCATGCCGGCGTCGTCGCCTTCGGCCTTGGACATCTCGAAGAGTTCGGTGTTGTCGGCCAGCTCGGAGCTCAGGCGGTCGATCACATGGACCACGTCCTCCAGCGACTTCTTTTCCCTGCCGAGTTCCTGGGCCCGCTTGGGGTTGTCCCAGACTTTCGGGTCTTCCAGCGCGGCGTTGACTTCGCTTAATTTACGTTCTTTGGCAGGGTAGTCAAAGATACCCCCGAAGCTCGTTGACCCGGTTGCTCAGGTCTGCGAGCTGGTTGCCGATGATATTGATGTGTTCTGCGTCCATGGGGAAGTCCTGTCCTGGTGTCTGGGGGTCAATCCGGCATTTTCTCATGCTCCGGACCGCGGACACGCAAAAAAAGGCCATGCCCGGCGGACACCCGGTGGCTGCGCCAGCCGGCCCGGGATCAGGCCGCCGGCGGGGCCGGAGGCGTCAGGGGCAGGGTGACGGTGAACACGGCGCCCTCGCCCGGGCGGCTTTCCACGCTGATGCTGCCGCCGTGCGCTTGCACGAGCTGGCGGGTGATGAACAGGCCCAGGCCGAGCCCGCCGGTGCCGTCGTCGCTGGCGACACGGGAGAACTGCTCGAAAATGCGCAGCTGGTCAGTCGCGGAAATGCCCCGGCCCTGGTCGCGCACGGAAATGCACGCACTCTGGGGCAGCAGGCGCAGGCTGACCGCCACCGGTTTGCCATCGCCATAACGCAGCGCGTTGGTCAGCAGGTTGATCACCACCTGCTCGATCCTGAACTCGTCCCACAGGGCGGTGACCGGCTGGCCGGCATCGAGGGTGATGGGGCTGCCGGCCGCCGCGGCCTGGTTGGAGAGGTTGTCCACCACACGCGCCAGCAGGGCCGACAGTTCGACCTCCACCGGCCTTATGGACAGCGCGTTGCTGCGGATGCGTGTGACGTCCATCATGTCGTCGATCAGGCGCATCATGGCTTCGATCTGGCGCTTGTCGCGCGCCACCATGGCGTTCAGGTAGGGGGCATCGAAAACGTCGGTGCGCCCCCGGTCCAGCTGCATCTTGCGCAACTGCGCCTCGAGAAACAGGGTGTTGAGCGGCGTGCGCAACTCATGCGCCACCATGGACATGAAGTCGTCGCGCATGCGGATGGACGCCTGCAGTTCCCCCTGGGTGGCATGCAGTTTCTGCAGCAGCACGTCCTGCTCCTGCCGGATGGTCTCCAGCACCTGGACCTGCCGGCGGGTTTCATGGCGCTGGCGGTAAAGCTCGACAAAGACATTGACCTTGCTTCTGACGGCCTCCATGTCCAGCGGCTTGTAGAGAAAGTCCACCGCGCCGGTTCCGTAACCCTTGAAGGCGTAGTTGGACTCCTTGCCGGCGGCGCTGACAAAGACGATAGGGATGTGCCGGGTCTTTTCGGTGCCGCGCATCAGTTCGGCCAGCTCGAAGCCGTTCATGCCGGGCATCTGTACGTCGAGGATGGCGAGCGCGAAATCGTGCTCGAGCAGCTGGTCCAGCGCCTCTTCGCCGCTGGAGGCCTGGAAAATGGTGCGGTCGTCCTGCCGGATCAGCGCGTTCAGTGCCAGCAGGTTCTCGGGCAGATCATCGACGATCAGGATGTTGGTGGTGTTGCTCATGGTGCGGGCCTGTCCAGTGTGTGAAGCAGGCTGCGGATGCCGTCCAGCGGGAGAATGAAGTCAGGGGGCATGGTGCGGATGGCGGCTTCGGGCATGGTGACGGCCAGCGCCTCGGCCGGATCCTGCACGATCGTCAGCCCGCCCAGCTGCCTGATCCGTGCCAGTCCGGCGGCACCGTCGGCATTGGCCCCGGTGAGCAAAATGCCGACCAGGCCGGCGCCGTAGGCGTCGGCGGCAGACTCCATCAGCACGTCGATTGAAGGACGGGAGTAATGCACCGGTTCTTCAACGCTCAATGAAAAAGTGCGGTCTTTTTCCACCGACAGGTGGTAGCCCGGGCTCGCGAAATACAGCGTTCCCGGCGCAATGCTTTCCTTGTCGTCCGCCTCGCGCACCGGCCGCTGCAGCTTGTGGCGGAAAATGTCGGCGAGCTGGCTGGGCCTGTCCTCCGACAGATGCAGTACCGCCACGATGGGCAGCTGGAAACTTCGCGGCAGATCCGACAGCAAGGCCATCAGCGCCTGCACGCCGCCGGCCGAAGCGCCGATGACGACCGCTTGCGCCACATGCCCCGCGCTGGTTGTGGGCGCGCTCATGGGCTTGTGTCCGCCATGATTTTTCGGAACAGCCGCTCGGGCTTGTCCAGCACTTCAAAACGCGTGGCATAGGCCGAGAATTCGATGCTTTCCTTGCTGCCCAGACCCAGGAAGCCGCGGTGGCTCAGCGATTCGTGAAACAGGCCCAGCGCGCGATTTTGCAGCGTCTTGTTGAAATAGATCAGCACGTTGCGGCACAGGATCAGCTGGGTCTCTGAAAACACGCTGTCCGTGGCCAGGCTGTGGTCGGCGAAGGTGATGCTGTCGCGCAGGGTCTGGTCAAAAATGGCCGCATCGTAGGCGGCGGTGTAGTAGTCGCTGAAGGCCCGCTGGCCGCCGGCCTTGCGGTAGTTCGTTGCGTGACTCTGGATCCTGCTCAGGGAAAAAATGCCCTTGCGGGCCTTGTCCAGCGACTGCGGGTTGATGTCGGTCGCATAAATCAGGGAGCGCTCGAGCAGGCCTTCTTCCTTGAGCAGGATGGCCAGCGAATACACCTCTTCACCGGTGCTGCAGCCGGCAATCCAGATCTTCAGCGAAGGATAGGTCTGCAGCACGGGCATGACCTGCTGGCGCAGCGCCAGGAAAAACGTGGGGTCGCGGAACATCTCGCTGACCGGAATCGTCAGGAACTGCAGCAACTGCATGAACAGCGTCGGGTCCTTCAGCAACGCCGCCTGCAGCGCCGGGACCGTGGGGCATTCAAAGTGGGCCAGGGCCTGCAGCAACCGGCGCTTTTGCGATGTCCCCGAATAGTCGCGGAAATCGTAGCTGTATTTGCTGTAAATCGACTCCATCAGCAGGCGCACTTCGGCATCACTGATGCTGGTGACCGGATGGCTCGTCGGGTGGTGGAGCGGTCCCGGGTGCCCGGTTCTTTTCGGCATGCTCAGACGCGTTCCAGGCTGGGCATCCACACGCGAAGCAGCGCAAACAGGCGGTCCAGGTCAATCGGCTTGGCGAGGTAATCGTTGGTGCCGGCTTTCAGGCATTGCTCCTGGTCGTCCTTCATGGCCTTGGCGGTGACGGCAATGATGGGCAGGTTCTCAAAGCGCGGGTCCTTGCGGATGCGGCGTGTGGCTTCCAGGCCGTCCATGCCCGGCATCATGACGTCCATCAGCACCAGGTCGATGTCCGGAACCTCGTCGAGCTTGCTGATGGCTTCAAACCCGTTGCGGCCGATCTCGACCACCAGGCCCTTTTGCTCGAGTGCGCTGGTCAGTGCAAAGATGTTGCGTGCATCGTCATCGACCAGCAGGATCTTGCGGCCTTCAAAGACCCGGTCCCGGCTGCGCGCTGCCTTGAGCATGGTCTGCCGGTCTGCCGACAGCTCTGACTCGACCTTGTGCAGGAAGAGTGTGACTTCATCGAGCAGGCGCTCGGGAGAACGGGCGCCCTTGAGGATGATGGAGCGCGAGTACTTGAGCAGGTCGGCTTCCTCCTGACGGGTCAGGCTGCGACCGGTATAGACGATCACCGGCGGAAAGGAGGTGATCTCCCCGGCCGACATGCGCTGGAGCAGCTCATAGCCCTGGATGTCGGGCAGCTTCAGGTCGATGATCATGCAGTCGAAAATGGTGGTGGCCAGCAGCGCCAGCGCTTCCTTGCCGGTTTCCACGGCCGTGATTTCCACGTCGGCATCGCCGATGAGCCGCGTCACGCTGGCCCGCTGCAGTGCATCGTCTTCAACCAGCAGCACACGCTTGACCTTCTGCGTCAGCTTGTCCTCAATTTTCTTGAATACCGACTTGAGCTGCTCCCGGGTGGCCGGCTTGAGGGCATAACCGATGGCGCCCATCTGCAGGGCCGACTCACGGTGGTCATGGCCGGAGACCACATGCACCGGAATGTGCCGCGTGCGCGGGTTGTCTTTCAGCCGCTGCAGCACCGACAGGCCCGAGCCGTCGGGCAGACCCATGTCCAGCAGGATGGCCGCCGGCAGGAACTGGCCGGCCAGTGCGATCCCGTCTTCAGCGCCGTGTGCCACCAGGCAGTTGTATTGCAGCTCATGGGCCAGGTCGTACAGGATCTGCGCGAAAGGCACGTCGTCCTCGATCACCAGCGCCAGACGTGCTTCCAGCGCTTTGTGCCTGTCGTCGGGGAAGGCCGGTGTGGCCACCGGTGCCACCCTGGCCGGCGCAGCACCGGATGGCGGCGCGGGCGACGCTGCCGGCGGGGACGCTGCTGCGCCATGCGACTCCTGCGCCTGGTACCAGTGCAGGGGCAACCGCAGGGTGAAGCAGCTGCCCTGGCCCTCGCGGCTTTCCACCGTGATGGAGCCACCCAGCAAATTGCTGAGGTCGCGCGAAATCGACAGTCCCAGTCCTGTTCCGCCATAACGCCGGCTGGTGGTGCCGTCGGCCTGGTGAAAGGCGTCGAAAATGATCTGCTGCTGGTCGGGGCGAATGCCTATGCCGGAGTCCTGCACTGCAAAAGTCACCAGATCGCCAGGCTGCTGCGAAACCGTGAGGCTGACCTTGCCGGCTTCCGTGAACTTGATGGCGTTGGAGAGCAGGTTCTTCAGGATCTGCTCCACACGCTGCCGGTCGCTCACCAGCATGACGGGGGTACCCGGCTGGATGTTGACTTCAAAGTGCAGCCGCTTCTGGCCGGCCATCGGTTCAAAGGTGTTTTTCAGGGAATCGACCAGTTTGCCAAGGACGATTTCTTCGGGCGAAAGTTCGAGTTTTCCGGCTTCGACCTTGGAAATATCCAGAATGTCGTTGATCAGGTTCAGCAGGTCGTTGCCGGCCGAGTAAATCGACTGCGCAAACTTGACCTGTTCATCGTCGAGGTTGCCCCGGATGTTGTCTGCCAGCAGCTTGGCCAGAATCAGCGAGCTGTTGAGCGGCGTGCGCAACTCATGCGACATGTTGGCCAGAAACTCGGACTTGTAGCGGCTGGCGCGGCTCAGTTCCTCGGCGCGTTCTTCAAGCTGGGTTTGTGCCAGGTTGAGCGCCACGTTTTTCTGGTCCAGCGACAGGGCCAGCTCCGACAGCTGTTCGTTGGTCTGTTCCAGCTCGGCCTGCTGGTTTTCAAGGTTGACCTGGTACTCCTTGAGCACGCGCGACTTCTCCTCGAGCTCTTCATTGACGGTGCGCAGTTCCTGCTGCTGGGTCTGGAGGTCCTCGTTGAGCCGCTGGCTTTCCGACAGCACGTCCTGGAGCTGGCGACGGTACAGCGCCGCGTGAACGGAGTTGCCGATGTTGTTGGCAATCATGTTGACGAATTCCAGGTCACGCGCGCCCAGCGCACGCAAAAACCCGAGCTCGACCACGCCGTTGACCAGTCCGTCGTTGTGGACGGGCACCACCAGCACGTGGCGCGGTGCGCCCCGGCCCAGGCCCGAGGTGACCTTGAGGTAGCCTTCGGGCAGGTCGTCGAGCTGCAACACCCGGTTTTCAAGCGCCGCCTGCCCGACCAGGCCTTCGGCGCTGTAAAACGTCTGTGTCGTTCCTTCGCTGCTGGCACTGAAACCGTAGGCGGCCACACGCCGCAAGTTGCCGTTGTCTTCGCGGACGTACAGTGCCGCCACCGCCGCATCCAGATAACGCGCGACGAACTCCAGCACGCTGCGCCCCAGCGATTCCAGTGCCTGCTGGCCGATGGTGTGTTCGGCCAGCTGCCGCTGTCCGGTGCGCAGCCAGAGCTGCTGGTCCAGCAGCAATGCCGTGGCAGCCTGCTTTTGCTCCGCCGCGCCATAGGAGTCCGACAGGCGTTGCAGTTTACGGTGGCCCAGGAGCGCCAGCAAGCCGCTCATCCCCAGGCTGAACAGAAGGTAAGCCGCCATGCCCCAGGCCGTGTTGCTTCTGGCCTGGGCGTTGCGCTCCTGCAGCAGGCGCTCTTCGATGCTGATGAACTCGGCAAACTCGCGCCGGATTTCATCGGTCAGGCTTTTGCCCCCTGCGGAACGGACCGGCGCCTGGTAGTCGAGGTCTTTGCGCCTGAGATCGACAATGTTTTGCGCAAATTCGTTCCACTGCGTCTGCAGCGCGGCGATGCGCCTGAGCCGGCTGACCTGCGACTGGTTGTCGCGGACCAGTCCGGCCAGCGTCGCGGTTTCGGCGGCAATCCGGGGCTTGCCGATTTCAAAAGGCTGCAGCAGGGGTTCTTCGCCGGTGACCAGGTAGCCGTACATGCTGGCTTCCATGTCGGCGCCCAGTTTGGCGACCTGGTTGGCGTTGCTGATCGCCCGTTCTGTCAGTTCGACCCCGCCCAGGGCCGATAGCAGGTAAAAGATGAGGGTGACAAAAACGGCGGCGCTGAACGCGCCCACACCCAGCGGCAGGCTGATGTTTCGCGTCAGAACGCGGCGGAAGTTTTCCTGGCTGTCAGGAGTTGGCTCGGTCATGGTGGTCCCCGCGCCAAGCGCTGCAAAACCTCGAGTATGCGCCCTGGCCGGAATTTCCTATGTGCGCTGCCGAACTTAAGAACAAGTTCTAAGCCAGGAATCCCTCCATCAGCCTGGCCAGTTGCTCCGGCTGGTCGTGGTGCAGCATGTGGCCGGCGTCCTCGATCACTGCGGTGGTGACCTGCGGCACGGACTGCAGCCGCTCGTGGTACTGGGCCAGGGTGTATTTGCCTTCCCACCACTTGCCCAGGGAGTCGTCGGATGCTTCGACCGCCAGCGTGGGCGCGCTGATACGCTGGTAAATCTCCAGCACCTCGTCGACCCGGTAGAGCTGGGCGTTGGTGACCTTGTGGGCCGCGTCGCCCAGGATGCGCCACTGGCCCTGGACGTCGGGCGCGGCCCAGTGGCGGGCCAGCCAGTCGGCCTTGTCCTGGGTCAGCCGGGGGTTGGTCCGCATCAGGCGCCTGGCCACGCCGTCTACGTCGTTGTAGGGCTTGAGGGCCATTTCGCCCTTGTGCAGGCTTTTGAGCTCGTCCATCCATTTGGCGAAGCGGCCGGGTGCCTGGCTGGGCTTGGTCGCGGGCATGCCGAAGCCTTCGAGGTTGACCAGTTTGCGGATGCGTTCGGGCCGCACGCCGGCGTAGAGCATGGCCACGTTGCCCCCCATGCTGTGGCCGACTAGGTCCACCGGCTGGCCGGGTGCATAGTGATCGAGCAGGAAATCAAGGTCGGCGAGGTAGTCGGGGAACCAGAAGTTGTCGGCCCCCGCGCTGCCGGTCTGGCCATAACCGCGCCAGTCGGGCGCGATGATGGTGCGGCCCTGTACAAAGGCAGCGGTCAGCGCATCAACAACAAACTGGTAGGACGCGGCCACGTCCATCCAGCCATGCACCAGCACCAGGGGCGGCAGGCTGCTTTGGGCCTCGCCCCAGTGAAGCACGTGGTAGTTGATGCCGCGTATAGGGACATACTCGCTGCGGGAAAGACGTTTTTCTTTGTACATTGATGCCCATCATAAGGAGACCCGATTTGAAGCGCAGTCAAGACAGGGACATGGCCGCCGCGCCGCAGCCCGACCATTACGCCGCCCTGCACCAGGGCTTTCGCTGGCAGGTGGACGAACACTTCAACATCTCCGACGTCTGCTGCCGGCGCTGGGCGGCCGGCAGTGGTAAAAGCGCTCCCAAAAGAGTAGCTATCCGCGCCCACCAGACGGGGGCTGCAACCTCTTTTTATACCTATTCGCAGCTGCAGCAGGCCGCCGACGCGCTGAGCCATGTGCTGGTGCAACTGGGCGTGCAGCGCGGCGACCGGGTCGCCATCGTGATGCCGCAGCGTTTCGAAACCGCCGCGGCTTACATGGCGGTGTTCCAGATGGGCGCGGTGGCCATGCCGCTGTCCATGCTGTTTGGCCCCGAGGCCCTCGAGTACCGCCTGCAGGACAGCGACGCGGTGCTGGCCATCTGCGACGAAAACTCGATAACCAGCGTCAACGCCATCCGCAGTCGCTGCCCGGCCCTGCGCACGGTCATCGCGGCCGGCGCGGCGGCCGGCCAGGGCGACGTGGACTACGAACCCGCCCTGGCAGCGCAGCAACGAACTTTCACCGCGGTGAAAACCAAGGCCGACGACGCGGCCATCCTGATCTATACCAGCGGCACGACCGGCCCGCCCAAGGGCGCGCTGCTGGCGCACCGCGCGTTGATCGGTAATTTGCCGGGGTTTGTCTGCAGCCAGAACTGGTTTGGTTTTGACGGCAAGACCAATGCCCGCTCCGATGCGGTGTTCTGGAGCCCGGCGGACTGGGCCTGGACCGGCGGGCTGATGGACGCCTTGTTGCCGACGCTGTATTTCGGCCGGCCCATCGTCGCCTTCAACGGCCGCTTCAGCCCCGAGCTGGCCTTCACGCTGATGGCGCAGCAGGGCGTGACGCACACCTTTCTGTTCCCGACCGCGCTCAAAGCCATGATGAAGGCCTACCCGCACCCGCGCCGGCAGTTCAAACTGAAGCTGCAGGCGATGATGAGCGCGGGCGAAGCGGTTGGCGACGCGGTGTTTGCGTACTGCCGCGACGAGCTCGGCGTACTTGTCAACGAGATGTTCGGGCAGACCGAGATCAACTACGTGGTGGGCAACTGCTCGGCCCTGTGGCCGGCCCGGCCCGGCAGCATGGGCAAAGGCTATCCGGGCCACCGTGTGGCGGTGATTGATGACGAGGGCAGGGAGTGCGCCGTCGGCGTGCCCGGCGACGTGTCGGTCAACCGGTTTGACATCCACGGCGATCCCGACCCGATCTTCTTTCTCGGCTACTGGAAAAAGGAAGCCGCCACGCAGGCCAAGTTCAGCGGTGACTGGTGCCGCACCGGCGACCTGGCCACACGCGACGAGGACGGCTACCTCTGGTACGAGGGCCGGGCCGACGACGTGTTCAAGGCAGCCGGCTACCGCATCGGCCCGGGCGAGATCGAGAACTGCCTGGTCAAGCACCCGGCGGTGGCCAATGCCGCAGTGGTGCCCAAGCCCGACCGCGAACGCGGCGCCGTGGTCAAGGCCTTCATTGTGCTTGCTCCTGATTTTGTAGCTGCTCGCGCAGATAGAGCGGGAGCTGAGGGCCAATTTGACCTCCAACTGACGGCTGAGCTGCAGGCCCACGTCAAGGGCCTGCTGGCGCCCTACGAATACCCCAAGGAGATCGAGTTCATCGATGCGCTGCCGATGACGACCACCGGCAAGGTGCAGCGGCGTGTGCTCAGGCTGCAGGAGGAAGAACGTTTCCGGCTGGCCTCAGAGCAGGCCTGAAGGGGCGGCTGGGCGGCTCGGGCTGGTGGCTCCGCAGTGTCAGGCCCCGGCGTTCGGGGCCGGAGGCGTACGGGGCAGGGTGACGGTAAACGACGTGCCGCTGGCGGCATCCGATGTCACGGCGATGCTTCCGCCATGCGCACGAACGATTTCCTGGCAGATGAACAAGCCCAGGCCCAACCCGGTGGTTTCCCGGCGCTCGCCCTGGCCGGAGGCCATGCCGCGGACCAGCGGCTTGAAGATCAGCTGCTGTTCCTTCAGCGGAATCGGCGTGCCCCGGTTGTGCACCGAAAAGGCCACGCCTTCTGCGTTTTCCCACAGGCGCACCGTCACCGGTTCGTCTGGCGCGCCATGGGTCAGGGCATTGGCCAGCAGGTTGGACAGCAACTGCCCCATGCGGCCTTCGTCCCAGGAGCCGGTGAAGTCGCCGACGCTTTCCAGGCTGAGCAGGCTGCGCGGATAACGCACGCGAGTCTCCGCCAGCACCTTGACGAACTGGGTGACCAGGTCGCCGGGCACCGGCCTGATCGGCATCATGCCCTCGGACTGCACACGCGTGAAATCAACCACATGTTCGATCACGCTGTTGATGCGGACCACGCTGTTGATGATGGTTTCCGCCGCGCTGGCCGGCAGCTTGCCGGAGCGCACCAGGTATTGCGCGGACATGGAGATGGTGCCCAGCGGATTGCGGATGTCATGCCCGAGGATGCCGATAAACAGGTCGGTCGATCTTTTGGTCTGGTCGGTGTAGCGGGCCACGGATTCGGCAATCGCCTGGTCCATCGCTTCATTGAACCGGATGAGGTCGTGCATGTCGTTCTGGTGATCCCGTCCTCCGCCTGCGAGGGTCCAGAGCCGGACGACGCTGGCCCGCAGGGCGCGGTACTCGGTGATCATGGCGTCGATGGCGAAGCCGGAGACCATGCGCGTATCGGCGTGGGTCTCGGCCGCTGTATCGAGCTCTCCCTGGGGCTGCCTGCTTTCGCCCCGGGATTTTTCTTCCTGTGCGGCAGGAGTTTGCGGTTGCTCCAGATCATTGGCAATCGCTGCGAGAATTTCGCCCGCGTGATCGCGCAAAGCTTTCTGGTCCAGCCTGGTTCCGTCATGCACCACCGTGGCGGCGAATTCGTCCCACGCAGTGAGGATTTCTTCCGCGTTCGATCGGAGAAATGTGGAAAGTCGCATGATGGAGCCTATCTGGTGTTGGAACGATTTCCAGCCAATGGCGGGTGTTTCTGGCAGCTTGTCTGCGTACTGACGCACCTTGGAATAAAAAAAACCTCCGGGTCACGGAGGGTTTTTTTGCAGCGAGGGTACCTGCTTAGCGGGCGGTTGCCTGCACAGGCTCGGCCACATAAATCTCGACGCGGCGGTTTTTGGCGCGGCCTTCGTTGGTGTTGTTGTCGGCGATCGGTTCGCGCGAACCGCGGCCGTCGGTGGCGATGCGGTTGCCTGCAACGCCACGGGCCACCAGGTAGTTGCGCGTGCTGTTGGCGCGGTCAATGGACAGCGGGTTGTTGATGGCATCGCTGCCAGTGCTGTCGGTGTGGCCGATGATGGTCACCGTGGTCACCGGGTTCTGGTTCAGGCTGGTGGCAAACTGGTTCAGGATGGGGGCGAAGCTGGAACTGACATCAGAGCGGCCCGTTGCAAACGAGATGTCCGAAGGGATGTCGAGCTTAAGGCGGTTGTCGGCGGTCTGGCTCACAGCCACGCCGGTGCCGGCCGTGGCTTTTTCCATGGCGGCTTTCTGGTCCTGCATGCGCTTGGACCAGAGGTAACCACCACCTGCACCAACGGCGCCACCGAGCACTGCGCCCGTGGCTGCACCCTTGGAGCCACCGGTGGCTGCGCCGAGCACAGCACCGGCTACGGCGCCGATGCCGGCACCTTTGGCCGTGCCCTGCTGGGTTTCGCTCATGTTGGCGCAACCGCTCAGAAAGAGGGCGGCGACGGTCAGGGAAGTGAGTACGAGTTTCATGGAAGGCTCCTGGGAAGTTGTTGCGAAGCGCAAGGGTTAAAGCTTTTGTGCATGAATGGTAGCTCGGCAAAAATCAGGAATTTGTAAGCCAATCACCCGAGTTCGTGCCCTCCTGCAACAGCAGCGGTGAACCTTTAAACTACGACTCGTCCCGGGCGCGCCACCCGCTGCGCCCCTTTATCGCGAAATCCTTACCCCTGATCCATGAACAAAATCCAACTCGGCAGCAGCGACCTGCAGGTCACCCCCGTTTGCCTGGGCACCATGACTTTCGGCGAGCAGGTCGATGAAGCCACGGCCCATTCGATCCTTGACCGCTCCCTGGAGCGCGGCGTCAATTTTCTCGACGCGGCAGAGATGTATTCGGTGCCAGCCCGCGCCGAAACCTTCGGCGCCACCGAAACCATCATCGGCAACTGGTTGGCCCAGCGCCCGGGCGCGCGGGACAAACTGGTGGTGGCCACCAAGGTCGCCGGCCCGGCTCGCGGCATGCCCTGGATACGCAACGGCAGCCCCGACCTGACGCCGCAGGACATCGTGCAGGCCTGCCACGACAGCCTCAAGCGGCTGCAGCTTGAAACCATCGACCTGTACCAGATCCACTGGCCAGCGCGCAATGTGCCGGCGTTCGGCATGGTGTATTTCGACCCGGCCAAGGACAAGGCGGTCAGCTCGATCCACCAGCAGCTCGAAGCGCTGGGCGGCCTGGTGAAAGCCGGCAAGGTGCGCGCCATCGGCCTGTCCAACGAAACCCCCTATGGCGTGCATGAGTTTGTGCGGCTGGCGGAGCAGCACGGCCTGCCCAAGGTGGCGACCGTGCAGAATCCGTTCTGCCTGATCAACCGCACGGTGGAAAACGGGCTCGACGAAACCATGCACCGGCTCGGTGTCTCTTTGCTGGCTTATTCGCCGCTGGGTTTTGGCCTGCTGACCGGCAAGTACGATGCCGGTGGCACCACCGGCGCCGGGGCGCCCGGGGACGCCCGCATCGCCAGGTATGAGTCGGTGCGCAAGCAGCGCTGGGGCCGGCCCGAAGCGCTGGCCGCCGCGCGCCGCTACAACGCGCTGGCCCGCGAGCACGGCCTCACGCCGACACAGCTGGCACTGGCGTTTTGCTACACCAAATGGCAGGTGGCCAGCACCATCATCGGCGTGACGTCGGTGGCCCAGCTCGACGAAGACCTCGACGCCTGGGGCACGCAACTTTCGCCCGAGGTGCTGGCCGCCATCGACGCGATCCGCTGGGAGCTGCGCGACCCGGCGCTTTAAAGGCTTCGACAAGCTCAACCCGAACGGTGGATCATGGCAAAAAAAGACCACGTGTCGGAGACGCCGGCCACGCAACTGCTGAAGACAAACAAGGTCGTTTTTACCGAACACCCTTACGAGTACCTCCAGCACGGCGGCGCGCAGCACAGCGCAGAGGTGCTGGGCTTCGATCCCTTCACCGTGGTCAAGACCCTGGTCATGCAGGACCAGGACGCGAAGCCGCTGCTGGTGCTGATGCATGGCAACCGCAAGGTGTCGACCAAAAACCTGGCGCGCCAGATTGGCGCCAAGTCGGTCGAACCCTGCAAGCCCGAGGAGGCGAGTCGCCACAGCGGCTACCTGGTGGGCGGCACCTCGCCGTTCGGCACGCGCAAGGCCATGCCGGTGTATATCGAGGAAAGCATCCTGGCCTTGCCTAAAATCGCCATCAATGGCGGCCGGCGCGGTTACCTGGTCGGCATCGCGCCGCAGGTGTGCGTGGACCTGCTCGGTGCAAAATCGGTCAACTGCGCGCTTGCTGATTGACAACAAAATTACAACAACACTGGAGAACTCCATGGACTACGCCTATTCCGCCCTGGCCGTGCTGGCGGCCTACCTGATCGGCTCGCTGTCGTTCGCGGTCATCGTCAGCCGGCTGATGGGTCTGAACGACCCGCGCAGCTACGGCAGCAAGAACCCCGGCGCCACCAATGTGCTGCGCTCGGGCAACAAGGCGGCGGCCGCGCTCACGCTGCTGCTCGACGGCCTCAAGGGCTGGCTGCCGATGGCACTGGTCATGTGGTTCGGCAAGGACTACGGGATGCGCGAAGGCACGCTGGCTGCCGTCGGCCTGGCGGCCTTCATCGGCCACCTCTACCCGGTCTTTTTCGGTTTCCAGGGCGGCAAGGGGGTGGCGACGGCTGCCGGCGTGCTGTTCGGCGTGCACTGGGTGCTGGGCCTGGCGACACTGGCCACCTGGGTCATCGTGGCTTTCTTCTCGCGCTATTCGTCGCTGGCGGCCATTGCCTGCGCCATTTTTGCGCCCTGGTATTACCTGATCGGCGACCGTTCGTTCTGGTATGTGGACAAGATGATCGCGCTGGCCATTGTGGCCATGAGCGCCTTCCTGATTTTCCGGCACCGGGGAAACATCAACAAGCTGCTCAAGGGCACGGAGTCGAAGCTGGGCGCGAAGAAGAAGGGCTGACCCGGACCGCCGATTGCTATCAATCAGATAGCTGCTTGCGATTGTGTGGCGTGGGCTGCAGCCTGTTTTGTTTCTAGAATCGCTTGACCAGCGTCATCTGGTCGTTTTCGCGGATCATCTGGAAGCGCGTCAGGAAGCTGTTGCCCAGCAGCATGTAGGGCATGGGCTGGGGCGACACCACCGCGTCGATGTCGTAGACCTCGACATCGCCGACCCGCACGGAACCGAGTTTGACGCGAAAGCCCTGCGTCACACCGTTGGCGGTGCTCATCTGTACCGGCTGGCCACCCTTGTAGTTGATGCCGGCGCGCTCGGCATCGGCAGCACTCATGGCCACACCGGTTGCGCCGGTGTCCACCATGAACTGGACGGCACGGCCGTTGATCTGGCCCGGGGTGAAGAAATGTCCGCCGGTGCCGGCAGTCAGCACGATGCGGCTGCCCTTGCCGGCGCCCCCGCCCGCACCCACGCTGACCGGCGCATCGCCGACGCGCACGGTGTGGCGCTTGCCCGAGAGTTCCAGCACAGCCTGGTCGCCGGCGGTGGAGACCACCTTCACCCCCTGGTGGGATTCCCCGGGCGCCACCGATTTCGGCGCGCCGCCATTGACGATCAACAGTGCCCTGCTGCCCAGCATGCCGGCCAGCGCGACGCTTTGCGCGTGTGCCGCCGGAGCCAGAAGGCCCGCCAGCACGATGAACAAGAGGGCGAGTTGCACACGAACGGCCGCCGCGCCGGGCCGCCCCAGGCAAACGGAGTAGCGAGCGTGATGTCCCCATCCCCTTCCAGCCGGGGCCGCGGAACCGGCCTTGGCCTGTCCTGAGCCGCCTGTCCTGAGCTCCGTCGAAGGGGTCGAAGGGCCGGGCCGCAGGCGCAGCGCCCCCGAGGGGCTGGAGCCTGCGGCTACAAAGCTGCTTGAGCAGCTTTGGACAGGCGACAGAAGCGAAGCCTCTGGCGAGCTGCGGCCTGCAAGGCCTCGCGAACCACACGCAGTGGGGAGCGTGGGGGCCACGTCTAGTCCCTGAAGTTGTTGAAGCTCAGCGGCATGTCGGGCAGGTCCGCCTTGATCATGGCCATCGCCTCCTGCAGGTCGTCGCGGTTTTTTCCGGTCACCCGCACGGCGTCGCCCTGGATGGAGGCCTGCACCTTGACCTTGCTGCCCTTGATCAGTTGCGAAATTTTCTTGGCCTGCTCGGTCTCGATGCCGTTGCGCACCTTGATGATCTGCTTGACCTTGTCGCCGCCGATTTTCTCGACCTTGCCGGCGTCGAAAAAGCGCACATCCACGCCGCTTTTGGTGGCCTTGTTGCGCAGGATGTCGGTGATCTGGTCGATCTGGAAGTCGCTGTCGCCGATCAGCGTGATTTCCTTGTCCTTGAGCTCGATCGCTGCCGCCGTGCCCTTGAAGTCGAAACGTGTGCCGATTTCCTTGGCAGTGTTTTCAACCGAGTTTTTGACCTTGACCAGATCGGCTTCGAGAACGGTGTCAAAAGAGGGCATGGTTTTCCGGCTTCCGGGGTTGCGTTGCAGGGATGTCAGGGTGCGACAATCCCGTGATGTTAGTCGAGAAAAACGTTCCCCTCCAGTTTTCCAATACCTTTGGCATCATGGCCAAGGCCCTCACGCTGGTGCGTATTGCCAGCGAAGAGGGCGTGGCCGCCGTGCTGGCCGATCCGGTGCTGCAGGCTTGCCCGAAGTTCGTGCTGGGCGGTGGCAGCAACATCGTCATCACCGGCGACGTCAAATCCGTCGTGCTCAAGGTGGAGATCATGGGCAGGAAGCTCGTGGGCGAGACCGTCAAAGCCTGGATCGTCGAGGCCGGCGCCGGCGAGAACTGGCACGAGGTGGTGGCTTGGACCCTGCACAACGGTTATCCGGGCCTGGAAAACCTCGCCATGATCCCCGGCACCGTGGGCGGCTCGCCGGTGCAGAACATCGGTGCCTACGGCGTGGAGTTGCAGGACCGTTTCGATTCGCTGGACGCCATCGATCTGGGCACCGGCCAAAGCTTCACGCTGAATGCGGCGCAATGCGCATTTGGCTACCGCGATTCGGTCTTCAAACACAGCAGCACCGGACCCAATGGGCGACCGGGTCTGGGGCTGGCCGGCAAGGCCCTGATCACGCGCGTGCGTTTTGCGCTGCCCAAGGCATGGAAGCCGGTGCTGGGTTATGCCGACATCGAGAAAAAGATGGCGCAGTCCGCGATCACCCAGCCCGATGCGCTGCAGATTTATGAGTGGATTTGCGAGATCCGGAAAGCCAAGCTGCCTGATCCCAAGGTGATCGGCAACGCCGGCAGCTTCTTCAAGAACCCGACCGTGACACCCGAGCAGTGCGCCGACATCATCCAGCGCGAGCCCAAGATCGTCCACTACCACCTGGACGACGGCTCGGTCAAACTCGCCGCCGGCTGGCTGATCGACGCCTGCGGCTGGAAAGGCAAGAGCATAGGCAACGCCGGCGTGTACGACCGGCAGGCGCTGGTGCTGGTCAACCGCGGCGGCAGCGCCGACCCGGTGACCGGCGGCGAGGTCATGACCCTGGCCAAGGCCATCCAGACCAGCGTCTACGAACGTTTCGGCATCCTGCTGGAGCCGGAGCCCGTGGTGGTGTAGCCAGCCCGGCGATCTGGTTTTGCTATTGTATTAATAGCTGCTTACGCCCGTGAAACAAGGGATGCAGCCACTTTTCTCTTGAAAAGCCGCCGCAGCCACCGGTTTCAGTCGTCCTTGCCGCCCAGGCGCGGCAGCGAGTCGCCTTCACCCAGGGACAGCAGGCCGGCCTGGGTGTAGATGGCCAGCTTGTCGCGGGTGTCGATGATGTCGAGGTTGCGCATGGTCAGCTGGCCGATGCGGTCCAGCGGGGTGAAGGCGCCTTCGACTTTTTCCATGCTCAGGCGTTCTGGCTTGTAGGTCAGGTTGGCGGAGACCGTGTTGAGGATCGAATAGTCGTTGCCGCGGCGCAGTTCGATGGTCACCTCGCCGGTGACGGCGCGCGCCACCCAGCGCTGGGCGGTTTCGCGCAGCATGATGGCCTGCGAGTCGAACCAGCGGCCCTGATACAGCAGGCGGCCCAGCTTGCGGCCGTTGTCGCGGTACTGCTCGATGGTGTCTTCGTTGTGGATGCCGGTGATCAGGCGCTCGTAGGCGATGAACAGCAGTGCCAGGCCCGGGGCTTCGTAGATGCCGCGGCTCTTGGCTTCGATGATGCGGTTTTCGATCTGGTCGCTCATGCCCAAGCCGTGGCGTCCGCCGATGCGGTTGGCTTCCAGGATCAGCTCGACCAGGTCGTCGTAGGTTTTGCCGTTCAGGGCGACGGGCCGGCCTTCCTCGAAACGCACGGTGACTTCCTCGCGCTTCACTTCAACCTCGTCCTTCCAGAACGCCACGCCCATGATGGGGTTCACGATCTTCATGCCGCTGTCCAGGTTCTCGAGGTCTTTCGCCTCATGCGTGGCGCCCAGCATGTTGGAGTCGGTCGAGTAGGCTTTTTCGGCCGACATCTTGTAGCCGAAGCCGGCGGCGGTCATGAAGGCCGACATTTCGGCGCGGCCGCCCAGCTCGTCGATGAAGAGCTGGTCCAGCCAGGGCTTGTAGATCTTCAGGTTGGGGTTGGTCAGCAGGCCGTAGCGGTAAAAACGCTCGATGTCGTTGCCCTTGTAGGTGCTGCCGTCGCCCCAGATGTTGACGTCGTCCTGCTTCATCGCGGCCACCAGCATGGTGCCGGTCACGGCGCGGCCCAGCGGTGTGGTGTTGAAGTAGGTCACGCCGGCGGTGGAGATGTGGAAGGCGCCGCACTGCAGCGCGGCAATGCCTTCGGCGGCCAACTGTTTACGGCAGTCGATCAGCCGGGCTTTTTCGGCGCCGTACTCCATGGCCTTGCGCGGAATCTCTTCGTAGTCGGGCTCGTCGGGCTGGCCGAGGTTGGCGGTGTAGGCGTAGGGCGTCGCGCCCTTGAGTTTCATCCAGTGCAGGGCTGCGCTGGTGTCGAGGCCGCCGGAAAAGGCGATGCCGACTTTCTGGCCGATGGGGAGGTTCTGGAGAATGGTGCTCATGACGGGTTTCCCGGGATCAACCGAAGTGGCAGATGTAGTGATAGGCCTCGCCGACACGGATGTCGAAGGACGAGTTGCCCGGCACGCTGAATTTTTCCCCCGCCACGGACTTGAGCCAGGCGTCGCTGCCGGCGAGTTTGTACTCGCAGGCGCCGGCCACACATTCCATGATCTCGGGCGCGCCGGTCTTGAAGGTCAGTGTTGAAGGCAGCACCACGCCGACGGATTTTTTGGTGCCGTCGGCAAAGGTGATGCCGTGGCTCACGCACTTGCCGTCGAAATACACACTGGCTTTCGTGGTGACGCTGATGTTGTCGATTTTTTCTGTAGTCATGGTGGTGTGAAAGAGGGCGATAAGAACATCCGGCAGCCGGGCCGGGATGCAAAGCGCCTGATTTTAGGTCACCCGGACCGCCGGCACGTGGCGGACGGATCCTGACGGGGCAAGGGCCCTGAATCCGTTCGGCTATTTCAGGCGTATCACGAATGCAGGACAATCACGTCCATGAAAGCAGAAAGCCCGGATACCCAATTGATCGCGCTCATTGACCGCGTGGCTCTTGCCGACGAATCGGCGCTCAGGGAGCTGTATGAACTCACCTCTTCCAAGCTGTATGGCGTGGCGGTGCGTGTGGTCAGCAACCGGAGCTGGGCCGAGGACGTGCTGCAGGAGGCCTTCATCAACATCTGGCGCATTGCGGGCGACTACAAGGCGACGCTGTCGCCGCCCATGGCCTGGCTCTGCCTGATCGTGCGCAGCCGGGGGCTGGACTTTCTGCGGCGCCGCAACTCCGACCGGGCCGATGCGGTGCAGGAGCTCGACGATGTGATGTCCGACACGCTGGAGGGCGACTCCGCCAACCCGATGGACACCGCGCTGGCGGGCGAGCAGGCCTGGGCCCTGCACCAGTGCCTGAGCCAGTTGGGCAACAAGCAGCGCGAGGTGGTGAGCCTGGCCTACCTGCGCGATTTGAGTCACGGCGAGCTGGCCGAGCAGCTCAAGCTGCCGCTGGGCACCGTGAAGACCTGGATACGCCGCGGCCTGGAGCAGTTGCGCGGCTGCATGGCCCGGTTTGCATGAGATGAAGCCGATGTCTGTTGTGTTTGCTCTGTTTGTTCCCGTTGCGTTGCGGCGGGAAACTTCTGAAGAAGGTGGTGTATGAACCTGACCCGCAATCCCGCGCTGATCGATCAGCTGGCGGCCAGTTATGCGCTGGGCACCTTGCGTGGCGGTGCACGGCGCCGGTTCGAGGAACTGGCGCGCACCCATGCTTCGGTGCGCGCCGCCGCGCTGATCTGGCAAGGGCGCATGGCGTCGGTCACCGAACTGCAGGCGCAGCAGGCGCCCAGTCCGGCGGTCTGGAAACGGATTGAAAACCTCATCCAGGCGGACAAGCAGGCACGGGCCATGCAGGCCGCGCGGCAGGCGCCCGCGGGCCGGGCCAGCGCGGGCTGGTGGGCCAGCCTGGGCTTGTGGCGCGGGGCTTCGGCAGCGGGTGCCATGGCAGCCGTGGCGGCCGTGGTGGTGGGCGTGAACCTGAATACCCAGCTCAATGGCCAGGTCCGGGAGTTGAGTGCCAAGCTCGCGGCCACGCCTGAAATCCAGTACGTTGCCGTTCTGGCGGATGACAAGGCGGCGCCCTCGGTGCTGGTGACCTACGACCCCAAACACAGCCAGTTGCAGCTCAAACATGTGGGCCAGTTCCACCCCGGGCCCGACAAGTCCCTGCAGCTGTGGGCACTGCCCCAGTCGGGCGGTCCCAAGTCGCTGGGTGTGCTGGGTGACGGAGCCGTGGTTCGCCTTCCCGCGCGCAGCGGCGAGGTCAATCAGGTACCGGCGCTGGCCATCAGCCTGGAGCCCAAGGGCGGCGTTCCAGCGGGCAGTGGACCGAGCGGGCCGGTGCTGTTCAAGGGTGCGCTGCTCCAGACCACGCTGTAAAGCCGGAAAGCGCTTCAGGCCGCAGCGGCCGGCACCAAAAAAGGGGCTTGAAGGCCCCTTTTTTATCTGACTGGCTCAACGCCAGTGGCGGTGCCCGTAGCCGCCGCGGCTGTAACCGAAATTGAGCGACACGCCCACCGGCGGGTAGTAGGGCCGCGGGTAATAACCGGGGTAGGCGACCACCGCCGGCTGCACATAAACCGGCTGCGAATAAACCGGTTGGGCGTAGACAGGTTGGGCATAGATGGGCTGCGAATACACCGGCTGGGCTGGCTGGGCATAACCCTGCTGAACACCGGCCTGCGGCGCAGGCATCGCGCCCACCGGCGTGACCTGCAGCCGCACATAGAGGCCGGGGTCACTGGGCATCTGCACGGTGTGCTGCTTGTCGGCGTATTCGTAGACCACGTTGTAGTGGGTGGTGCGGTTTTCGTAGGACATCTGGGTGCCGCACTGCTGCACGTTCTGTACCTGGCTGCGGTTGCCTTCGATGTTGTTGCCGACCATGGCGCCGCCGACCAGGCCGATCACGGTCGCCAGGGCGCGCCCGCCGCCGTCACCGATGGCATTGCCCATCGCGCCGCCGGCCAGGGCGCCCATCACGGCGCCAGCGCCCGAGGGCGGGGCTTCGGTGACCATGGGCTGGATGCTGCAGACCTGGCGCGGCACGCTGACCTGCTGGACCACCGGGGTGCTGGAGATCACGCGTGCCAGGATGTCCATGGCCGAGGCGTTGACGGCGAACAGCCCGGAGGCTGCGGCAACTGCCGATAAAACAAGTGTTTTTTTCATGGTGCAAATCCCTTTTCAGCCGGCTGGAAGAGGCCCGCCCGGGGAGGCCAAAAGAACGGCTACCAGTTTAATGATTCAGAGTGGATTTGGCGCACACAAGTTCAGTAAAGCCCTGTAAAGCTGGCCCGGGATCCGGCCGTTTCAAAGCCGTTCAGACCAGCTTTTTTCGTCAAAACCGACCGTGATCTGCGTACCCCAGTCCACCACCGGGCGCTTGATGACGCTGGGCTGCGCCAGCATCAGGGCTTGGGCGCTAGCCGCGTCCACCGTGGCGGCCTGCAACGGCGGGTCCAGCTTGCGCCAGGTCGTGCCCTGGCGGTTGACGAGTTTTTCCCAGCCCACCGCGCGCTCCCAGGCGGCCAGGCGGTCTGCCGGCACGCCCTGTTTTTTGAAGTCATGAAAAGTGTGGGCAACATCGTGCGCGGCCAGCCAGGCGCGGGCTTTTTTGACAGTGTCGCAGTTGGGGATGCCGTAAACAGTGATCATGCGCGAATTTTCGCATGGTTTGGCATCAAATGGGCCTTGATCCCTTGTAGGGAGGGCGCTGATAGCTATTGATTTGATAGCTATACAACCCCATCCGGCGTACGGGCGGGGCGGCGGCGCCACGGGACGCGGCGCAGCAGCGGCGACAATACGGCTTCCATGGACAAGCCCAACACCCTCGACGACTGGCTCGCGTACTGTGAGCGCCTGCACCCCCACGCCATTGACCTCGGACTGGACCGCGTCCGCCGCGTGGCAGAACGCATGGCGCTGCGTTTTGACTGCCCGGTCATCACCGTCGCCGGCACCAACGGCAAGGGGTCGAGCTGCGCCATGCTCGAGGCCATCCTGGGGCAGGCCGGCTACCGCACCGGTGTCTACACCTCGCCGCACCTGGTGCATTTTGAAGAACGCTGCCGTATCCGCGGCGAGATGGCCAGCGCCGACCAGCTGCTGCCGCACTTCGAGCGGGTCGAGGCCTTGCGCGGTGACATTTCACTGACCTATTTCGAGTTCACCATGCTCGCCATCTTCAGCCTGATGGCCGCGGCCGGACTGGACGTGGTGGTCCTCGAAGTCGGGGTCGGCGGGCGGCTCGACTCGGTCAACATCATTGATGCCGACTGCGCATTGATCACCAGCATCGACATCGACCACACCGAACTGCTGGGCAAGGACCGTGAAAGCATAGGCCGCGAGAAAGCCGGCATCATGCGCGCCGGCAAGCCCGTGGTGGTGGGCGACCCGGTGCCGCCGCAAAGCGTGATAACCCACGCCGCCGAAGTGGGCGCCGACCTGTGGCGCCTGGGCCATGACTTCAACTTTTCCGGAGACAAGCAGCAGTGGGCCTGGGCCGGCCGCGGGCGGCGTTACGCCGGCCTGGCCTACCCGGCGCTGCGCGGCGCCAACCAGCTGGTCAATGCCTCGGGCGTGCTGGCCGCGCTGACGGCCCTGCGCGACCGCCTGCCGGTGACCGCGCAGGCGGTGCGCAACGGGCTCGGCATGGTCGAACTGCCGGGGCGCTTCCAGATCATTTCCGGCCAGCCGACGCTGGTGCTGGACGTGGCGCACAACCCGCACGCGGTGGCGGCGCTCACGGAGAACCTTGACGCCATGGGTTTTTACCCCTGCACCCACGGCGTGTTCGGCGCCATGGCCGACAAGGACCTGGCGCAGATGCTCAAGCGGGTGGGGCCGCTGGTCGACCGCTGGTATTTCACCGATCTGCCGACCGCCCGCGCCGCCAGGGCCGAGGATTTGCTGGCCACGTGGCGGGCGCTGAACCCGCGCCAGGATGCCCGTGCCAGCGTGTATGCCGACCCGGTGCAAGCCCTGCAGGCTGCCGTCGCCGCAGCAGACCCCGCTGATAGAATTGTGGTCTTCGGATCGTTCTATACGGTGGGGGGTGTTTTGAAGGACGGCCTGCCGCGTCTTTTCGCTCCGCACGCTGCGCCTGAGCGCCACGCTTCATCAACCGATACCTAACGTAACGGATACCGTCATCGCCATGCCGTTTTTCAACTTTCGCCGGGGCCAAGCCTCTGCTGCAGCCGGGTCTGCCGCCCAGACCGAGAGCGTGGAAGTGATGCGCAAACGTGCCAAGCACCGCCTCATCGGTGCGGTGGTGCTGGTGCTGGCCGGGGTGGTCGGTTTCCCCCTGTTGTTTGACACCCAGCCGCGCCCGGTGGCTGTTGATATTCCGATCGAGATCCCTGCCAAGAGCGGCGTCAAGCCGCTGGTGATGCCGGCGCCGGCCACCACACCGGCCGTTGCAGCCAGTGCCGCAGCTGCAGTCAGCGACAAGGTGGCCACGCCGTCCAGCCTCTCGCCCCGCGAAGAAATCATCACGGAAAAAAAGGCCGAGGCGGCCGCTGAACTGGCGCAGGATGCTATCAAAAAAGAAGCAAAACACGAACCGAAACCGGAACTGAAGCCAGAACCCAAACCCGAGCCCAAGGTCGCGGCCAAAACGCCCGCAACGGCGCCTGCTGGCGACGAGGGCGCCCGTGCCAAGGCCCTGCTCGACGGCAAGGCGCCCGCCGCCAAGGCCGTGCCGGCCGAGGCGGAAGGCCGGCTGGTGGTGCAGGTGGGCGCTTTCGCCGATGCCGACAAGGCCCGCGAAGTGCGCCAGAAACTGGAAAAGGCAGGGCTCAAGACTTACACCCAGGTGGCTGACACCAAGGACGGCAAGCGCATTCGCGTGCGGGTCGGGCCTTTTGCCAGCAAGGCCGATGCTGACAAGGCCGCCGGCAAGATCAAAAGCCTTGATTTGCCGGCCGCTGTCCTGACTTTGTAGGTTCGTGTCGCGTGCTGGCTGTTGCGGACTGGGCGTTTCTGGGAGTATTGGTGGTGTCGCTGATCATCGGCGCGTGGCGGGGGCTGGTCTACGAGATCCTCTCCGTCCTCGGCTGGGCGCTGTCGTTTTACATCGCGCAATGGTTTGCGCCAGAGGTCGCTGCCGTGCTGCCGCTGCAGAGTGCGTCCGATCTGGTGCGTTTCGCCGCGGCCTTTGTACTGATTTTCATTGTGTCCGTGTTTTTGGCGGGCCTGCTGGCGGTGTTGTTCAAGAAGCTGGTGGAGGCCATCGGCCTGCGGCCGGTGGACCGGACCCTGGGGGCGGCTTTTGGCCTGGTGCGCGGGGTGATCCTGCTGCTGGCGGTCACGGTGGTCGTCAACATGACCGCCTTCAAGGCCAGCGCCTGGTGGCAGGAGTCCGTTGGCGCCGGGGTGCTGACGGCGGCGGTCCAGGGCCTGAAGCCGGTGTTGCCGGAACAGTTTGCAAAGTACCTCTGATCTCTAATGATTGGCGAATTGATGAATGGAAATCTATGTGCGGAATAGTTGGCGTTGTCAGTAACGCCCCGGTGAACCAGCTGATTTACGACGGGCTGCTCCTGCTGCAGCACCGCGGTCAGGATGCGGCCGGGATTGTCACGCAGCAGGGACGCAAGTTCTTCATGCACAAGGCCAAGGGCATGGTGCGCGACGTCTTTCGCACGCGCAACATGCGCGCGCTGCCGGGCAACGTGGGCCTGGGGCAGGTGCGTTACCCGACGGCCGGAAACGCCTTCAGCGAGGACGAGGCCCAGCCGTTTTACGTCAACGCGCCGTTTGGCCTGGTGCTGTCGCACAACGGCAACCTGACCAATGCTGCCGAACTCAAGGCCGAGCTGTTCAACACCGACCACCGCCACATCAACACCGACAGCGACTCCGAAGTGTTGCTCAACGTGCTGGCGCACGAGCTGGAGAAAACCACGCGCGGCCTGCCGCTCACGCCCACCGACGTGTTTGCGGCCGTGCGCGGCGTGCACAAGCGCATCAAGGGCTCGTATGCTGTCGTGGCGCTGATTGCCGGCCACGGCCTGCTGGCTTTTCGCGACCCCTTCGGCATTCGCCCGCTGTGCATCGGCCACGGCCAGAACGACAGCGGCAACACCGTCATGGTGGCCAGCGAGTCGGTGGCCCTGGAAGGCACGGCCCACCAGTTCGAGCGCGACATCGCGCCGGGCGAGGCGGTGTTTGTGGACATGGACGGCAAGGTCCACGCCGAGCAGTGCGCCGAGCACCCGCAGCTCATGCCCTGCATTTTTGAATTCGTCTACCTGGCGCGGCCCGACTCGGTGCTGGACGGCATCTCGGTTTACCAGGCGCGCCTGAACCTCGGCGAGACGCTGGCCAAACGTGTGGTGTCCACCGTGCCGCCCAACGAAATCGACGTGATCATTCCGATCCCCGAGTCCAGCCGCCCGAGTGCGACGCAGCTCGCGCACTTGCTGGGCATTCCCTACCGCGAGGGGTTTGTGAAGAACCGTTATGTGGGCCGCACCTTCATCATGCCGGGCCAGGGCGTGCGCAAAAAGTCCGTGCGGCAGAAGCTCAATGTGATCGCCAGCGAGTTCAAGGGCCGCAACGTGCTGCTGGTCGATGACTCCATCGTGCGCGGCACCACCAGCCGCGAGATCGTGCAGATGGCGCGTGACGCCGGCGCGAAGAAGGTCTACCTGGCCAGCGCCGCGCCGCCGGTGCGTTACCCCAACGTCTACGGCATCGACATGCCGACCGCGGCCGAACTGGTGGCGCATGACCGCACGGTCGAGGAAATCCGCATCGCCATCGGCTGCGATGCGCTGATCTACCAGGACGTCGAAGGCATGAAACGCGCCATCGGCTCGCTCAATGGCAAGCTCGACGGCTTTGACGCCTCGTGTTTCGACGGCGTCTACATCACCGGCGACATCACGCCCGAGAGCATTGCCAAAATGAACGCGCAGCGCGTTGACAGCAGCGAAGAGGGCGATGTCGATGTCTCGCGCCTGGCGCTGCCTAACCCGCAGGAAGCCTGAGCATGGCCGGCAAACAACTGCCCGACAACCTGCACCGCGACACGCTGGCCGTGCGCGTGGCGCTGGAATCCAGCCAATACGGCGAACACTCCGAAGCGCTCTACCTGACCAGCGGTTTTGTGCAGCCCGACGCCGAAACCGCAGCCCGGCGTTTTGCCGGCACCGAGGACGGCTACACCTACGGCCGCACCTCCAACCCCACCGTCACCAGCTTCGAGCGTCGGCTGGCCGCGCTGGAAGGCACGGAAGCCGCCATCGGCGCCTCGACCGGCATGGGCGCGATCCTCATGATGTGCATGGGCCTGCTCAAGGCCGGCGACCACGTTGTGTGTTCGCGCTCGATGTTTGGCTCCACGATTGCATTGATCGGGCGGGAGTTCGGAAAATTTGGCGTTGAGACCACCTTTGTCTCGCAGACCGATGTGAGCGAGTGGAAGGCCGCGATCAAGCCCACCACCAAACTGCTGTTCGCCGAAACACCGACCAACCCGCTGACCGACGTCTGCGACATCACGGCGCTGGCCGATCTCGCACACGGCGCCGGTGCGTTGCTGGCGGTGGACAACTGTTTCTGCACGCCGGCCCTGCAGCGTCCCGCTGAACTGGGCGCCGACCTGGTGATCCACTCCGGCACCAAATACCTCGATGGCCAGGGCCGCGTGATGGCCGGGGCGATCTGCGGCCCGGCCAAGCTGATCGTCGATGTGTTTGGCCCGGTCGTGCGCACCGCCGGCATGACGCTGTCACCCTTCAATGCCTGGGTCGTGCTCAAGGGGCTCGAAACACTGGGCATCCGCATGCAGGCGCAGTGCGCCAATGCTCTGGCCGTGGCGCGCTGGCTGGAAACGCAGCCCGGCGTGGCGCGCGTTTATTACCCGGGTCTGGCCTCCCATCCGCAGCACGAACTGGCCATGCGCCAGCAGTCGGGGCAGGGCGGGGCGGTGGTGTCCTTCGACGTTGTGGGTAACGACCCCGACACTGCGCGCGCCAATGCCTTTCATGTCATCAACAGCACCCGCGTGCTGAGCATCGCCACCAACCTCGGCGACACCAAGACCATCATCACCCATCCCGGCACCACCTCGCACGGGCGCCTGACCGAAGCCCAGCGGCAGGCCGCCGGCATCGGGCAAGGCCTGATCCGCGTGGCGGTGGGCCTGGAGCATATTGAAGACATCAAGGCCGACCTGCAGCGGGGCCTGGGCACCCTGACATGACACCAAAAACAAGAACGCGGTTTGCGCCCTCACCGACAGGCTTCATCCACCTTGGCAACATCCGCTCGGCGCTCTACCCCTGGGCGTTTGCGCGCGCCACCGGCGGCGACTTCATCCTGCGCATTGAAGACACGGATGTCGAGCGTTCCTCGCAGGCCGCGGTGGACGTGATCATTGAAAGCATGCGCTGGCTGGGCCTGGACTACGACGAAGGCCCTTACTACCAGATGCAGCGCATGGACCGCTACAAGGCTGTGCTGGCCGAGCTGCAGGCCGCAGGCCATGTGTACCCCTGCTACATGAGCATGACCGAGCTCGATGCCCTGCGCGAAAAGCAGATGGCCGAAAAACAGAAACCCCGCTACGACGGCACCTGGCGACCCGAGCCCGGCAAGACCCTGCCATTGGCTCCCGCAGGCGTGTTGCCCGTGTTGCGTTTCAAAAACCCGCAGGGCGGCGCCGTGGTCTGGGACGACAAGGTCAAGGGCCGCATCGAGATCAGCAACGACGAGCTCGATGACCTCGTGATCGCGCGGCCCGACGGCACGCCGACCTACAACTTCTGCGTGGTCGTTGACGATCTCGACATGGCCATCACCCATGTGATCCGCGGCGACGACCACATCAACAACACGCCGCGCCAGATCAACATCTTCCGTGCCTTGGGCAAGGACGTGCCGGTGTATGCCCACCTGCCGACCGTGCTCAACGAGCAGGGCGAAAAAATGAGCAAGCGCCACGGCGCCAAGGCGGTCACGCAGTACGCCGAAGAAGGCTACCTGCCCGATGCCATGGTCAACTACCTGGCGCGCCTGGGCTGGAGCCATGGTGACGATGAAATCTTCAGCCGCGAACAGTTCCTGCAATGGTTCAACCTTGACCACCTCGGCAAAAGCGCGGCGCAGTTTGACGAAGCCAAGCTGCGCTGGGTCAACGCCCAGCACATCAAGGCCATGGCCGACGACAGGCTCGCGGAACTGGTGGTGCCCTTCCTTAATGAGCATGCGCTCGCTGGCCTCGATGCAAGCCGGCGCGTGGCCGCCTGCGCCTTGCTGAAAGACCGTTGCAGCACCCTGGTGGAACTGGCCGACTGGATGGGCGTGCTGGTCAGCCATGAGCCGGTCAGCGCGGAAGACATCCAGGCCCATGTGCCGGCCGATGTGGCGCCGGCCGTGTACCAACTCGCCGAGTTGCTGGCCAGCTGCGAGTGGAGCAAGCCGGCGATCGCGGCCGCCATCAAGCAGGTGCTGCTGGACAAGGGCCTGAAGATGCCGCAACTGGCCATGCCGGTGCGGGTACTGGTCGCCGGGCGCCAGCAAACACCGTCGCTCGATGCTTTTTTGTCGTTGATGGACAGGGAAAACGTGATTGCGCGTCTCGTCCACTTGAAAAGGCTCTGATTTTCGGGCTATAATTCAAGGCTCGACGATTGCAAGGAAACTTGCAACATGGGGGTATAGCTCAGCTGGGAGAGCGCTTGCATGGCATGCAAGAGGTCATCGGTTCGATCCCGTTTACCTCCACCATCAAATGGTCAGGAAGTTTTTGAATAGAGTTTTTTTGGCAGGTCTTTGTGTAAAAACAAAAAACCTGCTGACGGAAGTTCCAAGGTTTAGACCCTATCGTCTAGAGGCCTAGGACACCACCCTTTCACGGTGGCTACAGGGGTTCGAATCCCCTTAGGGTCGCCAAAATTCTTCACAGCGATGTGAAGCACAAGGCACAAGTTGATAACAAGCCTGCGCAAGCAGGTGACTTGGCTCGCAAGAGCGAAAGTTGTCACTACCAGGAGTGGTAGTTCAGTTGGTTAGAATACCGGCCTGTCACGCCGGGGGTCGCGGGTTCGAGTCCCGTCCACTCCGCCAGTATTGAAGGGTTTGCTGCTATGAAAATAGAAGCAAACCCTTTTTGCTTTGAGCTTCCCTTCGCGCAAGTGCTTCAGGAACTGACAGCCGCCGCGCGAAACGTGGAACGAAGCCGTGTCAACACCGCTTGCTTCAGGATGGCGCATCATCCGGCGACGCCACAAGCACCTCCACGTTCAACTTTTCGAGTTGGTCCCTGATGTCCTGGTCAATGCCTGCATCGGTGATGATGCGCGTCACTTTGTCCAGATGGGCAATCCGGAAGATGGCCTGAGAGTGGAATTTCGACGAGTCCACCATCACGGTGACAGTCTGTGCCGCGTCGATGAAAGCCCGGTTCATGGCAGCCTCCTCTGGCGAAAGCATGGCGATACCCCCCGAAGGCGAGATGCCGTTGACGCCAAGAAAAGCGGCACGAACCGAGATGTCGTCAAAGGTGCCGGGCGCAGGACGGCAAACGGTCGCCATTTTCTTGAAGTCAACGGTGCCTGGCAAAAGATAGACGGAAGCATTCCGGCTTCTGGCGAACTCCATGGCGACCGTCAGTCCGTTGGTCACGACATGCAGGTTTTGATGACCGCGCAGGGCCTCGGCCAAATGCCGTGAGGTTGTCCCCGCGTTGACCAGAATGCAGTCGCCGTCAGAAACATGCTGCGCGGCGAGCTCGGCGATCGCCCGTTTTTCCCGGACATTTTCCCGCTCGCGTTCCGCGTAGCTGATGCTTTCGTAACGGGCCCAACCCTCGGCAATGACCTCGCCGGAAACGGCGCCACCACGGGTTCGCTCAACCAGCCCCCGTTCATGGAGTTCGATCAGGTCGCGCCGGATCGTGATGGGCGAGGTCTGAAACCTGTCGGCCAGCGTGTTGACTTCGACGACCCCACCGCTTTGCAGCAGGGCAATGATTTCCTTGTGACGGGCGGCTTTGAGCATGCGGGATCCAGGGTGAAAGATTTTGGGTATTAGAAACCAGAAACAAACAACAGAGAACACTTTTTATCTGCCATGGATGCTATTTTGGTCATGAAATTGACATTTTGTGTTCGTAATATCCAAGTTATGAACACAATCGCTCAGTTTCGAGCAATCATTTTCGACGTCGATGGCACCCTGTTTGATACCCTGCCATCGCTTTCAGCAGCTGCCAACAGTGTGCTGGTGCAGGCCGGCCTTCGCGAAGTCTCCACACCGCTTTTGCGCGCGGCGCTCAACGAAGGATTGAGGCCGATGTTCCGCCAGTCCATTGCCCTTCAGGCGTCTCCGGTGGAGCCGGGATTGGCGCGCCAGCTTGAAGAAGAGTACCTGGACCAGTACATGCAGCGATGGCTGCCGGCAGCACCTCTGTTTGACCACGTGCACGAGGCATTGCTGGCGCTCAAGGCGCTGGACATGAAGCTGGGCATCTGTACCAACCGGGACCGGGCTTCGACTGACGTTTTGTTGACGCAGGCTGGCATTGCCGGCCTTTTCGACATCGTTGTAGGGATGGGAGATGCGCCACGTCCCAAGCCCGCCGCAGACCCTCTGCTCATGGTTCTGGAGCGTATGGGAATACCGGCCGCGGCGGCCCTGCTTGTGGGTGACTCCTACATGGATGCCTCTTGCGCCCGTCTGTCGCAGGTTGGCTTCGCCGCCCATCTCGGCGGATATGCAGTGCACCCCAGTGACCTGTTGCCCAACATGACGAGTTTCAGCGACTACAACGAGTTCACAAGCTGGGTGCTCGGCCGCCAATCAGCCAACAAGGAGGCTTGCCATGCCTGATATTCACATCTCCGGACTCACCAAGCAATTCGGCAACACCAAGGTCATCAAGGGGCTGGACCTGACCGTCAAGGATGGCGAGTTCCTGACGCTGCTGGGCTCGTCGGGCTGCGGCAAGTCCACCTTGCTTAAATTGATTGCCGGGCTGGACCAGCCCGATTCAGGGGCGATCCGCTTGGGCGAGCGCGACCTGCTGGCCTTGTCACCCAGTCAGCGCGACTGTGCCATGGTGTTCCAGTCGTACGCGCTGTATCCCCACATGACGGTGGGGGGCAACATCTGCACGCCATTGCTGATGCGGGGCCTCGGTTTCTGGGGGCGGCTGCCGGGTGCGGGATTGTTTTCGGCCAACACACGCCGCATCAAGACCGAGGCGCAGGCGAACGCCCGCAAGGTGGCGCAGAGCCTCGGTATTGATGGGCTTTGGGAACGAAAGCCCGCGCAACTGTCCGGCGGTCAACGTCAGCGCGTGGCCCTCGCACGCGCCATGGTGCGCAGACCGGCCGTTTTCCTTTTTGACGAACCGCTGTCCAACCTCGACGCCAACCTGCGCCAGACACTTCGCGGGGAAATCCGTCAGCTTCATGACCAGTTGGGCGTGACGTTCATCTACGTCACCCACGACCAGCATGAAGCCATGTCCATGTCGGACCGTGTCGCGGTGATGCGGGAAGGGCGCATTCTGCAGCTCGGAACACCCGAGGAAATCTATACACGGCCCGCCAACCTCGACGTTGCCCGCTTTGTGGGGGCGCCGCGCATCAACCTGCTCGACGGGGAAGTCGGAGCCCATGGCGTCGTGTGGGCACAAGGCCGGCTGGTCGGTCATTCACATGGCAAGACTGGCCCCTGTCGCATTGCGTTCAGGCCCCAGGCCGGGACACTGGAGGCCGTGGACGGACTGGAAGTTCAAGGCACGTTGGTGAATGTGGAATACACCGGCGCCGAACTGATTGCATCGCTCCAGGTCGATGGCATCGAAGACGCCTGCGTATTTTGTTTCCCCGCCAACAGCCCGGCGATCCGGGTGGGCCAGGCGCTTCGGGTTTCGGTGCCCTTTGGTGAAATCCATCTGTTCGATGCCGATGGCCAGCGCCGGTCGTTTGAAGCCCTCCCGCCTGTCGTGAGCAAAGCCGCCTGAGGCAGGACCATGCGAGTCAATCCGCTCCACACCGCCCTGTTGCTCACCCCAGCGACGGTCCTCATCATGATGCTGCTTGTGGTGCCCGTCGCCATCGTGGCGGTCATGTCCCTGACCAACTGGCAATTTGGCGCCGCGACCCTGGATTGGGTCGGGCTGGCGAACTACCGCGAGCTGATGGCCGACCCGGTCTTTCAGAAATCGATTTCCAACACACTCACGTATCTGGTCGTGGTGACATTGGGTTCGATAGCCATCGGCCTGGGGGCGGCCCTGTTGATTGAATCGGACACCCAACTCCGTACCTTCTACAGAACGGCATTTTTCATGCCGGTGGCCTCCACCCTGATCGCCATGGCGGTTGTCTGGCAATTTCTGCTGCACCCCAGCGTGGGCCTGGTCAATCAGGTGCTTGAATTGCTGGGCATGGAGCCGCGCAACTGGCTCCATGACCGCCGGTCCGCGCTTTACTCGCTCGCCGCGATTGGTATCTGGCAGATGTCCGGACTGGCCCTTGTCCTGTTTCTGGCGGGGCTCAAGAGCATTCCCCAGGACATCCGCGATGCCGGTGCCCTGGACGGCATCGAACATCCCCTGGACCGCTTCCGGCGCATCACCTGGCCGCTGCTGGGTCCCACCACGCTTTTTGTCGTCACCGTCTGCGCCATCCGGTCGCTGCAGGTGTTCGACACCGTGCATGTGTTGACCAAGGGCGGCCCCAACAAGGCCACCGAAGTTTTGCTCCACACCATTTATTCGGAAGGCTTCAGTTTTCTCCGCATGGGGTATGCCAGTGCGATGACGGTGGTGTTCATTGCGGGCATCTTCTTTCTCACCCAGCTGCAGCACCTGGCCATGGAACGAAAGACCCACTACTGATGAAGCGTCCATCCATCCTCTTTCGCAGCTTTCGCCATCTGGTGTTGATGACCGGTGCAGCCATCTTCCTTGCCCCGTTCATCTGGATGGTGTTGACCTCCCTGAAGCCGGCCGACGAGATTTTCACGAGGGAATTCTCCCTGTTGCCAAGCAGGCTGGCATTGGTTGAAAACTACACGCAGGCGCTGACCAAGGTGCCTCTGCTGCGATATCTCTGGAACGGCGTGGTTGTCTGCGCGGCCATTCTGATCCTGCAGATCGTGGTGGCGCTGCCGGCGGCTTATGCCTTTGCCAAGCTCGACTTCCGGGGCAAGACCTGGGCCTGGCGGCTGGTGCTGCTGGCGCTGATGATTCCCCATCAGGCCACGGCTATTCCCATCTACGTGATGCTGCATCACCTGGGCCTGCTCAACACCCTGTCGGCCCTGATTGTGCCGTTCATCATCTCGGCTTTTGGCATCTTCCTGATGCGGCAATTCTTTCGCACGGTGCCAGACGACCTGATTCACGCCGCGCGCCTGGACGGCATGAACGAACTGGAACTGGTCTGGCGGGTGATGCTGCCGACCGCGATTCCGGCCCTGTTTGCCTTCTCCATTTTTTCCGTGGTGTGGCACTGGAACGACTATTTCTGGCCACTGCTGGTCATCGCCTCGCCCGAGCTCGCCACGCCGCCACTCGGAACCATGTTTTTCCGCAACGAAGAGGCCGGCACCAATTACGGCCCCCTGATGGCGGGCACGGTGCTGATCACCGCGCCGCTGGTTTTGTTTTTTATCGCAGCGCAAAAGCGCTTTATTGAAGGTGTGACGCTCACCGGCGTCAAAGCTTAGTTCATCCATCCAGGAGTAAACCCATGAAACGTGTTTTTCTGAAATCCATCGCGGCCGCCGTGCTAATGACCTGTGGTTTGGCGCAAGCCCAGCAGCCGGTTGAAATCGTGGTCGACTATGCCATTCCGCAGCTCTTCAAGGAAGTCCACGAGAAAATCGCCCAGGACTTCATGGCGAAATTCCCGCAGTACAAGGTCACTTTCCGCGCCCCGAGCCCGGGCTACGAGGAAGCCACCCAGCAGTCCCTGCGCCAGGCGGTCACCAACCAGCTGGCCGACGTGTCCTACCAGGGGCTGAACCGCCAGCGCATCTTCGCGGACCGCGGCATCGCCGTCGACATGACGCCCTTCATCAAGGCGGAAAAAGACTGGTCCCAGATGGGATACGACCAGGCGCTGCTCTCGCTGGGCCAGGTCAACGGCAAGCAGGTTGGCATCGGCTTTGCGCTGTCCACGCCCATCGTCTATTTCAACGCCGACCTGATTCGCAAGGCCGGCGGCAACATTGACCAGTTCCCCGCCACCTGGGACGGCATCTTCGAGCTGGGTCGCAAGGCCAAGGCCAGCGGCCCCGGCACGCACGGGTTTCATTTTGACTGGGACATCACCGGCAACTGGATGTGGCAAGCGCTGGTGTTTTCGAACGGCGGCACGATGCTGAGCGTTGACGAGAAGAAGGTGGCTTTCGACGGCGCGCCCGGCAAGACAGCCATCCAGACCCTGGCGAAGATGGTCAACGAGGGGACGATGCGTGATGTGTCGACGGCCACCTCGCGGCAGGACTTCGTGTCCGGCAATCTCGCCATCTGGTCGCACTCAACGTCCAACCTGGGCAGCGTGATGAAGGAGGTCGGCAACCGGTTCGAGGTGCGTACCGCGCGCTTCCCGATCCAGCCAGGTGTTGGGCGCCTGCCTGCCGGTGGCAACGTGGCAATGATCTTTGCCAAGGACCCGGTCAAGCAGAAAGCCGCGTGGGAATACATCAAATTCGCCACGGGCCCCCTGGGCGCCACGTCGATGGTGAAGGCAACGGGCTATTTCCCCGCCAACCTGATTCCCGCCAACGACGCCACCATGCTCAAGCCGTTTTATGAGAAGAACCCGAACTACCTCACGGCCGTCAAGCAACTGCCCGTCCTGACGGGTTGGTACGCTTTCCCCGGCGAAAACGGCCTCAAGATCACGGACGTCATCAAGGACCGCCTGCAGACCGTGGTGTCGAAAGCGGCCCAACCCGAGGCCGCACTGGCCGACATGAGCAAAGCTGTGCAAGCCTTGCTGCCACGCTGATCAGGGGATGTTGTGCTGAAGTTCATTCACATCACCGATACACACCTCGTCGAACAGGGACATGCCCTTTATGGGCTGGACCCCGCCAAACGGCTGGCGCGTTGCCTGGACAGTGTCATCCAGGACCATGCCGACGCCAAGCTGTGCGTGGTCACCGGCGACCTGGCGCATGTGGGCCATCGGGACGCCTACCGCCAGCTGTCCGAGCAGTTGGCCCGGCTGCCGATGCCTGTCCTGCCCATCTTGGGCAACCATGACAACCGCGCCAATTTCCGGGAATTTTTTCCGCAGGTACAGACCGATACGAACGGTTTTGTTCAGTATGAGGCGCCCATTGGCGAGTATCGCGGCATCTTCCTGGACACGAACGAACCCGGTGTGAGCCACGGCGTGCTCTGCGAAAAACGCGCCCAATGGCTGGCCGACCGGCTGGCGGAGGATGACCGGCCGGTGTTGCTGTTCATGCACCATCCGGCGTTTCCCCTGGGCATTCCCTCCATGGACCGCATTGCCTTGCTGGAGACCGGGCCTTTTCAGGCGGCGCTGCAAGGGCATACCCAGCGCATCAGGCATTTGTTCTTCGGACACATTCATCGGCCCATCTTCGGCAGCTGGCGCGGCATCCCGTTTTCAACCATGCGTGGCACCAATCACCAGGTGGCCCTGAGACTGGATGAAACAACGAATGTTCCAGGCAGCCATGAACCACCGCAGTACAGCGTGGTCCTGCTCCAGGAGGAGTCCGTGACGGTCCACGTGCACGATTTTCTGGACAGAAGCGATCGGTTCTGGCTGGGCGAATGAGCCCATGAAATTTCATGCGGCCGCGAGCCCGCACAGACATTGGACATGTGTGAAGCCGCGCCATGGCGCGGCGGGCCATGCCGCATGAATTTCCCCGTTCAGTGCCCGGTCGGGCAGTAGCTGTTTTTCGGTTCTTCGCCGCGCAGGTACTGCAATTCCTCTTCCTCGGTCGCCTTGCGCACCGTCGCCAGCTTGGCTCGGTCGCCGTACAGGTCTTTCAGGGTGTCCGTCATTTTCTGGAACGGATCGTCGTTGGGGCCGAAGGCCCTGAACCAGCGGCGCGCACGGCCTTCGTAGTGGAAGTCCACGACCCAGATGACGGACGTTTTGAAAAATTCAGCCATGCGAATGTGTGATCCGGTGAGGATGACCGGCCGGGACGGTGTCGTCCCTTGGCCGGGTGATTTGCCATTGTAGGCAGGTGCCGGCGACGGAGGGGGCATGCGATGGCCGGCGTTTTCATGCCGCCGGGAGCAGGGCGCCTGCGGACGCGGTAACCTTCGTCAGGTCATTGCCGGAAATATAAACAGGTGCGCCGATCTTTTCGTCGAACCGTCCATCAGGGAGAAAAAAATGAACCGGGATTTTGTCATGCGTCTGCTCCACGAGCGGATGGACCAGGCGGACCTGTCCGAGGGGCGGGTGTTTGACATGGGCACGCTGGCCGAGGTGCTGATCAACGAGCTGGCGGAGAGCTGGGAACAGATTCCCGAGCGCACCCGCGCCGTCATGATGGGCGCTGCGTTTGACCTGGTGGTACAGAACCTGAAGCTGCAGGAGGCCGACATCGAGGCGGCACTGGTGATTGAAGGCTTGAAGAGGAAATAGATCGCAGGTCCGGCCGGTCAGTCTTCGCGCAGTTGCTTGTCCAGCGCCCGCTTGTCAGCGTGCCGGGTGGCCGAGCGCGACTTGCGGTGCGCACCCGCCTTGCGTTTCGCTGCCGGCACGACCAGCGGGTTGCGCGGCCGGGTGGCCTTCAGCTTGATCTTGGTTTTGCGTGCGGAACTCATCGGGGAATTTTAAGCAAACCGGTGGACAGCGCCGTGCCGCAGACGATGACCACGGCGCACAGCAGCATCCAGAGCGTGACGGCCTCGCCGAGAAACAGCACGCCGTAGAACACGGCAAACACCGGCACCACAAAAGTCACGGCCAGCGCGCGCGCCGGGCCGGCGGTCTCGATCAGCCGGAAGTACAGGATGTAGGCAATGCCGGTGCAGAGTACGCCGACCACCAGCAGGGCCAGCCAGGCGCTGCTGCTGGGCATCTTTGCCGGCCACAGCCACAGGGCCGGCAACGCCAGGCCCAGGGTGGCGCCGATCTGGCTGCCCGCGGCGGTGACCAGCGGCGGCAGGCCGGTCAGGTAACGCTTGGTGTAGCTGGCCGACAGCGCGTAACAGATGCAGGCCAGCAGGCAGGCCAGCACGGCCCAGCCCGGCGCCACGCCCGAGGCGTCGGGCTGGAAGGTGGCCTTGTCCCAGGCCAGCATGGCGACCCCGGCAAAACCGACCACCAGGCCCAGCAGGCGCGAGTGGTTGGGCTTGTCCTTGAGCCAGAGCCAGGCCACGAGTGCGCCGAACATCGGCACGGTGGCATTGAGGATGGCCGACAGGCCGGTCGTGATCGACAGCAGTGCAAACGAAAAGCAGACAAACGGAATGCCGGAATTGAACAGGCCCACCAGAAAGACATGGCGCCAGTTTTTCACCAGGGTCGCGCCGAGCCTGCGCAGCAGCACCAGCGGCAACAAAAAGGCCGCGGCAATCGCGACCCGCACGGCGGCGGTGGGCAGCGGGCCGAACTCGACCGTGCCTATGCGCATGAACAGGAAGGACGAGCCCCAGATGGCGGCCAGCAGCACGAAGTCGATGGCCCAGTGTTTCGGGCGAGCGCCCGCGGTTGCACTTGCAGATGTTGACCTCAAGGCCGGTGCTCCTGAAGAACGCCTTCGAGCTTGAGCAGGGCGGTTTTGCGGTCCAGCCCGCCGGCGTAGCCGGTCAGCGCGCCGTTGGCACCCATCACGCGGTGGCAGGGCACGATGATGCTGACTGGGTTGCGGCCCACGGCGGCACCCACGGCGCGCACGGCGGCCGGTTTGCCGATGCGCCGGCCCACTTCGCCGTAGCTGGCGGTGCCGCCCTGGGGAATGTCCAGCAGCGCCTGCCAGACCGATTGCTGGAAAGCGGTGCCATGCGCCAGGTCCAGCGGGACGTCAAAACGGCTGCGCTGGCCCGCGAAGTAGGCGGTGAGTTGTTGCATCACTTCTTTCAGGACGGGATGATCGGGATCGCTGGGCCATGTCGCTGTGCGCCGCGAAGCGACAGGCGTGGGGTCTTTTTCTCCACCAGCCGGGGCCGCGGAACCGGCCTTGGCCTGTCCTGAGCCTGCCGAAGGGCCGGGCCGCAGGCGCAGCGCCCCCTCGGGGGGCAGCGAGGACACGTCAGTGCCGAGCGTGGGGGTCAACAATTCAGGCGGCAGGTGGCGCTGGCCCTCAAACCAGAGCCCGGCCAGGCCCCGGTGGGTGGCGGCGATGATGATGGTTCCGAGCGGACTCTGGAAACGTGTCTGGACGATGGAGGTGTCGAATTTCATGGGGGCTCCCGGGAGTGTCTCTCATTGGCGCAAGCGCCGGCGAGGTGTGGTTGCATGTGTCAAGTGGGTTGTATGCTTTTTATGGTGCCAGCCCTTGCTGTACGGGCACCATCAGCTATCAATTGCGTAGCATCTGGCGGAGGGGCGGCCTGCATCGTGCCGCTCCAGGCCCGGATCACGGCGTAGCTGCGCCAGGGCTTCCAGGCCAGCGAGGCGAGTTCGGCTTCCTTGGCCGGGTGCTTCAGCCCCTGCACACCGAGCGCCTTGTGCAGGGCCACGTCGCCGGCCGGAAAGGCGTCGGGCCAGCGCAGCGCCCGCATCGCGATGTACTGCGCCGTCCAGTCGCCAATGCCGGGCAGGGCCTTCAGCGCGGCGATGGTGGCATTGACGTCGGCGCCGCCGTGCAGTTGCAGGCGCTTGTCGGCCACGGCCTGGGCGATGCCGACAATGGCGGTTTGCCGCTGTTTGACGATGCCGAGCTGGCCCAGCGCGTCGCCGCTGGCCTGCGCCAGCACCGCCGCGGCAGGAAAAAGCCGCGTCAGCGCGGGCCAGGGGGTTTCGATCGGTTCGCCGAACTTGTCCACCATGCGCTGCGCCAATGTGCGCGCCGCCGCCACCGTGATCTGCTGGCCCAGCACCGCACGCACCGCGAGTTCATAGCCGTCCATCGCGCCGGGCACGCGCAGGCCGTCGCCGCCCGGAAAACCGGCGTGCAGCACGGCGTTGATGGCCTGCGGGTCGGCGTCGAGGTCCAGCATGGCGCGCAGCCGCCGTATCACCAGCGGCAACACTTCGCGCAGCGAGTCGCTGATGCGCAGCACGACGTGGCAGCGGCTTTCGTTAAAGCTGGCGTGGATCCAGCCGGCGTGCACCTTGCCGCTGACTTCGACGCGAAAAGTGCGTCCCATCCCCATGCCGCCTGCGCCATCAGCTACAAATTCAATAGCGTTGATCTGGCGCTTGCTGAAAAAACCCGTCATCGCGGCCACGTCGTAGGGCGGGCGGTAGCCCAGCCTGACGGTGATGCCGGTGTCCGGCGAGGTGGCGCCCTGGCGCCGCATCTGCGTCGGGTTCAGGCCGTAGTGGCCGACAAAGGCCGCGTTGAAGCGCCGCACGCTGGCGAAGCCGCTGATCAGCGCCACCTGCGTGACGGGCAGGGCGGTGTCGGCCAGCAGCTGCTTGGCCGTCAGCAGCCGGCGCGTCTGCAGGTACTGCATGGGCGACACGCCGAACTGCGTCTCGAAAATCCGCCGCACGTGGCGGTCGCTGACCCCCAGCTTGGCGGCCAGGCCTGCCACCGTGGGTTCGAATGTCACGGGCGTGCGCCGCGAAGCCGTTCTCTCTTCACCAGCCGGGGCCGCGGAACCGGCTTCGCCGGGCCGCAGGCGCAGCGCCCCCTCGGGGGGCAGCGCAGTACGCGAAGCGACAAGCGTGGGGGCCATATCTGCCCAGGCCTCCGGCTCGTCGAGCAGGCGGGCCGCCTGGTGCGCCAGGATGTAGGAGGCGTCCTGGATGGACCAGACCACCGAGTGGGGCGCCAGCTCGGGCCGGCAGCGCAGGCAGGGCCGGAAGCCCGCGTTTTCGGCCTGGGCGGCATGGCCGAAGAAACGGCAGTTCTCGCGTTTGGGCGTCTTGACGCTGCAGACCGGCCGGCAGTAAATGCCGGTGGAGGTCACGCCCGTGAAAAAGCGGCCGTCAAAGCGGGCGTCCCGCGCTTTCAGCGCGAGGTAGCAGGCGTCGTCGGCGAGAGGGGTGGCATCCGGGGTCATGGGCTCGATGATACGTGGCGGGCGGCTTTTGACTAGCCGTTTTCGGACATCTCCCGCGCGCGCCCGGCGCCTACAATCGGCGCTGTTTCGCAACCCCAGGAGTGCCCACCCCATGCAGCTTGACGCATCCATTTTCAAGGCTTACGACATCCGCGGCGTGGTGCCCTCCACCGTCAACGAACCGGTCGCCGAGGCCCTGGGCCGGGCTTTCGGCAGCATCGCCCTGGCCCAGGGTGAACAGACGGTGGCCGTGGGGCGCGACGGGCGCCTCAGCGGGCCGGCCCTGAGCGCGGCGCTGATGCGCGGCCTGGTGGCCAGCGGTGTGGATGTGGTTGACATCGGCATGGCCACCACGCCCATGCTTTATTTCGCGGCCAGCACGCTGGCCAGCTCCGGCATCCAGATCACCGGCAGCCACAACCCGAAGGACTACAACGGCTTCAAGATGGTGCTGGCCGGCCGCGCGATTTACGGCGAGGACATCCAGGCCCTGCGCCGCAGCATGGAGGCCGAAGGCTGGGCCGCGCCGGCCCGCGCGGGGCGCATCACCAACGTCAATGTGCTCGCGGCCTACCGCGACCGCATCGTGGCAGACATCAAGCTGACACGGCCCATGAAAATTGTCATCGACTCCGGCAACGGCATTGCCGGGGCCTCGGCGCCCGGCATCTTCCGCGCGCTGGGCTGCGAGGTGACCGAGCTGTTCAGCGAGGTCGATGGCACGTTTCCAAACCACCACCCGGACCCGAGCAAGCCGGAAAACCTCAAGGACCTGATCACCGCGCTGCAGTCCGGCGACGCCGAGCTGGGCCTGGCCTTTGACGGCGACGGCGACCGGCTCGGCATCGTCACGCGCGACGGCAACAACATCTACCCCGACCGCCAGATGATGCTGTTTGCGCGCGATGTGTTGTCGCGCGCGCCGGGCGGCGCCATTGTGTTCGACGTGAAGTGTTCGCAGCGCCTGGCCCCCGAGATCGAGGCCGCCGGCGGCGTGCCCATGATGTACCGCACCGGCCACTCGCTGATCAAGGCGAAGATGAAGGAAGTCAATTCGCCGCTGGGCGGCGAGATGAGCGGCCACATCTTCTTCAAGGAGCGTTGGTACGGCTTTGACGACGGCACCTACGCCGGCGCCCGCCTGCTGGAAATCGTGAGCCGCGCGCCCGACGCCGGGGCCCTGCTCAATGCCCTGCCCACCAGCTTCAGCACGCCCGAACTCAACGTGGCCTGCCGCGAGGGCGAGCCGCACACCGTGGTGGACGCCCTGGTGTCCCTGGCCATGGAGGCGATGCGCGATGCCGGTCCTTCGCCGGCGGGTCCCGATCCCTCGGGCGGCAGCGCCCTGCGCGAAGCCCTCAACGCCGGCGCCAAGATTTCGACGATAGACGGTGTGCGCATCGACTGGGCCGACGGCTTCGGCCTGATTCGCGCCTCCAACACCACGCCGGTGCTGGTGCTGCGTTTCGAAGGCCGCACACCTGAGGCGCTGGCGCGCATCCAGGCCGACATGCTGGGCCTGCTGCGCAGCGTCAAGCCAGATGCCAGTTTTGCGGCGGCAATGCACTAGATGTTGCCCCCACGGTCGCAACATTCCGTTCGTCCTGAGCTTGTCGAAGGATGCCCCCCGGGGGGGCGCTGCGCCTGCGGCCCGGCCCTTCGGCAGGCTCAGGACAGGCCAAGGCCGGATTCGCGGCCCCGGCTGGTGAGGAGGGCGCTTTCACGCTCGGAAAATTCCGTTCGTCCTGAGCCTGTCGAAGGATGTCTCCCAAGAGGGCTGGCTTTGCTTGAGGCGGCTGGCGCCCTGTGAAAATACTTCTCGTCAAACTCTCGTCGCTCGGCGACGTGGTGCACACGCTGCCAGTGGTGCAGGACATCCTGGCGGCGCGCCCCGGGGCGCAGATCGACTGGGTGGTGGAAAGGTCGTTTGCGCCGCTGCTGTCCCCGCTGCGGGCGAGTGGGCATCTGCAGCACGTCATCCCCTGCGAGCTGCGCCGCTGGCGCAAAGCGCCGCTGGCGTCGGCCACGCGGGCCGAGTGGCGCACTTTCAAGAAACAGCTGCAGGCCGTGCCCTACGACGCGGTGATCGACCTGCAGGGCCTGACCAAATCCGCCCTGGTGGCGCGCCTGGCCCGGCTGGCGCCGGACGGCAAGCGTTACGCACTGGCCAACCAGACCGAGGGTTCGGCCTACGAGGCGCCGACGCGCTGGGTCGCCGACGTGGCGATTGCCATGGCGCCGCACATCCATGCCATGCAGCGCGGACGCGAGCTGTGCGCGCGCGCCCTGGGCTACGCCTTGCCGCCGGTTCCGGATTTTGGGTTAAAAGTGCCTTCAGCCCATATGAAACATGCGCAGGATGCTCCTGAAATAATAGCGTTCGTGCACGGCACCTCGCGCGCCGACAAGCAGTGGCCGCTGGAGAACTGGGTCAGGCTGGGCCGGCAGCTCATTGCGCACGGCTACCGCATTGCCCTGCCGCACGGCAGCACGGACGAACTGGCGACAAGTCAGGCCATTGCTGCGGGCTTGAATGCCGATGGCGACCACAACAGTGTCGAGCGTGGGGGCTCTCCTTCAAGCAGGGGCCGCGGAACCGGCTTTGCCGGGCCGCAGGCGCAGCGCCCCCTCGGGTGGCATCCTTCGACAGGCTCAGGACGAACGGAATTCTCAGAGCGTGGGGGCGCTATTGTCTGGCCCCGCCTTCCGCTCGACGCGCTGACGCAGCAGCTGGCGCAATGCGTCGGCGTCATCGGCGTGGACAGCGGCCTGAGCCACATCGCCGTCGCGCTCGACCTGCCGCATGTGCAGATCTACAACTTCGACACGGCCTGGCGCACCGGGCCATTGCCGGTGCCAACCGGCTCAGGTGCCCAACGCCAGCTCAGCGTTTTTGCCCGGCCCACACCGTCGGTGCAGACGGTCTGGGACGCCTGGCTCAGCTGCCAGCCGCTGCCGGCGCAGGTGTCCGAATGGGCGCCGCTTCCCTGATGGTCCGCCAGCTTTATTCACTGTTGATGTGGGCGGCCCAGCCTTTTCTGCGGCGCAAGCTGCGCAGGCGCGGCCTGGTCGAGCCGGGTTACCTCGACGCCATCGACGAACGTTTCGGCCATTACACGCAAGCTGCCGAAAGCACCTCCGACCTGGTGTGGGTGCACGCCGTGTCGCTGGGCGAAACCCGCACCGCGGGCATTTTGCTGGCGGCCCTGCGCGCGCAGTGGCCCGGGCTGCGCATCCTGCTGACCCACGGCACGGCCACCGGCCGGGCCGAGGGCGCGGGCCTGCTGCGCGCGGGCGACGTGCAGGTCTGGCAGCCCTGGGACAGCCAGGCCGCCGTGGCGCGATTTTTCACGCACTTCCGGCCGCGCCTGGGCCTGCTGCTCGAAACCGAAGTCTGGCCCAACACCGTGGCCGGCGCGCAGGCGCGCGGCGTGCCACTGGTGCTGGTCAACGCGCGTCTGTCCGACAAGTCGCTGCAGCAGGCGTTGCGCATGGCGTTGCTCTCGCGGCCGGCCTATGCGGCGCTGGCAGCGGTGTACGCGCAAAGCGACAACGACGCCGAGCGTCTGCGCGTGCTCGGCGCGCCGGTGCGCGCCGTGTTCGGCAACCTCAAGTTCGACGCCGCGCCCGACGCCTCGCAGCAGGAACTCGGTCGGCGCTGGCGCCAGGCACTGGGCCGCCCGGTGCTGATGCTGGCCAGCTCGCGCGAGGGCGAAGAAGACAGTTTTATGGAGCAAATCAAGGCGCTGGCCCTTTCCACACGGTCGCCACAAGCTCCTGAAATGAGAGCGGATAGTGAGCCGGCGCCGGCCGCCGACTTCCAGATCCTGATCGTGCCGCGCCACCCGCAGCGCTTTGACGAGGTGCAGGCGCTGATTGAACAACACGGCTTGACCGTGGCGCGCCGCTCCGGCTGGAACGGTGCGCCGCCGGCCGCCGCCGATGTCTGGCTCGGCGACTCGCTGGGCGAGATGGCGCTGTATTACGCCCTGAGCGACGTGGCCCTGCTGGGTGGCAGCTTCGCACCGCTGGGTGGGCAAAACCTGATCGAGGCGGCCGCCTGCGGCTGCCCCGTCATCATGGGCCCGCACACCTTCAACTTTGCCGAGGTCGCCGAACTTGCCGAAGCCGCCGGTGCCGCGCGCCGGGTTTCGGACATGGCCGAGGCCGTGCGCGCCGCCCGGTCCCTGCTGAGCCGGCCGGCCGCACAGCAGGCCGCCGCGGCCGCCGGCCGGCAGTTTTCGGCACAACACCGCGGCGCCGCCGCCAACACCGTGCGGGCACTGGCGCACTTCCTGGACGAGCCGACGCGTTAAGGTGTGCCAGTGACGACGCCTGTTCCACTACCGTTCGCCCTGAGCTTGGCCTGTCCTGAGCTTGACGAAGGGTCGAAGGGCTTGGCCCGAACGGCGGCGTGCCGCCGGTTCTGGAAACATCAACACCCCACCTGAAAGGCTGAACCCGTGGCCGAGCCGCTCGTCAACCAGTACGGCCCCGACGTGCCCCAGGCGATTGCCCGCATGATCACTGCCGTGTATCCGGTGTTTGAATCGCGCAAGTTTGTCGCCGATGCGCTCAAGGGATATGAAACGCTGACCCTGATGCCGCGCAGCAAACACATCGCACGCGCCTTGCAGCGGCATCTGCCGTCCGACTATCCTCGGGCACTGGACATACTTCTCGCGTCGCTCGACCAGCCGCACGGCCGGGACCGGGGGCTGACCCTGGGCTCCTTCCTGTACCTGCCGCACACCATGTTTGTGGCCGAGTTCGGACTGGATAATTTTGAGGACTCGATGCACGCGCAATATGCGCTGACCCAACGCTTCACCGCCGAGTTCAGCATCCGCGCCTTCCTTCAAAAACACGAAGCCGCCACACTGGCGCGCCTGAAACAGTGGGCCACCGACCCGAGCGACCATGTGCGCCGCCTGGTGTCCGAAGGCACCCGTCCGCGCCTGCCCTGGGCCAGCCGCCTGCCGGCCTTCCAGAAAAACCCGGCGCCGGTGCTGGGCCTGCTGGAACTGCTCAGGGACGACCCCGCGCTGTATGTGCGCCGCTCGGTCGCCAACAACCTCAACGACATCGGCAAGGACCACCCGGACCTGCTGGCGAAAACCGCGAAGCAGTGGCTCAAGGGCGCCAGCGAAGAACGCCGCTGGATCGTCCAGCACGCGCTGCGTTCAGCCGTCAAGCGCGGCGAGGCCGGCGCTCTGGAGGTGCTGGGCTTTGGAAAAAGCGCCAAGGTCGAAGTGGCAAACGCGCGCATTACGCCCGCGCGTGTGCCCATGGGCGAGAAAGTCAACATTGCGTTTGACGTGTCCAACACCAGCGGGAAGGCACAGGACGTTCTGGTGGACTTCTGCATCCATTACGTCAAGGCCAGCGGCAAAACCAGTGCGAAGGTCTTCAAGCTCAAGGTCCTGGGCCTGGCGCCGAAAGAAACGGTGCGATTGAGCAAGACGGTGTCCACCGCGGAGATGACCACGCGCAAACACCATGCGGGGCTGCACCGGGTGGATGTGCTGCTCAACGGGCAGGCGAGGGCGCTGGGGGTGTTTGAGTTGGTAGCCGGCGACTGAGTAGTCAGCCAAGCTGTCGACAATGTTCGCTAGTCAGCCGCCGTGACTGCTTTCGGCCAGGAGCAGCTGTTGGCGCGACCCCCAGCGACTGTCCGCTACAGACTGGAAGCGGCCATTCGGATGAGTGGCCCGATTGACCGCTATCGACCCAATGCAGTCAGTCGCAGTTCAAAAGTGATCGCCCCATAGCTGTCACTCGACTTTTTAGTTCATGCAAGCACTGAAGTGAGAAATGCCTGAGTGGTAATTCGGGGGCAACATCTGCGGTTCTAGATCAAAGGCTCGACCAAAATGCGTCTTCGTCGTCTTGATCCGTGTGTTTCTCGCTGCCTTCTGGTTCGTCGAAAACAAGTCGGAGGGCAAATGGGACAGGCTGTGGACGGGTCGCGCCGGCAAACATTACGAGCATTCGTTGGACCTCGTGACGACCGAAACCAGCGGGTGGCACATGCAATTCAAGTCGTGCTTGAAGTAGCCTTCCGTCAGCACTGTTCCCCCAGCCACGCTCGACCTTACCGCGTGCCTGTCGAAGCAGCTTGGCAAGATCGTGCGGGTCCGTCCGTTTTGCCGGGGATGCGATGGCTGCGGCCAGACGCCGCAGTATCGAGCGAATCGGCGGTAGGTTGCCGATATTGATTCGCTCCGACACGCGGCGCGCATCGAGGTCAACTGGGAACGATATCTCCCGCAAGGCCTGACGCACGGGCGCCCAGACTGGGTGAGACGGGGACCCGGGCGGCTGGGCATCCCGGAGGAGTTGCTCCCAATGTGCCTGGGTGTCTACGTGGATGACCGAACCGGTCAGAGATGCCAAGTAGAGAGCTGACTCCAGGCTGAGCCCTTTGAATATCTGAAACTGCGCCCCCTCCTTGCCCGCCGGCATTTCTTGCAGCAACGCGTAGGGGTCCGCTTCGGCCCTGCGGCTCAGGTATGCAATGACCTGATCCGTCATCGATGTGGCCATGTTAGGCATGTGCTGAGCGATGAATTGCCGCTGCGTGCCCTCCGGCAGCATCCAGAAGAAGCGCCAGTACTCATCTTCACCGAGCTTCATTAGGCGGTGCAGGCCTTCACGCGGCGGGGTCCATCCGAGCGTGCGACGCTCCAGCACCTCGCGGACGTGCAGGCCGAGATTGGCATTTACGTCACAGGGGTCGGGCACAAGATGGACTAAGCCAGCGCGGATAAATGGCTCCAGTACCAGCAGCAGCAGCACGTTCTTCAGCGTCTGGACTTTGTGGCCTGTGGGTGAATCGATGGGACTGAATTCAGGTTTCATGCGCGTTCCCAGCAGGAACGGGTTCACCAGAATGATCTCGTCGACGTAAGGCAGCCAGCCCAGCACGGTAGCTTGGACCGTGCGCGGATCGGCAAACCCAAGATACACCGAGCGCAGCACCTTAGGGTTAGGCCGTGGCAGCAGCGCCGCTAGGTCCGTGTCCTCGGGCCACAAGCCTGCGAAAGCGCGATGAATGCGCTGGACCTGCTCGCCGCTGAGTGTGCGGCGCACGTCCGCCCATGTAGCCTCCACATCAAGGCCCAGGATTCCCTGCACTGCACGTGAGAACATCAGGTTGCGCTCGCGCAGGCCGTAGATGTCCCAAGATGGGCGCTCAGACGCTGGTAGCAACTGACAACAGTCCTTGTACGCGTAGGCACTGCCGCAACCGCAGAAATCGTTGGCCCCGATGTTCTTGCGCGGCGACTTGCGAGTCAGGTACTCGTGCAACTTGGACGTGCGCCCATGCTCATCCCAATAGCCATGCGTGCCGTCCTTGTAGCCCACGTAGGTCTCGCCGCCGAATTGCCACAAACCGGACTTGGGTAGCAACACCTGAGCAATCTGCGACCACGAGCCCTTGAATTGTCGCTCCGGATACAGCCAGTCCCGGTCGGCTGCAGCGATATGGCGCTTGGCTCTCGACTTAAGCAGGTGGTTGATAGCGATCACTTCGTCCCGATTGAGGCTCCGGTCGCGAATGAAGCTGTCCGTCCGTGCTATGCCGGCCCCCAGGTGCCGGGCGTTAGTACGCAGCTGAGTCAGATTTTTGTGGTCAGGCTGCTTGGCGTACTCCAGGTGGGTGAAGATGATGCAGGTGTTGGCGTCGAGTGCGAACACAGTTTGTGTGCCCAGCTCCGCGACGACAGGATCATGAGGGTAGGCGCAATGGGGGGACGCGGGATCTACCGCAGCGTTGTAGACCGTCACGGGGTGATCGGTCACGATGAACTTCACGTCCGAGTCACGCGCTGAGACGATCTCACGAACACCTTCTGCCCACATCGTGCAGTACATCAGCCGCAAGGATTGCATCTCCACCATGAGATCAACTTGACTTAGTTCACCGTAGCACGATCGGATCCAGTCCAGTCCCTTTGGCGTACGCAGTTTCTGCGCAGCCATGTGCTCGAAGAAATCTTGAAAGGCCTCGTGAACCTCGGACTGGTTGCCGAGCGCGAAGGCCCGCACGGCCTTCGCGCCGTGGTCGTCGATGACGCCGAACAAGCGCCTCTCCACGTCGTCGTTGACGATCGGACCAAAGTGTGTGGTGTACAGATCGTACTCGACGAAGCAGCTTACGGTGCCCCACTCATGCAATGCTTTGCGAGGTAATTGTCGGCCATCCGGTAGCGTCTTGACATCCGGATGCAGGTTCAGGTGAAAAAGACGCGACTGCCCCGGGGCGAGGAAGCCGCTCTGATACCACTTTGGTACATAGTGGTTGTTCCTTGTCTGCTGGTCGGACATCACTCGATGAGGGTATTCGGAAGGCTCTATTCTCCTCGAAGAGACAGCTCGCCTGATCGGCGGATCGACTGCTGTCTCTCAGCTTTGCACCGTATCCCTTGCTCAATTTTCTAGTTTTCACATATCTGCGTCGGCGGACACCATCCGCGACAGTGGCTCGAACTCAAGAAAGGTTACACGATGTCGCGTGCCCTACAGGCGATCCTCACGCTCGATCATTTGGCCTTTTATACCTGAACTTCTCAAGCTGCAGGCCTACCGGAAAGCCGACTTTCGGTGGCGTCTACTTCTGGCCCAATCCGGTAGTCCAAATAGTAAGGCTGAATGTCGGTTCCCGCTGCAAAGCAGCCACCGGGATGTGCCTGCAGTAGGACTGCATTGGGCCCAAAGCGGACATCTTCCTGCAGAGGCTGTGTCTATGTGGACAGAACTGTTGACTATCGATAAATGCATATTGTCGATAGCCAATCCGGAGACGTTGACAAGCTCAAGAATGACCGGGCGCCCATGTTCAGCGGAAGGCCACCAGAGGCTTCCTCTTGTGAGGCAAGAGGCCAGGGTCCCAAAGACTCCTTCACGCCGACTACTGCACCAAAAGCGAATTGATCAGCAACAGATCTTCCAGCGTCAGCGCGCCTGCGCGAGGTCGCGTTTGGTCTGGAAAAGCTGGTTCCGGGCATTGAACACGTTGATGTCGATTCGCACGCCGACTTTGTAGCCCAGCTTGTTGGTATCGAGCCCGCTCCCCGGTTGAACGCTCCGGTCGCTTCGAGAACCTTGACCTGGCTTCGTGGCACTCCCAACGCTATCGTCACGAATGCCGTTCAGCGACAGGCGCATGCTCCGCCATCAACCCAGCCACCCATTCAATAAACACCCGCAGCTTCGCACTGACATGCCGGTTCGGGGGAAACGCGATATACAGCGGCATGGCATCCAGGCGCCAGCCTTCGAACAGCGGCACCAACTCGCCGTTGGCCAGATGCGCTTTCGCCATGTAGTCCGGCAGCCAGAGAACGCCCATGCCGGCCAGGCCGGCGGCGAGGTAGGCATTGCCGTCGTCGACCGAGAGCACGTAACGCCCTTGCACCTTGATGCATTCGCTGCCTGAGTGCATGGCGTACGGCACCGGCTTGCCGGTGCGTGCCCACAGGAAACCCACGATGCGGTAGTGCGTGGCCTCCAGCTCGCGTGGGTGCAAGGGTGTGCCGGCACGCGCCAGGTAGCTCGGTGCCGCGTAGACCCCGAGCTGCAGGTCGCCCACGTGGCGGGCTATCAGCGACTGGTCGGTGAGTTCACCGCCGCGCACGACGCAGTCCACCTTGTCGCTGATGATGTCCACCATGCGGTCGCTGACGCCCATGTCGAGCTGGATGTCGGGATATTGCGCGTGGAAGGCCGGCAGGGCCGGAATCAGGATCATGCGGGCCAGCGGGCTGGGCACATCGACCCGAAGCCGGCCCCGGGGCGAGGCGGAGGCGCTGGACAGGCTGGTCTCGGCATCGTCCACATCGGCCAGCACGCGCAGCACACGCTCGTAGTAGGCGGCGCCATCGGCCGTGACGTTGACCTTGCGTGTGGTGCGGTTCAGCAGCCTGACGCGCAGCCTGGCCTCCAGTTGCTGCACCAGCTGCGTCACGCTGGTCTTGCTCATGTGGAGCGTCTCGGCCGCCTTGGTAAAGCTGCCGGTTTCCACCACGCGGGCGAAGGCCTGCATTGCATCGAAACGGTCCATGCGGGCTCCCAGCGTTGTTGATTGTTTGGATTTTACAAACAGTGATGGGTGGGCTTGCCTGTTTATCCGGCAGACGTCACAGCCTAAAGTGAGTTCATCTTTAAACCCGGGGTCGCTTGGCCCCCATGATGGAGAACATCAATGACACAACGTGACGTCGTTTTTCCGCCCGGCCGCCAGGCGCTGTATGAACGCAACCGCTATTCTCCGGCCGTGAGGTCGTTCGTGTCGGGACAGGTCGGCAGCCGTGAAGACGGCTCGCCCGAGCCGGACCTGGAGGCGCAGGTCCGGCTTGCATTCGACAACCTGAATGCCATCCTGAAGGCCGCCGGCTGCACCTTCGACGACGTGGTGGATGTGACCGTTTTCATCGTTGACCCCGAATCGGCGTTCGAGACGGTCTGGAAGGTGCTGCCCGACTACTGGGGCGAGGCGCCGCATCCGACGCTGACCGGTGTCGGGGTGACCTGGCTGTATGGCTTCCAGTTCGAGATCAAGGTGATTGCGAAGCTTCCGGAGCCGGTGGTCGGGTGAGGCGGAACCACTCCTTTCGCCGGACTGCTGCACCAGAGGCGAGAGGGTCAGCAGCAGGCTTTCCGGTCTGTTGGAGGGCCATTGACCGCCAGGCCTTCTAGCTCGACCGGTGGATGAACGCCTCAAACATGACCCCGCGCAGCCAGCGATGGGCGGGGTCGTTGTTCACGCTCTTGCTCCAGTGCAAGTGCGCGTCAAAGACAGGTGAGCGAAGCGGCAGTGGCAGGCTCACCAGACGCGTGTTGTGGGAGAACGCTTCGGCGATCGCATCTGGCACTGTCGCGATCAATTCAGTGCTGGCGATGATTCCCGGCAGGCTCATGAAGTGCGGCGTGGTGAGCGCCGCATCGCGGCGGATGCCGCGTTTTTGCAGATAGGTTTCCAGCAGGCCATGCGTGCGCGTGGGCGCCTCGACCACGACGTGGCGCGCTTCGACATACTTTTTCAGGGTGAAGTCGCGGATGAGGTTACGGTTGTCGGCGCTGCAAATGCACACGAAGCCATGCTGCCCGATCCGCCTGCGGACGAACTCGGCAGACATCAGATCGGGAAAGTAGCCCAGCGCCAGGTCCACCAGGCCTTCGGAAAGCGCGCGCTGCAACTGCGGCTGGGCCGTTGCCACCACGCGCAGCCGCACACGGGGAGCCACCCGCGACAGGGCATTGAGCGCCCGGGGCATATACATGGCCTCTGCCGTATCCGAAGCCGCGACGCGAAACTCGCGCTCGTCGGTGGCCGGATCGAACGTCGCCTTGTTCATGATGCGCTGTTCAATGCACTGCACCGCGTCGCGCATGGGCGCCGCCAGTTCCTTGGCACGCGTCGTGGGCTGCATGCCGGTGGCTGTGCCGATGAACAGCGCGTCGCCCAGGGTGGTGCGCAAGCGCGCCAGCGCGGTGCTCAGGCCGGACTGGCTCATGCCCAGGGTGGAGGCCGCTGCGCCCACGCTGCGCTGCTCAAACACCGCCAGGAATATCTTCATCAACTGCAGGTTCAAGTTGCCGGCCACAGGTATTCACCTTCCAGAATGTTGCTTCGCAGCATCGCGAAATGAGATTATATTGATCTGAATCAAAGATTGGATCAGGTTTTAGACTTGGCGCAACCCTGAAAGCCTGCTAATGCTGACCCACGAAAAAAATGCTCTCCTTACGCAATGCGGCCCGGGAACGCCCATGGGCCGCCTCATGCGTTCGTTCTGGATTCCCGCCATGACGGCGGCCGAAGTGCCGGCCGCTGACGAACCACCGTTACGTCTGACCTTGCTCGGCGAGCGCCTGGTGGTGTTTCGCGATACCGAAGGCCGCGTGGGGGTGCTGGAGGAAAACTGTCCACACCGCGGAGCAAGCCTCTTCTTCGGCCGCAACGAAGAAGGCGGCATCCGTTGCGTGTACCACGGCTGGAAATTCGATGTGGCTGGCAACTGTCTGCAGATGCCCACCGAGCCTTCGACCAGCCGCATGTGCCAGAAGGTCAAGGCACGTGCCTACCCGGCGCAAATCGCCGGGCCGGTGCTGTGGGTTTACATGGGTGATGCGCAACCGGCCCCCGCACTGCCTGAGTTCGGCTTCGTCGGTTTGCCCGAAAACCAGGTCTACGCCTCGCGCTGGCACCAGGAATGCAACTACGCGCAGGCCATGGAGGGCGAGCTGGACAGCGCCCACGTGGGCTTTCTGCATCAGATGGTGAACAAGACCGACGCGGATCCCCAGGCGCTGACCGGCAAGTACTTTCAGGAGGACACCGCACCTTCCTGGAAGATCATGCACGGCGAGGCAGGGTTCATGGCCTGCAACGGCCGCCGCGTGGACGGCGACAAGCGCTACTGGCGCCTGAACCAGTTCCTGCTGCCCTTCTTCACCATGATCCCGCCGCGCCCGGGCGACGCGGAGCTTGTGCGCATGTGGGTGCCGATGACCGACGAACGCTGCTGGGTCATCTGCGTCACCTGGCGCGCGAACGGGCCCTTGAAAGAGGCCGAACTTGCAGCCTGGCGCAACGGCGAGAACTCGCACCGCAAGACGGTCCCCGGCACCACCATACCCGCCGAGCGGCTGGACAACGACTACCTGATCGACCGCGAGGAGCAGAAGCATGTCACCTTCACCGGCATCAAGGGCATTCGCGCGCAGGACGCGATGGTGACCGAGAGCGCCGGTCCGATCGCCGACCGCACGCGCGAGCACCTGGGCTCCAGCGACATGGCCGTGGTGGCCATGCGCCGCGCGCTGATGGAAGGCGCGACGCAGTGCGCCGCCACCGCCCAGCCGCATCCGGCCGCCGCCAAGTCCTGGCTCTACGCGGTGCACGCCGTGCAGGCGGTGCTGCCTGGGGACCAGGACCCCGAAACGGCCGACGACTTCCTGGCGCCCGCCCGGGCCACACCACCGGCCGCCTCCCCGTCGGCCTGAAGAAAGGTAAACACCATGGAAGTCAAATCTTCGTTCGATGCGCACCCGGTCCTGGTGCACCCTCGTGCCTACCGCCATATCGACGTCCGGCCGCTCACCGGGGTGCTGGGGGCCGACATCCTGGGGGTGGACCTGCGCGAGCCGCTGGCCGATGACGTGTGGGGCGAGATTCGCGACGCCTTCGCCGATCATCAGGTGATCCTGTTTCCGGACCAGAAGCTGTCGCACGAACAGCACACGGCCTTCGCTCGCGGCTTCGGCGAGGTGATCCGGCTGCCCCAGTTGCACGGCGTGGAGGATCATCCCGACGTGCAGATCATTCGTCGCCTGGCCAGTGACACCGGCCGCGTGGTCGGCGAGAACTGGCATGCGGACAGCACCTACCTGGAGGAGCCACCCCGGGCCGTGGTGATGCGTGCCGTGGACGTGCCGCCCTACGGCGGCGACACCGGCTTCCTGAGCATGTACGCCGCCTACGAGGCCCTCTCGCCGGGGTTCAAGGCGTTGATCGCGCCGCTGAACATTGTGCACAGCGCCACCCGTATCTTTGGGTCTGCCTACCTGGCGCAGGGCCGCCGCTTCAACTCATCGGGCGCCAAGGCCGAGATGGACGTGGAGCTCGGTGACCGTGAGATGGCGCATCCGCTGGTCTGCACCCACGAGGTGAGTGGACGCAAGTTTTTGTACGTCAACAAGACCTACTCGCAGCGCATCGAGGGGCTCACCAACGAAGAGAGCGCCCCGATCCTGGCGTTTTTGTACGAGCACTGCGCACGGTTCGACTTCACCTGCCGCGCGCGCTGGCACAAGGACCAGATTCTGGTGTGGGACAACCGTTGCACCATGCACCGCGCCATACCCGATTACACGGGGCAGCACCGCCTCATGACCCGCGTCACCATCGCCGGCAAGCGGCCGGCGCGCTGATTATTACAAACCACAGGAGACAACGATATGCAAACCCCACGATCCACTCGCCGCAGGCTGATTCAGGGCCTGGTGGCCGGCCTGTTCGCCGCATTCGCCGGCCCGCAGGCCTTTGCCGCCGACTTCCCGACCAAGCCAGTGACCCTGGTGGTGCCCTTCGCGGCGGGGGGCGGGCTTGACGTGACGGCCCGCATCATCGCGGAGCGGCTCAAGGACGAACTGGGTCAGCCGGTCGTCATCCTGAACCGCCCGGGCGCCGGCAGCTCGGTCGGCGCGCGCGTGGTCGCCGCTGCACCAGCAGACGGCCACACTCTGTTTTTCACCTCGGGTTCGGCTTTTGCCTTTGTGAACCAGCTGGTTCCGGGCATGGAGCTGAAACTGCAGGACTTTGCACCGGTGGCCGCGGTAGCGTCCAACCCGGCGGTGATCGTCGTCAGCACCAAGGTTCCCGTGAAGTCGCTGGCCGAGCTGGCCGGCTACGCAAATCCGGCCGATATCAGCTTCTGCAGCACCGGCACTGGCGGCCTCAATCATCTGCAGCTGGAGATGTTCCGCAATGTCGTGAAAACCAGAACCGGCAAGAACTACAACGTCACCCACGTGCCTTACAACGGCCTGGCGCCTGCCCTGACAGGCATCCGCGACGGCAGTGTTCAGGCGTGCATGTTGCCCTACACCGCGCTGGTGAAAAACCTCAATGGCCGGGACTTGCGTGTGCTGGCCGTGCAGAGCAGCGCCCGCCTGCCTTGGCTGCCCGATGTACCCACCACGGGGCAGCAAGGCTACCCGGAAATGGACGGCAACGATTCCTTCATCAACATTGCCGCGCCCAAGGGCACACCTGAATCGGTGATTGCCAGGCTGGAAGGCGCGTTGCAAAAGACGATGCAGGATGCCGGCGTGCGCAAGAAGCTCGAGGAGCTGGAGGTTCAAACCCTTTTCATGGGCAGCCGGGAAACGCAGAAGTGGCTGGAGGACGAAGTCCGCAAGTTCAGCACCATCATCCGCGATGCCGGGCTTTCGACGAAGTGACGACGTGAATTCCGCATTGGGCGTGGCGCTTGCCCGGCAGGTTCGCGTCAGGGCGATGCGGTACGAAGCCGAAGGCGTCTGCCGCGTCGAACTCACGCCTTTGGCTCCGGATGCATCGCTCGTCCCCTTCGAGGCTGGCGCGCACATCGACCTGCACCTGCCTGGCGGGCCGGTTCGCAGTTACTCGCTGTTGAGCGGCCAGGGCGACGTGTCGCGTTACGTCATTGGTGTGCACCTGCATCCGGCAAGTCGCGGGGGCTCGCGCCACGTGCACGTGGCCATGCGGCCTGGTGACGTGATCACCATCGCCGGACCGCGCAACCATTTCAAGCTCGCAGAAGACGCCGGGTACTCGGTATTCATAGCGGGAGGCATTGGGATCACGCCGCTGCTGTCGATGATGCGCAGGCTCAACGAGCTGCGGCGGCCGTGGGAGTTGCACTACGCGGCGCGGACGCGCATGCAGGCGGGGTTTCTTGACGATGTGCGCGAACTGGCGGCCGGTGGGGAAGGCCGGGTGACGATTGCTTTGGATGGTGAACCCGGCGGCACGATGCTTGACATCGCGCAGGTCGTATCGCAAGCACCGCAACGTGCGCACTTCTATTGCTGCGGCCCGATGGGCATGCTCGAAGCTTTCGAGGCCGCCACCGTGAGCGTGCCGCCCGTCCAGGTCCACACCGAATACTTCGTCCCCAGGCAGAAATCGGACACGACCGGCGGGTTTGAGGTGCGCTGTGCCCGGTCGGCGAAGAGCGTACAGGTCCGTCCCGGCCAGACAGTCCTGCACGCCCTGCTGGATCTGGGCGTCCAGGTCCCGTATGCCTGCGAGGAAGGTATCTGTGGCACCTGCGAAGTTCCCGTGCTGGAAGGCAATCCCGACCACCGGGATTCGGTGCTGACCCAGCAGGAGAAAGACGCTGGCAAGACGATGATGGTCTGCTGTTCCGGTGCAAAGTCGGATGTGCTTGTCCTCGATATTTGAGCTGGGATAGCCGGCGGCTCCCACGTACAGCAAGAGCCTGTCCAAGGAAGTCAGTCCCCAGGGCGTCCGTGTGATTCGTGTGTCGCCCGGCTGGGTCGAAACAGAAGCGGCCGTGGGACTGGTCAATGAAATTGCACTAAATGGCGGGACGAACTATGAGGAGGCCCGTCAGTCCCTCATGAACTCGCTGGGAGGAATCCCGATAGGCTGGCCTGCAAAGCCAAAAGAGGTCGCGGACCTTGTCGGATTTCTTGTATCCAGTCGGGTCGCCTCTATCACCGGGACGGAATATGTCATTGACGGTGGAACGGTGCCCACTGTTTGAGCCCGGCAGAGCCGGATCACGGCCGATGCTTAAATGCCCGGGCGAACCTTCTCGCTGAACTACTGCGTCAGCAGCGAATTGATCAGCAACAAATCTTCCGGCGTCAGCGTGCCATTGGCCTGGCGCAGCCGCAGCCCGCCGATCAGCACGTTGTAACGCGCCTGTGCCAGGTCGCGTTTGGTCTGGAACAGCTGGCTTTGCGCATTGAGCACGTCGATGTTGATACGCACGCCGACCTGGTAGCCCAGCTTGTTCGCATCCAGCGCGCTCTGGCTGGACGCTTCCGCGGCTTCCAGCGCCTTGACCTGGCCTTGACCCGACAACACGCCGAAGTAGGCGGTGCGGGTGCTCAGGGCGACGCCGCGTTTGGCGCCTTCCAGGTCGGAGCGGGCTTTTTCTTCCAGTGACAGCGTTTCGCGGATGCGGTTTTGCGTGGCGAAGCCGGCAAACAGCGGCAGGTTCAGCGCCAGGCCGACCGTGGTGCTGTTGCTCCGGTTGTCCAGCGGGCTGGTGGCGCTGCCCTGGGGGTTGCGTTGCACGCCGTAGCTGGCGGTCAGGTCCAGCGTCGGCTTGTGGCCGGCTTCGGCCTTGTCGATTTCGAGCTTGGCGACTTCCAGGTTGGCCTGGGCCTGGCGCACCGTCGGGTGCATGTCCTCGGACTGCCGGACCCAGGTGTTCACGTCGGCGGGCACCAGCGGCGGCAGCTCGACGGGCACCAGCAGGCCTTTGGGCTGGGCGTCGGTTTTGCCAACCAGCTGGTCGAGGGCGATTTTCTTGACGCGCAAGTCGTTTTCGGCGGCAATTTCCTGGGCGGTCACCAGGTCGAAACGCGCCTGCGCCTCGCGCGAGTCGGTGACGGTGGAGGTGCCGACCTCGAAGTTGCGTTTGGCCGAAGCCAGCTGTTCACCGACCGCGGCTTTTTGCGCCCTGACAAAGGCCAGCGTGTCCTGCGCGGCCAGCACATCAAAGTAAGCCTGGCTGGTGCGCACGATCAGGTCCTGTTCGGCGGCTTCGAGCTGGGCCCTGGACAACACCACTTGCTGCTTGCCCTGTTCGTAGGTGGCCCAGTTGCCGGGCCGGTACAGCGGCTGCGAGGCGTTCAGCGAGGCCGTCTGCGTCGGGAAGTTGCGGTCAACGACCGGGTTGGTGTTTTCAAAATTGGTGCGCGACGCCCCCAGCGACAGCCCGGCGGTTGGCAAAATGCCGGCCTTGGCCTGCTCGGCCTTGGCCAGGTTGGCCTCGTACTGCGAACGTGCCGACTGGTAGGACGCGTCGTACTCGCGCGCCGAACGGTACAGCTCCACCAGGTTCTGCGCCTGGACGGCTGGCGCAAAAGCCGCCAGCACGGCACTTAACGCAAGAGACAGGGGTAGCAGGGCCGGTTTTTTGAAGAGCGTTTTCATGGGGCGTCCTGATGAAATGTGAAGTTAGTGAAGAGGGCAGGCCAAGGGTCAGTAGCGCGGGACGGAGGCATCGCGCTGCTCGGACCACGCGTTGATGCCGCCCTTCAGGTTGACCACCTGCGTGAAGCCGTTTTGCACCAGGAAGCTGGCCACCTGCTGGCTGCGCGCCCCGTGGTGGCACAGGCAGGCCACCGGCTGGTCGGCCGGCAGTTCTTCCTTGAGATCAAAGATCCGCGCGGGGACGGCACGCATCGGAATGTGCAGCAGCCTGAAACCGTCTTCCCTGACCGACGCCGTCTGCACTTCCCACGGCTCGCGCACATCAAGCACGATGGGTGCGGGGCCGCCGGCCGGAAGGCTGGCAAGCCAGGCGTTGAAGTCGGCAGGGGACAGTTGGTCAATCATCGGGACGGCTCGGGTTAAAAGTTGAATTTGGACGGTTCAGGGAAGTTGCGCAGGCGCGGAGCAACCGTGTCCCAGCCCTGCATGGTGCGCAAGGCGGCGTCGCCGACGCGGGTGACCAGCGTGGCGCGCATGACGGGCTCAAAACCCACGATGGCGCTGAGCCGGCCGCCGATTTTCAGCATCGCCAGCAGCGCGGGCGGCACCTCGGCGACCGAGCCGCTGAGCACGATCACGTCGAAGGGACCGATCAGCGGGTCGCTGCCAGTGACCGCCTGGCCGAGTTTGGCGGCGCCGTCGCCGGTGCGCACTTCGGCGTTGTAGACGCCGGCTTTTTTCAGGTTGTCCCGGGCCAGCTGGGCCAGGTCGGGGTCGATCTCGAGCGTGATGACCTGCTGCGCGCGGTGCGCCAGCAGCGCGGCCATGTAGCCGGAGCCGGCGCCGATCTCGAGCACTTTTTCATGTTTTTGCACGGCCAGGTCCTGCAGGATGCGTGCCTCGACCTTGGGCGCCAGCATGCACTGGCCGGGTTTGGCGCCCAGCGGGATCTCCATGTCGGCAAAAGCCAGGGCCCGCATCGCGGGCGGCACAAAGTCCTCGCGCTTGACCACGGCCAGCAGGGAAAGGACCTGGCTGTCCAGCACTTCCCAGGGGCGGATTTGCTGCTCGATCATGTTGAAACGGGCTTGTTCGTAGTTCATGGTGTGGCCTGTAATAAACGGGGGGACTGTCGGGGAAAACCCATCATTTTAGTTGGGGGGCAGCCACCGGGGCGGGCAGGGCGCGCCGGCCGGTGAAAACGCGCTTGAGCCACTGGGCCAGATCGTCGAGGTAGCAGTAGGTCACGGGCACCACCACCAGCGTCAGCAGCGAGGAGGTGATGACGCCGCCAATGACGGCCTGGCCCATGGGCGCGCGCTGCTCCGAGCCTTCGGTCAGTGCAAAGGCCAGCGGCACCATGCCGAAGATCATGGCCAGCGTGGTCATCAGAATCGGGCGCAGGCGCACGCGGGCGGCCGTCAAGAGGGCTTCGCTGCGCTCCATGCCCGGGATGCGGCGGCCGTCCGTGTCCGTCCGGTCTTCGCGCATGCGGATCGCAAAATCGACCAGCAGGATCGCGTTTTTGGTGACCAGGCCCATCAGCATCACCACGCCGATGATGGAAAACATTGACAGCGTCGAGCGGAACAGCAGCAGCGCCAGCACCACGCCGATCAGCGTGAGCGGCAGCGAGGTCATCAGGGCCATGGGCTGCAGAAAGCTCTTGAACTGGCTGGCCAGGATCATGTAGATGAACAAAATCGCCAGCACCAGCGCCGAGATCGCATACCCAAAGGACTCGGCCATGTTTTTGGTCGAACCGCCAAACTGGTAGCGGTAGCCGGGCGGAAAGCTGATGCTGTCGAGCGCCTTGCGGATGTCGGTGGAGACCTCACCGGCCGAGCGGTTGTAGACGTTGGCATTGATGGCGACTTCGCGTGTCAGGTCGCGCCGGTTGATCTGGTTCGGGCCGGTGGTTTCCTTCACCGTGGCCACCTGGCTCAGGCGCACCGTGCGGGCCGAGCCGTCGGGGTTGCTGCCGATGACGCTGCTGATGAAGGGCAGGCGCTCCAGGTCCTGCGCTGCGTTGCGGGAATCGGGGGCGAGCCGCACATTCACGTCGTAGGTCTGGTCGTCGGGTGCTCGCCAGTTGCCCACCGTCTGCCCGGCCACCAGCGTGCGCAGCGACGCCGCGATCTGCGCCACCGACAGGCCCAGGTCGGACGCGGCATCACGCTTGACGTCCACCTCGAGGGTCGGTTTGTCGGCCTTGAGGCTGGAGTCGAGGTCCACCAGGCCGGGGATGCCGTTGATCTTGGCCATCACCAGGCCGGTCAGGCGCTCCAGCTCCTTCAGGTCGGCGCCCTGCAGCGAGAACTCCACCTGCTTGTTGCCGCCCACGGCGTCGAGCAGGCCGACGTGGGTGACGGTGATGCCGGGCACCTGCTTGAGGCGCTCGCGCAGCACGCCGGACATCTCGTCCACGTTGCGGCTCCTGGCCTTGCGGTCCACCAGGCGCACGTAGATGCTGGCGTACATCTTGCCTTGCGCACTGCCGGTGTTGATGGTCGACAGCGTGTACTTCACTTCGGGGAACTCGCGCAGAATGGTTTCGACCTGCCGCGTCTTGGCCTCGGTTGCTTCCAGCGATGAACCCACCGGCGTGTGGAAATTGAGCGAGGTTTCCGAGAAGTCGGCCTTGGGCACAAACTCGGTGCCGAGCAGGGGCACCATGAAAACACTGGTGACAAAAATCGCCAGGGCCAGGCCCACGGTGGCCAGCCTGTGGCCCAGGGCCCAACGCAGGATGCGCTGGTAGGTCTCGGCCAGCGAGTCGGTGGCGCGTTCGAACCAGCCGGTCACCCGGCCTATGGTCCGGTCGTAAAACGTGACCGGCTTGCCGTGCTGGCCGTGCGCATGAATGCTTGGGTCGTGCCAGATGCTCGACAGCATCGGGTCCAGCGTGAAGCTGACAAACATCGAGATCAGCACCGCCGCCACGATGGTGACGCCGAACTCGTGGAAGAACTTGCCGATGATGCCGCCCATGAAACCGATGGGCAGGAATACCGCCACGATGGAAAACGTGGTGGCCAGCACCGCGAGGCCGATTTCCTGCGTGCCCTCCATCGCGGCCTGGTAGGGCAGCTTGCCCATCTGCACATGGCGCACGATGTTCTCGCGCACCACAATCGCATCGTCGATCAGCAGGCCCACACACAGGCTCAGCGCCATCAGCGTGATCATGTTGATGGTGAAGCCGAACAGGTTCATGAACAGGAAGGTGCCGATGATGGAGATCGGCAGCGTCAGGCCGGTGATCACCGTGGAGCGCCACGAGTTCAGGAACAGGAAGACGATCAGGATGGTCAGCAGCGCGCCTTCGATCAGCGTGCGCCGCACGTTTTCAACCGCCACCCGGATGGGCCGCGAGCCGTCGCCAATCTGCTCCAGCCGCGTGCCGGGCGGAAGCTGGGCCTCCAGCTCCTTGAGCGCCTTGTTCAGCCCGTCGACCACCGCAATGGTGTTTTCGCCCTGGGCCTTCTGCACGGTCAGCAGCAGCGTGCGCTGGCCGTTGTACAGCGCCAGGCTGTCGATCTCCTGGGAGCCGTCGCGGATGCTGGCGACCTGGTCCACGGTGACGGTGCTGCCCGCGCCGGCGGCGGACACCTTGCGCGCCACGATGATCTTGCCAAAGTCTTCAGGCCGTTTCATGCGCGCGTCGATTTTCACGACGCGTTCCTGCGCCAGCGAACGGATGGCGCCCACCGGCAGGTCCTGGTTTTCGTTGCGCACGGCGCTCGCCACCTGGTCGGCCGTGATGCCCAGCGCTTCCATGGCCTGCGGGTTCAGGTAGATGTTGATTTCGCGCTTGCTGCCACCCACCAGGCTGACCGAGCCGACGCCGCGCACATTCTCCAGCCGCTTCTTGAGCACCTGGTCGGCCCAGTTGGTCAGTTCGACGGCGGTAGGCAGCGCCGCTGTGCCTGCCGCTGCCGGCGTTTTGCCATCCGCGCCTGCAGCCATCGGCAACACGGCCACCGACCAGATCGCGCGGTTGGCCGGGTCGAAGCGCAGCACACGCGGCTCCTTGACCTCGTCACGCAGCAGCGGACGCAGCGACGCAATCTTTTCGCGCACGTCTTCTGCCGCCTTGCGGCCGTCGATCTGCAGCTGGAATTCGATGATGACGACCGACTGGCCTTCGTAGCTGCGGGACGTCAGGGCGTTGATGCCGGCGATCGAGTTGACGCCTTCCTCGATTTTCTTGGTGACTTCGCTCTCGACGATTTCGGGCGAAGCGCCGGGGTATTCGGTGGTGACCACCACCACCGGAAAGTCAATGTTCGGAAACTGGTCGACCTGCAGGCGCTGGTAGGAGAACAGGCCCAGCACCACGATGGCGAGCATGACCATGGTCGCGAAGACCGGATTTTTCAGGCTGACCTGCGTGAACCACATACAGACTTAGGGCGCGGTTTTGGCTGCTGCGGGCGCGGAAGGGGCCTGGGCCCAGGCGGGCGCCTGCGTGAACTTCACGGCCGTGCCCTCGCGCAAGGCACCCACGGCGCCGGAAATGGCCACCGCGTTTTCCGCCAGCCCCTTGACGGCCACCAGGGTGCCCTGGCCCGCGTCTGTGGCACTGCTGCCGCGCAGGCCCATCTCCACCGGCTTGTGCACGACCTGGTTGTTGTCCACCACCTGCACATAAGGCGCGGGTTTGTCGGTGCGCACGGCGCTCAGCGGCACGGCCAGGGCCTGCATGCGCGTCGTGCCCAGCGTGCCCTGTGCAAACAGGCCCTGGCGCAGACCCAGGGGTGTGGCCGTGTTGTCGATGCCCAGGTACACCAGCACGCTGCGGCTGCCGCCCTGGGCGCTGGGGTTGATGCGTGCCACCGTCGCCTTGACGGTTTGCGCGCTGCCTTCTATCTGCAGCACGGCGCTCTGGCCGGGGCGCACCGTCAGCGCATCGGCCGCGCTCAGGCTGGCTTCCATTTCAAGCCGGCTCAGGTCGACAATTTCCAGCACCCGCACGTCCACCCCGAGGCGTTCACCGGGCTGGGCCAGGCGCTGCGCGACCTGGCCCGACAGGGGCGCGCGCAGTACCGTGTCGTCCAGCGATTTTCTGGCCACCTCGGCCGCGGCGAGGGCGGCCCGGTGGTTGGCTTTGGCCGCGTTGAGGTTGGCCAGCGAGGCGTCGAGCGCCGTTTTGGAAATGAAACCCTGGTTGACCAGGGCCTGGTTGTTGTCGTACTGCCGCTGCACGATGTCGATTTGTGCTTTGGCCGAATCGGCCTGCTCCTGCGCCTGCCGCATGCGCGACTGGTACTCGCTGGCGTCGATGCGTGCCAGCACCTGCCCGGCCTTGACGGTGTCGCCTTCCCGCACCGTCAGGCCCTGCAGTTCGCCGGCCACCCGCGTCTTGACGAAGGCCGAGTTGACGGCCTTGAGCGAACCCGACACCGGCAGGCCCTGGCTGATCTCCACGGTTTTGGCCTGGAACACGTCGGTGGCGGCCAGTTCGACCACGGTTTGCGCCTTGGCCGCCGTGGTGTCGGCCAGCGCCTGCTGCTGCTTTTTGCGTGCCGACAGCGTGCCCCACACGGCCGTGGCTAGCAGCAGCAACAGGACGAGGGCGATGGCCCATTTGATCCAGGGTTTCATTTTTTTGCCTTGGCAGTGACGGGCACCACGCAGATCCCGTGGAGGATGGTGTCGACCTGGGTGGCGATGTATTTCGTGGCGTTGCCCGGCAGGCTGGGGTCTGCGCAGGTGCCCGCGGAATGTTTGGCCAGAATCAGGAAAATCATGGGCGCAATCACGCTGTAGATGGCGTAGTCGAGGTCCATCGGCCGGAATTCGCCGCGGTCGATGCCGCGCTGCATGATGCGGCGAAACAGCGCCTGGCCGGGCAGGATGACTTCCTGTTGATAGAAAGCGGTGATTTCCGGAAAATTGCCGGCTTCGCTCATCATGAGTTTGGTGATGCCTGAGGCCCGGGTGGCGCCCACGCGCTCCCACCACACCGTCATGCAGTAGGCCAGCATCTCGGCGGTGGTGCCTTCAAAACGTTCGAACTCGTCGTTCCACTCCTTGAAGCGGCCCGAGATGTTTTCACGCACCACGGCCTTGAGCAGTTCTTCCTTGCTCTGGAAATACAGGAACAGCGTGCCCTTGGAAACGCCGGCGCGGGCGGCCACTTCTTCGGCGCGGGTCGCGGCAAAACCTTTTTCGACAAACAGGTCGAGCGCGGCGTCCAGCAGTTCGCCGGGGCGCGCTTCCTTGCGCCGCTCGCGTTTGGCCGAGAGCGTGGCGGTGGTATCGCTGAGGAATTTGGAGATGGACATGAGTTACTGACTGACTGGTTAGTAATGTAGTGCCTTGCTCCCGGTCCGTCAAGGGACCCGCCCACTTTATCCGGGCTCAGGCAGGTGAAGGTTCGGTAAAGCTTGCGGCAGATCAAGGCCGGGCAATGCGCAGGGCCAGCCACTCCTTGAGCACCAGCCGCGAAGCATCCAGCCCATCGGACGATGGCAGCCATTCCAGCACACCGTTGCGGCTGGGCAGCATGAAACCCATGGGCGCAGCGGTCACCGTGAAGCCGGCGCGCTCGAACGCCAGCACCGAACGCGGCATGTGCCAGGCATGGGTGACCAGCGCGATCCGCTGCACGCCGTCCTTATGCAGCAGCGGCCTGAGCAGGCTGGCGTTTTCGGCCGTGTCGCGCGAGCGGTCGTCGACCCAGCGCAGCTTCAGGCCATAGTCCTGCTCGGCCATGCGGCGTGCGACTTCGCCTTCCGAAAGGACTTGTGCGTCGGCCGCGCCCCAACCCATGCCGCCGGCAAACGCCACCGGCAGGCCGGTCTGGCGCGCCAGCCAGGCGCCGTAGCGCAGGCGCATGGCCGCGGCGGGGGAGGACTGCGCCTGGCCATACTCCGGCGCCACCGGATGCACGCCGCCGCCCAGCACCACAATGGCCTGCACACCGCTGCTTTTCAGCGCGGCCGCCGTCACCGGCGCATGCTGCTGCAGGATGGTCTGCGCCAGCCACACGGCGACCGCATGACAGCTCAGGAACCAGAGCAGGGCCACGCCGGCAAAGGCCAGCAGCAGGCCAGGCACCTTTTTGCGAATGGACAGCAGCAGGCCCAGCAGGGCCAGCAGCAGGGGCGCCGCGGGCGGCAGCACCAGCGTGGCGAGAATCGGCTTGAGTTCACCCAGTGACATCATTCAAAATGCTCTCAAATAAATAGCTGCTTGCGTAGGTACAGAAAGGGCTGGAGGCCAATTGGGTTCATCAACTTCAGGAAACAGGGGGCCGGGGTCGGGGGCAGGACGGCTAAAGGGTTTTCCGGTTTGCCGGATGATCAACGCCTGAATTCAATACCATTCGGTCAAGCCCGCACAAACAAGCCAGAACCGCCCATCGTAACCAAACAAGGATGATCACCCATGACCCCAGACCCATCGAACGGCACCAGCCTGCAGACCATCACGCTGGGCGGCGGCTGCTTCTGGTGCACCGAAGCGGTGTTTGTGCAGGTGCGCGGCATCGTGGACGTCGAGTCGGGCTACAGCAACGGCCATGTCAGCCAGCCCAGCTACGAACAGGTGTGCACCGGCACCACCGGCCACAACGAGGTCGTCAAGCTGGTCTATGACCCGGCACAGATCAGCCTGCGGGCCATTCTTGAAATTTTCTTCGTGATCCACGACCCGACCACGCTGAACCGCCAGGGCAACGACAGCGGCACGCAATACCGCAGCGGCATCTATTACTCGACGCCCCAGCAGAAGCAGGTCGCCGAGGACATGGTCAGCGCGCTGAACCGCGACAAGCTGTTCGGCAAGCCGGTGGTCACCGAGGTGCTGCCGGTGGCCAACTACTGGCCGGCCGAGGCGTACCACCAGGACTTCTTCGAGAAAAACCCCAACCAGGGCTACTGCATGGCGGTGGCCGGGCCCAAGGTCGCCAAATTCCGCAAGACGTTTTCGGAATACGCCAAAAGCTGAGGGTGGCCGCCGGGCGGCCCGAGGTCGTCGCGCGCTTGGCTCTGGCGCAAAGCACCAGGCGCTGCATGGCTGAGGCCGGACCGGCGCCGGTTCTGATGCCTGTTTTGATGCCAGTTCTGGTGCATGGCGCCCGCATCTGGTGCGAATCAATGCTGCGTGGTGCGGGGAAACCCTTGGTTTGCTTGACGGTGCAAATGTCCTATTGACAGAACAATAGGACTGTTCCTACTATCGGCCCATGTCACCCGCATTGCCCATGACGAAGTACCACCAGATTTATCTGGTGCTCCGCGAGCAGTTGCATGAAGGCCGGTTTGCCGACGGATTTCCCGGCGAGTTGGCGCTGATGCAGCAGTTCGGCGTGGCGCGCGTCACGGTGCGTCGGGCGCTGGAGCAGCTGGCGTCCGAGGGCTTGATCGCCCGCGAGCCGGGTCGTGGCACGCGGGCCCTGGACCTTGGCGCCTCGCCGGCCGCACCGCGCGGCCAGGCGGGGCAGCAGCGGGCCCAGCTCACCGGCCTGCTGGAAAACCTGGTCAGCATGGGGCTGAAAACCTCGGTCAACGTGCTGGAGGTGGAGCTTGTCACCGCGTCCGCCAGCGTCGCCACTGCCTTGCAACTCAAGCCGGGCGACCCGGTGCAGAAAGCGATCCGGGTGCGCAGTACAAGGGAAGGCCCGGTGTCCCACATCACGACGTATGTGCCGGCGGACATCGCCCGCAAGTTCGGGCGGCGCGAGCTGGCCAGAAAACCGATTCTCGTGCTGCTCGAAGAGTCCGGAGTCAAGGTCGGCCGTGCCCACCAGACCATTTCCGCGCGGCTGGCCGATGTCATGGTGGCCCAACATCTGGACGTCGCGGTTGGCTCGGCCCTGCTGGCCGTTCGCCGCCTGGTCTACGACGACCAGGACCGTCCGATTCAATGGCTGCATGGTTTGTACCGCCCGGACAGGTACGAGTATGAAATGCAGTTGTCGCGCGTTGGCAGCATCGATGCCAAGGTGTGGGTCAGCAAAGAGTTGTCCGCCAAGTTCCATTAATCCACTTCAGGAGAATGCCATGAGTACCCGTCGCCATTTCATGTCCCAGTCTGCCGCGGCCGCTTCGGCTCTGGCGTTTCCCCTGGTCGGGGGCGCGCAGCCCAAGACCATCAAGGTCGGTGTGCTGCACCCCGTCACCGGCGCGCTGGCTTATTCGGGCCAGCAGTGCCGCCTCGGCGCGCTGATGGCGATTGAGGACATCAACAAGGCGGGCGGCATCAAGTCCATGGGCGGCGCCAAGCTCGAGGCGCTGCTCGGTGACGCGCAGTCCCAGCCGCAGGCCGGTGTGGCCGAGGTCGAAAAGATGAATGAAGCGGGCGTGTCTGCCGTTGTCGGCGCCTTTGCCTCGGCGATCTGCCTGGCCACCACCCAGGCGGCCGCCAAATACAACCTGCCGCACGTGGTCGATGTCGGCGTGGCCGACCAGATCGTCGAGCGCGGCCTGAAGAACACCTTCCGCTTCGGCCCCGGCTACCGCAAGTGCGCCGAGACCGCCGTGGCCAACCTGCATGTGCTCAACACCGCCGCCGGCAAGCCGGCGAAGACCGTGATGATTGTTCACGAAGAGTCGCTGTTCGGCACCGGCACGGCCAACCTGCTGGCGCGCGAGCTGCCCGGCTACGGCTACGAGGTCAAGGAAGTGATCAAGCACGCGAACCCGACGCGCGACTTCAACAACATCGTGCTGCGCATGAAGGCGGTCAACCCCGACATCGTGATCCCGGCCAACTACTACAACGAGTACGCCCTGCTGGTGCGCACCATGCAGCAGCAAAAAGTCAGCCCAAAGGCGATTTATTCGGTGCTGGGCGGCGCGGCTTCGAGCTACAAGTTCGTCAAGGAGTTTCCGGACGCGGCCAACGGCATCATCGACTGCAACCACTGGTTCAACCCCAAGGACAAGCGCTCGGCCGAACTCAAGAAGCGGGTCGAGGCTCAGGGCCTGTTCTTCAGCTACGAGGTGTTCATGACCTACACCTCGATGCGCCTGCTGGCCGATGCCATCGACAAGGCCAAGTCAGCCGACCGCGCAGCCATCATCAACGCGCTGCAGAACAGCACTTTCTCCGACCACATCATGCCCTACGGTGCGACCAAATTCGTCAACGGACAGAACATGGGCGCCCAGCCGCTGATGACGCAGGTCCTGAAGAACGACATCAAGGTCATCATCCCGCGCGACTACCGCGAAGCCGATCCCCTGTTCCCGCTGCGGGCCTGAAAAAGCACCGTTCGCACCGAGCCTGCGCCAGCGCCTTCATGCGCCTGGCCAGGCCCGGCGCCCGCGGCTGTGCCACTTTCCTGTGTGACCCATGTTTGACCTCAGCATCCTTTTCCCCTCCCTGCTCAACGGCGTGACCACGGGCGCGGTCTACGCGCTGATCGCGCTGGGCCTGACCCTGATCTACGGTGTGCTGCACATCATCAATTTTGCCCACGGGGCGGCCCTGATGATCGCGCTGTATGCCGTCTACATGCTCAAGCAGCATCTGGGCATAGATCCCTACCTGGCGCTGCCGCTGGTGGTGCCCGGCATGTTTGTGCTCGGTTATGCCCTGCAGCGCCTGATCATCAACCGCGCCAGCCATGGCAAGGACGAAAACATCCTGCTCGTGACGCTGGGCCTGTCCATCATCCTGGAGAACGCGGCCCTGCTGTTCTTCAAGTCCGACACGCGCACGATAGACACGGCCTACACGCTGACCACCGTGGCCATCGGCCCGGCCATGATCGCGCTGCCCAAGCTAGTGGCCTTCGCCGGCGCGCTCGCGGTGTCCGGCCTGCTGCTGTGGATTGTCGGCAAGACCGATCTGGGCCGTGCCATCCGCGCGGTCGCCAAGGAAAAACACGGTGCCAAGCTCATGGGCATCGACGTCGACCATGTCTATGCCATGAGTTTCGGCATCGGCCTGGCCTGCCTGGGCGCTGCCGCCTGTTTCCTCTTGCCGGCCTACTACGTGAACCCGCAGGTGGGCAGCGGCTTTGTGCTCGTGTCCTTCACCATCGTGGTGCTCGGCGGCATGGGCAGCTTTGGCGGTGCCTTGCTCGGCGGCCTGCTGATCGGCGTGGTCGAGTCGCTGGGCGGTTTGTACCTCGGTGAGTCGCTCGGACAGATAGGCATTTTTGCCATCTTCATTGCGGTGCTGCTGTTTCGCCCGCAGGGCCTGTTTGGAGCCAAGGCATGACAAGCGGCATGAAAGACCTGACCGGCATTGTGCTGTTTGTTGCGCTGGTCGCCAGCATTCCGCTGGTGACCGATTCCGGCGTGATCCTGAACTTCGTGATGATGGCGCTGTATGCGGCCCTGCTGGCCCAGGCCTGGAACATCCTGGGCGGCTTTGGCGGGCAGTTCTCGTTTGGCCACGCGCTGTTCTTCGGCACCGGCGCCTACATCCAGGCCATCGCCCAGCTGCAGGGCGGGCTCAATGCCTGGATGGCCCTGGGCCTGGCAGTGGCCGGCAGCGCCGGTGTTGGTGTTTTTGTCGGCGCGCTGTCGTTTCGCTATGGCCTCAAGGGCTCGTATTTTGCGCTGGTGACGCTGGCCTTTGCCGAGGTGTTCCGCATTCTGGCCCTGTCCGTGCCCTTCACCGGCGCCGGCGTGGGCCTGATGCTGCCGCTGCAGGAGTCCTTTGTCAACATGCAGTTCGGCTCGCGCAAGGGCTATATCTACGTCGTGCTCGGTTTTGTTGCGGCCGCGCTGCTGGTGAGCTGGTGGCTCAAGAACTCGCGCTTTGGTGCCTACCTGCAGGCGGTGCGCGACAACGAGGACGCGGCGCGCGCGATTGGCGTCAGCCCCTTCGGCATCAAGCTCGGCGCGATTGCGCTGTCGGGTGGCTTCATGGGGGCGGGAGGCGCTTTTTATCTGCAGGTGTTCCAGTACATCGATCCCGGCATTGCCTACGGCGCCCACACCTCGGTGGAGGCGCTGGTCGCCGCCATCGTCGGTGGCCTGGGCACGCTCTGGGGCCCGGTGCTGGGCGCGCTGGTGCTGCATGTGCTGGCCGACATCACGCGCAACCTGTTCGGCGAGCTGCCCGGCATCAACATGGTGATTTATGGCGTGGTGCTGGTGGCGATCGTGATGTTCATGCCGCGTGGCATAGGCGGACTCGGCGCGACGGCCAGGTCGCTGTGGCGCGGGCGCGGACACAAGAAAGGAGGCCGCGGTGGCTGATTCCCTGCTCTCCATCCAGGGCCTGTCCCGATCCTTTGGCGGGCTGCAGGCCGTGCAGAACGTGAGCCTGGACGTTCCGCGGGGCAGCCTGACGGCCCTGATCGGCCCCAACGGTGCGGGCAAGACCACGCTGTTTGCGCTGATGTCCGGCTTTCTGAAACCCGACAGCGGCAGCGTGCTGTTCGACGGCCAGGACATCACCGGCCGCGCGCCGCACCTCAATGCGCGCCAGGGCATGACGCGCACCTTCCAGATCGTGCAGCCGTTTGCCACGCAGACCGTGCGCGAGAACATCGCTGTCGGTGCGCACCTGCATCTCAAGGACAGGCGCAGCGCGCTGAGCCAGGCCGAAGAGGTCGCCGCCCGCGTCGGTTTGACGGCCCTGCTCGACAAGCCCGCGTCCGACCTGACGGTGGCCGGCCGCAAGCGGCTTGAGCTCGCGCGGGCGCTCGCCACGCGGCCGCGCCTGCTGCTGCTCGACGAGGTGCTGGCCGGCCTGAACCCGCAGGAAATCGCCGAGATGATTCCCGTGGTGCGTGGTATTGCGCAAAGCGGCGTCACCGTGCTCATGATCGAGCATGTGATGCAGGCCGTCATGAACCTGGCAGAACATGTCTGGGTGCTGGCCCAGGGCCAGCTGATTGCGCAGGGCACGCCGGCGGTGGTCACCGCCGACGAAAAGGTGGTCGAAGCCTATCTGGGCCATGGCACGGCAGCGCGCCTGCGTGCCGGCGCCCTGGCGGCAACGGGAGGGGCCTCGTCATGAGCGCGTTATTGGAAATCCGCGGCTTGCGCGGTGGTTACGGCCAGGTGGAAGTGCTGCGCGGCGTGGACCTGACGGTCCAGGCCGGCGAAACCGTGGCGCTGCTGGGCAGCAACGGCGCCGGCAAGTCCACGCTGAACAACGTGATCTGCGGCATCTACCCGGCCTGGGCCGGCAGCGTGTTGTTCGACGGCCAGGACCTGAGCCGCGCGCATTACCGCGATGTGGTGAAAGCCGGCCTGATCCAGGTGCCGGAAGGGCGCAAGGTGTTCCCCAACCTCACCGTGCTGGAAAACCTCGAGCTCGGCTCCTTCACGCGTGCGCGTGAGCGCCGCGCCACCAACCTCGACAAGGTCTTCGGCATTTTCCCGCGCCTCAGGGAGCGCCTGCCGCAGCTGGCCGGCACCATGAGCGGCGGCGAGCAGCAGATGCTGGCGATCGGCCGTGGCCTGATGGCCGAACCGCGCCTCTTGATCCTTGACGAACCGTCACTGGGCCTGTCGCCGCTGCTGGTGGACGAGATGTTCGGCCTGATCCGCAAGCTGCGTGAGGACGGCCTGGCGGTGCTGCTGGTGGAGCAGAACGTCGGCCAGTCGCTGGAGATTGCCGACCGGGCCTATGTCATGGAAAACGGCGGCATCCGGTTTTCCGGCCAACCGGCGGACCTGCTCGGCAGCGACGAGTTGCGCCGTGCCTACCTGGGCCTTTGATCCCTGATGGAGTTTGATCATGAAACGTCGTGAAATTTTGCTTTCATCTGCTGCCCTGCTGGCGGCCGGAGTGTCTGCGCAAGCCCTGCCCACCCGCATCCTGGTCGGCGCGCCGGCCGGTGGCTCCACCGACACGCTGGCCCGCACGATGGCCACCGAACTGGGGCGCCTGCTCGGTAAAACTGTGATTGTTGAAAACCGACCCGGCGCCGGCGGCAATATCGCGGCCGAGGCCGTGGCCAAGGCCGCGCCCGATGGCAACACGCTGTTGATGAGTTTCACCAGCCACGCCATCAATGCCTCGCTGTACCCCTCACTGCCGTTTGACCCGATCCGCGACTTCACGCCGCTGACCTGCGTGGCGACCTCGCCCTCGGTGCTGGTGGCCCATCCCTCGGTGCCGGCCAAAGACGTGCGTGAGCTGATTGCACTGGCCAAGGCCAAACCGGGGCAGCTCAACTTCGCCATTGGTGCGGTGGGCTCTTCGCTGCATCTGGCGGGCGATCTGTTCAAGATGCAGTCGGGCGCTTTCATCGTGAACATTCCCTACCGTGGTACGGCGCCGGCGATCCAGGACGTGATCGCCGGTCAGGTCGAGCTGATGTTTGCCGCGATCGGCAACGCCCAGGCGCAGGTCAAGGCCGGCAAGCTCAAGGCGCTGGGCGTGACCAGCGCCAAACGCCTCCCTTCCTTCCCGGACGTGCCCGCCATTGCCGAGGTGCTGCCCGGTTACGAGTCGAGCGCCTGGTTCGGCCTGTTCGGCCCTGCGCGCATGGCCCCCGAGCTGTCCAAACGCATCAGCGATGCCGCGCGGCAGGCGATTGCCGCGCCCGAGGTGCGCCGCCGGCTCGATGCCGAAGGCGCGCAGGCTGTCGGCAATTCACCGGAAGAATTTTCGAAGTTCGTGCAGGGCGAAATCCAGCGCTGGGCCAGGGTGGTGAAGTTTTCAGGAGCCAAACCGGAATGAACACGCCAGCGCCTGCGCCGCAGACCCTCGCCCAAAAGCTGATTGCCCGGGCGGCCGGCCGTTCGTCGGTCTCGCCCGGCGACATCGTGACCTGCAAGGTCGATCTGGCGATGTTCCACGACTCGTCCGGTCCGCGCCGGCTCAAGCCCATGCTGGAAGAACTCGGCGCGCAGATCTGGGACAAGTCGCGTGTGGTGCTGGTGATGGACCATTACGTGCCGGAGCGTGACGACGAGTCGCGCAAGATCGTGCGCATTGCGCGCGACTGGGCGCGTGAGCAGGACCTGCCCCATGTTTACGACAGCCAGGGCATCTGCCATGTGGTGGTGGCCCAGCACGGCCACATCCGGCCCGGCATGTTCTGTGTCGGCGGCGATTCGCATTCGCCCACCGGCGGGGCGTTTGGCGCCTACATGTTCGGCATCGGCAGCACCGAGATGCTGGGCGTGGTGGTGACCGGCGAGATCTGGCTGCGCGTGCCGCAGACCCTGCAGATGCACTGGCGCGGCCGCCTGCAAAAAGGCGTGACCGCCAAGGACATGATGCTGCACATGATTGGCCGCTTCGGCATGAACGGCGGGCAGTACCAGGCGGTGGAGTTTGCCGGCCCCGCCGTCAAGGCGCTGGCCATGCAGGAGCGCATGACGCTGTCCAACATGAGCGCCGAACTCGGCGCGCAGGTCGGCCTGATTGCGCCCGACGAGGTCACCGCAGCGTGGCTGCAGGCCGCCGGTGCGCCGGCCAGCGAGCTTGGCGACCCGGGCCGCTGGCAGAGCGACGAAGGCGCCGCCATGACGCGTCACGAATTCGATGCCGGCGCGCTGGCGCCCTTTGTAGCCGCGCCGCACAGCCCGGCCAATGCCGATGTGGTGAGCCGCTACAGCGGCACCCCGGTGGACGTGGCCTACATCGGCGCCTGCACCGGCGCCAAACTCGACGACTTGCGCGCCGCCGCGGAAGTGCTGCGCGGCCAGCGCGTGGCGACCGGCGTGCGTCTGATGGTGGCGCCGGCCAGCCAGAAGGACCAGAACGCCGCGCGGGAAGAGGGCGTGCTGCAGGTGCTGCTCGATGCCGGCGCCGAGCTGTTTCCCACCGCCTGCGGCGCCTGCGCCGGTTATGGCGAGACCATCGGTGACAACACCACGGTGATCTCGAGCACGGCGCGCAACTTCAAGGGCCGCATGGGCTCGGCGACCGCGCAGGTCTACCTGGCCTCGCCCTACACCGTTGCCGCCTCGGCCTTGCGCGGCGTGATCACCGATCCGCGCGAGGTGCTGGCATGACGACGCCATCCGCAACCTCGCACCGTGTCTGGAAACTCGGTGCCGAGATCGACACCGATGTGCTCGCCCCCGGCCATGCCATGAAACACGGCATCGACAAGATCGCCACCTATTGCCTGGAATCCGTGCGTCCCGAATTCGCCAGCCAGGTGCGGCCGGGCGATGTGATCGTGGCCGGGCCCAACTTCGGCATCGGCTCCTCGCGTGAGCAGGCGGCCGCCGTGCTGGTCAAACTCGGTGTGGCGGCAGTGATTGCCCCGTCGTTCAGCGGCCTGTATTTCCGCAACGCCTTCAATGTCGGCCTGCTGCTGTTGACCTGCGCGCAGGCCGAGCGCATCGCTGACGGCGAAGCGATCAGCTTCGACGCGCGCCGCGGCGAGCTCGTGTCCGCGCAGGGCGAGCATCTGGCTTGCGAGCCCATCCCCGACTTCCTGCTCGAGATGGTCGAGGCCGGGGGCCTGCTCAATCAGCTCAAGCGCCGTCTGGCGAAGGAGTCAACCCGTGGCTGAGGACAACATGGGGCACACCGGGCAGCGCGAGGCGCTGCAGCGCGCGATCTCGCTGCGCGCGAGCCGGCCGGCAGCGGCACCGGTCGCGGCGCAGGCCAGGCGGATCTTTCTTGATACGCTGGGCTGCGCGCTCGCGGGTCGCGCGGCGGCCGAGGTGCAGGCGCTCGAGCGCCAGTCATCGGCGCGGGAGCCAGGGCGCTTTTTCCTGCCGGGCGGCCCGCCCTTGACGCTGGGCGCCGCCACGCAGGTGTTCGCGATGGCCGCGACCTGGCATGAGGCCTGCGAAGGCCACGCGCTGGCGCATGGCCGCCCCGGCGTGCCGGTGATCGCGGCGCTGCTGCCGCTGGCGCTGGCCCGTGGCGACAGTGTCGGCCGTTTCACGGACGCGCTGGTGCTCGGCTACGAGGTCGGCGCGCGCGCCGGCGCCTGGCTGCGCATACGTCCCGGCATGCATGTCGACGGCAACTGGCCGGCGCTCGGTGTGGCAGCGGCGGTGGCGCACCTTCTCGGGCTCGACGGCGCCGGCATCGTCCATGCGATAGACATCGCGGCCTGCCAGTTGCCGACCAGCCTCTACCTGCCGGTGCGCGCGGGCTGCAACGCGCGCAACACCTACCTCGGCCACAGCGCCGCGCTCGGTCTGGAAGCCGCCTTCGCGGCGCAGGCCGGCATAGACGGGCCGGCCGACGCGCTGCATTTTTATGCGCAGAATTTTTCTGCGCCAGCGGACACCGCACCTGCTCCCGCGCAAGACCTGATCCTCGACGCCTACCTCAAGCCGTTTGCGGCCGTGCGCCATGTGCATTACGGCGCGATGGCGGCGCGCGCCGCGCGCGAGGCGCTCGATGGCGACACGCAGCGCATCGAAAAAATCGTGCTGACGGTTTACCAGGAAGCCGTCACCTATTGCGGCAACCGCGCGCCGCGCACGCCTATCCAGGCGCAGTTCAGCCTGTCCTTCGGCATCGCGGCGATGCTGCGCTTCGGTGACATAGAGCCCGCGAGCTACGACGCGGACAGCTTCAACGATGTGGAGCTGCGGCGCCTCGAGGCACTGGTCGAGCTGCGCGTCGACGAGGACCTCACGCGCAGCGGGCAGCGCGGCGCCACGCTGGAGCTGCGTGCCGCTGGCCTGGACATAGAGCGCACGGTGGCGACCATAGACGGCGACCCGGACCAGCCGCTGGGCCCGGAACAGGTCGCGGCCAAGTTCATGCGTTATGCCGGTGCCAGCGTGCCGGCGGCGCGCTGCGAATGCTTCGTCGCCGCGCTTGCCGCGACCGAACGCGACAGCCCCCTGCGTTCGCTCTGGACCCTGCTGCACGACGAAGCCGCGCACTGAAGACCTTTCACTCAACCGAGAACCCATGATGAACCCAATCAAACTTCTGACTGTTGCGCTCTGCGCCTGCCTTTCCTTTGCCGCAGCGGCGCAGGCCGACAACTATCCGAGCCGGAGCATACGCATCGTGGTGCCCTTCCCGCCGGGCGGTGCCACCGATGCGGCAGCGCGCCTGGTCGCCACCAAAATGAGCGAAAAATGGGGCCAGCCCGTGGTCATCGACAACCGCGCCGGCGCCGGCGGAAACGTCGGCTCTGACATCGTCGCGAAGTCCGCGCCCGACGGTTACACGCTGGTCATGGGTGTGACCGGTTCGCACGCGATCAACATCTCGCTATACAGCAAGATGCCTTATGACCCGGTCGCCGATTTCGTCGCGATCAGCCAGGTTGCCGTGGTGCCCAACGTGGTCGTGGTCCATCCATCCGTGCCGGCCCGCACGCTGGCCGAACTCGTGGCCCTGGCCAAGCGCGAGCCCGGCAAGCTCAACTACGCCTCGCTCGGCAACGGCACGGCCGCGCACCTGGGCATGGAGTTGCTCAAGTCCGCCGCCGGCATCGACATCACCCATGTGCCTTACAAGGGCAGTGCACCAGCGGTGACCGACCTGCTGGCCGGTCAGGTGCAGGTCATGGTCGATGGCTTGCCGTCCGCGCTGCAACATGTGAAGGCCGGCAAGCTGCGCGCGATCGCGCTGACCAGCCTGCATCGCGCGCCGGCGCTGCCCGATCTGCCGACGATTGCCGAAACCTACCCGGGCTTTTATGCCGACGCCTGGTCCGGCCTGTTCGCGCCCAAGGGCACGCCAGCGGCGATCGTGAACCAGCTCTCGACCGAGGTGCAGCGCATCCTGCGCCTGCCCGACGTGCGTGAAAAACTCACCGCGCTGGGCGCCGAGCCGGTCGGCTCGACCCAGACCGAATTCGCCGCGCATGTGAAGCGCGAGATCGACAAATGGGCGCAGGTGGTCAAGACCAGCGGCGCCAAGGTGGACTGAAAAAATGAACGAACCAAGCAAGAACCCCGCGGCACCCGCCGCGATGGACCCCGTTACGCTGGCCGTCCTCAAGGGCCGGCTAGAGCAGATCGCCGACGAGATGGACGCTACGCTGTACCGCAGCGCTTTCAATCCGATCATTGCCGAGGCCCACGATGCTTGCCACGGCCTGTATGACGCCCGCTCGGGCGACACGCTGGTGCAGGGCAAGTCGGGTCTGCCGGTTTTTGTCGGCGCCATGGCCTTTGCCGTGCGCGCGGCAGCCCGGGTAGCGCGCGAGCGCAGCGCGCCCGGCGATCCGGCCGCCGGCATGGCCGACGGTGACACCTGGCTGTTCAACGACCCTTACGAGGGCGGCACCCATGCCAACGACTTCAAGCTGGTGCGACCTTTTTTCCGCGGCGGCAAGCTGTTCTGTTACCTGGCCTCGGCCGCGCACTGGCACGACGTGGGCGGCGCGGTGCCCGGCAACTACAACCCGGCCGCCACCGAATGCTGGCAGGAGGCGGTGCAGATCCCCCCGGTGCGCATCGTGCGTGCCGGCGCGCTCGACGCCGATGTGCTGGCCATCCTGCAGGCCAACACCCGCTTGCCCGACAGCCTCTGGGGTGACCTCAACGGCCAGCTCGCAGCGCTCGAGTTGGGCGTGCGCCGCCTGCACGGCCTGCTCGACGAGTATGGCGACGCGCTGGTGCTGCAGGCCATGGGGGAGCTGCGCGCACGCGCCGTCCGGCTGATGCGTTCGCACATCGCCTCGCTGCCCGATGGCCGCTATTCCTTCAGCGACATCCTGGACAACGACGGTGTCAAGGATGAGTCGCTGACGATTGCGCTGGACATGACGGTGCAGGGTGAGCGCATGACGCTCGATTTTTCGCGCACTTCGCCGCAGTGCGCCGGTCCGGTCAACATCTCGCGCGCCACGGCGATTGCCGCCTGCTATGTCGCGCTCAAACACCTGTTTCCCGACGTGCCGGCAAATGCCGGCGTGCTCGACGCGGTCGACTTCGTACTGCCCGACGGGCTGGTGATCAGCGCGGCGCGGCCCCGGCCCGTGGGTGGCTACACCGAGACCATCTTGCGCATGATTGATGTGATCTTCAGCGCGGCGGCGCAGGCTGATCCGACACGCGCCGTGGCCCAGGCCTACGGCACCATCAACGCGCTGTCGATCGCCGGGCACCGCACGGACGCTGCCCGCAAGGGCCAGCGCTGGGTGATGTTCAGCTTCTTCGGCGGCGGCCACGGTGGCCATTCGGGCGGCGACGGCCTGAGCCACGGCAATGCACCGATCTCCACCGCCACGATTCCGCCGCTCGAAATTCTGGAAGCGGCCTATCCGGTGCGTTTCACCGAGTGGTCGCTGCGCGCCGACTCCGGCGGCGACGGGCAGTACCGCGGCGGACTCGGCGCGAATTACGAAATCGAACTGCTGGAGCAGGCCGCCGAGGTCTTCATCTTCGGCGAACGCGGCAAGTCCGCGCCCAAGGGCATTGCAGGCGGCGGCGAGGCTGCGGTCAATGTCTTCAGCTACGAGAACAACAATGAATGGAAAACACCCCCGATGGTCTCGAAGATGGTCGGCATCAAGCTGAAAAAAGGCGAACGCGTGCGCTTGCAGACGCCGGGTGGCGGCGGTTACGGCGCACCTGCGGATCGCTTGCAGAGTTCGCGTGAACGCGATCTGGCGCTAGGTTACGTGACGGCAGGCGCCGCGAAGAAGGAGGGCGTATGAGCACGCCAGGCGGCCTGGTTGTCGGCGTCGATGTCGGTGGCACCTTCACCGATTTGTTTGTATTGGATGAAGCCAGCGGCAGCGCGCGCATTGTCAAAGTGCCTTCAACACGCGGCGAGGAAGCGCGCGGTTTCATGAACGGCGTGGCGCGTGTGGCCGATTCCGCGGCCAGCATTGCCACCATCGTGCATGGCACGACGGTGGGCACCAATGCGCTGCTCGAGCGCAAGGTGGCGCGCACCGGCATCATCACCACGCGCGGCTTTCGCGATGTACTCGAGATGCGCCGGCGCGACCGGCCCCAGACCTGGGGGCTGCGCGGCAGCTTCGAGCCCATCGTGCCGCGCGACCTGCGGCTCGAGGTCGATGAACGCGTGCTGGCCGACGGCAGCATCCACACCGCCGTGGATCTGGACCAGGTTCGCGCCCAGGCGCAAGCCCTGCTGGCCGCGGGCTGCGAGGCGGTCTGCGTCTTCTTCATCAACACCTACGCCAACCCGGCCAATGAACGCGCCGCCGTCGCCGCCGTGCGCGAGCTCTGGCCCAACGCCCATGTGACCGCCGCCAGCGAAGTGCTGCCGGAAATCCGGGAGTTCGAACGCTGCTCCACGGCCACGCTCAACGCCGCGCTGCAGCCGGTGGTCGGCAGCTACCTGACGCGCCTGGAGTCCGACCTGCGCGGCCAGGGCTTTGCCGGCGAGCTGCTGATTGTGCAGAGCAATGGCGGCGTGATGTCGCGCCAGACCGCCTGCGATGTGCCGGTGCGCACCGCGCTCTCTGGCCCGGCGGCTGGTGTGATTGCCTGCGCGGCGATTGCCCGCTCGGCCGGTTTCCCCAATGCCATCACCGGCGACATGGGGGGCACCTCGTTCGACGTGTCGCTGGTCGCCAAGGGTGAAGCGGCGCTGTCGGCGCAGACCTCCATCGACTTCGGCATGGTGGTGCGCTCGCCCATGATCCAGATCGAGACCATAGGCGCGGGCGGCGGCTCGATTGCGTCGGTCGATGCCAGCGGCATGCTGCAGATCGGCCCCGAGTCGGCCGGCAGCAACCCGGGCCCGGCCTGCTACGGCCGCGGCAACACGCGCCCGACGGTGACCGACGCCAACGTGCTGCTGGGCCGGATTGCCGCCGACCGTCCGCTGGGTGGCGGTCTGCTCGCGGCCATGGACGCCGGCAAGGCGCGCGCCGCGATCGAGCAACACGTGGCGCAGCCCCTGGGGCTGGACGTGATGGCTGCGGCCGAAGCGATTTTGACGGTGGCCAACGCCAAGATGGCCGGCGCGATCCGCGTGGTGTCCATCGAGCGCGGGCACGATCCGCGCAACTTTGCCTACATGCCGTTTGGCGGCGGTGGCGCGCTGCATGTGTGCGCCATGATGCGCGAAGTCGGCGTGACCACCGGCATCGTTCCGCGTTACCCCGGCGTTACTTCGGCGCTGGGCTGCGTGATGGCCGACATGCGGCACGATGCGGTGCAGACCCTGAACAAGGGCCTGGCCGAGCTCGACATCGCCGACCTGCGCCAGCGCATCACCACCGTCGCGGCGGCCTGCCAGCAACGGCTGGACTCGGCCGGCGTGCGTTTCTCCGAGGTGCAGGAAGTCATTGCGCTGGACATGCTGTATGCGGGCCAGACTCACACGGTGCAAGTGCCCTTGCCGGTGACGCAGGCGGAGCTGATCACGCTGGCGGTGATTCAAACCGCGTTTGAAGCGGCTTACCTCGCGGCGTTTGGCCGCGTGCTGGGCGGCATTGCGATCCGTGTGATGAACCTGCGCTATGCCCGCATCGGCGTGCGGCCCAAGTTCGACCTCGCGGTGCTGGCCCCCACGGGCGCCGGCTCGACGCAGCCTAGCGGCGAACAGCAAGTGTTCCACGCCGGGCGCTGGTGGGCGGCGGTGCGTTACCCGCGCCTCGACTTGCCGGTGGGTGTGCGCATCGATGGTCCGGCCATTCTCGAGCAGCCCGACACCACGGTCTGGCTGGAGCCTGGCTTTCACGCGACGGTCGACAGCTTTGGCAACCTGCTGGTCAAACCATCCTGACACCACGATGAAGACTTCACCGAAAAAAATCGCGCTGATCATCGTCGATCTGCAAAACGATTTCCTCGCGCCCACCGGCGCGTATGCGCGCGGCGGCGCCGTGAGCGCGCCTGCGCTGGCCTTGCCGCAGCGCGTGGCCGGCGTGGCGCGCGCGCTCAAGGCCGGCGGCGGCCTGGTGGCGGCCAGCCAGTTCACTCTCTGGCCCGATGCCCAGGGCGAGCCCATGGTCTCGCCGCATCTGCTGGCCCTGCGCCCGTTTCTGCGCCGCGGCGACTTCGCGCCCGGCAGCGCGGGCCAGGCCAACGTGGCCGAACTGCAGCCACTGATCGATGTCTCGGTCTGCAAGGTCGCCTACTCGGCGTTTTTCAACACCCAGCTCGACTGGGTGCTGCGCCATGCAGGCATTGATACCGTGGCCGTCTGCGGCATCGTCACCAACGGTGGCGTGGCCAGCACGGTGCGTGATGCCCACATGCGCGAGTACCACACCATCGTGCTGGGCGACGGCTGCGCGGCCTTCAAGCCCGAAGTCCATGCGACGGCGCTGGCCGACATGGGCACGATCGCGCAGGTCATGCGCTGTGACGAGTTCATCGCCTCCCTGACATGACATTGCCGCCACGCTCTCTGTTTTCCGTTCGTCCTGAGCTTGTCGAAGGATGGGGCGGACGGGCGGTACTGACATGAGTGCACCCGTGAGCCACCGCGCCGGGCGCATGGACGCACCGGTCCATGTGCCGGTCGCCATTGTGGGCGCAGGCGCTTGCGGTTTGACGGCGGCGCTGATGTTGCGTGATGCCGGCGTCGATTGCGTGGTGCTCGAGCGCGACGCCGTGCCCAGCGGCTCGACCGCGCTGTCCTCGGGCTTTGTGCCAGCACCCAACACGCGCGTGCAGAAGTCCAAAAACATTGACGACAGCCCGCAGCGTTTTGCGGCCGACATCCAGGCCAAGGCCCATGGCACGGCGGCCCCGCAGCTGGCCACGGCTTATGCCGAGGCGATCGGCCCGGCGATCGACGCCTTGCAGGCCCGGCACGGGCTGGACTTTGTGCTGCTCGATGATTTTCTCTACCCCGGCCACAGCCGGCACCGCATGCACGCCGTGCCCGAAAAAACCGGCGCCGGCCTGATGGCGCGCCTGCAGCAGGCCGCTGAAACGGCAGACGTGCCCATCGTGACCCGCGCGCTGGTGCGCGAGCTCTGGCTCAATGACCGCGATGAAGTTTTGGGTGTCGCTTACGAGCGGCCTGACGGCACGCTGGAGCAGCTGTCCTGCGACGCATTGATCCTGGCCTGCAACGGCTTTGGCGGCAACGCGGCCATGGTGCAGCAGCTTTTGCCCGAGATGAAGGACGCCACTTTTGCCGGCCACACCGGCAACGACGGCAGCGCCATCACCTGGGGCCGCGCGCTGGGCGCGCGCCTGGCCGACCTCGGTGGCTACCAGGGCCACGGCTCCTGGGCCGTGCCGCAGGGCGCGCTGGTCTCGTGGGCGCTGATGATGGAGGGCGCGGTGCAGATCAATACGCTGGGCCGGCGTTTTCACGACGAAACCGGCGGTTATTCGGAAGCCGCCGTGCAGGTGTTGGCGCAGCCCGGCAGCGTGGCCTGGAATGTGTTCGACGAGGCCTTGCTCACGTTCGCGCGCAGCTTTCCCGATTTTCGCGAGGCCGAGGCCGCCGGTGCGCTCAGGCGCTGCGATAACGAGGCGGCGCTGGCCGCGCTGATCGGCTGCGATGCCGGCGCCTTGTACGCCACGCTGGCGGCTGTGGCACCTGGCGCCGCGGCGCCCGACGGCCGCGTCTTCAAGCGCGCGCTGCAAGCACCTTTCTACGCCGTCAAGGTGACAGGCGCACTGTTTCACACCCAGGGCGGGCTCGACATCGACGCCCAGTGCCACGTGTTGCACGAAGACGCCAGCCCTTTCACCAACCTGCTGGCCGCCGGGGGCGCCGCGCGCGGTGTCTCGGGCAACGCGGTCTGGGGTTACCTCTCGGGCAACGGCCTGCTCAGCGCCATCGCGGGCGGCTACATCGCCGCGCGCAGCGCGGCCACGCTACTGGAAACCAAGCCATGAACCCAAGCCTTTCATTGAAGCAGCGCCTGGCGCAAGCCCAGGCCGTGCTGGCCCCTGGCGTCTACGACGCGCTCAGCGCGCTGGTGGCCGAGCAGGCCGGCTTCGAGGCGCTCTATTTGTCAGGCGCGTCGATCGCCTACACGCGCCTGGGCCGCTCCGACGTGGGCTTGACGACCTTCACCGAGGTGGCCGATACGCTGGCCCGCATCACTGAGCGAGTCAACCTGCCGGTCATCGTCGACGCCGACACCGGCTTTGGCAACGCGCTCAATGTCATGCGCACCGTCCGGGGCTTCGAGCGCGCCGGCGCGGCCATGATCCAGCTCGAAGACCAGACCTTTCCCAAACGTTGCGGCCACCTGGACGGCAAGGCCGTGGTGCCGGTGCAGGAGATGGTCGGCAAGCTCAAGGCCGCGCTCGATGCCCGCGCCAGTGCGGACACGCTGATCCTGGCACGCACCGACGCGATCGCGGTCGAGGGCCTGGACGCCGCGCTGGAGCGCGCCGAGCGATATTTTGAGTGCGGCGTCGATGCCCTGTTCATCGAGGCCCTGCGCACGCCCGAGCAGATGGACACGGCCTGCGCGCGCTTTGCCCAGCGCATTCCCATGCTGGCCAACATGGTCGAAGGCGGCAAGACTCCGGTGCAAAGCGCCACCGAACTCGGCGCGCGCGGTTTCCGCATCGTCATTTTCCCGGGCGGCACCGTGCGCGCCGTGACCCACACGCTGCAGGGCTACTACGCGAGCCTGCACCAGCACCAGACCACCGCGCCGTGGCAGAAGCAGATGCTGGATTTTGAGGGGCTCAATCAGGTCATAGGCACGGACGAGCTGATGGCGGACGGCAAGCGCTACGAGTAGCAAGCCGCGTGGCTCCTGCGGCGGATTCTGGGCTGCCATCCCCTCCAATGGCTGTCATCCCGGACTCGATCCGGGATCCATGCTTTTATGGCGCCCAGCACCGGAGAACCGTACCAGGCTTGGGTCGAGAAAATGCTCCTGATTTGGTAGCTGTCATCGCCCGTGTTTGTTAGGCTAGATGCCTTTTTTGTCTGAAATCAGCCCCGATGCCGCGCCATGTAAAACCACTCCTGCCCCGGCTCGGCGCGCGGGTTGGGAAACACCACAAAGCCGTCGTGCGGCGCCTTCACTTCCACGCCGCTGTGGCGCATGCCGATCAGCTCGCCGGCTTTCACCGCGTCAAAACTGCGCCACTCGCGGCTGAACTTGTCGCCCGCGTGTTCGCGGTCCGTCACATCGACCAGGCGCAGGATTTCGCGCTCGGCCGGCACCGGCGCCAGCGGCACGGATGCCATGCCCAGCAGCGCCAGCGTTTGCAAAATCGCGTGGCGCGCCACCTGCACGCCCTGCGGGTCGTCGTGTTGTCCGCACTCCAGCGTCACGCCGTAGCCGCCGCGTGAACGCATGTACTCCGTCGTGCCCACGCCGTAGTTGGGGTTGGTCACCAGCGTCTGGGCGCGGGCCGAGCCTGCAGGTACCGGTGCTGCCGCACGGCGCTGAACGCCACGTGCATAAGTGTCCAGCCAGCCTTCGACAATGCGCGCCGCGCCGGTGCACAGGGCCAGTTGCATTTCTGCTTCGGCCTGGCTGAAAGGTTCCAGCGTGCCGCTGTTGTTCTGCGGGCCGATCATCACAAACGGTGCACCGCCGGTGTGGAAGGAATGCAGGTCCAGCAACACATCGTGCGTATCCAGCAGCGGGCACAGCACATTGGCAATGCGGTCTTCAAAATCCTGCGGAATCGCACTCGGCGCCATGTTGCGGTTCAGGTTGCGGTCGCCGGTGCGCTGCTTGAGCTGGTAAGCCAGCGGGTTGGTGACGGGCACAAAGGTGACCGTGCCGCGTTCGATGCTGAGCTGCCCGTTGTCGATGTCCTGCAGCAGTTGCGTGATGGCCTTGGCGCCGCAGACTTCATCGCCGTGGACGGCGCCCAGCACCAGCAACTTCGGGCCGGGGGCGAGGCCATGGAAGCTGTGAGTGGGGAGGTGGGTGG
>NZ_NBZV01000002.1 GCF_002379095.1 Polaromonas sp. AER18D-145
GCAAGTCACGCACCGCCGAGCCGCTGTACCCAGGCTCGTCTGTAGGCAGGTGCCTTGTCCACGGCGGGCGGGATATCTAACCCACTGGAAAATCCATGTCGTTATCCCCAAACCCTCAGAAACTACCCACAGATTCCCCGGACGAGCCATTAAAGAAAGAAAGCATTGTTCGTTTATCCGCCTGTTAAGTATTGAATCTCATGGAATCGAGCTATAGCGCGACCGCTACCAGCTCTGCGATTTTTGCTGCGACCACCGCCATTGAATCTTCTGTGGTGTCCAAGCCGGTTCGGGAGGCTAGCATGGGGCTGATATCTCGTAGAGCTACATATGTGGTGTTGTGCACGATTGGAACTAGCCGGTTACCAGCCAGAAGTGCCGAAAGCTCTTTATCGGCTACGCCCTCTTTTGGGAGGCGGTTCAGCAACGCAGGAGTTACAAGCACAAGCCCTATTCGCGAATTGGCTAAGCCCTTGTCAATGGCGCGCATCATCGGCACGCCGAGGCCCAGGTCCTTCTCGCTGAACCAAACTTTGACACCAGCGGCCTCGAGCAAATCGTGCAGCTCTTTGGCTGGCCCCTGCCGGTCGTCCCACGCGTGGCACAGGAAGACGTCACGAAGGTCAGGTTGCGCCGCTGCTCGTGCCTCAACGGCTTCGCGGATCGGGGTGAGTGACTGCACTTGGTCAGACGTGTATGACACGGACGAACCCGGTCTCGACCAGCGCGGCCTCGGACTGCCGCTGGACCTGCCACTACCGCTGCCACCGCTGCTGCCATAGCCACCCCCGCTGCTCCCGTAGGACGGGTACGACCCGGAACCGTAGCCGCCGTAGCGGTTATAGCCGCCACCTCCGCATGCTGGGCAGTCTGCTCGACCGCTCGCTGTGCGATGACCATATGTTGGTGCTGTGCATCTAGCCATTGAAGGTTCCTTGCTGTGTGGGTGACGATGGTGTCTTGACCCGTAGCACGGTAAGCTTTTTTGTTACGTTGCGCCTCCTCTGAATAGATGAGGCTGAACGAAAAAAGCCCTCCGAACATGGGAGGATTGTTTAGCATTCCACATGTCTCAGCGTGCTCATTTGCTTCTCGATATACACCGTAGAAGCTTGATCTGTACGGCTCAGTAGCTGCCAGAGCGTCGAGGCGAACGGCCCGAAAAAGGAGTCAGAGCGCGCAAAGCGCAGCGCACGACGCCACACAGTTGCTTCAGCGTAGGAGAAGGCCAGCTCCCATTGGCGATGATGTCTCACGCCTTGCCCGCGTCCGGCTGGGCACAGTGGACAGGTGGCCACGCACAGCGTGGTTCGCCATCCAACACATCATCCAAAGGACACACCATGACCGAAAAAACCGCCAGCGTGCATTGGGAAGGCCAAGGCAAACAGGGTCAGGGCCAGATCAGCACCGAAACCGCCGCGCTGAAAGCCTATCCCTACGGTTTTGGCAGCCGTTTTGAGGACGACCGCACAGGCACCAACCCTGAAGAGCTGCTGGGCGCGGCGCATGCCGCCTGTTTCACCATGGCCTTTTCGTTTGCCTGCGACAAGGCGGGATTTGCCACCGAGCAGGTCGACACCCAAGCCAAAGTCCGGCTGGTGCCGGAAGGCGACGGTTTTGTGATCGACCGCATTACGCTGACACTGGACGCGAAGGTACCGGGCATGGCCCCGGACCAATTCCAGCAGATCGCCGAGGCCGCCAAACGCGGCTGCCCGCTGTCCAAGGCACTTGCCAGCGTGCCCGAGATCACGCTGAAGGCAACCTTCAAGCCGTGATCGACGTTTAGCCTGCGGCGGCGATCTGCCGCAAGGCCTGCTCGAACACCTCGGCCGGCTGCCCACCCGAGATCAGGTGTTTGTCGTTGATGATGACGGCCGGCACCGCGTGAATGCCCTGCTGCAGGTAAAACTGCTCGCGTTCGCGCACGGCGTCGGCGTACTCGTCCGAGGCCAGAATGGCCTTTGTACGCGTGATGTCCAGGCCGACCTCGCCGGCCACGCGCGCCAGCACCTCGTGCGAGCCCGGGCTTGCGCCGTCGGTGAAATAGGCCTTGAACAGCGCCTCCTTGAGCGCCCGCTGGCGCCCTTCTCCTTCTTCCTCGGCCCAGTGCAGCAGGCGGTGGGCGTCGAAGGTGTTGTAGATGCGGCTGCGTTTGTCCATGCTGAAGGTAAAACCCACGTCCTGCCCGCGCGCGCGGATCATCTCGCGGTTGCGCTGCGACTGCTCGGGTGTGGAGCCGTATTTTTCAGCCAGGTGTTCGCCGATGTCCTGGCCTTCGGCCGGCATCCGCGGGTTCAGCTCGAAAGGCTGGAAGTGCAACTCGGCCTGGACCTCGCCAGAAACCCGGCCCAGCGCGTCTTCGAGCGACTTGAGGCCGATCACGCACCAGGGGCAGGACACGTCGGAGACGAAGTCGATTTTCATTTGGATCGGTGCCGGCGTGGTCATGCGTGTGTCCTTGAAAGAGGAGTAGGAAATCAGGGCCAATGGTAGTGTCTATCGAGCAACCCCGCAGGCTGGCGGGCCAGCCGGAGGACACCCCTCTGGCGGAAAACTACCCCAGAATGCACAGGAAGAGCCAAACCCTTTCCACCCGGTTTACATCAGGACACACCATGCTCCAACTCCGCCCCAACTGCGAGTGCTGCAACAAGGACCTGCCCAACGAGTCCCTTGACGCCCGCATCTGCACCTTCGAATGCACCTTCTGCAGCGATTGCGCCGCCAGCAAGCTCCAGGGCATCTGCCCCAACTGCGGCGGTGAACTCGTCGTGCGGCCGCGCCGGCCGGCGGACAAGCTGGCCCGCTACCCGGCCTCGACCGAGCGGGTCTTCAAACCCGGCGGACAAACTGGCCACGGGATGAACAGCAGCCCGCCTTTCCTTTCCTCTGTTTCTTCCGTTTCCTCTGTTGTGTCGTCGCGCGGTGGGGTTCCCCGCGTCGAGGGCTCGCTGCCGCCGCACCAGCGGCTCCTGATTTCATAGCTGCTTGCGCACGTCCTGCTTGGGCTGGCACCTGTTTTTGCTCTACATCAAGCAGCTGGCACGGCCAGGCCCGTCTGACCGTCAAATAGGACTTGTCTGATGGCAGGCCGCGCCGCGCAGGACTATGGTGGGCATCTCAAACGGAGATGTCCATGAACCGTCCCACCTCTGCCCCGGCGAGCCGCGAAGTCCGTATTCCCTGCGGAGAAACCTGGCTGTACGGCGACCTGGTCCTGCCGACCGGGGCCAAAGGCCTGGTGGTGTTTGCCCATGGCAGCGGCAGCGGCCGGCACAGCGCCCGCAACCGCCAGGTGGCGCAGAAACTCCAGCAGGCGGGCATTGCCACCCTGCTGTTCGACCTGCTCACCGTGCAGGAAGAACAGGTCGACACCCACACCCGCGAACACCGTTTCGACATCGCCCTGCTGACCAGGCGCATGCAGCAGGTCACCGACTGGGTGGCGGCGCAGCCGGACCTGCAACACGCCCCCATCGGCTATTTCGGCGCCAGCACCGGCAGCGCGGCGGCGCTGATTGCCGCGGCGCTGCTCGGCAAACGCATTGCCGCCGTGGTCTCGCGCGGCGGCCGCCCCGACTTGGCCGGCCCGGTGGCGCTGGCGGCGGTCACAGCGCCCACGCTGCTGATCGTGGGCGGTGATGACGAAGAGGTGATCGCGCTCAACGAGCAGGCCTACGCCCATTTGCACTGCGAAAAACGGCTGGCCATTGTGTCGGGCGCCACCCACCTGTTCGAGGAACGCGGCACCTTGGAGCAGGTGGCCGATCTGGCGACCGACTGGTTCAGCGCCTACCTGGCTCCCGCCAAAAACACGGGGGTTCACCATGAGAGACACACGCCTTCCCTATGAGGACCGCCGCGAGGCGGGCCGCGTGCTGGCAGACGCGCTGGCGCACTACCGCGGCCGCCCCGACCTGCTGGTGCTGGCCCTGCCGCGCGGCGGCGTGCCCGTGGCTTACGAGGTGGCGCGCGCGCTGAAGGCACCGCTCGACGTGTTTGTGGTGCGCAAGCTCGGTTTTCCGGGCCACGAGGAATACGCCATGGGGGCCATTGCCAGCGGCGGCGTGCGCGTGATGAACCCGATGCCGGGCATGCACGTCACGCCCGAAGAGGTGGCCGCCGCGGTGGCGCGCGAGCAGCCCGAGCTGCAGCGGCGCGAGCGGCTCTACCGCGGCCAGGGCCCGGCACCCGATCTGCACGGCCGCACGGTGATCGTTGTTGACGACGGGCTGGCCACCGGCGCAACCATGCACGCCGCGCTGCTGGGCATACGCCAGCAGCAGCCGGCCCACCTGGTGATGGCCGTGCCGGTGGGCGCCGCGGATAGCTGCCAGGCGCTGCAGTCCCTGGCCGATGAAGTGGTCTGCGTCGCCACGCCCGAACCGTTTCGCGCCGTCGGCCTGTGGTACCGGCAGTTTCCGCAGACCAGCGACGACGAAGTGCGCGCGCTGCTTGAAGACGCCCGTGAGCACGCGCCGTCCCCCTGACACCCCACGAGGACCCTGCCATGACCACGCAGCATTCCACCCTGCACACCAACACGGCCCTGCTGGAGGGCCTGCGGCAGCACCTGCACCCCCTGACCGGCAGCGCGCACGATTACGACGGCTTGCTGCGGCTGATCGGTCCGGCGCGTTTTGTCCTGCTCGGCGAAGCCTCCCACGGCACGCGCGAGTTCTACCAGGAGCGCGTCAACATCACGAAACGCCTGATCACCGAAAAAGGCTTCACCGCCATCGCGGTGGAGGCCGACTGGCCCGACGCCTGGCGCGTCAACCGTTATGTGCGCGGCCTGTCCGACGACCGCCATGCCGGGGACGCCCTGTCGGGGTTTGAACGTTTTCCCGCCTGGATGTGGCGCAACACCGTGGTGCGCGACTTCGTCGAGTGGCTGCGCGAGCACAACGCTGGCCGCAGCGCCGCCAGCCAGGTCGGCTTCTACGGCATGGACCTGTACAGCCTGTTCACATCCATCCAGGAGGTGCTGGCCTACCTGGACCGCACCGACCCGCCGGCGGCAGAACGGGCGCGCGACCGGTATGCCTGTTTCGACCACGCGGCCGAAGACAGCCAGGCTTACGGTTACGCCGCCAGTTTCGGCCTGGCGCCCAGCTGCGAAGACGATGTGGTGCAGCAACTGCGCGCCATGACCCGGCGCTTCGGCGAGCTGCCGACCACGCCCGGGCTGGAGCGCGACGAGATGTTTTACGTCCAGCAGAACGCGCGCCTGGTGCGCAACGCCGAGGAGTATTACCGCACCATGTTCCGCGGGCGCGTGTCGTCGTGGAATCTGCGCGACAGCCACATGGAAGAAACGCTGCAGGCGCTGGACCGCCACCTGGGCGCCGACGGCGTGCCGCCACGCATGGCCGTCTGGGCACACAACTCGCACCTCGGCGACGCAGCAGCCACCGAAATGGGCGACCGCGGGGAATGGAACGTGGGCCAGCTCGTGCGCGATCGCCATGACGGCGACGCCGTGCTGGTGGGCTTCAGCACCCACCACGGTTCGGTGACGGCCGCGTCGAACTGGGACGAACCGCCGCAGCACAAGCGAGTGCGCGCCGGCCTGCCCGGCAGCTGGGAGGCGCTGCTCCACCAGACCGAAACCAGCCGTTTCTGGCTGAACCTGCGCGACAACGCCGCGCTGGGCGAAATCGCGGAACCGCAGCGGCTGCAGCGCGCCATCGGCGTGATCTACCGGCCCGAGACCGAGCGCCAGAGCCACTACTTCCACACCCACCTGAGCCAGCAGTTCGACGCGCTGATCCACATCGACGAAACCCATGCGCTGGAGCCGCTGGACCGCGGCCCGGTGTGGCATACCGGCGAGGCACCCGAGACCTTCCCGTCGGGTATGTAGGTTTTTTTTGGCCTTTCTTTAATGGAAGTCGCGGCTGGAGGTGCCCAGCCGACCGAGCAGCGGCGTCAGGTCCTCGAGCCGGTGCGCCACCAGGTTGCGCACGGCGCCGTAACCTTCGCGGGTGTCGTTTTCCTCGCTGCGCTGCCAGACGCCGTACACCGCCAGCAGGCGTGCATGCAGCACCTCGTGGCGCTGGGTGTCGCGCAGTGATTTCCAGACAATCACGTTGACCGGGCCGGTCTCGTCTTCCAGCGTCACGAAGATGGTGCCCTTGGCGGTTTGCGGCTGCTGGCGCACCGTGACGATGCCGCAGGCCGCCACCTCCCGGCCGTTGGGCAAGGCATTGAGCTCGCCGGCGCTCAGCAGGCCGCGCCTGGCCAAGCGCGGCCGCAGCAGGGCCAGCGGGTGGCGGCGCAGCGTGAGGCCGGTGGCCTGGTAGTCGAACAGGATGTTTTCGCCTTCGGGTGTCTCCGGCAAAACCAGGGGGGTTTCATGCGTGGGCACGGCCTTGAGCAAGGCGGGCGCGGGCTGGATGGCCGAGGCTTCCCAGACCTGCTGGCGCCGGTGGCCGGCCAGGGGCCGCAGCGCATCGGCGGCGGCCAGCGCGTTGATCTCGCGCGTGCCGAGCTGCGCGCGCGAGACCAGGTCTTCGGTCGAGCTGAAAGGCGCTTGCGCGCGGGCTTGCGTGATGCGCAGCGCCGCCGCTTCCGGCAGGCCCGCCACCAGGCGCAGGCCCAGGCGCACGGCGGGTTGTTTTTTGCTCCGTTCGGGCTGAGCTTGGCCTGTCCTGAGCTTGTCGAAGGGTCGAAGCCTGTCCGCCGCATCGAAGAACCCTTCGACAGGCTCAGGGCGAACGGTTTCAGCCTCAGCGCAAACGGAAGGTTCTTCCAGCGTGCAATCCCACGCGCTGCAGGTCACGTCCACCGCGCGCACCTCCACCCCGTGCCGGCGCGCGTCCTGCACCAGCTGTGACGGCGCATAAAACCCCATGGGCTGGGAGTTGACCAGCGCCGCCAGAAAACACGCGGGCTCGTGGCACTTGAGCCAGCAGCTCACATAGACCAGCTTGGCAAAACTGGCGGCATGGCTTTCCGGAAAGCCGTACTCGCCAAAACCTCGGATCTGGCTGAAGATGTTTTCCGAAAAGGTGGCGTCATACCCGCGGGCCGTCATCGCGTTGACCAGGCGGTCGTGAAAACGCTCGACCCCGCCTTTGCGTTTCCAGGCCGCCATGGAGCGGCGCAAATCGTCGGCCTCGTCGGCCGTGAATTTGGCGGCGATCATGGCGATCTGCATGACCTGCTCCTGGAAAATCGGCACGCCCAGCGTTCGGCCCAGCGCCTCTTTCAGCTCCGGGTATTTGAATTCGATCTCGCCGCCGTTACGGACAATTTCGCGGCTCTTGAGGTAGGGGTGCACCATGCCGCCCTGGATAGGTCCGGGCCGCACGATGGCCACCTCCACCACCAGGTCGTAGTAGTTGCGCGGCTGCAGGCGCGGCAGCATGGACATCTGCGCGCGGCTCTCGATCTGGAACACGCCCACCGTGTCGGCCGCGCAGATCATGTCGTAGGTGGGCTTGTCGTCGCCGGCAATCTGGTGCATCTGCAGCTGGCTGCCGCGCAGCTGGTCCACCAGGTGCAGGCAGCGCCTGATGGCCGACAGCATGCCCAGCGCCAGCACATCGACCTTGAGCAGGCCCATGGCGTCGAGGTCGTCCTTGTCCCACTGGATGATGCGGCGATCTTCCATGGACGCCGGCTGCACCGGCACCAGGCGTGTGAGTTTGCCCTGGGTCAGCACAAAGCCGCCCACATGCTGGCTCAGGTGGCGCGGAAAACCGATCAGCTGCACCGACAGGTCCAGCCACTGCAGCACCGGCCCGGGGTCCTGCTGCAAGCCGGCTTCGGCGAGTTTTTTCTCCAGCGCCTCGCTGCCGTCAAACCAGAAATGCTCTTTGGCCAGCTGCTCGACCAGCTCGGGCGCCACACCCAGCGCCTTGCCCACGTCGCGGATGGCGCTGCGCGGCCGGTAGCTGATCACGGTGGCGGCAATCGCGGCCCGGTCGTGGCCGTATTTGCCGTAGATGTACTGGATGACTTCCTCACGCCGCTGGTGTTCGAAGTCCACATCGATGTCGGGCGGCTCACGCCGTTCGCGGCTGATGAAACGCTCGAACAGCAGCTGGCTTTCCGCCGGGTTGACGGCCGTCACGCCGAGACAAAAACAGACGGCCGAGTTGGCGGCCGAGCCGCGCCCCTGGCACAGGATGTCCTGCTGCCGGGCAAAACGCACGATGTCGTGCACGGTGATGAAGTACATCTCGTAGCCGAGTTCCTCGATCAGGGCCAGTTCGTAGTCAATCTGCGTCTGGATCTTTTCCGGCACGCCGCCGGGGTAACGCTCGCGCGCGCCTTCGGCCGTCAGCCGGCGCAGGCACTGTGCGGGCGTTTCCGCTTCGGGCACCATGTCGCCCAGCGGGTAGCGGTACAGGTTGCGGATCTCGTCCAGGCTGAAGCTGCAGCGCGCCGCCACCGCCAGCGTGGCGCGCAGCAGCCCGGCCGGGTAAAGGTCGGCCAGGCGCATGCGCGGGCGCAAATGCGCTTCGGCATTGGCCTGCAGGGCAAAGCCGCATTCATACACGGTCTTGCCCAGGCGGATGGCCGTCATCACGTCGTGCAGCGGCTTGCGCGAGCGCACATGCATGCGCACCCCGCCGGCCGCCACCAGGCGGATGCCGGTGCGCTGCGCCACCGTTTGCAGCTGCTGCAGGCGCAGCGCGTCGTCCAGGCCCTGCAGCAGCTCGACGGCCAGCCAGGCCTGCATGCCAAACAGGCCTGCAGCCCAGGCGGCATGGGCGCCAAGCGCTTCGGTATCGATAGCGTCCGGCAAGGGCGCGAGCAACACTTCGCAATCAGCCAGCAGCGAAAAATCGCTGTCGCCCAGCGCCACGCGGTAGCTGCCTTTGTCGAGCAGGTCACCGGCTTGCTTGGCCGCGGTGATGAACTCGCACAGGTTGCCCCAGCCGGCCGCGTTGTGCGGCAGCACCACCAGTCGGAACGGATGGCCGGCCTCTACCCAAAATTCGGCCCCGGGCAGCAGCTGGAGCCCGTGTTTTTTGGCCGCCACATGGGCACGCACCACCCCGGCCACCGAACATTCGTCGGTGATGGCCAGCGCGCGGTAACCCAGGCCGGCGGCCCGCTCGACCAGCTCTTCGGCATGTGAGGCGCCGCGCTGGAAGCTGAAGTTGCTCAGTACATGCAGCTCGGCATAGTCGGGAAGCGGTCCGCTGAACATGACGTCTAGGGCCTGTTCACACTATTTATACGAGTGCGAACGTGGTGAAAACAGCGCCAATCTAGGCGCGCGACGACGCTCAGCCTGGGCGGCTGGGCTAGGAGTGCAACGACGAGTGGCGTTGTTTTCACCACGTTCCCTCCGGGTTGCGGCCAAAAAGGCCATGCGCAGCGTTGCAAAGCCTTGCCGGGCGCCAGCCCGGCTGCATTTTGCGCCTCACGCATGATCTTTTTGACTCGCAACGCATCTTGCATAAATAGTGTGAACAGGCCCTAGGCAAAAAACCCGTGCAGGTACCAGGCGCGCCGCTGCGCGTGCTCCGGCTGCGGCACCGGCAAACGCTCGCTGAAAACCCACAGCAAACCCGCCTGCTGGCTGCGGTAGATGAAGTAGTCGCGGATCGCCGCGGGCTTGCTGCGCACGCCAGTGCCGTCGCCGGCCGCGTCACCGGTCATCAGCCAGCCGCTGGCCTCCAGCCGCTGCGGGCCCGCCAGCCGCAGCAGCGGCCCCTGGTAGACCGGGCTGTCGCCCACCGCCGCCAGCCGGATCGGTTCGGGCAGCAGCCAGGTCGGGTAGAGGGCGTCAACCCTGGCCTCACCTTCCTCCACTTTCTTCAAGCCTTTTTGGCGTCTGGCCCTTGTCTGGCGGTCGCCAGAAGCTATCAATTGAATAGCACCCTGGGCACTCACCCAGCGCTGCATCTGCTCGGGCCGGTGGTCGGCGCAGGGCTGCCAGGCCTGCACTTGCGCTGGCCCCAGGCGGGCGCTCAGGCGTTCGATCAGTTCCACCGCGCTGTCGCCCTGCTGGCGCGCTTCCATCAGCAGGCTGGTGGTGGCGGCGGCCGCGTCCACCAGTTGTTCGGTGACCAGCGAGCGCAGGCTCAAGGCATGCACCGGCGCCGGCAGCTTTTGCTGCGCAAGGTGCTCGGCGATCAGGCGCGTGACGTGGCGCAGGTCCTGTGTGGGCTGGGCGGTGCGCACTTCCATCTCGCCGGTGGGCGCCACGTCGCGGCGCTTGTCCAGGTACCAGGTGAGCCGGAGTGCGCAGATGCCGCTTTGCCGCCCCAGCAGCCAGGCATGCAGGCTGGCCAGCAGGCGTTCGGCCCCGGCCATCAGCGCCGGGCCGTGCGTGACCAGCGCGTTGAGCTCAAGCTTTTCCTCGAAATGTTCGGGCAGCACCAGCCACTCATGGTTGTCGGGCAGACTGCCGCGCGCACGGTCCAGCGCTTCGAGCAGTTCCGCGCCGAAACGCCGGGCCACGCCGTCGCGCGGCAGGCGCAGCAAGTCATCCCAGCTGCGGCAGCCGATGCGCTCTAGCACACTCAGGTGCGGGCGCGCCGCGGTGAGGGTGTGCATGGGCAGGTCGGCCACCCGCGTACGGCCCTGCCCCGGCTTGACGGCCGCATGGCGCAAGCGCCCCAGTGCTATCAAGGATGTAGCGCCTTGCGCCCGCCGGATATGGGCTTGAAGGTTTTTTGATTCAAAAAACGCCAGCGCGCTCTGCGTCAGCAATTGCATCAGGCGCGCCAGCCCGCCAAACAGGCGCAGACTGCCGGTCACGTCCAGCAGCACGGCCTCGTCCACCAGCGCCACGCGCGGCGTGAAGCCCAGCGCCAGGCTGGCCACGGTGCGCTGCAGCGCGGCCTCGTCCATCAGTGCCGGCCCCGGCTCAGTGGTGATGGATGTTTGCAATGCGATCCAGCAGTGCATGGGCATGGGCATCCTCCCCGGGTACAAAAGCCACACGCGCCTGGGCCGGCTGCAGCCGGGGCAGCAGGACACCGGCTTCCTCGCGGCGGCGGCGCACGCGTTCGCGGCTGGCCACCAGCAGGGCTGACAGGCGCGCCGGCCGCGTGGCCAGCAGCAGCGGCGCGGCCAGCGGCGGGCCGCGCCGCTTGAGCACATGCACCCGCAGGTTGCCCTCTTCGGCCGCCGCACCTTCGAGCAGCAGGCGCAGCGGCGCGGGTGAAGACTCGAGCTGCGCGCGCAGCGGCCGGAACACAAACAACAACTGGCTGTGCGCATGCGCGGCCATCTGCAGGCGGCGCAAATGGGCACTGCGCGCATCGGGCAGCCAGGCCAGCACGGCGGCCACGTCGGCACACTGCAGGGCTTCGCGGGTGGCCCACAGCAGCGCCGGCCCCTGGCCGCGCACACAGAGCACGCGCTGCATGTTGAGCTGGCGCGCGCCCAGCGCCGGGCCGAACGGCAACCAGGGCGCGCCCACCAGCACCACCAGTTTGGCGGGCGCCGCGGCCTGCACGGCGGCCAGCGCCGGCGCCAGCAAACCCCACTCGTGCAGGCCAGCCTGCGGCTGCAGCATTTCCACCAGCGTGCCCTGCGGCCAGCCGCCGCCGGGCAGCACCTGGTTCAGTGGCGCATAGCCGGTGTCCAGGGCCGGCAGGCTGTGGCTGCCCAGCTCGGCGGCGCGCCAGACGTCGGCGTGCTGCGCCAGGCCGGCGGGCAAAGGCGATGCGGGCGTGACGGAAGAAAGCGGGTTCATGAAGGGAAAAGACATAGAATACTGGTTATATGTACAGTATTACACCTTTTCCGGCCTCAGGGGAGTATCCTTTCTTTTGGACTTTCTCTTGGAGTCACGCACGATGAAAGATTCACTGCGGCGGGCCTGTTGCCTGGCTGTGCTTTTGCTGGTCGCGGCCTGCTCGAAAGAGCCCGAACCCGTCGACTTGGCCAACACGCCCAGGCCTTACCCCGCCAACGTGAAGCCGGGTTTCATCAACAAGGTGTGGGAAGTCAGCCTGTCCACCGGGGTCGCGCCCGGCACGCTGTACGCATTTTTGTCGGACGGCACGCTGGTGGTCACCTCGCCCAACAGCAAGGCCGCCTTCGGTGCCTGGACCTACCAAAACGGCAAGCTCACGATGATCGAGGAAGCGCAGGAGTACAAAACCGACATCCTGGCCCTGAGCCACGACGAGTTACGGCTCAAGAGCCACAACCCCGGCGGAAGCATCGAAATTGTGCTGGTGCCGGCGCGGGTGGCACCGCTGCCGCACTGAACGTCCGGATCAGCGGCGCGCGGCTTGTGCCCCGCGCCCCTGCACCACCAGCAGGGCCAGCATCAGCAGCGCAATGCCGGCAAAACAGAGAAACGACCAGTTGGCAATCGACAGGCCCAGAAAAGTCCAGTCGATCTTGGTGCAGTCGCCGCTGCCCCTGAAAATCATCGGGATCACGCGCTGCAGCGGAAAGGTCTCGATCATTCCGTAGAAGTCACGCCCGCACGAAGCAACTTCGGGCGGGTACCACTGCAGGAAACTCTGGCGCGCGGCGACAAAAGCGCCAAAGCCGGCCACCAGCAGCGTCACCGCCGAACCCGTCATGAGCAGCCCTTTGCCGCGCGCGAAAGCCGTGACACCCGTCACCACCGCCACCAGCACCAGCGCATAACGCTGCACGATACACATGGGACAAGGCTCCAGGCCGACGACATGCTGCAGGTACAAGCCAAACGCCAGCATGGCGACACAGACGGCAGAGACCAGGGCCAGCACACGGTGTGGCGCGGTTTCGAAATAGCTCAACAACATCACGGTCCTTTTTTTCGATCGATGTACGGATTGTCCGATGGTTCGTGAGTTTAGAAGGGGATAAGTTCCCTTTAAACAAACGTCATGCGCAAGCAGAGTGAAGCAACGGTCCAGAGCTGACGCCCCGATTAACAAAATCCAAATTGCATGATCGGGCTTGAGATGCTGACCTAATCCTCGTTCTCAGACTGCAGCAGTGTCTCGTAATCCTGTCCGCCGTAAAACACACCGATGATTGATACTGTCTCGCCGGTCACGGCGAAGGCGATGGCACATCGCCCCTTGTAGTTGGTGACACGCAGTCCGGGGCGTATGTCGTCGCGGGGATGGCTTCGATGCGGAAAGGTATGCAATCCCTCGCAATATGTGATGATGGCTTCCGTATAGCGCTGTGCAATGTCCGGGGAGGCAGCTTGCGCGATGTAGTGGTAAAGCTCGGCGATCTGATCTTCGGCTTCCGGCGCAAAAACGACGGTGTAACGCATCAGGCTTTTGCAGAAGTCTTCTTGTGTTCGGCGGCAAGCCTTTTTCGAACCTGGTCAGCGGTGACAGCTCTTGACGGATCGGCCTTCAGCGTGTCGTACGCCGGGCCAACCTGACCACGAAGCCAATTTTCCATAGCGTGATCGCGGGCCATGAGGGCGCGCAAGCCGTCCCGGATCACTTCGCTTTCGGTGGCATACGTCCCCGCGGCCACTTTGGCTTTCACCAGGCTTGCCATCTCATTTGGCAAGGTGATGCTCAACTGTTGGGTGGTGCGCATGAGGTACTCCTGAAGTAGGATTAAATCATACGCTTCTGCTCCAGAATGATCAAATCCTCGCCCCCTCCTCCACAAACACCCGCGCGTTGCGCGGCGTCACCACCAACAGCTCGCCCTCACGCAGCCCCATGTCGCGGTATTGCTGTGAGGGAATCTGCACTTCGATCAGCGGGTCGGCCTGGTCGCTGTCTTCGGAGGGTGTCAGTTCCAGCCGGGCGATGGGGCCGATCACGATCGCGCGGCTGAGCTGGGCGGCAATGCCTTCGGCACCCGGCGAATAACGCTGCACGTCGAAGTCGTGCGGGCGCACATAGGCGAAAGCTTTGGCGTTTTGCGCGCCGCTGTGTTCGGGCGAATCCAGGCGCATGCCTTCGAGCTGGATCTTGCCTTCGTGCGCGCGGCCGTGGAACAGGTTGACGTCGCCGAGAAAGCCATAAACAAACGGGCTGGCCGGGTGGTCCCAGACCTGCTGCGGCGAACCGATCTGCTCGACCTTGCCCTGGTTCATCAGCACCACGCGGTCGGCCACTTCGAGCGCCTCTTCCTGGTCGTGCGTGACAAAAATGCTGGTGACATGCAGGTCGTCGTGCAGGCGGCGCAGCCAGCGGCGCAGTTCCTTGCGCACCTTGGCGTCAAGCGCGCCGAAAGGTTCGTCGAGCAGCAACACCTTGGGCTCGACCGCCAGCGCGCGGGCCAGCGCAATCCGCTGGCGCTGCCCGCCCGAGAGCTGCGACGGAAAACGATCGGCCAGCCAATCGAGCTGCACCAGGCCCAGCAGCTCATGCACCTTTTTCTTGATGTCGGCGTCGCTGGGGCGAGAGGCCCGCGGCTTGACGCGCAGGCCGAAGGCGACGTTTTCGAACACCGTCATGTGGCGAAACAGCGCGTAATGCTGGAACACAAAACCGACCTGGCGCTCGCGCACATGCACGTCGGTCGTGTCTTCACCGCTGAAAAAAATGCTGCCCTGGTCAGCGGTTTCGAGCCCGGCGATGATGCGCAGCAAGGTAGTCTTGCCGCAGCCCGAGGGGCCGAGCAAGGCGACCAGTTCGCCCGAGGCAATGTCCAGGCTCACGTCATTGAGCGCCTGGAAGTTGCCGAAGTGTTTGCTGATGTTGCGGATTTCAATACTCATGATTTTTCTTTCTCCCTCTCCCATGGGGAGAGGGTTGGGGTGAGGGCCGGCGCTGGCGGAGCTTGGAAGCTGCCCTCACCCTGGCCCTCTCCCGGAGGGAGAGGGAACAAGTCGGGGCCGTTCCGGTGGCAGATCCACCGCGGCTTTTTGCTCCTGCTCGGCACGCCACTCGGCCACCGACTTGATGAGCAGGGTGACCAGGGCCAGCAGCGCCAGCAGCGAAGCCACGGCAAAAGCGGCGACCGACTGGTACTCGTTGTAGAGAATTTCCACATGCAGCGGCAAGGTGTTGGTTTGCCCACGGATGTGACCGGACACCACTGACACCGCGCCGAACTCGCCCATGGCGCGCGCGTTGGTCAGAATCACGCCGTACAGCAGGCCCCACTTGATGTTGGGCAGGGTCACATGCCAGAAGGTCTGCCAGCCGGTGGCGCCCAGCACGATGGCGGCCTGCTCCTCGTCGCTGCCCTGGGCCTGCATCAGCGGGATCAGTTCGCGCGCAATGAAGGGAAAGGTCACGAACACCGTGGCCAGCACAATGCCGGGCACCGCAAAAATCACCTTGATGTCGTTGGCCGCCAGCCAGGGGCCGAACCAGCCCTGGGCGCCGAAGACCAGCACATACATCAGGCCGGCGACCACCGGCGACACCGAAAACGGCAGGTCTACCAGCGTCGTCAAAAACGACTTGCCACGAAACTCGTACTTGGCGATGGCCCAGGCGGCCGACACGCCGAACACCAGGTTCAGCGGCACGGCAATCGCCGCGGCAATCAGCGTGAGTTCAATGGCCGACCAGGCATCGGGCTCCTTCAAGGCGGCCAGGTAGGCGCCAAAGCCCTTGCGCAGGGCTTCGGTGAACACGGCGGCCAGCGGCAGCACCAGGAACAGCAGGACAAACAGCAGCGCGACAGTGATCAGGGTGTAGCGCACCCACGGCGACTCCGTGGTGCCCGCGCGAGCACCGACCGTGCGCCGCGAAGGGCCGCCCCGAGCAAGCACAGCCCCCTCGGGGGGCAGCGAGGACACGCCAGTGCCGAGCGTGGGGGTCGGTTTAGTCATGCGGGTGCTCCCGCATTACGCCGCTGCCAGGTCTGCAGGCCGTTGATGACCAGCAGCAGCACAAAGGAAATCACCAGCATCACCACGGCCACCGCGGTGGCGCCGGCGTAGTCGTACTGCTCGAGCTTGCCGATGATGATCAGCGGCGTGATCTCGGAAATCATGGGCATGTTGCCGGCGATAAAAATCACCGAACCGTATTCACCGATGGCGCGCGCAAAGGCCATCGCAAAACCGGTCAGCAGCGCCGGCGTGATGTGCGGAAGAATCACTCGCGTAAAAATCTGCAGGCGTGTCGCGCCCAGCGAGGTCGCGGCTTCTTCGAGTTCTTTCTCGGCGTCTTCCAATACCGGCTGCACCGTGCGCACCACAAAAGGCAGGCCAATGAAGATCAGCGCAATCACCACACCGGCCGGCGTGAAGGCCAGCTTGATGCCCAGCGGTTCGAGGTACTGGCCGATCCAGCCGTTGCCGGCCAGGATGGCGGTCAGCGAGATGCCGGCCACCGCGGTCGGCAGCGCAAACGGCAGATCCACCAGCGCATCAACGATTTTTTTGCCCGGAAACTTGTAGCGCACCAGCACCCAGGCCAAGAGCAAGCCGAACACCAGGTTGACCAGCGCGGCGAACAGCGAGGCGCCGAAGGTCAGGCGGTAAGAGGCCATGACCCGCGGCGAGGTCACCGCTGTCACGAACTGCTCCCAGGTCAGCGAAAAGGTCTTGAACAGCAGCGCCGACAGCGGGATCAGTACGATGATGCTGAGGTAAAACAGCGTGTAGCCCAGGGTCAGGCCGAAGCCCGGCAGCACCTTTTTCGAGGCGCGCCGGACCGGCGCCGCAGCCAGCGGCGCCGCAGAAAGGGTCGCAGCAGTCATGGATTACTTGACGGTGTAGAGCTTGTCGAACTGGCCGCCGTCGTTGAAATGGACCTTCTGCGCTTCACCAAGCGAGCCGAAGTAGTCCTTCACCGTGAACTGCTGGATCGGCTTGAAGACGTTCGAATACTTTTTGAGCACGGCCGGCGAACGCGGACGAATCGCATGTTTGGCGGCGATCTCCTGGCCTTCGTCCGAATACAGGTAGGCCAGGTAGGCCTTGGCCAGTTCGCCCGTGCCCTTCTTGGCCACGGTGCGCTCCACCACGGCCACCGGGTTTTCAGCCACGATGCTGGACGAAGGGTAGACCGCATCGACCTTGCCTTCGCCGAACTCGCGGTTGACCGACAACACTTCGGATTCAAAGGTGATCAACACATCGCCCGTATTGCGCTGCAGGAAGATGGAAGTCGCGTCGCGGCCGCCCTTGGCCAGGATGGGCACGTTTTTGTAGAGCTTGCCGACAAACTCCGCAGCCTGTGCATCCGTGCCGCCGTTTTTGCGCACCGAGCCCCAAGCCGCCAGGTAGGCCATGCGGCCGTTGCCGCCGGTCTTGGGGTTGACGACGATCACCTGCACGCCGGGCTTGACGAGGTCGGCCCAGTCCTTGATGCCCTTGGGGTTGCCGTTGCGCACCAGAAACACCATGGTCGAGGTGGTGGGCGAGGCATCGTTGGGGAACCGTTTCGTCCAGTCCTTGGCCACCAGGCCCTTGTCGGCCAGGAACTCGATGTCGGTGGTGGTGTTCATGGTCACCACGTCGGCGTCCAGGCCGTCGGCCACGGAGCGCGCCACCGCGCTGGAGCCGGCGTGCGACTGGTCGACCTTGATGTCCTTGCCGGTGGTCTTCTTGTAATGGGCGATGAAGGCCGCGTTGTAGTCCTTGTAGAACTCGCGCGCCACGTCGTACGAGCCGTTGAGCAGGGTCTGGGCCGAAGCCAGGCCACCGGTGGCCAGGGCGAGGGAAGCAAGAACGAGTTTGAGTTTGAGTTTGAGTTTGGTGGTCATACAGTTTCCAGAGGAGCGGAGGGAAAAGAAGAGCGAGAAGAAGAGGAAGAAGAGGAAGAAGGTGAATGAAGGCGGGAAGCGACATCCACGTCAACGGCCAGCGACTGCAGCAGGGCCGCGCCCAGCGGCCATTCGCCGTGGCCCGATTCGATGTTGATGTGGCCACCGTCCTGGATGCGCACGAACTCGCTGCCCCAGGCCCGCGCATAGGCGCCCGCCAGGCGCACCGGGCAATACGGGTCGTTGCTGCTGGCCACGATCACGCTGCGGTAAGGCAGCTTGCGGGCCGGCACGGGCGCAAAGTCGCTCAGGATGGAGCGGCGCTCCGGGTCGGCCGGGGCCACCAGCAAGGCGCCCTGGATGCGCGCTGCCGCATCGGCCGGCAGGTGTGTGGTGGCAATGCAGCCCAGGCTGTGCGCCACGATGACGACCGGCTCGTTTTGCAGCAGGATGGTGCGGGCTATCGAGGCCACCCACGCCTGGCGGCTGGGCGTGATCCAGTCGTCCTGCTGCACGCGCACGGCGTTGTCCAAGCGCCCGGCCCACAGGCTTTGCCAGTGGCCGGGGCCGGAGTCACGCCAGCCGGGAACGATGATGACACGCACTTGCCTGACCAATCGTTAATGGACAGGCCGGGCGCTGGGGGGTTGGGCGGTTGTCATGAGAACTCCTGTCAATGCATATTCAAAAATGCATTTTGGGGAGTCCGGCTTAAAACTCAAAAGAATATATCGTTTTAAATTTATGCCACATAACGATATAACCGATGCAGCTTGGCCCTGTTCGCGTTCCGCCCGAGATGGCCTTCCGCGTGGACCGCATCTCTTACCGGTTGCCCGGACCGATGCATCAAATCGGCCCTCAGCCCTTGTTCCACCTGCGCAAGCAGCTATCAAAACAAGAGCGACTCACTTAACTGCTAAACCATCTCCTCGGCCTTCAGGTGCTCGCCCAGAAAGTCCAGAAAACTGCGCACGGCCGGCACCTGGCCCCGGCGTGAAGGAAACACGGCATGCACCATGCCCGGCCGCAAGGCCCAGCCGGGCAGCACCGGCACCAGCAGCCTGGCCTGCAGCTCGGCCGTGCACAACATCTCCGGCAAAAAGCTCATGCCGGTGCCGGCCAGCACCGCCAGCTTGAGCGTCTGCAGGTCATCGGCCACATAACGCGGCTGGTGCTGCAACACAAACTCCTGCCCCTGCGGGCCCAGCAGCTCCCAGGCGCTGCGCCCCTCGGTGGCCGACATCGCAACCGTGTCGAGGTTTTTCAGATCGTCGGGCGTGGCCGGCGCACCCTGCCGCCTGAGCAGATCGGGGCTGGCCAGCAAATAGCTGCAGGAGGCCCCCAGCTGCTTGACGACCAGGCTGCCGCTGTCGTCCAGCGTGGGGCGCACGCGCAGCGCCACGTCCATGCCCTCCTCCACCAGGTCCACCACCCGGTTGGTCACCCGCATGTCGAGCTTCACATGCGGGTGCTGGGCCAGGAACTGCGGAATCAGGTAGCCCAGCGTGCCCTGCGCCAGGGTCACCGGGCAACTGATGCGCAGCGTCCCGCGCGGCTCGCTCTGCATCTGCGCCACGGCCTCGCCAGCGGCCAGGGCCTCGTCGCGCATGGCCACGCAGTGGCGCAGGTAGAGCTCGCCCGCCTCGGTCAGCGACAGCTTGCGCGTGGTGCGTTGCAGCAGCCGCACGCCAAGCTGCGCCTCCAGCTCGGCCACCCGGCGCGAGAGCCGCGATTTGGGCAGGCCCAGCGCCCGGCCCGCCGCCGCAAAGCCGCCGCGCTCGGCCACTTCGGCGAAATACAGCATGTCGTTCAGATCCTGCATGGGCGGCTCCCCGGTTGGTTGGTGGTGTGTTGCCCCGGGCTTGGGCCCGGCTCCACGGATGGCGGCCCCCTGATCGGGGGTCTGCCGCGTCGATTGTCCTGTTTATAGGACGATGTATCGCATTTTTGCCATCTTATCAATGAATGGATTCATCCGCACAATCTATCCATGGCTGCGATTCATGGTGAATACGGCCAACCACCGATTCATCCCCTTTCAAGGAACCCCTCATGACCAAGCTTCTGCACATCGACTCCAGCATCCTCGGCGGCAACTCCGTGTCGCGCCAGCTGACCGCCCAGATCGTCGCCTCCTGGCGCGCCGGCCACCCCGCCACCGAAGTCAGCTACCTCGACCTGGCCGTGGACACCCCCAGCCACCTGTCGGCCGAGTCCTTGGGTTTTCGCATGCCCGCCGGCAGCGACCTGAGCGACGCGCAGAAGCGCGAGAACGCGATTTCCGAAGCGCTGGTGTCCCAGTTCCTCGCCGCCGACGCGATTGTGGTTGGCGCACCGCTGTACAACTTCTCCATCCCCACCCAGCTCAAGGCCTGGATTGACCGCATTGCCCAGGTCGGCCGCACCTTCACCTACACCGACAAGGGCCCGGTCGGCCTGGCCGGCGGCAAGACCGTGATCGTGGCGTCCGCGCGCGGCGGTGTGTACTCGACCAGCGACGCCGGCAATGCCATGGAGCACCAGGAAAGCTACCTGAAGACCGTGTTCGGCTTCTTCGGCATCACCGACGTGCGTTTTGTGCGCGCCGAAGGCTTGGCCATGGGCGATGCGGCCAAAGCCGCCGCCCTGGCTGCCGCCACCGCTGACATCGCGGCGCAAGCCACTGCCGCCAACGAAGCGCAGGCCGCACTGGCAGCCTGAAAGGGCACAGCGGCTTCAGGCCGTTGACGCAGGACGGGCGGCCTTGTGCCGCCCTTTTTTCTGCAGGGCCAGTGTTGCGCCCCACAGGACCACGCCGATCACCAGCAGCACGGCGGCGATCTTGTACTGCACCGGGTCACGCCCCGTCCATGGCCCCACCAGAAAGGCGCAGGACATGGCACCGAGCACCGGCAGCACCAGCGGCGCGTGAAAATGCTTGTGGCTGACCTTGTCCTTGCGCAGCACCAGCACGGCAATATTGACGATGGTGAATACCACCAACAGAAGCAGCGCCGTGGTGCCGCCAAGGGCCGGCACCTCGCCGACAAAAGTAATCAGGCCAAAGGCCAACAAGGTCGTGAACGCAATGGCCACATAGGGCGTGCGCCGCGCCGCATGCACCTTGCCCAGCACCGCCGGCAACACGCCCTCGCGGCTCATGCCGTAAACCAGCCGGCTGGCCATCAGCATGTTGATGAGCGCACTGTTGGCCACGGCAAACATGGTGATAAAACCGAACAACTCGACAGGAAAGCCCGGCGCGCCTGCCTGCACCACCTGCAGCAGCGGGGTCTCACCTTCGGCCAGCTTCTCGGGCGGCACCAGCGTGATCGCCGCGATGGACACCAGAACGTAAACCAGCCCGGTGATGAACAGGCCAGCCAACAGCACCTTGGGGAAGATGCGCGACGGCTCCTTGCTCTCCTCGGCCATGTTGACCGAATCCTCGAAACCCACCATCGCAAAAAAAGCCAGCGAGGTGCCGGCAATCACCGACCAGAAGGCGCTGCCGCCGTCGGCCGTCGCCTTGAACTGCATCACACGCGAGACGTCGCCCTGCCCCGTGCCGATGGCCCAGGCGCCGATGCAGATGATGATCAAGAGGCCGGTCAATTCCACACAGGTCAGCAGTACATTGGCCTTGACACTTTCCCCGACGCCGCGGAAATTCACCGCCGCCACCAATGCCATGAAGCCCAGACCGACAGCGGTTATGCCGAAGCCGCTTCCCAGATCCAGGTTGAAGGCGCCGGCCAGGTTGGCCGCAAAGGCGCGTGACGCGGTGGACGCCGAGGTGATGCCCGAACACATCACAGCAAACGCCACGATGAAGGTGATGAAATGAACGCCGAAGGCTTTGTGCACATACAGCGCCGCACCGGCAGCCCGGGGGTACTTGGTGACCAGCTCAAGGTAGCTGAAGGCGGTGATCAGGGCCACCACAAAAGCCACCAGAAAAGGCAGCCACACCGCCCCACCCACCTGCTTGGCGACCTGGCCCGTCAGCGCATAAATGCCGGTGCCAAGAATGTCGCCGACGATAAAAAGCAGCAGCAGCCATGGCCCCATGACGCGATGCAGGGCAGGCTCGGCCGCAGTGCCGCCCGTGACGGGTTTGCCGGGAACAGGTGCGGCGGCCATGACTCAGGCGACCGCGTGCTTTTTCACAAAACCCACATAGCTGTCCACCCAGCCCTGCAGGAACTTGCGGCTCGCCTCGCCGATGTTGCCGCCTTCGTCAAACAGGCCTTCCTTGGCATGGACAAACGCTTCGGGCTGGCCCAGGGTGGGCACGTTCAGGTAGGCCAGGATGTTGCGCAGGTGCTGCTGCGCCAGCGCCGTGCCAATGGGGCCGACGGACGCGCCCAGCACACCCGCAGGCTTGCCGTTCCACACGCTTTTCCCGTAGGGACGCGAGGCATGGTCAATCGCGTTTTTCAGGACGCCGGGAATCGAACGGTTGTATTCAGGCGTAAAGAACAGCAGCCCTTGGGCCGCCGTGATCTCGCCCTTCAGGCGCGTCACCTGCGCCGAGGGGTTGCCGTCGTCATCCTGGTTGTAGGGCGGCAGGTCGTCGATGCGCACATGGGTGAAACTGAAATCCGCCGGGAACAGCTTTTCAAGCGCCAGCGCGAGCTTTTTGTTGAATGAATCCTTGCGAATGCTGCCGACGACAACGGCGATGCGGTAGTGAGCCATGAGGTTCTCCTGAAAAAATGGTCTGACTGGCGGGACCCATGAAGGGGACGGACCATTATGCGAGGCGGCCCGACATTGCGCGGCGTGAGGACAAAACAGCAAGCGGATACCGCGATGGCCTTATGCCCGGGAAAACATCAATAATGGTTCGCCATCACCGCTTGCGCCCCCGACCCACATATTGGAAATACCTTGAACCCCAAAATCAAAGAGCTGCTCGGCCAGATCACCACGCTGGAAGACGAGCTGCGCTCCGCGCTGCGTCAGCAGGAAACGCAGCTTTTCTACCAGTTCAAGGGCAAACGGGTCGAATTCGAGGGATCGATCCGCGAGACGCATCGCAAATTGAAACGCAGCCTGTGGCGCTGGATCGTGACGGACCGCCCGCAAAATTTTCTGACCGGGCCCATCATCTACAGCCTGATCGTTCCGCTGGCTGTGCTTGATCTCTGCGTCACGTTGTACCAGGCCAGTTGCTTCCCGATCTACAGGATTGCCAAGGTGCCGCGGGCCGACTACTTCGCCCTGGACCGCCGGCACCTGGCCTACCTCAACGCCTTCGAGCGTTTTCACTGCACCTACTGCGCCTACGCCAACGGGTTGATTGCCTACGCGGCCGAAATCGTGGCGCGGACCGAGCAGTATTTCTGCCCCATCAAACACGCGCGCCAGCTGTTCAGCTCCCACTCACGCTACGAGCGCTTTCTGGCCTACGGCGAAGCCGCCGACTACCATGCCAAGCTCGAGGCGTTCCGCCTGGCGCTGGAAAAAGAGATGAAGAACTAGGGCCGGCCTGCGCCATGCCGGGCCGTGTCACCGTTTCCCGGAGGACAGTTGCATGAAGTTCATTTTCGAAGTCCGCATGAAGCCCGGCTACACGGTGGATGAGTACGCCGCCGCCTGGATCAGCGCCAGTGAAATCATCCAGCGCACGCCGGGCGCGCGCGGCACTTACCTGCACCGCAAGATCGGCTCGCCCGACACCCTGCTGGCGATTGCCACCTGGGAGTCCAAGGCGCACCGCGATGCCAAGGACGACCGCCGCGATGCCACCGTGCGCGCCATCCTCGACAAACACGCGCGCCATTGCGAGGTCACGGTGATCGGCGAATTTGAAGAGCCGCAGTGGTCGGTGCTGCCGGAACTCAGGGCGACGTGAGCGTCCTGTAGGGCGCCGGTGCCTTGGGCCCAGTCGACGCATTGACCAGCACCTGCTCGACGTCGGGCACACCTTTCGCCCAGGCCTGCAGCACGGCCACGCGGCGCCGGTCGGGGACACAGCCCTCAATGAACACCATGCGCCGCTGCACCGTCACCCACAGGCTGCTGCCGGTGACGGGCTTGAGCGCTCCCACGCGGGCCTGGAGGGCCCGGGCAATGTCCTGGTCGTAGGCATAGGCGTTGGAGCGTGCGCATCGGCCGGCCAGCCAACAACTGGTGCCGCGCTCGGCCCGGTCATGCGCTTCGGCACGCTGCTCTGCTGCGGTCAAGTCAGGGCCAAGCGGCACCGGGCAGCGTGGCGCCTGGGCGGCGATCTGGAAGAAGGGATCGTTGAACCAGTTGCGGCGCTCCGCCGCGTCTTGGGCCAGACAAGGCATCGGCCCCAGAAGCAGCGCCAGATGCAGCGGCCAGCACAGCACGATGCATCGGAAACGTTGATGGTCATGGTGATGGTGCATGCTGCCCTCCCGTCAAAATCGCACCGCACCGGTGCTTCATCCGACCCTGCCAAAGGCCGGCAAGTCCGGCAAACCAGGAAACCGGAATACCGTTGCACATCTTGTCAAAAAATCGGGGGCTTAGTGGTTTCTCCCAGTCTGTACGTCCCGCAGATGCTCCGCTATTCTCGAATTTTTTAAGGAGGGATGCATGGAATCGTCTTTAAAAGTCGAAGACCACGGCGACTGGCTCAGCTTCGGGATATCACACGCTGGCAGAGTCATTCCTGTCAAAATTTCCCGGGCAGCGATGGAGGAGCACTTCGACGCGACCCAAGGGTCGGACTCGCTGAAAAAAGCCTATGCGCTCGACGCCGAGATGATTCACGCCCGTGCTGCCGACCACATCGTGGCGGGCGCCAGCTACACGCCGGACCATCCACTGGTGCTGGGGAGCGAACACTTCTAGTCTCGCGGTTCCCGGAACACAGGGCACTTGCCGACGCAGTGACCACTTTCACCTGAAAGCCCGCGGCTACCGCATGCGCCGGTGAGGCTCTGAACACTTCGTTCTTTGCTCCGTTTTTTATAGCAAATTACGCCCGTTTGATAAGGGCTAGCGCCCGATTTTTCCTGTAAAACTCAACCCGCGCGGCGAAACGTCAGGTTGATGCGCTGGCGGCCCAGCAGCGCGTGTTCGCCATCGGCCAGTGGTGCCACGCCATGAAAGGCCAGCCGCGCCGGCCCGCCCCAGACCACCACATCACCATGCTGCAGCCGATGGCGCTGCGGCTTGTCCTTGCGACTGGCCGTGCCGAACAGGAACACGGCGGGCAGGCCCAGCGACACCGAGACGATGGGGGCGGAGAAATCCTGCTCGTCCCGGTCCTGGTGGAGCGAGAGCCGAGCGCCCGGCTCGTAACGGTTGACAAGGCAGGCGTCGGGCTCGAAGTGGGGAAACCCGGCCTGCGCTGCCGCGCGCGCGGCCAGGTTCCGCAAAGTCGCGGGCATGGCGGGCCAGGGCCGGCCCGACAGCGGGTCCAGCGCGTCGTAGCGGTAGCCGCTGCGGTCCGACACCCAGCCCAGCGCGCCGCAATTGCTCATGGCCACCGACATGGTATAGCCCCCCGGCGTGACCAGATGGCGAAACGGCGACTGGCGGGTGACCTCGGCGATGGCTTGTTGCAGGGCTGCGCCCTCCTCGCCTGCGAAACCGTGCAGCAACGCGGCACCGGGTGCCAGCGTTTCACGCGACACCGCCACGGGCAACTCGTCAAAAAGATCGGCGGTCAAGCGTTCTCCTGCGTAAATTCAGGCGCTACTGTGCGTCATGAAAAATCACACCCAGCGTGTGGCGATGGCCCGAGCGTACCGTGCTGACGCCGTGGCGCATGTTGACCCTGTAAAAACCCCTGCAGCCCTGCACCGGCCGGTGGTGCACGGCAAACACCACGGCGTCGCCCTGGCTGAGCGGCACCACCTCGGGGCGGGACTGCATGCGCGGGCGCTGCTCGGTCAGCACAAACTCGCCGCCGGTGAAGTCATCCCCCGGCCGCGACAGCAGCACCGCCACCTGCAGCGGAAACACATGTTCACCATACAAATCCTGGTGCAGGCAGTTGTAGTCGCCTTCTGCGTACTGCAGCAACAAGGGTGTCGGCCGCGTCTGGCCGGCCGCATGGCAGCGCGCCAGAAACTGCGCATGGTCGGGCGGATAACGCACGGCGATGCCCATGGCTTCGTTCCAGCGGTTGGCCACGTCCACCAGCCGCGGGTACAGCGCGCTACGCAATTGCTGAACCAGCTCCGGCAGCGGGTAGCTGAAGTACTGGTATTCGCCCTGGCCAAAGCCGTGCCGCGCCATCACGACGCGGCTGCGAAACAGCGCGCCTTGCCGGTAAAGCCCGGCGGTTGCCGCACACTGGGCAGGGGTCAGCAGCTGCGGCAACACGGCGCTGCCGCGCGTCTGCAGTTCTTCGGTCAGTGCCGGCCAGCCGGTTCCGGCCGGCCGGTACGTCAACAAGGTGTTCATGGCGGGTGAGTGTCCTGGAGAAAACCCAAGCGTAGGCCAAGGGCCGCCGTCAGGCTCGCCGGAACCGGACATCGCGCCGATTCAGCACAGGGGGCGGGGATGCCCCGATTTTATGCATGAAATCGGCTTCCAGCCCAATGAACACGGGCGCCAGCAGCTACTTTACTGATAGCGTGGCGGGGGCGCCCTGCAAGCCGGCGGTGCCGGCGCCGGCCAGCCCCAGCATGGCGAGGAAACGATGGCCGAACCTGCTGGCGCCGGATCTCGCGGCATCCACCGGCACAGGCAGCCGGCCAGCGGGCCGGCTATCCGCAAACTCCGGCAGGCAGCCAGCCAGTTCCTCAAAACCGGCCACGATGCGCGGGCCGACCCACAGCCGCACCCAGCGCGCCATGGCCACGCGCTGGTCACCCATGCGCAGGCTGGCCGCAAAATGCGGCGTGGCGAAGGACCTGGCGACCTGCCGCTCGACAAAAGGCGTGGCTTCGTCGGCCACCCAGTCCAGGAACATGGGCGACAAGCTCTGCGGGCTGCCGCAGATGAGCTCAAACACCAGCTCGTCCAGCGCAGAAACAGCGGTGAGACAAACCTCTTTGAGGCCAATGGTGTTGGTGCGAATCATGACGGTTCTCCGGAAAAATCAGCCAGCGGCAGGCCTGTCAACCCGTGCCCCCGCCTGCATCCGTACCGGCGGACATGCGCCGGGACAACAAGCGTGATTTTTTGAAGGACAAGCAGCAGAGCCATACCTGCTTAACGGCAGGCTGCCGGACAAGTTGAGGGCCAGGCGCAGGCCCGGCCACGCAGCACAGGCTTCAGCCGGTGTGCGACCGCGTCCAGCGCACGATGTCGGCGGCGCCCATGGCACCGGGCTGGCGCGCAACCTCGCGGCCGTTCACGAACAGCGCCAGCGTGGGAATGCTACGGATGTTGAAGCGTGCGCCCAGACTGCGGGCGGCCTCGGTGTCCACCTTGGCCACGCGAACCGCGGGCTCCAGCTGCGCGGCGGCCTGTTGATAGGCCGGCGCCATCTGCAGGCAGGGGCCGCACCAGGGCGCCCAGAAATCGACCAGTACCGGGATCTGGTTGCGCGTGATGTGGCGGTCAAATGCCGCTTCGTCGAGGTTGACCGGCTGCCCGGTGAACAGCGCCTTGTGGCAGCTGCCGCAGTCCGGCGCCTTGGCCAGGTCCGCGCTTTTGACGCGGTTGGTCGTGTGGCAGTGTGGACACACGATGTGCAGGGAATCCGTCATCTGTACCCCGTCGGCGGCCTGAATCAGCTGTTGTTGGCTTCGTCCAGCGCCTTGCACGACGGTGCGCATACGGCGTGGGACTTGCCCAGCACCTTGCGAGTGCCCATCTGCGAGCGGGGACGGTGTTTGCCGCACATGAAGCACGACATCGTGGCAGCACCGAAAGAAGCGGACGCGACAAACGGGGAGCCCGACACCTTGGATTTGTAACGCAGTCCGTCGGCAAGGACGGTGGTTTTGGCATCAGCTCTGGCCATGGGTGTTTCCTTGGTTGGGTTGGCGCATTGCGCGCTCTATGGCTTGCCTGGCCTGCCGTTCGGCAGCCAGCGCCGGATCCAGCGGCGAGCGGCACAGGCCCGCATGCTGGTAGAAGACATTTTCGTACAATTCGGCCGCGGCCGGGTGGGTGTCGAGCAAAGCACCCAATTCGCGACCGGGCTCTACGCCGCCCAGCGCCTGCACCAGATGGGTCACCACCGAGCGGTATTGCTCCGGACCGACCGGAACGGTACTGTGCTCCAGCCGCTCAAGCAGCTCAGCCAGCACGTGCGTCACGGTCAGGTCGGCACTGAAAGAAGGGGTTTGGGTCGTGTTCATGCCTTCAAAACTGGGGGCTTTTGGCCGAAAAACAAGCCGGAATGCACCGACCCCGCGGCTTACTATTCTTTTGATAGCTGACAGCGACCGTCCAACAAGGGCTGAAGGCTTGTTTCGCTTCAAAAAACTGCTCCCGTCAGGATGCCTGCAGCGGGTTGCGTGCCGGGCCGTCTTTTGGGGCCCCGTCAATGCAGGACGCAATGGCAATAAACGAAATGCTGCAGGGCACCGGAAGGCGTTCGATGGTCTTCCTGCAAATGCTCCAGCAGTTCAAAAGCGCCGCCAAACTCGGCATGCAGCGCATCGGGCGCGTACCGCACCACGGGCAGGCCGCTGCATTGCAGGGGCCCATCCGGGGCAAAGGCCGCCACGATGACATGCCCGCCCGGGCGCACGGCACGGCGCACCTGGGCGACATAAGCGGCGCGGTCCGCCGGATCGGTGAGGAAATGGAAAACAGCCCGGTCATGCCAGACATCGATGCTGGCCTTCTCCAGCGGCACGGTCGTGATGTCGCCCTCGATCCAGCGCACCCGCCCTGCCCGCTCACCGAGCCGGCGGCGCGCCACATCAAGCGCCGCACCGGAAATATCCAGCACGCTCACATCCGTCATGCCGTGGTTCAGCAGGTCGTCCACCAGGCGGGAAGCCCCGCCCCCCACATCGACAATGCGCGCCGACTTGTCGGGCGCGACACGCAGGATCAGCTCGAGCGACAAGGTGGCGTGCGGCTGGTACCAGCTCACGGCTTCGGCGGCATGGGCGGTATAGACCTGCTCCCAATGCGATTTGGGTTCCATGAAACGTCTCCGGGTGAGCATCTGATCTGTTCATGATAGTCACGTCGGAGCAACGCGGGCTGACATGCATCAAACCTGGCAGTGCCCGGGACTGTTGATGCTTACTTGCGGACGTAGATCTGGTCAAAGGACCCCCCGTCCGAAAAGTGTTCCTTGTCGGCCTTGGCCCAGCCGCCGAAGGCCTGGTCGATGGTGAACAGGTTCAGCCTGGGAAAGTGTTTGGCATATTTGGCGATGGCTTTTTGCGAAACCGCAGGGCGGTAGAAGTTCTTGCCGGCGATGTCCTGGCCTTCTTCGGAATACAGGTACTTCAGGTACGCCTCGGCCACGACGCGTGTGCCTTTCCTGTCGACGTTTTTGTCCACCACGGCCACCGCTGGTTCGGCCAGGATGCTGATCGAAGGCGCCACCACGTCGAACCTGGCACCGAATTCTTTTTCAAGCAGGTAGGCCTCGTTTTCCCAGGCGATCAGCACATCGCCCTGGGCGCGCTGGGCAAAAGTGATGGTGGAGCCGCGCGCGCCGGTGTCGAGCACCGGCACGTTGCCGTAGAGCTTGGCGACAAACTCCTTGGCCTTGGCATCGCTGCCGTATTTGCGCTTGGCGAACTCCCAGGCCGCGAGGTAGTTCCAGCGGGCACCGCCCGAGGTTTTGGGGTTGGGCGTGATCACGCTGATGCCGGGCTTGATCAGGTCATCCCAGTCCTTGATGCCCTTGGGGTTGCCCTGGCGCACGGCCAGCACGATGGTCGAGGTGTAGGGCGACGAGTTGTGCGGCAGCTTCTGCTGCCAGTCGGGGGCGAGCCATGCACCGTTCTTGACCAGCGCATCGGTGTCGCCGGCCAGCGCCAGCGTGGCCACGTCGGCATCCAGCCCGTCGATGATGGAGCGCGCCTGCTTGCCCGAACCGCCGTGCGACTGCTTGATGGTCACGTCCTGGCCGGCCCTGGCCTTCCAGTATTTGGCGAAGGCGGCGTTGTATTCCACGTAGAACTCGCGGGTCGGATCGTAGGACACGTTGAGCAGGGTCACGGGGGGTTTGGCGGCTGGCGCTTGCGCCAGCGCAGCCCCCGCCGACCCTGCCAGTGCAACGGCTACTGCCAGGCGGGTGGAAACATTCATAAAATGACGGCGTAAGGTCATGTCTGCTTTCTGGTCCGGTGCATTTGCATGCGGGTTTGAGTAAGAAGCTGGATTCTGGAAGCGGCAGACCAAAACAGGAATGAATAAAAATTTAGTTCTTAATATCCAAATCATCTATAACCAGATTCCACGAAAGAAATCCCCATGGCACGTACCGTCAAATGCATCAAACTGGGCCGGGAAGCCGAAGGTCTGGACTTCCCCCCCTACCCCGGTCCCTTGGGCAAACGCCTGTGGGAAGAAGTCAGCAAGGAAGCCTGGGCAGAGTGGATGAAGCAGCAGACCATGCTGGTCAATGAAAACCGCCTGAACCTCGCCGACGCCCGCGCCCGCCAGTACCTGGCGCGGCAAATGGAAAACCACTTTTTCGGCAGTGGCGCCGACAAGGTGCAGGGCTACGTTCCACCCACGGAATCCTGAACCTGACTGGTTTTTTCTTCGCCAGCCATGGCTGAAGTGATTGAGTGGCTGGCCGACGGCACGCCTTACAGTCCGCGTTTTGGCGACCGCTACCGCAGCGAACTCGGCGGGCTGGCGCAGTCGCGCGAGGTGTTTTTGCACGGCTGCGGCCTGCCTGCCGCCTGGGCCGGCCAGCCGCAGTGGTGCATCCTGGAAACCGGCTTCGGCCTCGGGCTGAACTTCCTGGTGACCTGGCAGGCCTGGAAGGCCGACCCCGCGCGCCCGCGGCTGCTGCATTTTGTGGCCACCGAGGCGCACCCGGCCGGCGCCGCCGACATCCTGCGTGCCGCCGCGGCCCACCCTGAACTGCTGCCTTTGGCCGAGCAACTGCAGGCCCAGTGCTGGGGCCTGCTGTCCGGTGCACACCGGCTGGTGTTCGAGGGCGGCCATGTGCTGCTCACCCTGTGTATCGGCGACACCAAGGCCGTGCTGCGCGAGCAGGCTTTGGCCGCCGACGCGGTGTACCTGGACGGCTTCAGCCCCGCGAAAAACCCCGGTATCTGGGACCTCCACACGCTCAAGGCGGTGGCGCGCTGCTGCCGCCGCGGCACCCGCATCGCCAGCTGGACGGTGGCGCGCAGCGTGCTCGACGGTCTGGCCCAGTGCGGCTTCGTCGTGCACAAAACCCCGGGCCTGCCGCCCAAACGCGACAACCTGCAGGGCGAGTTCGCCCCGCGCTGGGTGCCGCGCAAGGTGGCCGGCAGTGCGCCCGTGGCGCCGGTGCTGCCCTCGAGCTGTGTCGTCATCGGCGCCGGCCTGGCCGGTGCGGCCACGGCGGCCAGCCTGGCGCGGCGCGGCTGGCAGGTCCTGGTGCTGGACGCGCATGACGCGCCGGCCGGCGGCGCCTCCGGCCTGCCGGCCGGCGTGCTGGTGCCGCATGTCTCGCCCGACGACAGCCTGCTGTCGCGCCTGTCGCGCTGCGGCGTGCGCGCCACGCTGCAACAGGCCCGGGCGCTGCTGCAGGAAGGCTGCGACTGGCAGGCCAGCGGCGTGCTGGAGCGGCGCCTGGACGACAGCGGCGGCCTGCCTGCCGACTGGCCCGACGCCGGCCGCGACTGGAGCGAGCCGGCCAGCGCGGCGCAACTCGAACAGGCCGGGCTGGCTCCGGCCTCGGCGGCCACCTGGCACCACCGGGCCGGCTGGATCAAGCCGGTCCGGCTGGTGCAGGCCCTGCTCGCGCAGCCCGGCATCACCTGGCGCGGCGGCGTGCGGGCAGCGCGGCTGGAACGCGACGCCACCGGCCAATGGCAGGTGTTCGACGCCCAGGCGCAGGTCATCGCGCGGGCCGATCTTGTGGTGCTGGCCGCGGCCCATGCCAGCGGGCTGCTGGTGGACGGCGGGCTGCCGCTGCAGGCGATTCGCGGCCAGGTCTCCTGGGGCCTGCGGCGCACTGCCGACGACAGCGTGTTTCCCGCCTTCCCGGTCAACGGCCATGGCAGCTTGCTCCCCGCCGTGCCGGTCGATGATGGCGTGGCGTGGATGGCCGGCGCCGGTTTTCAGCGCGACCGCCATGACAGCCGGCCCGACCCGGCCGACCAGCAGGCCAACCTGGCGCGCCTGCAGACCCTGCTGCCGCACACGGCGCGCCAACTGGCAGCAGATTTTCAGGACGGCAGCGCCCGGGCCTGGGCCGGCGTGCGATGCGCGTCACCGGACCGGTTGCCGCTGGTGGGCCCGGTCCATCCCTTGCGGCAACCCGGGCTCTGGCTGAACACGGCCATGGGTTCCCGCGGGTTGACGTTTGCCGTGCTCGGCGGCGAACTGCTCGCTGCCCGGTTGCATGACGAACCCTTGCCGGTGGACCAGCGCATGTTGCAGGCACTGGCGCCGCAGCGCGCCAGCCTGCTCAAACAACGGGTGGCGCCCGTGGACCCCGTGATCTGAAGCCTTTTCGGGCCCCAGCCCCTGATAGATATATGCAGGCAGCTATATATTTCGTAGCAATTTCTTGAGCTGCCCGGGGTGCAAGGGTTTTTTCAGGTAGACCTGCGCACCGGAAAAACGGGCCCGCAGCCCCTGCTGCCAGGCCGGCGCCGTGCCGGTGACAAACATATGGGCAATGGCCGGCCGGGTGTTGTCCACCGCCTTGATCAGCTGCCAGGGGTCCATGTCGGTCAGCCCGAGGTCCACCGTCGCCAGCAGGTAGGCATGGGTGTTCAGCAGAATCAGGGCCTCGGTGCCGGTAGCCGCTTCGTCCACCTCGTGCAGGCCAGCGGCGGCCAGCTTGGCGCGCAGGTACAGGCGGTCATCGCGCCCGGGGTCCACCACCAGCACCCGCCGCCCGGCCAAGGGCAACACGCCCGGCTCCAGCGGCAGGGGTTCGGTAGCGTCGACTTCATCGAACACCACATCGAGGTCCTCATCGTGCGCGAGGTCGAGATCCATCGGCAGCGAGGCCTGGGGTTCAGGTAAAGAAAGCAGCGGCAGGAGCCCGAAGGCCTCGTCCATCGCCTCCAGCACGGCCGACCATTTGACCGGCGCCGGAAACACGCGCCAGGCCTGGGCGGGCGCCTCATCGCCAATCCAGATGAGTTTGATGCCGTCGTGGGCGGGGTTGGCCAATGCCAGCACCGCCTCCCAGCTGTCGCCGTCGATGATCAGCACATCGGGCGCTTCTATCGCCTCCGCGGTTTGCGCTGTCCAGGCCGAATACACCACATCGCGCGACTCGGACAGGCGAAACACCAGATCCAGTGCCTGGCGCTCGGTGCCGCTGAAACCGAAAAACTTGACGAATATCCGTTTCACTGCCCCGCCCCCTCATTGTTATTGCCGTGGATGATACGGGGCTTGTGTCCAAATTTTGCTGATGGCGTTGTCCCGATGACACGGAATTCAGTGATCAGACCCCCAAAGCCGCATGAACACTGGCGAATAAGCTTATTCGCATAAGCGAACAACAAATCTGTAGTTTGTTTTCATAAGCCCTCACCCTAAAGTCGGCTGCTTATGCATGATTTTGCTTTTGTTTTTGCGGGTTTTGCCGTCGGTCTCGTGGTGGGACTGACCGGTGTGGGCGGGGGCTCGCTCATGACACCTTTGCTGATTTTCTTTTTCGGCGTCAAGCCGCATCTGGCGATCGGCACCGACCTGCTGTTTGCCGCCTTCACCAAGCTGGGCGGCACGGTTGGCCTGGCGCGAGCCCGGCTGGTGGACTGGAAAATTGTCGGCCAGACGGCGGCCGGCAGCATTCCGGCCTCGCTGGCCACGCTGTATGTGCTGCATCTCGTCGGGCCGGCCAGCCCGGCGGCCCAGGCCGCGATGACCACCACGCTGGGTGTGGCGCTGTTGCTCACGGCGAGCGCCACGTTCTACAAGGCCGTTTATGGCAAAGCCGCCCCGCGCCAGATCGCCCCGGATGCCCTGGCCGCGGCCACGCAGCCGCGCCACTGGGCCCTGCCGGTGCTGTTTGGCGCCGTGATCGGTGTGCTGGTGACACTGACCTCGGTGGGCGCCGGCGCCATCGGGGTGATTGTGCTGATGCTGCTTTACCCGGCCCTGCCGCTGCCGCGCATCGTGGCCGCCGACATCGCCCATGCGGTTCCACTGACGCTGGTGGCCGGCTTCGGCCACGCGTCCATCGGCTCGGTCGACTGGCTGCTGCTGGCCAAACTGCTGGCCGGCTCGCTGCCTGGCATCTGGCTCGGCTCGCGCCTGGTCAACAGCACGCCCGACCGCTGGATACGCTCCCTGCTTTCCGTGCTGCTGGCTTATGCCGGCGCCAAACTCATCGCCATCTGACCATCTGACCCCCTGAATCACCTGATCCCTGACCGCCATGTACCAATACACCGAATTTGACCGCCAGTTTGTGAAAGCCCGCGCCAGCCAGTACCGCGACCAGCTGACCCGCTGGCAGTCCGGCCAGCTGGCCGAAGACGACTTCCGCCCGCTTCGCCTGCAAAACGGCTGGTATGTCCAGCGTTATGCGCCCATGCTGCGCGTCGCCGTGCCTTATGGCGAACTCTCTAGTGCGCAGGTGCGTGTGCTGGCAAAAATCGCCCGTGAATATGATCAGCCGAATGCCGCGCTGTTCAATGACGCGCAGGCGGCCCAGGACAAGCTCGGTCCGGTCAACCTCAAAAGCGGCCTGTCGGTGGCCTCCAAGCTGACCGCCGGTTATGCCCACTTCACGACGCGCCAGAACATCCAGTACAACTGGATTCCACTGGACAAGTCGGCCGACGTGATGGACCTGCTGGCCAGCGTCAGCATGCACGGCATCCAGACCAGCGGCAACTGCATACGCAACATCACCAGCGACGAACGTGCCGGCATTGCGGTCGACGAGATCGCCGACCCGCGGCCCTTTGGTGAAATCCTGCGCCAGTGGAGCACGCTGCACCCCGAGTTCGCCTTCCTGCCGCGCAAGTTCAAGATCGCTATCAGCGGCGCCAAAGAAGACCGCGCGGCCACCGCCTGGCACGACGTGGGCCTGCACCTGATCCGCAATGCCGAAGGCGAGCTGGGCTTCAAGGTGCTGGTCGGCGGCGGCATGGGTCGCACGCCCATCATTGCCAGCGTGATCCGCGAGTTCCTGCCGTGGCACCAGATCATGAATTACATCGAGGCCATCGTGCGCGTGTACAACCGTTATGGCCGGCGCGACAACATGTACAAGGCGCGCATCAAGATCCTGGTGAAAGCCGAGGGCCAGAAGTACATCGACGACGTGGAAGCCGAGTACCTGCAGATCATGGAGCACGACGGCGGCCCGCACACCATCACGCAGGCCGAGCTGGACCGCGTGACGGCCTCCTTTGTGCCACCCACGCTCCAGTGCGACCGCAAGAGTGCCGATGCGAAGATTGCCAACATCCTGCGCGCCGCCGCCGAGGACGACATCGAGTTCGGCCGCTGGCTCAAGCAGAACGTGGCGCCGCACCAGAACCCCGACCTGCGCGCCGTGACCCTGTCCTTCAAGCGCCTGGGTCAGGCGCCTGGCGACGCCACCGCCGACCAGCTCGACGTGGCGGCCGACCTGGCCGACCGTTTCAGCGCCGGCGAGGTGCGCGTCACGCACGACCAGAACCTGCTGCTGCCCTGGGTGCGCTGCGACGAGTTGCCCGAACTCTGGCGCGCTGCGCGCAAGTCCGGTTTTGCCCGCCCCAACATCCGGCTGCTGACCGACATGATCGCCTGCCCCGGCGGCGATTTCTGCTCACTGGCCAATGCACGCTCGATCCCGATCGCCGAGGCGATCACCGAGCGCTACCAGGACATGGACGAGCTGCACGACCTCGGCGAGATCGACCTGCACATCAGCGGCTGCATCAACTCCTGCGGCCACCACCACAGCGGCCACATCGGCATCCTGGGCGTGGACAAGGACGGCAAGGAGTGGTACCAGGTGACGCTGGGCGGCTCGGACGGCTCCACGCTGAGCGGCGCGCCGGTGCCCGGCAAGGTCGTCGGCCCCTCGTTTTCCGCCGCCGAAGTGCCTGAAGTGATTGAAGCCGTGCTCGACACCTACCGGCGCGAGCGCGAAGCCGGCGAAACCTTTATCGCCACCTTGCGCCGTGTCGGCATCGACCCGTTCAAGCTGGCTGCCAACAGCGCACGTTTTGCAGCCACACCCGCCGCCGCTGCGGTTGCCTGAGGAGAACCCATGAAACTTTTGCCATTGACCGACCACACCCCGGCAGGCGCCGAAGACCGCACGGTGCTTGCGCTGGCCAACGATGCCGACCCGTTGCAGGCACCGCTGGAGGGCGTGACACGCATCGACCTGCACTTCCCGAAGTTCACCGACGGCCGCGCCTTCAGCCAGGCCTTTTTACTGCGCCGCCGGCGCGGCTTTGAGGGCGAGATCCGCGCCACGGGCGACGTGCTGGCCGACCAGCTCGCGCAGATGGAGCGCAGCGGCTTTGACGTCGCCGTGCTGCGCGCCGACCAGGACATGGCCACGGCCCAACGCGTGCTGGCCAGCTACCCCGGCTACGGTGTGGGCCGCTACCAGGGCGACGCGGTGCATGTCGTCCCCCACTTTGCAGAGGCGGCCTGACCATGGGTGCCATATCGCTCTACGCCAAGGCCTCGCCCGACTTCGCGCAGAAACTCGCGCGCAGCATCGCGCTGCTGCAATCGTCGGCGCAAAAACATTCCCCGCTGACCCAGGCCTCCAGCTTGGGCGCCGAGGACATGGTGGTCACGCAGCTGCTCGAGGAAGCCGGCATCGACAGCCGCATCTTTGTGCTGGAGACCGGCATGCTGCATGCCGAAACCGTCGCGCTGATCCCGCGCATCGAGGAACGCTACCTGCGCCATGTCGATGTGTACCGTCCTGACCTGGAGGCGGCAAGCGCCTTTGTGCAGGCCAACGGAAACGACGCGATGTACAAGAGCCTGGAATTGCGCAAGGCCTGCTGCCACATCCGCAAGATGGAGCCGCTGGAGCGTGCCCTGGCCGGCAAAAAAGGCTGGATCACCGGCCTGCGCCGCGAGCAGTCCAGCGCCCGTGCCGAGGTGCATGACGTCGAGGAACAGGAAGGCCGCGCCAAGATCAACCCGCTGGCCGACTGGACCTGGGGCGACGTCTGGCACTACATCGCGCTGCACAACATTCCTTTCAACCCGCTGCACGACCAGTTTTTCCCCAGCATAGGCTGCGCGCCCTGCACCCGCGCCGTGACCCTGGGCGAAGACTTCCGCTCCGGCCGCTGGTGGTGGGAAAACGAAAGCGCGAAGGAATGCGGCTTGCATGTCGAGCCGCATTCCAACGACGCGCCAGCGTCGTCCCTCTTGCGCAGCGAGAGGGAAAGCGCTGAAGTTTCGGCGCAGGCTCATGCCGGCTCCGCCGGCGTGAAGGGCTCAAAAGAGCCCGGCCGAAGCCAACAGGAAAGCGCGAAGGAATGTGGCTTGCATGTGACGGCCGACGGCACGCACGAAGCCGAGGAACCGGCCGCGTTTGAACCGCTGTCCAGACCGCTTTCCGGTCGTACTTCCAGCATCATCCCCATTCGAGAGATCCCCGCATGAACGCACGCGCCGAACCCCAACTGCTCAGCAAACTGAGCAATTCCCACCTCGACGCGCTCGAGGAAGAAACCATCTTCATCCTGCGCGAAGTGGCCGCCGCCTTCGAGCGCCCGGCCCTGCTGTTTTCGGGCGGCAAGGACTCGCTGGTCATGCTCAAGTGCGCCGAGAAAGCCTTTGGCGTGGGCCGCATCCCCTACCCGCTGCTGATGATAGACACGGGCCACAATTTCCACGAGGTGACCGACTTCCGCGACCTGCGCGCGAAAGAACTGGGCGCCGAGCTGATCGTGCGCAACGTCGAGGACTCGATGAAACGCGGCACGGTGCGTCTGGCGCATCCCGGCGAGTCGCGCAATGTGCACCAGTCGGTGACCTTGCTGGAAGCGATTGACGAATTCCGCTTTGACGCGCTGATTGGCGGTGCGCGCCGCGACGAAGAAAAAGCCCGCGCCAAGGAGCGCATCTTCTCGCACCGCGACAGCTTCGGCCAGTGGCAGCCCAAGGCCCAGCGGCCCGAGCTCTGGACCTTGTTCAACACCCGGCTGCAGCCCGGTGAACACTTCCGTGTGTTCCCGATCTCCAACTGGACCGAACTCGACGTCTGGCAATACATCGAGCGTGAAGCCATTGCCCTGCCCTCGCTGTACTACGCGCACCAGCGCAAGGTCGTCGAACGCAAGGGCCTCCTGGTGCCAGTGACCGAACTCACACCGGCGCGCGAGGGCGAGGAAGTGGTCGAGAAAACCGTGCGTTTCCGCACCGTGGGCGACATCACCTGCACCTGCCCGGTGGACAGTCCGGCCGCCACCGCCGCCGAGATCGTCATCGAGACCCTGGCCGCCGACGTGAGCGAGCGCGGCGCCACACGCATGGACGACAAAACCTCCGACGCTTCGATGGAAAAGCGCAAGAAAGACGGGTACTTCTGATGAGCACTACTGATTTGATAGCTGACAGCGCAGAGCTGACGGGCGCTACAGGCCAAAATGACCTGAAATCCGCGCTGAAGTTCATCACCTGCGGTTCGGTCGATGACGGCAAGAGCACGCTGATCGGCCGCCTGCTGGTGGACAGCAAGGCCGTGTTGCAGGACCACCTGGCCGGTGTGCAGCGCGGCGGCGAGACCGACCTGGCCCTGCTGACCGACGGCCTGTCCGCCGAACGCGAGCAGGGCATCACCATCGACGTGGCCTACCGCTACTTCGCTACCGAAAACCGCAAGTTCATCATCGGCGACGCGCCCGGCCACGAGCAGTACACCCGCAACATGGTCACCGCCGCGTCGAGCGCCGACGCCGCCGTGGTGCTGGTCGATGCCACCAAGCTGGACTGGACAACCCCGTCCATGGAACTGCTGCCGCAAACGCGGCGCCACGCGCTGCTGGTCAACCTGCTGCGTGTGCCGTCCATTGTGTTCACGGTCAACAAGCTCGACGCCGTGGAAGATCCCACACTGGCCTTCAAAAACATCAGCGCGGCGCTGACGACCTTCGCTCAGGCTGCGCAGATCCCGGTCCGGGCCATCGTGCCGATTTCCGCGCTCAAGGGCCACAACGTGGTGGACGCCATGCCCGGCTGGTGCAGCTACGAAGGCCTGTCGCTGCTGCAGTTGCTGGAGCACCTGCCGACCACCCCGGCCGAAAGCACCGAGGCTTTTGCCTTCCCGGTGCAGTGGGTGGAAAAATTCTCGTCCTCGTCGGACACCTCCCAGGGCCGCCGCGTCTTCTGGGGCCGTGTCGCCACCGGCGGCGTGCAGCCGGGCCAGACCGTCACCGTGCTGCCCAGCGGACAAACCGCCGTGGTGGCCCAGGTGCTCGACCACACCCGCCAGCCCAAGTCCATTCTGGCCGGCCACAGCGCCGGCATCGTGCTGGACCGGGAAGTCGACGTGTCGCGCGGCGACTGGCTGCTGGCTGCCGACACCTTTGAGCCCACGCGCGAGCTGTCGGTCACCATCGCCTGGATGGACGACGAACCGCTGGTTGCCGGGCGTGTCTACTGGGCGCTGCACGGCCACCGCTGGGTCAAGGCCAAGGTCAAACGCATCGTGCACAAGCTCGACGTCAATACCCTGGCCGAGGAAGACGCCAGTGAGTTGCCGCCCAACGCCATCGGCCACATCGAGCTGAGCCTGCAGGCCCCGCTGGCCACCCTGCCTTACGCCCGCTCGCGGGTCCTGGGCTCGCTGGTGCTGGTGGACACGGCATCGAACAAGACCTCGGGCGCCGCGCTGATCCTTTGATCAGGATCAGCCCCGATCTGGCACCCGACTTAACCCTGCTCACGGAATCCTCTTAAAATTGAGGGTTTCCACCGATCCCGCAAGAACAACATGACTCACATCGTTACCGAATCCTGCATCCGCTGCAAATACACCGACTGTGTGGACGTCTGTCCCGTGGACTGCTTCCGCGAAGGCCCCAACATGCTGGTGATCGACCCGGACGAGTGCATCGATTGCGCGGTCTGCATCCCGGAGTGCCCGGTCAATGCCATTTATGCCGAAGAAGACGTGCCGGCCGATCAGGTCAACTTCATCAAGATCAATGTCGAGCTGAGCAACGCGCCGGGCTGGAAAAGCATCACCAAGCGCAAGGAAGCCTTGCCCGATGCCGAAGAGTGGAAAGACGTCACCAGCAAACTGGACCAGCTCATTCGCTGAGGCGCTTCCAATCGCAGGGCTTTGCGTCTGCCCGCCCTCTTCAAATTGCAACCCCGAAAAAAGCCCCATGGAACCTCAACTGAACCAGGAAGTGATCAACACGGCTGCCGCGCACGACGGCCCGATAGAGACCGATGCAGTCATCGTCGGCGCGGGCCCGGTCGGGCTGTTCCAGGTGTTTGAACTCGGCCTGCTGGAGATCAAGGCCCATGTCATCGACTCGCTGGCCTACCCCGGCGGCCAGTGCATCGAGCTGTACCCGGACAAGCCGATTTACGACATTCCCGCCGTGCCCATGTGCACCGGCAAGGAACTGACCGACTCCCTGCTCAAGCAGATCGAGCCCTTTGGCGCGACTTTTCACTTTGGCCAGGAAGTCAGCACTGTCGAAAGGCAAGACGACGGCCGCTTTTTTGTGCAGACTTCCAAAGGCACGCAGTTCCTGACGAAAACCATCTTTATTGCGGCGGGCGTGGGGGCTTTCCAGCCGCGCCTGCTGAAAGTCGACGGCCTCGAGAAGTTTGACAACACGCAGCTGTTTTACCGCGTCAAGTCACCGGCTGACTTCGCCGGTAAAAACCTGGTGATCGTCGGTGGCGGCGACTCCGCGCTCGACTGGGCGCTCAACTTCGCCAAGGAAGGCCCGAACAAGGCCGAAAGCGTGATCCTGATCCACCGCCGCGACGGTTTCAAGGCCGCACCGGCGAGCGTGGCGAAGATGAGGGAGTTGTGCGACAACTACGAGATGCAGTTCATTGTCGGCCAGGTCACCGGCTACGAGGAAAAGGGCGGCAAGCTCACCGGTGCCAAGGTCACCGGCTCCGACGGCATCACCCGCGTGGTCCCGCTCGACGTGATGCTGGTCTTCTTCGGCCTGTCGCCCAAGCTCGGGCCGATTGCCGAGTGGGGCCTGGACATCGAGCGCAAGCAGCTCAAGGTCGACACCGAAAAATTCTCGACCAATGTGCCCGGCATTTTTGCAGTCGGCGACATCAACACCTACCCCGGCAAGAAAAAGCTGATCCTCAGCGGTTTTCATGAATGCGCGCTGGCCGCTTTCGGCGCGGCGCCCTTCATCTTTCCGGACAAGAAAATTCACCTGCAATACACCACCACCAGCCCGAAACTGCACAAGGTGCTCGGGGTGGAGACGCCCGTCTTCGACTGAACACCCGGCAACACCCGCCCCCGTCAGGCCCGCCATGTGCGGGCCTTTTCTCTGGGGCCCACCGCAGTTCCATCGCCGTCGTTCAGCCCCTCGGCTTGAGCGGCTTCAAGGGCTTGAGCCGCATCGCCAGGGGCGCATGCCCGTGGTTCAGCGGCCCGCTGCCGGCGCCGGTTTTCACCTTGGCGCCGGCCAGCAGTGCCGCACGCACATAGGCCCGGGCCATTTCCACGGCCTGCAGCAAGGGCTGCTCCAATGCCAGTCCAGCCGCAATGGCGGACGAAAGCGTGCAGCCCGTCCCGTGCGTGTTGGCACTGTGAATGCGCGGTGCATACATCCAGTGTCTGTCGCCCGCTGCCGTCAGCAGCAGGTCCATCACCGTGTCGCCCGGCAAATGCCCGCCCTTGAGCAGCACCGCGCGTGCGCCCTTGCCCAGCAGTTCGTGAGCCGCCGCTTCCATGTCATCTGCATTGTTCAGCGGCCGCCCGACCAGCAGGGCAGCTTCGTCCAGGTTGGGCGTGACCAGCACCGCGCGCGGAAACAGCTCACGCACCAGGACCTCAATGGCCGGATTGTCAATCAGCACCGCGCCGCTGGTGGCCACCATCACCGGATCGAGCACGATTTTGTCGAGCCCATGGCGGTCAATGGCCTCGGCCACGGCCAGCACAATCTCGGGGGAATGCAGCATGCCGATCTTCACGGCATCCACGCCGATATCCTCGACCACCGCATCGATCTGGTCGCGCAGCATGGCCGGCGGCACGCCATGAATGGCCCGCACGCCCTGGGTGTTCTGCGCCGTCAGCGCGGTGATGGCCGTCATGCCGTAACAGCCGAGCGCGGCAAAAGTCTTCAGGTCCGCCTGGATGCCCGCCCCGCCGCCGCTGTCCGAACCCGCAATGGACAACACGCGCGGGTACTCGAATTCAAAAGTGTCGTTGTTCATGGAGAAAAGTGTTTCCCGGTGGTTCAGGCCCTGCGAAGGCGATGCCGGATTATCGGGGAAGCCGCTTGGCGCCTTGCGCGCCGGGGATCAGCGCCTGAATTCTTGGCCCTAAGTTCAATCCTGAGCCGGAAGTCCGAAAAAGTCAGGCTATAATTTAAGGCTGTATTCCTCAATAGCTCAGTTGGTAGAGCGCCGGACTGTTAATCCGTAGGTCCCTGGTTCGAGCCCAGGTTGAGGAGCCATAATTTGAAGCTTGGACGTGCACACGTCCAGGCTTTTTTCGTTGACGGGGTTACCATTTGCAGGTGCTGTCCATGCGCCGCCGGCCCATGCGCTCAGCACGCAAAAACCACACCCTTGCCTCACCCACCTGCCATGCGCAAGTCACCCCACCCCCTGCCCTGGCTGGATGCGGACGAACCCTTTCCGCCGGTGGAAACGGCGTGGGCGGAGGGCGATCCGGCACCTGGCCTGCTGGCCGCGGGACGGTCGCTCGATGTGGAGACCTTGCGGCAAGCCTATGCGCTGGGCATCTTTCCGTGGTTCGGGGTCGGCCAGCCCATCCTGTGGTGGAGCCCCGACCCGCGCATGGTGTTGCGTACCGACAATTTCAAGCTGCACCGCTCGCTGCGCAAAAGCCTGCTGCATTTCATCGGCGCAGCCGGCCATGAGATCCGTTTTGACACGGCTTTTGCGCAGGTGATCCACGCCTGTGCCAGCACGCCGCGTGACGGCCAGCCGGGCACCTGGATCGTGCCGGAGATGGTTAAGGCCTACACCGCCCTGCACCGCGCCGGCCACGCGCACAGTGTGGAAACCTGGGTGAACGGCCGGCTCGTCGGCGGGCTGTATTGCGTCAACCTGGGCGGCATGGTGTTTGGCGAGTCGATGTTTGCCCACCAGACCGATGCGTCCAAGACGGCCCTGGCGGCGCTGGTGGCGTTCTGCCGGGTCAAGGGCCTGCCCCTGATTGACTGCCAGCAAAACACGCGGCACCTGGCCTCGCTTGGCGCGGCGGAAATTTCCCGCGCGGAATTTGTCGCGCAGGTGGCCACCCTCGTAACCCAGGCTTCGCCCCGCTGGGAATTTGACGCCCTATACTGGCAGCAGCTATTGACGGCCAGACCGCAGAACGACCTGATGACGTGACGCACCTCAAAGACCTGCCCCTCCAGACGCTGCAGTTTTATGCGACAGCGCCCTACCCCTGCAGCTATCTGCCAGGCAGGCAGGCCCGCTCGCAGGTCGCCACCCCCAGCCATCTGATTCACAACGCCGCCTACTCGGAGCTGGTGACCAACGGCTTTCGCCGCAGTGGCATGTTCACTTACCGCCCCTATTGCGACGGCTGCCAGGCTTGCGTGCCCCTGCGCGTGCCGATGGCAACTTTCCTGCCAGACCGCAGCCAGCGCCGTGCCCGCAAGCAGCACCTGGCGCTGCAGGTTCGCGTGCTCAAGCTGTGCTTCATGCCTGAGCACTACCAGCTCTACCTGCGCTACCAGAACGGCCGCCACGCGGGCGGCGGCATGGACCACGACAGCATCGACCAGTACACGCAATTCCTGCTGCAAAGCCGCGTCAACTCGCGCCTGGTGGAGTTTCGCGACACCCTGCCCAACGGCGAGGCCGGGGCGCTGAAAATGGTGTCCATCCTCGACGTGCTGGAAGACGGCGTGTCGGCGGTGTACACGTTTTACGAGCCCGACGCGCACGCAAGTTACGGCACCTACAGCGTGCTCTGGCAGATTGAACAGGCGCGGCAACTGGGCTTGCCCCATGTGTACCTCGGCTACTGGATCGCCGAAAGCCCGAAGATGAGTTACAAGGCCCGGTTTCTGCCGAACCAGATCCTGGTCGATGGGCACTGGGTGGACTCCGCTGCCCCGGTGCCGGCCAGCGCCGCCTGAGGGCGCCATCTGAGTGCACCGCCTGTGAGGCAGGTCAAGACGAAATGACGGCAACCATAGCGCGTTGATTTCACCAGCTAAAATCTGGTGAAGGTCGCCCCCATGAAAAAGCAAGATTCCCTCGCCCCGCCCGCCAAACCCACGGTTCAGGTCATTGAACGCATGTTCACCCTGCTGGAGATTCTGGCGGGCCGGGAGGAAGCCGTCTCGCTCAAGGAGATCAGCGAGAAATCCGGCCTGCACCCCTCGACAGCGCACCGCATCCTGAACGACCTGGCTACCGGCCGGTTTGTGGACCGGCCAGTGGCGGGCAGCTACCGGCTTGGCATGCGCCTGCTGGAACTCGGCAACCTGGTGAAGGCGCGCCTGAGTGTGCGGGACGCGGCACTGACCCCCATGCGTGAACTCCACCGGCTGATCCAGCAACCCGTCAACCTGAGCATGCGCCAGGGCGATGAAATCATTTACGTCGAACGCGCCTACAGCGAACGCTCCGGCATGCAGGTGGTACGCGCCATCGGCGGGCGCGCACCGCTGCACCTGACTTCGGTGGGCAAGCTGTTTCTGGCGTTTGACGATCCCCAGCGCTTGCGCAGTTATGCCACCCGCACCGGCTTGCCGGGCCAGACCAAAAACAGCATCACCCAGCTTCCCGTTCTGGAGCGCGAACTGTCCAAGGCACGCCAGTACGGCATTGCCCGTGACAACGAGGAACTCGAGCTGGGGGTGCGCTGCATGGCCGCCGGCATTTACGACGACCAGAGCAAGCTGGTGGCGGGACTGTCGATCTCTGCACCGGCCGACCGGCTGGATGAAAACTGGCTGCCCAAGCTGCAATCCACCGCGAGCGAGATCTCGAAGGCGCTGGGTTACAAGACCAACAATTTCAAGTAAAAACGGGCTTTAGCCCCTGTCCCTGTTGCGCTGGCAGCTACTTTTTTAATAGCAATCCAGCCGACCGGCCGGTTTACGGCCAGTGGGAATGCAAGCCTCAGCCGTTGTTGGGCTGGGTGCTTGCGCTGATTTTCGGGGCGCCGACCGGTTGCGACTCCACCCAGCGGCGGACCCGCTCTGCGTCACCGAGGCGGCTCAATTTGCCGGCCGAATCAAGAAAAACCATGATCAGCTTGCGCCCTGCGATTTTTGTCTGCATGACGAGGCACTGACCGGCTTCGGAGATGTAGCCGGTTTTTTGCAGGCCGATTTCCCACTCCGGATTTTTCACGAGACGGTTGGTGTTGTTGTACTGCAGGGTCTGGCGGCCGACGGCGACCTGGTGGCCGGTCGAGGTAGACAACTCGCGCAGGACAGGATCGCCATGGGCCGCGTTGACCAGCGTCGCCAGGTCCTGAGCGCTGGACTGGTTCTGGCTGGACAAACCTGTGGGCTCCACATAACGGGTGTCTTTCATGCCGAGCATCTTGGCCTTGGCGTTCATCAGGCCGACGAAAGTGGGCATGCCACCCGGGTAAGTGCGGCCAAGCGCATGCGCGGCGCGGTTTTCGCTGGACATCAGTGCCAGATGCAGCAGTTCGCCACGTGTCAGGCTGGCACCCACGCGCAGGCGGGAGCTGCTGCCCTTTTCGGTGTCGACATCGTCCTGGGTGATGGTGATGGTTTCGTCCATCGGCAAGTGCGCGCCGCTGATGATCACGCCCGTCATCAGCTTGGTCAGCGAGGCAATCGGGAGCACCGCATGGTCGTTTTTGCTGAACAGCACTTCCCGGGTGTCCTGGTCGATCACCAGGGCCACGCTGGACTTCAGGTCAAGCGGGTCTTGTGCACCGTGCAGGCCGGCCAGCTGGCCAAAGGACAGCCGGGGCGGCGAGGCCACGATCACCACGGACTTGCGCGGGGATTTGGAGACAAAACGGGCGCTTTTCCGGCTGGAAATCACCGTTTTCGACACTGTCTTGGCAGCGTGTGACTTTTTAACGATCTGGCGCTTCGCCGTCGCGGCGTCTGCCGCAGGCGAAATCAAGGCCGCCGAAAAGGTAAGAATTCCAACGACCTGTAAGGTCTGTTTGAAAATCGAATTCAGCGTGATGGACATTGATTCGTCTCCAGATGCGATTAATACGAAACCGCAGTGTATACAAATAGAAAAAGTCACGCAATATCAAAAGCTTGCGTGACTTTCCTAAACGCAACAGTGAAGACATCCTCAATACGGCTTTTGAACCTGCCAAAAACCACAAAAACTTACTAAACTGTTGAATGTAAAAGGTTTTTTCAAACCTTCAGGCTTCAACCTTGGGCGGCGACCCGGTCAGCTTTACTTTGTAACTTGCTCAAGGCGCTCAAATAAGCCTTGGCCGAAGCGACCACGATGTCCGGATCGGCCCCGACACCGTTGACGACACGGCCGCTGTTTTGCAGGCGCACCGTGACTTCGCCCTGGCTCTCGGTGGATCCGCTGATCGCGTTCACGGAATAAAGCACCATCTCTGCCCCGCTTTTGACGTGGGTTTCAATGGCTTTGAGGGAGGCGTCCACGGGGCCGTTGCCGTCCGATTCGCCGCGGACTTCCTTGCCGTCAACGGTGAAAACCACCGTCGCCTGCGGGCGCTCGCCGGTTTCGCTGTGCTGGGACAGTGAAACAAAACCGTATTGCTCTTTCTCGTGGGTCACGCTTTCGTCGCTGACCAGCGCCAGGATGTCCTCGTCAAAAATCTCGCTTTTGCCGTCGGCCAGTTCCTTGAACCGCGCAAAGGCGGCGTTGGTATCGGCTTCACTTTCCATCTGGATGCCCAGGTCCTGCAGGCGCTGCTTGAAGGCATTGCGCCCGCTGAGCTTGCCCAACACCATCTTGTTGGAGCTCCAGCCCACGTCTTCGGCACGCATGATCTCGTAGGTCTCGCGTGCCTTGAGCATGCCGTCCTGATGGATGCCGGAAGCATGGGCAAAGGCATTGGCCCCGACCACGGCCTTGTTGGGCTGCACCACAAAGCCGGTGGTCTGGCTCACCATGCGGCTGGCCGCCACGATATGCACCGGATCAATGTTCATCTCCAGGTTGAAGTAGTCCTTGCGTGTACGCACGGCCATGACGATCTCTTCGAGCGAGCAGTTGCCGGCACGCTCGCCCAGGCCGTTGATCGTGCACTCGACCTGGCGCGCACCGCCAATCTTCACGCCCGCCAGCGAATTGGCCACCGCCATGCCGAGGTCGTTGTGGCAATGCACCGACCAGATGGCCTTGTCACTGTTGGGGATGCGTTCGCGCAGGGTCTTGATGAAGTTGCCATAGAGCTCTGGGACGGCGTAGCCGACCGTGTCGGGCACGTTGATCGTGGTTGCACCTTCGGCGATCACGGCCTCGATGACGCGGCACAGGAAGTCGACATCGCTGCGGTAGCCGTCTTCCGGGCTGAACTCGACATCGGCCACCAGGTTGCGCGCAAAACGCACCGAGAGTTTGGCCTGCTCCAGCACCTGCTCCGGACTCATGCGCAGCTTCTTTTCCATGTGCAGGGCACTGGTGGCAATGAAGGTGTGGATGCGGGCGTTGTTGGCCCCCTTGAGCGCCTCGGCCGCGCGGGAAATGTCCCGGTCGTTGGCGCGCGAGAGCGAACAGATGGTGGAGTCCTTGATGGCGTTGGCAATCGCCTGCACCGCCTCGAAATCGCCATTGGAGCTGGCGGCAAAGCCGGCCTCGATCACATCGACCCGCAGGCGTTCGAGCTGGCGGGCAATGCGCAGCTTTTCATCGCGCGTCATCGAGGCACCGGGCGACTGCTCACCATCACGCAAGGTGGTGTCGAAAATGATCAATTTATCTGCCATGCTTGTTCTCCTGAGAGGTCGATCTGATAATCAAAAAACGCAGCCCAAAACAAAACGGCCCGCTGCGTTTGCATACGGGCCGTTTGGAATCGCGCGCGTGCGCTATCGTCTGTGCCCGTGTCGGCGCAGTAGCGATAGTGCAAGCGAAATTCGTTTCATGGAAATCAATGTACCACAAATTGTGGCCGGGTCCTGGCCGGAGGGAATGGAACGGCGCCTACTTGTGCAGACCGCGTTCATCCGGCTCGTCGGTCGAGGTCGAGATCACGCTGGTCTGCTGCCCCTTGGCCTTGCGCCAGCCGTACAGCACGTAGCCGGAAAAGCCGTAGATGACAAACAGGCCGAACATGACGGTGGGCGGATCGATGTTGATCACGGCAATGCCCAGGGCAATCAGCACAATGACCACAAAGGGAACGCTGCGCTTGAGACTCACGTCCTTGAAACTGTAAAACGGCACGTTGGTGACCATGGTCAGGCCAGAATAAAGCGTCAACCCAAACATGAGCCAGCGAACCTCTTCGCCGCGCACGCCGGCTTCGGTCATCAGCCAGATGAAGCCCGCTACCAGCGCGGCCGCCGCCGGTGAAGGCAGGCCCTGGAAGAAACGCTTGTCGACCACCGCCGTGTTGACATTGAAGCGGGCCAGCCGCAGCGCGGCGCAGGCGCAGTACACAAAAGCCGCAATCCAGCCCCAGCGGCCCAGGCTGGTCAAGGCCCACACATAGGCGATCAGCGCAGGTGCTGCGCCAAAGGACACCATGTCGGACAGCGAGTCCATCTGCTCGCCAAATGCGCTCTGGGTGTTGGTCATGCGCGCCACGCGGCCGTCCAGGCTGTCGAGCACCATCGCGCAGAAGACGCCAATCGCCGCTTGATCGAAGCGGCCATTCATGGCCATCACGATGGCGTAAAAACCGCCAAACAGCGCTGCCAGCGTGAACAGGTTGGGCAGGATGTAAATGCCCTTGCGCCGCTTGCGCGGAACGAGCTCATCGGACTCCTGCACGGCATCGTGACCGTCATGCATGCTGGGTACTCCTGGTGTCAGGACCGTTTTCGCGCCAACCGTGCTGCGCCGATAGTGAATGATTCATGCTCCGAGGATACCAAACAGAGACCACCACAAATGAAAAAAAAGCCGCGCAAATGTCTTGCGCGGCTTGAGGACTGGACCTAACGGGGCCGGTAAGCCCCGCCGGGTATCAGTTGCGGGTCTGGTCGACCAGCTTGTTCTTCGCGATCCAGGGCATCATGGCGCGCAGTTTCTCGCCCACGATTTCGATCTGGTGCTCGGCGTTCAGGCGGCGGCGGCTCAGCAGCGTGGGCGCACCCACACGGTTCTCGAGCAGGAAGCTTTTTGCGTATTCACCGGTCTGGATGTCCTTCAGGCACTTGCGCATGGCGTCTTTCGTGGCCGAGGTCACGATGTTCGGGCCGGTCACGTACTCACCGTATTCGGCGTTGTTGGAGATCGAGTAGTTCATGTTGGCGATGCCGCCTTCATAAATCAGGTCAACAATCAGCTTGAGCTCGTGCAGGCACTCGAAGTAGGCCATTTCCGGCGCGTAGCCGGCTTCCACCAGCGTCTCAAAACCAGCCTTGATCAGCTCGACGGTGCCGCCGCACAACACGGCCTGCTCGCCGAACAGGTCGGTCTCGGTTTCTTCGCGGAAGTTGGTTTCGATGATGCCGGCCTTGCCGCCGCCGTTGGCCATGGCGTAGCTCAGGGCCAGGTCACGGGCCTTGCCGCTCTTGTCCTGGTGGACGGCCACCAGGTGGGGCACGCCGCCACCCTGGGTGTAGGTGTTGCGCACGGTGTGGCCGGGGGCCTTGGGCGCCACCATCCAGACGTCGAGGTCGGCGCGCGGAATCACGGCACCGTAGTGCACGTTGAAGCCGTGGGCAAACACCAGCGAGGCGCCCTGCTTGATGTTGGGGGCCACGTCGTTGGCGTAGACCGAGCCGATCTGCTCATCAGGCAGCAGAATCATCACGACATCGGCCGCCTTGACGGCATCGGCCACTTCAGCGACCTTGAGACCGGCCTTTTCGACCTTGGGCCACGAAGCGCCGCCCTTGCGCAGGCCGACCACGACCTTGACGCCGCTGTCGTTCAGGTTCTGCGCGTGGGCATGGCCCTGGCTGCCGTAACCGATGATGGCGACGGTCTTGCCCTTGATCAGGCTCAGGTCGCAGTCTTTGTCGTAATAAACTTTCATTTTTCTCTCCGAAGAAATTGTCTGCAGGTTCTGGCGAAAATGCCCATCGACAGGCTCAGGGCGAACGGTCAACGCATATCGCCACTGTCAAAATCCGTTCGCGTTGAGCCTGTCGAAACGCGCGCACGGACCACTGAAAATCAGACTCTCAGAATTCTCTCGCCGCGGCCAATTCCGCTGGAACCGGTACGTACGGTTTCCAGGATCGCGCTGCGGTCAATCGCCTCCAGGAAGGCGTCGTTCTTGGACTGGTCACCGGTCAGCTCGATCGTGTAGCTCTTTTCGGTGACATCGATGATCCGACCGCGGAATATATCAGCCATGCGCTTCATCTCTTCGCGCTCCTTGCCGACGGCACGCACCTTGACCATCATGAGCTCGCGCTCGGTGTAGGAACCCTCGGTCAGGTCCACCACCTTGACGACCTCAATGAGCCGGTTCAGGTGCTTGGTGATCTGCTCGATCACGTCGTCGGAACCGGTGGTCTGGATGGTCATGCGCGACAGGCTGGCGTCTTCGGTCGGCGCCACCGTCAGGCTTTCGATGTTGTAGCCGCGTGCCGAGAAAAGGCCGACCACGCGGGAAAGAGCGCCCGGCTCGTTTTCCAGCAAAACTGCAATGATGTGTTTCATGTGAAGATTCCTCTTTTCGCTGCCCTCCCCCGCGCACGGTAATGCGCGGGCTCGGCAGGCAATAGATTCGTCAGGTGACGGTTGAAAAAATGGTGTACGCCCGCTTACAGGTCCTCGGACCCGAGCAGCATTTCAGTGATGCCCTTGCCAGCCTGCACCATCGGGAACACGTTCTCGGTGGGATCGGTGCGGAAGTCCATGAACACGGTGCGGTCCTTGAGCTTGCGCGCCTCGCGCAGCGCGGGCTCGACGTCCTGCGGTTTTTCGATCAGCATGCCGACGTGGCCATAGGCCTCGGCCAGCTTCACGAAATTGGGCAGCGCGTCCATGTAGCTGCTGCTGTAGCGGCCGGCGTACTCCACTTCCTGCCACTGGCGCACCATGCCCAGGTAGCGGTTGTTCAGCGAGACGATCTTGATCGGCGTGTTGTACTGCAGGCAGGTCGACAGCTCCTGGATGCACATCTGCACCGAGCCTTCGCCGGTGATGCAATAGACCTCGCTGTCGGGCCGTGCCAGCTTGATGCCCATGGCGTAAGGTATGCCCACACCCATGGTGCCCAGACCGCCGGAGTTGATCCAGCGGCGCGGCTCGTCGAACTTGTAGTACTGCGCCGCCCACATCTGGTGCTGGCCGACATCGGACGTGATGTAGGTGTCGGCGTCCTTGGTCATGTTCCACAGGGTTTCAACCACGTACTGCGGCTTGATCACATCGCCCTTGCCCAGGCTGTATTTCATGCAGTCGCGCTTGCGCCAGCCTTCAATGGTTTCCCACCAGCCGCCCAGGGCGTTGTCGTCGGGCTTGAGACCGGATTCCCTGATCATCGCGATCAGTTCGGTCAGCACATCCTTGACGTCGCCGACGATGGGGATGTCCACCTTGACACGTTTGGAAATACTCGACGGGTCGATGTCGATGTGGATGATCTTGCGTTCGTTCTGCGCAAAGTGTTTCGGGTTGCCGATAACGCGGTCGTCAAAACGCGCGCCGACGGCCAGCAGCACATCGCAGTGCTGCATCGCGTTGTTGGCTTCGATGGTGCCGTGCATGCCCAGCATGCCGAGAAATTTCTTGTCGCTGGCCGGGTAGGCGCCCAGACCCATCAGCGTGTTGGTGCAGGGATAACCCAGCATGTCCACCAGCGTGCGCAGCTCCTGCGAGGCATTGCTCAGCAACACGCCGCCGCCGGTGTAGATGTAAGGGCGCTTGGCCGCCATCAGCAACTGCAGCGCCTTGCGGATCTGCCCGCCGTGGCCCTTGCGCACCGGGTTGTAGGAACGCATTTCGACCGTCTGCGGGTAACCGGTGTAGGGCGTCTTGTTGAACGAAACGTCCTTGGGGATGTCCACCACCACCGGACCAGGCCGGCCGCTGCGTGCGATGTGGAAAGCCTTTTTCAGGGTCTCGGCCATCTGCCGCACGTCCTTGACCAGGAAGTTGTGCTTGACGATGGGCCGCGTGATGCCGACCGTGTCGCACTCCTGGAAGGCATCCAGGCCAATGGCGTGTGTGGGCACCTGGCCGGTGATGATCACCATCGGGATGCTGTCCATGTAGGCCGTCGCAATGCCGGTGACGGCATTGGTCACACCGGGGCCGGAAGTGACCAGTGCCACGCCCACTTCGCCGGTGGCGCGGGCATAACCGTCGGCCGCATGAACAGCCGCCTGCTCGTGGCGCACTAGGACGTGCTGGATGGTGTCCTGCTTGTAAAAAGCGTCGTAGATATGCAGGACAGCGCCGCCGGGATAACCCCAGACATGCTTGACGCCTTCGGCCTGCAGGGCCTTGATGAGGATTTCCGCGCCGCGGAGTTCTTGCGGAGTTGAGGGGGCAGAAGCTGCCGCCGCTGATGCCGACGCGAGTTCGGCCTTTGAGATTTCCATGATGAACCTTTGTGAATTTCTCTAACGAAATACCTTGGGTGCCTCTTCGCCCACTCTTGTGGAGTAGCGTCGAGACTTGAGGCCAAAACCATGGGCGGAAACATATCCCGCCGGGTCATGACCCGTTTGCTGTTTGAATTGCAGTTCATATTATGGCATCAGGCGGCGCGTGGCCAACAGGGAATGCAAAAAAGTCCGGCCGGCGCCATGCCTGATGCGATAATTTTGCAGCTTTGGACGCTTCGCCGCGTCCGAAAAACACAACAATGATGACGCTGGGACAAATCGGGATGCATCCCCTTGGCAACTGAACAAGAACTCTCCGATTTCCTGAAAAACGTTGAAAAGCGCGCTTTCAAGCGCAGCGTCTACCATGTCCGCGACGACGAGGCGGCGCTCGACATCGTTCAGGACAGCATGATGAAGCTGGCCCAGCATTACGGTGACAAGCCCGCGGCCGAATTGCCCATGCTGTTCCAGCGCATCCTGTCCAACACCACGCTGGACTGGTTCCGACGCCGCAAGACGCGCAACGCCCTGTTTTCCAACATGAGCGACTTTGAATCTGCCGGGGACGATGGCGATTTCGATCTGCTTGAAACTTTAGAGACCTCAACCAACTCTGAGGGAACAGAAAGCGCCCAGGATGCGACCGAACGGGCGCAAATCTTGCGACAAATCGAGGTCGAGATCAAGGAACTGCCGGGCCGTCAACGAGAAGCCTTTCTGATGCGTTATTGGGAGGAAATGGATGTTGCTGAAACAGCTGCCGCCATGGGTTGCTCCGAGGGCAGTGTGAAAACGCATTGCTCGAGGGCCGTCCACGCACTCAGCAAGGCTTTGGCCGCCAAGGGAATAAAACTATGAACCATTCACTGCAAAACCGCACCGAGATCCTGCAGGACCGTTATGGCCTGAAAACCTCTTCCCACCTGTCCGCAGGCGCGGCGGACCTGCCATACGACATTTCCGAGCGCCTGCGGGCCGCCCGTGCGCAGGCCGTGGCTGCCCGCAAGGTGGCCAGGGTTCAAACCGCCTCCGTCACCGCAGCAAGCGGCACAGGTTCGGTGCTGACCTGGGGATCCGGCGAGAGGTTCGGCCTGTGGTACCGGATCGGATCGGTTTTGCCCCTGATCGCCCTGGTCGTCGGCCTGCTGGCGATCAACTCCCTGCAAACCGACAGCTTCGTCCAGGAACTGGCCGAGGTCGACTCCGCCTTGCTGACCGACGACCTGCCGCCCGACGCCTTTTCCGACCCCGGATTTGTGCAGTTCCTCAAGGTCAGCCGCTAGGGGCCGGGTTGGCCCTTGCGCAGAAATACGTTTACATCGATGCCTGTGACCCTGTCCCGCCATCCTGCGCGCCTGCACTCCGTCCACGGCACGTCGATCCCTGCCCAGGCGTTGCCGGTATGGGTGGGGCTGCTCTGCCTGTTCCTGGGTGTTTGGGCGACCGGCGCCCGCGCCCAGACGCCCGTCCCCGCAGCAGCGCCAGCCTTGCCGGCCAAAACTGTGGTCGCCCAGGCCGCTTTTTCCAGTCCGCTCTGGGCCGAATTGAGTCCGGTGGAACGCGAGATCCTCAAGCCGCTGGCGCCCACCTGGAACACGCTGAGCCAGACGCATAAGCGCAAATGGCTGCAAATGACCAAAAGTTATCCGGCACTTTCCACCGAAGAGCAGGTCAAGATGCAGGGGCGCATGAAGGAGTGGGTGGCACTCAGCCCGCAGCAACGCGCCCAGGCGCGGCTGAATTTTGCAAAAACCAAAGAGCTGTCCAAAGAGCTCACGGCCGAAGAGAAACAAGCCAAGTGGCAGGCCTACCAGGCCCTCAGCGACGAGGAAAAGCGCAAACTGGCCGCCAAGGCCCCCCCCAAACCGGTGGGCGCGGCCCCTGCAGCCAAACCAGTTGCGGCGCAAAAGCTGGCGACGGTGCCTTCGCGTGCCGACAAGCCAAAGGGCAAACCAGCGACTAAAATCGCGGTGACGCCGCCCCCGGCCGGACAGCCGGACGTGCGGTCAGCCACCGCGCCGGTTGCCACGCCCGGCGCGGCACCGGCAAAACCGTAGGCAGCAAGGCGCGGTCCCCGTGCCGGCCTGACACGATCCGCATGCGGGTCTGGCTGCGGTTCCTCCGGGCGCATTTAACCGATCTGACCTGAACGCGACCAAATTGACAGCCCTACAAGCCAACCGCCTTCCCACCCCCTCCCTGCGCCGGCGCATGGCCTGCTGGCTGTATGAGGGCATGCTGATGTTCGGCGTGGTCTTCATTGCCGACTACCTGTTCAGCACCCTGAGCCAGACGCGCAACGCCATGGACAACCGCAACGCCCAGCAGGCCTTCCTGTTTGTCGTGTTCGGCATCTACTTCGTCTGGTTCTGGGCCAAAGGCCAGACCCTGGCCATGAAGACCTGGAACATCCGCCTGACCGACCTGCAGGGCCAAGCCGTCAGCCAGAAGCGCGCCTTCCTGCGCTACACCCTGAGCTGGCTCTGGTTTTTGCCGCCGCTGGCCGTGAGCTGGCTGCTCGGGCTGGACGTGCGGCAGGCGCTCGTGCTGGCGGGCGGATGGATCGCCATCTGGGCGATCCTGTCGCGCTTTCATCCGGATCGGCAGTTCTGGCACGATGCGCTGGCCGGCACCCGGCTGGTATCCAGCCTCCCCGCCGGCGCGCCTGCCCAGGCCGCCTGAAGCCTCGCGGCGTCTTCGCCATGCCAGGGCCGCACCACACCGTCACAGAGCTGCGCGACAATCAGCCCATGCCTGAACACGTTTCCACCGTCTCTCCCCCTGCGCTTCAGGGCTACCCGGCGGCCACCCCGCCCGCCAATCCCCAGAAAGACCGCAAAGGCCTGAACCGCGTGTGGCATGCGTTCGGCTATTCGGTGGCGGGCTTGCGGGCCGGATGGCAGGAAACGGCGTTTCGCCAGGAAGCCATCGCCGCACTGGTGTTGCTTCCCGCCGCCGTCTGGCTGGGCCGCAGCTGGGTTGAAACCGCCTTGCTGGCCGGTTCGGTGATCCTGGTGATGATCATCGAACTGCTCAACACCGGCATAGAAACCGCGATCGACCGCATCGGCCCGGAGTGGCACGACCTGTCCAAACGTGCCAAGGACATGGGCAGTGCCGCCGTGCTGCTGAGCCTGCTGCTGTGCGCGGGCATCTGGGTCATGGCGCTGTTCCACAGGTTTCTCGCATGAAGCCGGCTTTTTCCGTCTGCGTTTATTGCGGCTCACGACCGGGCGCAGAGCCCGGATTTTCCGAAACCGCGCGCCAGGTTGGCCAGTGGATCGGCCAACATGGCGGCCAGCTGGTGTATGGCGGCGGGCGCAACGGGCTGATGGGCATCGTCGCTGACGCCACCCTGGCCGCCGGCGGCCGCGTCGTCGGCGTCATCCCGAAGGCGCTGGTGGAGAAGGAATGGGCGCACACGGGCTGCACCGAGCTGCACATCGTGGACACCATGCACGAACGCAAGCGCATCATGGCCGAACACGCCGACGCCTTCCTGTCATTGCCCGGCGGCATCGGCACGCTGGAAGAGTTTTTTGAAGTGTGGACCTGGCGCCAGCTCGGCTACCATGCCAAACCGGTCGGCCTGCTGAACCTGAACGGTTATTACGACCACCTGCTGGCGTTTTTGGCCACCTCGGTGACCAGCGGTTTCATGAACGACTGGCAAATGGACCTGATTCATGTCGCCAGTGATGCTGAACAGTTGCTGCAGCAGCTGGTGCAGTCAGCGGGCGTGGCGCCCGACGTGCTGCGCCTGGACCAGATTTAAGGCTCTCGCCTCAGGCCTCCGTGGGAGAGGCTATCTCTTTACCAGCCGGGGCCGCGGGTCCGGCTTCGCCGGCCCGCAGGCGCAGCGGCCCCCTCGGGGGCAGCGTATTACACGAAGTGAAAAGCGTGGGGGCGCATCAGACCGCCGCTTCGTCCTCTTCGCCGGTACGGATGCGCACCACACGCTCGACGCTGGTGATGAAAATCTTGCCGTCACCGATCTTGCCGGTGCGGGCGGCGCGCACGATGGCGTCCACGCAACGATCCACATCCTCCGTTTTCACCACCACCTCGACCTTGACCTTGGGCAGGAAGTCGACCACGTACTCGGCGCCACGGTACAGCTCGGTGTGGCCTTTCTGCCGGCCGAAACCCTTGACTTCCGTGACGGTCAGACCGGTCACACCGCATTCAGCCAGGGCTTCACGGACTTCTTCGAGCTTGAAGGGTTTGAGGACGGCGGTAATTTGTTTCACTGAATATCTCCGTTGGTTTTAAATTGGCAAAAGCTTTTGGAAGGCCGGCGACTCCATACCAGCCGGGGCCGCGGAACCGGCTCCGCCGGGCCGCAGGCGCAGCGCCCCCCCGGGGGGCAGCGCAGTACGCGAAGCGACAAGCGTGGGGGCCGTGTCTTCATGCATGAAATTTATTGGTGACAGGATAGCGCCAATCCTTGCCGAAGCTCCGGTGGGTAACCCGGATGCCTATCGGCGCCTGGCGGCGCTTGTACTCATTGATTTTGATGAGCCGGGTCACACGTTCGACCACGACACGGTCAAAACCTTCCGCCACAATGGCCGCTATGCTCTCGTCGTTTTCCATGTAGCGCTGCAGGATCGCGTCGAGCACCTCGTAAGGCGGCAGGCTGTCCTGGTCGGTCTGGTCGGCGCGCAGTTCGGCGCTGGGCGGGCGCGTGATGATGCGCTCGGGAATCGGGTTGCTGCCGGTGCCGTAGGGGTCGTTCTCGTTGCGCCACTGCGCCAGCCGGAACACCGTGGTTTTCAGCAGGTCCTTGATGACGGCAAAGCCACCGGCCATGTCGCCGTACAGCGTGCAGTAACCGGTCGCCATTTCGCTCTTGTTGCCGGTGGTCAGCACGATCGCGCCGAACTTGTTGGACAACGCCATCAGGAACACGCCGCGGATGCGCGCCTGGATGTTTTCCTCGGTGGTGTCTTCGGGCAGGCCCCTGAATTCACCTGCCAGCGAGGCCTTGAAGGCTTCAAACTCGGGGATGATGGAAATCTCGTCGTAACGCACCTTCAAACGCGCGGCCATGTCGCGTGCGTCTATCCAGGAGATGTCGGCCGTGTAGGGCGACGGCATCATCACCGTGCGCACCTTGTCAGCGCCCAGCGCGTCCACCGCAATCGCCAGCACCAGCGCCGAGTCGATGCCGCCGGACAGGCCCAGGATGGCGCCGGGAAAGCCGTTTTTACCGAGGTAATCGCGCACACCCAGCACCAGCGCGTCCCACAAATCCGCTTCGGCGCTGCGTAGCGGCACCTCGCTCGCTATCAAATAAATAGCGCCTGGCGCACGTTCCGCCTGGACCGGGAACAGATTTTCCCTGAAACTTTCGGCCCGGCCGGCCAGCGCGCCGTCGGCCTGCAGGGCAAAGGAGTGCCCCTCGAAAACAATTTCGTCCTGCCCGCCCACCAGGTGGGCGTACACCATGGGCAGGCCGGTGGCCAGCACGCGCTCACGCATCATGCGTTCGCGTTCGCCGCCCTTGCCCACATGGAAAGGCGAGGCGTTGATGACGGCCAGCAGCTCGGCGCCCGCCTCTTTGGCCAGCCGCGCGGGCTCCTCGAACCAGGCGTCCTCGCAGATCAGCAGGCCGACCCGGACCGCGTCGGCGCCCTCGCCGGCTTCGAACACGCAGACGCCCTGCCCCGGCGTGAAATACCGGCGCTCGTCGAACACCTGGTAGTTGGGCAGCTCGCGCTTGGCATAGGTGTGGATCACCACGCCTTCGCGCAGCACCCGGGCCGCGTTGTGGCGCTGGTGCACCGATACACTTTTGGTGCGCAGGCCGCGGCCACTGTCCCCATGGGTCGGCGTGCCCACCACCACCGTCAGCCCTTTTAACCCGGCCAGTTCCCGGGCCACCAGATTCACGGCATCATCACAGGCCTGGATGAAAGAGCGGCGCAAAAACAGGTCTTCGGCGGCGTAGCCGCATATCGCCATCTCGGGTGTGAGCAGCAGGCGCACACCGTCGGCATAGGCCAGACGGGCGGCGTCAATGATTTTTTGCGCGTTGCCCGGCATGTCGCCAACGCAGTAGTTCAATTGGGCAACGCAGATTTTGAGAGTCATGAAAAAAGAAAAACCGGTTGATGCTGTGACTGAAAACGATTATGTCATCCGCGTGCTGGATTCGCCGCTGCAGGTCCCGGCCGCCGACTGGAACGCCCTGCTCGCGGCCCAGCCGGGTGACGGCAGCCTGAACCCCTTCATGCGCCACGAGTACCTCGCCGCCATGCTGGAAAGCGGCAGCGCCACCGCGCAAACCGGCTGGACCGCGCGTTTTGTCACGCTGTCCCGGGGCACGCAGCTGGTCGGCGCCTGCCCGCTGTACCTGAAAGACCACTCCTACGGCGAATACGTGTTCGACCACGCCTGGGCCAATGCCTATCACCAGCATGGCTTGCCCTACTACCCCAAGGCCCTGGTGGCGCCGCCCTTCACGCCCGTACCCGGCCCGCGGTTGCTGGCGCATGATGCCGTCACCCGCACGTTGCTGGTGAAGGCGCTACTGGCCTGGTGCGCCGAAGAAGGGTTGTCCTCGCTGCACCTGCTGTTTGCCAGTGACGCGGACGTCGCCGCCTGCGAGGAAGCCGGGCTGATGCTCCGCCACAACGTGCAATTCCATTGGACGAATAGTGCCCCCACGCTTGTCACTTCGTGTACTGCGCTGCCCCCCGAGGGGGCGCTGCGCCTGCGGCCCGGCAAAGCCGGTTCCGCGGCCCCGGTTGGTGAAGACGGTGCACCTCGCCTCGGCAACACCCGCCCCTTTCGCGACTTCGACGACTTCCTGATGTCGCTGAGCCAGGAAAAGCGCAAGAAAATCCGCCAGGAGCGGCGCAAGGTGCTTGACGCCGGCGTGCGCTTCCGCTGGTCGCTGGGCAAAGACATCAGCGCTGCCGACTGGGACTTTTTCTACCGCTGCTACGAGCGCACCTACTACGAGCACGGCAACGCACCCTACCTGAGCCGCGACTTTTTCCAGCGCATGCAGGGCACCATGCCGGAGAACTGGCTGCTGTTTGTGGCAGAGCGGGACGGCCGCCCCATCGCTACTAGTTTGATAGCTGTCAGCGCAGGTGGTACAAAGGCCGAAGGCCAATTTGGTTCCATCACACCGTCCCGGGTTGCGTATGGCCGCTACTGGGGTGCGCTGGAACGCGTCGACTGCCTGCACTTCGAGGCCTGTTATTACCAGCCGCTGCAATGGTGCATGGAACACGGCTACCAGCGCTTCGAAGGCGGCGCCCAGGGCGAGCACAAAATGGCGCGCGCCCTGCTGCCGGTCAAGACCACCAGTGCCCACTGGCTGGCACACCCGGCCTTTGCCGATGCGGTGGAGCGCTTCCTGGAACGCGAGGGCGAAGGCATGGCCGGCTACATGGAAGAACTGGAGCGGCGCAACCCGTTCCGGCAGGCGGAGCCCGGCGGCCATGCCCCCTTGTGACGCTACAGTATTCATAGCTATCTGCGCTCGTCCCGATTGGGCTGGAGGCCAATTTGGCGTATAAGGACAGTTGATTCAAGCTTTTTCTGAAACCCTGCTTCACCCCTTTTTTTTCATGCTTGATGCCACCACCGATGCCCCCGGCCCCGCCACGCTGGGCCGCGCCCATGCGCGCCGCCTGCGCGAGATCTACCGCTCCATCGGCTGGCCCTGCCAAGACCTGCTGGAAATCGAGTTGCTCGCCGCTGGCCTGCTGCAACGTGTCGCCGGCCCGTCAGGCCATGAAACCCTGCGTGTCACCGATGCCGGCGTCAGCTGCCTGGCCGCAACGCTGGTGCGCAACCGCGAGGCCCTGTCGGCACACGAGGCGCTGGTCGAACGCGTGGCCTGCGACATGGTGCGCGCGGGCCGCATCACCTGGCGGGCGTTGAGCCTGCGCGCGCAGCTGCCGCCACTGGCCGACGGCGCCGCCGCACGCTGGTGCATGGTGCGGCCCGACGTGTTTTCAATCCGCAATACCTCGGTAGAAGCCTATGTCGAACCCGTTGTTCACGAGATCAAGGTGAAGCGCTCCGACCTGCTGGGTGACCTGCGTCGGCCCGAAAAACGCGGCGCCTACCTCGATTTGGGCGGTGAGTGCTGGTACGTGCTGGGCTGCGACGCCAAAGGCCGGCCCATCGCCGCCCCCGACGAAGTTCCGCCGGAATGCGGCGTGATGCAGGTCGAAGGACAACGGCTGGTGGTGGCCCGCGCCGCGCCGCGGCGGCCCCGCCAGACCCTGCCTTTCGGCGTGTGGGTCGCGCTGGCCAAGGCCACGCCCGTCGCCGGTCTGCGCGATGACGAACAGGGCCTGCTGGGCGATGCCGACACCCACCCTCCAGAGAAAGAACCCGCATGAAAAAGCAAGCCGGCACCGGCCATTACCAGGTCAAGCTCGTCGAGTGCCCCAGCCTCGGCCCCGACGAACGCGCTGCGGCGGAGCTGCGTTTTCGCATGTCGCTTGAATTTTCCCTGGGCGGCCCCGACCAGGTGTTGCCGTCCCTGCAGGCCTACATGCTGGTGCAATCGCTCAACGAAGACTTGCCGCTGGACGAGCGGGCGTCGGAAGCCGAGGAGCAGGTCATCGCGCTGTGGGAGAACGCCGAGGCAGACGCGATCCTCGCGGCATTTCGCCCTTTGAGCCGGGACATGGGCGATGCCCGCTTTGAAATCGTTCCGCTGTAGGTCCACCGCCTTCAGCGCACAAGCAGCAGGACCAGGCTGGCCAGCGCCGCCACGCCGACCAGCACCAGCGCGGCCGCCAACCATGCCATGCGGCGCCGCTGCGTCTCGATGCGCAAAATGAGTTGCGTGTTCTGCTCGGCCAGCGCCTTGATCAGCTCCGAAGACGCGAGCATCTGTTCCTGCAGTTCTTTGGTCGCCGTTTCCAGCTCACTGACATGCGCAGTCAGGGCGGTGATGGCCCGCGCCTCTGGCGACAGCGCCGCCTGAGTGGCATCGGCGACCTGCGCGCCGGCCGAAGGTTTCCTGCCCACCGCATTCCACAATTTTTTCGCGCCCGCAGCAACCTTGGGGGCGTTGCTCACCACCTCGGCCCACGGGACACTTTGCAACACAGTCCACCAACCTATCGCCATAAAGCCACCTTTCGGGAATTTTTCACACTGACCGCCGGCACCGGGAAGCGGCAGCGTGCGAACATCAGGCGTTCACCCTAACATGGCGGGAAACGCCACCGAGGGTCCATGTCAATAACGCCCCACGTACAAGTCGCCATAAGGCCTGTTCGCCCGGGACAAAACCTGGCACCCCCTACACTGAGACATCGTCATCCAAGTGAGGCCTGTTCCTGCGAAGCCGCGATACCTCTGCCCAAGAAAATAGACATGATCCATTTCACGCCGCAACAATGGCAGATGCTGGTCGAGGCCAGCGCCCAGGAGCCCCAGCCACTGCACCTTGCCGACCTCAGCCTGCCTTTCGTGTACGACAGGATGATTGGCGTGTTTCACTGTGCAGCTGGCCGCCATCGCCTGGCCATGTCTCTGCTGCTGGCATTCAGGCACGGCTGCGACAGCGGCATCGAGGTCGGAGAAAAGCTCAGGCTGGAATTTCCGGACGACACGGCCGACCGGTGGCTGGAAGAAACCCCGGGCGCCGCCTTTCGCAGTTCCGTGGGTCGCAAGGTGCAGGCCGGCAAGCGGGCCAGCCTAGCCCTCATTGAAAAACGCTGGCTGGGCGAGGTCGAGTACCTGTTCGAAGACTAGAACACACTCACACTCACACTGGCGCCGGCTCCAGCGTAAAGCGGAAAATCACGCCCTGTCCGGGCGCCGACTCAGCCCACACCGTGCCTCCGTGGCGGCCGATGATCCGGCGCACACTGGCCAGCACAACGTCCGCACGTGGCAGCTCTGTCGGCCCCTGCGGCGTCTCGCACTCGTCCGGCACCGTCCCGGCAGCCCTGGATTTAACTCCGGAGCCGTTGTCCCTGACAAAGTAAACCGCCTGCCCTTGTGCCGATGGCGCCATGCCGACGACGATTTCAGCCTCCGGATTACGGACGGTGTGTTTCCATGCGCTGCCAATCAGGTTCGCCATGACGGTGGCAATCAGCCGCGCATCCCCTTGCCCGACCAGCGAACTTTCAACCACGGCCTGGACCCTGCGCTGGGGGTCGCGCTGCCGGCAGGCTGACAACGCCTTGTCGGCGATCGCGGACAGGTCCAGGGTCTGCATTTTCATGGGCGCACGGGACACGTGGGCGAGTTCGAGGAGTGCATCGATCATGTCCGCCATGCGGTCCACGCCGGCCTGGATGCGGTTCAGGTAGTGCTTCTGCTTGTCGTCCATGGACGCGCCGCCATTGCGCTTGAGCAGATCGGCGAAGCCCTCGATCGCCACCAGCGGAGAGCGCAGGTCATGCGCCATCACGTGCGAGAAATGTTCGAGGTCCTCGTTGGCCGCCTGAAGTTCTGCCGTGCGATCACGCACGCGCTGCTCCAGCGTCGCGTTGAGGTTGAGGATTTCTTCTTCCGCCTTTTTTCTCTCGGTGATGTCGCGAACAAAGGTGCTGCTCATCTGCCGGTGCCGGCTGTCCGTGTACGTGGTGGAAGAAAGCTCAGCCAGAAAAGTGCTCCCGTCTGCACGCCGCAGAATCAGCTCCCCCCGGACAAAGCCGGTCCTGGCGCGCTCCTCCAGGAAGCCTGCCAGCCGGGGATCGCGGGTCACATCGTTGCGCCCAATCCGCCACAGGTCCTGCAGTGCGATGCCTAACATGGCGGAGGCTGCCGGATTCGCGGTGTGGAAGGAGCCGTCCGCGTTGGCCATCAGGTAGGCATCCGGGCTGTTTTCAAACAGCAGCCGGTACTTTTCCTCGCTTTCCACCAGATCTGCACGTGCACTTTCCAGTTGCCGGTAAGGCCCCTCCATGAACTCGACGAAGATGGCCCGGAAAATAAAGAGATAGGCCTCCACCTTGATGACATGGCCCAAGATCAAGTACTGGTCGTGGAAGGTCGAATACAGGGTAAAACACAGCTCCGACAGGGCCATCAGGCAGGCGGCGGCAAAAAGCGGAACCAGCGGATAGGGCTGCGGCTCGCGCATGCGCAGGTAGAAGCCGGCGGCCGCCGCGAGATTAAGAACGATGACCAGGTATTCCACCGCTATCTTGGTACGCGTGAGCCCCGAACCGGGCACAAAAAACCAGGTCATGATGGCCGGCTCGACCAGCCCGTAGACCGAGACCCCCAGCGCAAAAATCAGGCTCAGGCCGAGCAGCCAGTGACGCTCCTTGTTTTCGATGCGGCGGTTCCAGGGCTGGAACGCAATCGCCAGCAAGGCGCCGGCCACCATCAGGCGGGCCGCCAGGAAAAACGAGATTGCCTTGCCGTCTTTGGCCGGGATGAGGAACGCCGGCATGCCGTCGTAGGACAGCAGGTGGACAAAATCAAGAATGGCCACGCCGAAGAAGACGGTACAAAGCAGCGCCACATTGCTGCGGCCCTCCCGCGAAAAGGTGACCCAGCCAGCGGAAAACACCAGCATGGAGACAATGATGGACACCGTCTCGAACAGGGTGTGCAAATTCGTGTGGACTGCGGCCGGCAGCTCAAAATGCAGCGAGGGGACCAGCACAAATGCAAGATGCACCGCGGCGTTGACCAGCCACACGCCGGAAACCAGCATCAATGGCCGACGGTATTGAGCGTGGACAGTGATCAAGAACCAGACTCCATGCAACCACGCCTTTTTACAGTAAGAAGCGTCAGTTTAAGGCACGGCAGACCATCTTTCGGGCTGCGGGCGAAGCAATGAAAACCGTGCACGACACGGCTCCCGGCATCACAGCGGGCTGTTCTGCACCGCCGAACTGGCCGGCGGCCCTGCCCGCAGAACTTCCCCGGGGAACAACACCTCCACGGTGTAGCCCGGTTCGCGTGACCACTTCTGCTCCTTGATCAGCCACTGCATGACAAACTCCCGGACCGTCTGGCGCGCCGGCTCGACCACCAGTTGCTGGTAGCCTGCCGACAGCGCACGTTTTTCCAGCTCGGGCGTCATCGACCGCGCCAGTGCCGCCAGATTGTCCTGCTTGTTCAGGCGCGCCCAGCCGTTGTGGGTGTACATCTGCATGGCCGAGGTGTCGAAGGCCACGGGCAGGCTGGGCTTGATGGCGGGCGCCTGGACAATACAGGTCTTGCCGCGGATCACCACATGCCACTCTTTGGCGAGCGCGATGTGGTAACGGTAATGCACGGGTGCCTGGATGTGCGACACCGTCGTACCAAGGTGAATGCCCCAGAACTCCCGGGTGTCCGACCGGGTGAAACGCTCCTGCGCGATCACGGTGGCCACCTCCAGCAAACCGCCCTCGGTGCGGATGACCACCGGCACCTCGGGCGCCACCACCGTGGTTTCGATGCGGGTCGTTGTTGCAGGATAGAAGTGCCAGCCGGCCCAGGCCATCAGCGCCGCCACAACCACGATGAGCAAGGCGGCACCGGGAAGGCGAATGTGGGTTGGCATGGTTTCGGACTTTCTTGCGGACGCTGCGAATGAAATTCAATTATGGGCCGCATCCGGCAGGCCAGGCACCCCGGGCTCCCGGACCCGACAATAACGGGCACGCTCAAGCAGGCTCAAGAGTCGCTTCAAGGCTGCCGCGCCGGTGAAAATCCCAGCCCCACCGCCCCCGTCTCCCTTTGCCCCCTTGTCACGCAGGAGACGACTTTAGGGAAGTCTCCCTCTGTGAAGCCAGCCCGCCGCCCCAATACTGGAGCGGTCAGGAACAACACCTCCAAAACCAATGACCCGCCCCATGACGCCACACTCACCCCTGTCTCCCGTGCGAAAAAGCCAACCCGAACAAGCGCAGCAAAGCCCGCATGACGGCCCTGCGCCCAGCGCCTGGCTGCTGGCGCTGGAGTTTCGCGCCTTCTGGGAGTTTGGCGCGCTGCTGCCCGCGTGGCCCCTGCTGGCCCGCGCCCCCAAAGGCGACCAGCACAGCGTGGTGGTGTTTCCCGGCCTGTCGGCCAGCGACGGTTCGACCATGCCGCTGCGCCGCTACCTCGATTCGCTGGGCTACCAGACCAGCGGCTGGGAACAGGGCTTCAACTTCGGTCCGCGCGCCGGCGTGCTGGAGGCGGCACGCGCCCAGGTGCGGCGCGCGTTCGAAGGCAGCGGCGGCAAGGTCAGCCTGATCGGCTGGAGCCTGGGCGGGGTGTACGCGCGCGAACTGGCCAAGGAGCTGCCGCACATGGTGCGCAGCGTGATCACGCTGGGCACGCCGTTTTCCGGCTCGCACCGCTCCACCAACGCCTGGCGCATCTACGAGCTGGCCAGCGGGCGCAAGGTGGCGCGTGAAACCGAGAACTACGACCTGCCCGCCGCGCCGCCAGTGCCCACCACCAGCATTTACTCACGCAGCGACGGCATCGTGGCCTGGCAAGGCAGCATCCAGAAACCGTCGCCGGACAACCTGCAGACAGAAAACGTCGAGGTGGTGGCCAGCCACGTCGGCCTGGGCCTGAACCCGAGCGCCTGGTGGGCCGTGGCCGACCGGCTGGCGCAACCCGAAGGCGGCTGGCAAGCGTTTGAGCGCAAGGGCACGTTCTGGCACGGGCTGATTTTTCCGGACCCGGCCCGCGCAGCCTGAACGCTGCCCATAAAAAAAAAGAGCGCCTGCAGCGTGAACTGCAGGCGCTCTGTTTTTGATAGCTAATCGCGCTTGAATGACAAGGGCTGGAGGCCTAAAGTGCTTGAAAATCAGGCGGCGCTGGATTGCTCTTTCTGGTAGTTGGCAATGCCGTCGGTGATTTCCTTGCGTGCCGCGTCCGGACCTTCCCAGCCCTGGATCTTGACCCACTTGCCATCTTCGAGGTCCTTGTAGTGCTCAAAGAAGTGGGCGATGGTTTTCAGGCGCAGCGGGTTCATGTCCTCGGGCTTTTGCCACTGGGTGTACAGCGAGCACTTCTTGTCCACGGGCACGGCCAGCACCTTGCCGTCTTCGCCGGCCTCGTCGGTCATTTTCAGGATGCCAATCGCGCGGCAGGTCACCACCACCCCGGGGATCAGGGGCACCGGCGTGATCACCAGCACATCGACCGGATCGCCGTCGCCGCTGAGGGTCTTGGGCACATAGCCGTAGTTGGTCGGGTAATGCATGGACGTGCTCATGAAGCGGTCCACAAAAATCGCACCGGACTCCTTGTCCACCTCGTACTTGACCGGGTCGGCATTCATCGGGATTTCGATGATCACGTTGAAAGCGTCGGGAGCGTTTTTACCGGGGGTAACTTTATCGAGGGACATGGTCTCTTTGTGTTGAAGTAATGAAAAGGTGGATGGCTCAGTCAGTATTTACCCTCATTTTACTGATTCGGACCTGACGCTTCGCGAACTTGTCACGTTTTGGCGTTAAATTTCAAAGGTTGGCCAATCGTCTTGTCTCTACGTCGGACACGAGCAACGAGGAAGCAACGCAGCGGAGGCACCGCTAGCGTGGCGCCTCCTCCAAGCGAAAAACAACGTAGGAGATCTCTCTATGACAGGCAACTCAGCGCTTATTCTTACGCTCGTCTGCGGACTGGCCGCCGTGGCTTACGGCTTCTGGGCCCGCAGCTGGATTCTTTCCCAGGACGCAGGCAACGCGCGCATGCAGGAAATTGCAGCCGCGATTCAAACCGGCGCCGCCGCCTACCTGGCGCGCCAATACAAAACCATTGCCATCGTCGGCGTCGTGCTGGCCATCCTGATTGGCATCTTTCTCGATGTGCCCAGCGCCATCGGTTTTGTAGTCGGCGCCGTGCTTTCGGGCGCTTGCGGCTTCATCGGCATGAACGTCTCGGTGCGTGCCAACGTGCGCACCGCACAGGCGGCCACCCGCGGCATTGGCCCCGCCCTTGATGTCGCCTTCCGCGGCGGCGCGATCACCGGCATGCTGGTGGTTGGCCTGGGCCTGCTGGGCGTTACGGCCTTCTACTGGTTTCTGGTGGGCAACGGCAACTACACGCCCAGTGCCAACCTGGCCAACCTGCTCAATCCGCTGATCGGTTTTGCCTTTGGCTCCTCGCTGATTTCCATCTTCGCCCGCCTGGGCGGCGGCATTTTCACCAAGGGCGCTGACGTCGGCGCCGACTTGGTGGGCAAGGTCGAGGCCGGCATCCCGGAGGACGATCCGCGCAACCCGGCGGTGATCGCCGACAACGTCGGCGACAACGTGGGCGACTGCGCCGGCATGGCCGCCGACCTGTTTGAAACCTACGCGGTGACGCTGATCGCCACCATGGTGCTGGGCGCCCTGCTCGTCACCAACGCCGGTACCAGCGCGGTGGTTTATCCGCTGGCGCTCGGTGCGGTGTCCATCATCGCGTCCATCATCGGCTGCTTCTTTGTCAAGGCCTCGCCCGGCATGACCAACGTGATGCCGGCGCTGTACAAGGGCCTGGCGGTTGCCGGCGGCCTGTCGCTGATCGCCTTCTACTTTGTGACCACCTGGCTGATGCCCGACAACGCCATCAAGGCAGCAGGCACGCAGATGGCCCTGTTCGGCGCCTGCGCCGTGGGCCTGGTGCTGACCGGCGCGCTGGTCTGGATCACCGAGTACTACACCGGCACGCAGTACGCCCCGGTGCGCCATATTGCGCAAGCCTCCACCACCGGCCACGGCACCAACATCATTGCCGGCCTCGGCGTGTCCATGCGTTCGACCGCCTGGCCCGTGATCTGTGTCTGCATCGCGATCTGGGTCTCGTTCCAGCTGGCCGGCCTGTACGGCATTGCGATTGCCGCGACCTCCATGCTGAGCATGGCCGGCATCGTGGTGGCACTGGACGCCTACGGCCCGATCACCGACAACGCCGGCGGCATTGCCGAAATGGCGGACATGCCACCCGAAGTGCGAGCCGTTACCGACCCGCTGGACGCGGTGGGCAACACCACCAAGGCCGTGACCAAGGGTTACGCCATCGGCTCCGCCGGCCTGGCCGCACTGGTGCTGTTTGCCGACTACACGCACAAACTCGAAGCCTACGGCAAGGCCATCAGCTTTGACCTGAGCGACCCGATGGTGATCATCGGCTTGTTCATCGGCGGGCTGATTCCCTACCTGTTCGGTGCCATGGCCATGGAAGCCGTGGGCCGCGCCGCCGGCGCGGTGGTGGTCGAGGTACGCCGCCAGTTCCGCGAGATCAAGGGCATCATGGAAGGCACGGCCAAGCCCGAATACGGCAAGGCGGTGGACATGCTGACGACGGCCGCCATCAAGGAAATGATGATCCCGTCGCTGCTGCCGGTGGTGGTGCCGATTCTGGTCGGCCTGCTGCTGGGCCCCGCCGCGCTGGGCGGCCTGCTGATGGGCACCATCGTGACCGGCCTGTTCGTGGCAATCTCCATGTGTACCGGCGGCGGTGCCTGGGACAACGCCAAGAAATACATTGAAGACGGCAACCATGGCGGCAAGGGCTCCGAGACCCACAAGGCCGCCGTGACCGGCGACACCGTGGGCGACCCCTACAAGGACACCGCCGGCCCGGCCATCAACCCGCTGATCAAGATCATCAATATCGTGGCGCTGCTGATTGTGCCGCTGATGATGAAGTTCCATGGCGGCAACGCCAATGCAGCGCCGGCCACCCCGGTGGCCGCTCCAGCGGCAGTGAGCGCGCCGGCCGCCCCGGCGGTCACGCCCACCGCGCCCGGCATGCCCGCTCCCGCGCCTACCCAGGCACCGGGTGCCGCGGCCACGCCGACGCCAGCGAAATAAAAGAAAAAAGAAGAAAAAGCCACGCTTTACTTCGGCCCGCTTCGGCGGGCTTTTTTGTGTCTTCAGCGCGGTACGGCCAGCACAGCGCGCACCAGCGCACTGCACGGGCCGGTCAGCGCCTGCAAATCGGCCGTTCGGTTGTTTTCGATGGCCTGCAACACCAATTCGTTGATGCCACCGATGACGGCCATGGCCAGGGTCGCGGTCAGCGCATCGTCCTGCGGCGTTTGCGGATGGCCGGCGTTGACCACCTGGACCACAAAGTCGGCCATTTCCTGGTTCATCTGGCGCCGCACCTGCAGGCCCTCGGGGCCCAGGCTGAGGATGTCGATGAACAGCGTGCGCAGCAGCGCCGGGTTGCCGGCCAGACAGGCCAGGTACGCGCCCATCGCGTGCTCGACCTGGGTCTTCCAGTCGCGGCCGGGGTCAATGGCACCTTTGAGCACCTTGAGCCCGCCATGACTGGCCGCCACATAAAGCGCGATCAGGCAATCCTTCTTGGTGGCAAAACACTCGTAAAACGTGCGTTTGGACACGCCCGCCTCGCGCACGATATCGGCCACCGTCGTGTCGGCGTAACCCTTGAGCGCCACGCTGTGCGCCATGCCTTCGAGCAGGCGCGAACGGTAGGCCCTGGCCGTTTCCATGCTGGCGGCGGAGATGTCCTCGGAATACATGGGTCAGCCATCCTCAATGCAAAGTTAAAACCATGACGGTACTTGACAGTACCACAGCGTCACCCTATAGTTTCCCTTACTGGTACCCGCGGGTACCAAATTATTTCCATGGGAGAAAACATGAGTGAACTGGTTGTACGCCGCCTGCTGATTGACCTTGAGACGCCCCTGCCGAGGCACTGGTGTGCCGGCGATGCATTTCGCACGGCTTTTTTCAACGCACTGTCCATGAGTTTTCCGGTCGGCGAACAGTTCTTCATTGATTCGGTGCGCAACGGCCTGAAAGCCCTGCCGCCTCCCTTGCAGGACCAGTACAAGGCCGAGGTCCAGGGGTTTATCGGGCAGGAGGCCACGCATCGCCGCGTTCACAGCCTCTTCAACAGCCATCTGGAAAAACAGGGCCTGGTCAACGACTGGGCGCCGCGTGCTGAAAAAAACATGCAGCTGCTGGCCGGCACCAACCCGCGCCACGCGCTGGCCATTACTGCGGCCAATGAACACTTCACCGCGATTTTTGCGGAGTGGATGCTGCGCAACCATGACCTGCTTGACGGCTGCGAGCCGCGCCTGAAAACCATGTGGCTGTGGCACAGTGCCGAAGAGTCGGAGCACAAGAACACCGCCTTTGACCTGTATGTCGCGCTCGGTGGTAGCCAGGAATGGCGCATCAAGTGGTTCCGCCGCATCACTTTTGTGTTTTTGACCGACACCCTGCGCCAGACCGTCAACAACCTGTATCACGACGGTACCTTGTGGAAGTGGCGCACCTGGAAAAGCGCCGCCAGCTACCTGTTCGGTCAGCGCGGACTGATCCGCCAGACCTTCAAACCCTGGCGCGAGTATCTGCGTACGGACTTTCACCCCAACCAGCAGAGCAGCGACCTGTCGGCGCGCTGGCTGGCCAGCAACACCAGCGCCTACACCCCCGTCGGGGCATAGTCTCGAGCCGACTGGCTCGGCTGCTATTCATTTCATAGCGTATCCCCCTCCTGAAAAAGGGGCGGCGGCCCGATCCGGCCGGATTTTTTGCGAACCCTGCGTTTTCGCGGAAAATCATATGCATGCAACTCAATTACATCGCCAACGCACCGGTCCGCTCCGCCTCGGGTAAAACCATTCCTGTGATCGACCCGTCCGACGGACAGGTTTTCGAAGACATCCAGCGCAGCAACGCGCAGGACATTGACACGGCGGTTCAGGCGGCGCACGACTGCCTGCACACCGTCTGGCACAAGGTCAGTGCCGCCGAGCGTGGTCGCCTGCTGATGGCGCTGTCGCGCAAGGTGGCCGAACATGCCGAGGAGCTGGCCCTGATCGAGCAGCGCGACTGCGGCAAACCCACCAAGCAGGCCAGGGCTGATGCGGCCGCGCTGGTGCGTTATTTCGAGTTTTACGCCGGCGCCTGCGACAAGCTGCACGGCGAGACCCTGCCCTACCTGGACGGCTACAGCGTGATGACCTGGCGCGAGCCGCACGGCGTGACCGGCCACATCATTCCGTGGAACTACCCGATGCAGATTTTCGGCCGCAGCGTCGGCGGCGCATTGGCCGCCGGCAACGTCTGCGTGGTCAAGCCCGCCGAAGACGCCTGCCTGTCGCTGATCCGCGTGGCGCAGCTCGCCGCCGAGGTCGGTTTTCCGGCCGGTGCCATCAACCTCGTGACCGGTTACGGCCACGAGGTCGGCGACGCCCTGGCCCGCCACAAGGGCATCCACCACATCAGCTTCACCGGCAGCCCGACGGTGGGCACCCTGATCCAGCAGGTGGCGGCCGAGCGCCATTGCCCGGTGACGCTGGAGCTGGGCGGCAAAAGCCCGCAAATCGTTTTTGCCGACGCCGACCTGGAGCAAGCCATTCCGGCGCTCGTCAACGCCATCGTGCAAAACGCCGGCCAGACCTGCTCGGCCGGCTCGCGCCTGCTGGTGGATCAACAGATTTATGAACCGCTGCTGGAGCGCCTGGGCCAGGCCTTCGAGAAGCTGCGCGTCGGTCCCGCCACGATGGACCTGGACGTGGGACCGCTGATCCGCCAGACCCAGCAGCAGCGCGTCTGGGACTTTCTGAGCGATGCGCAGGTCGCCGGCATCCCCATGGTGGCGCAAGGCCAGATCGTCGACGAAGCGCCGGACACCGGCTTTTACCAGGCGCCCACCTTGCTGCGCGACGTGCCGGTGATGCACCGCCTGGCGCAGGAAGAAGTGTTCGGCCCGGTGCTCTGCGCCATGAGTTTCGAGGGCGAGGACCACGCGATCGAACTCGCCAACGCCACGCAGTTCGGCCTGGTGGCCGGCATCTGGACCCGCGACGGCGGCCGCCAGTTCCGCATGGCCAAACGTGTCCAGAGCGGCCAGGTCTTCATCAACAACTACGGCGCCGGCGGCGGCGTGGAGTTGCCCTTCGGCGGCGTCAAGTCGTCGGGTTACGGGCGCGAAAAAGGCTTTGAAGCGCTGTACGGCTTCACCACGCTGAAGACCGTCGCCATCCGGCACGGCTGAACCCGCCCTTCATTTTTCAAGAAAAAACAGGCTGCAGCCCTTTCCATTCGGGCGCTAGCAGCTATAACTTTTATAGCACCCAAGGAAACACCATGCGACTCCAGGACAAATCCATCATCGTCACAGGCTCGGGCGGCGGCATCGGCGAAGGCATTGCCAAACGCCTGGCCGCTGAAGGCGCGAAAGTCATCGTCAACGACATCAACACCGTCCTTGGCGAAAAAGTTGTGGCCGACATCGTGAAAGCCGGCGGCACCGCCTCCTTCTTTGCGGCCGACGTGACCAAAACCGCCGAGGTCAAGGCGCTGGTGGCTGCGGCCGTGCAGCGTTACGGCAAGCTCGACGTGATGGTCAACAACGCTGGCTGGACGCACCGCAACCAGCCCGCGCTGGAAACCACCGAGGAAGAATTCGACCGCTGCTACGCGATCAACGTCAAAAGCATTTACCTCTCGACCATCCACGCCACGCCGGTGTTCCGCGCGCAGGGCAGCGGCAGCTTCATCAACATCGCGTCCACCGCCGGCGTGCGCCCGCGCCCCGGCCTGACCTGGTACAACGGCTCGAAGGGTGCCGTCATCACGACCTCGAAGTCGCTGGCCGCCGAACTCGGCCCGGACAACATCCGCGTGAACTGCATCAACCCGGTGTTCAACCCCGACACCGCGCTGTCCACCCAGTTTGCCGGCGGCACGGTCACCGGCCCCGAAGGCGAAGCGCGCCGCGCCAAATTCCTGTCCAGCATTCCGCTCGGACGTTTTTCGACAGCGCTCGACGTGGCCAACGCCGCGCTCTACCTGGCCAGCGACGAAGCGGCTTTCATCAGCGGTGTGTGTCTCGAGGTGGACGGCGGGCGCTGCGTCTGACCCGTCCATGGCCCGGCAGACAGGTGCTGCCGGTGTTCGGCCGGATCAGCCCTTGATCTGCGCCGTTTTCACGACACTTTCAGCCTTGGGCAGCAGGCGCGGGAAAAAGGACAGCCGCGGCGCGACAAAAGTCGCGGCAAACAGCTCGTTTTTCTTCACCGCCACCCAGCCGACGCCACGCAGTTGCACATCATCGCTCTTGCGGGTGACGGCAAACTCGAAACGCACACCCTTCTCGCCGGCAAACACGGCCGGCTCGACCTTGTTCATCGTGACGATGGATCCGTCAGCGGCATACAGGTTCTCGAACAGGCTGACCAGCTGGTCGGACTGCATGCCGGCCACATAGGTCGGCAAGCGGGCGGCCTTTCCGCCTTGCGGCACGCTGGCACCCGGCGGGCGCTTCATCATTTCCTGGTTGTTGCCAACCGCTGCCCAGAAACGCAGGTGGTCAATCGTCAGGCCTTCCTGGGTCCACACATCAAAGGGTTGCTTGTTGCCCGGCAGGTCCACCTTGTTCCAGGCATCGGTGAGCTTGACGGCCATGCGGTTGTTGATGACCTGGTCACCTTCGACCTTGACGATGGAGGTACACGCAGCGAGCAGCGAGACCAGCAACAGGGCAAGTATTTTTTTCATGGTTTGAGTTCCGCGATGTAGTTTCTGATCAGCCCGGCATCCGGCGCATCGGGCGCCGCCGCCAGGTATTTTTCGAAGGATTGAAAAGCCGAATCGTTGTCGGCTCGCTGCTTGTGCACCAGGCCCAGGGCACGAAATGCTTCGGCTGGCGGGTTCGCCTGCGTGGTTGCCCCCGTCAGGCTCTCCAGCGCATGCTGCTGGTCGTCTTTTCCGGCGCGCAGGCGGTAGACCTCGCCACGCGCATACAACAGCTGCGCATCGGCCTTGTCCTGGTTGATCAGGCGATCAAACAGCACCAGGCTTTCCTCGAACTGGCCGCGCTTGATTTCGTCGTGGATCCAGCCCAGGCGGTGCGGCGCCATGGCCTGCCTGAATTCCGGGCCTCCGGTGTTGCCCGGCATGCTGCCTGCCAGCTTGAGCAGGTCGTCGCGCCGGGTTTCAACCGGCGGATGGGTGGCCATCATGGGGCTTTGCAATCCGACCCTGTCGCCGCCCTTGATCCTGAGCTCTCCCAGCAGGTTGTCCCACACCTGCGCCGCCTGTTTGCCGTCGTACCCGGCGCCCTGCATCAGTCGCATGCCGATGCGGTCGGCGCTGCTTTCCTGTTCGCGTGAAAATGAAAACATGCTGGCCAGCACGCCGAGCTGGCCGATCGCGCCCACCAGGCCGAACAGGCCAACGAACTGGGCAAAGGCCGCCTTGCTCTTGGCGTCGCGCAAGCGCTCCAGCGTGTGCCGCTCCAGGTAGTGACCCAGCTCATGGCCCAGCACAGCCGCGAGCTGCGCTTCGTTTTCCACGCGCAGCAACAGGCCACTCCAGACCTGCATCATGCCGTTGGGCGCCATGCTGGCATTGAACAGCGGCGTGCGCACCAGGTGGATACGAATGTCAGCGCAATGGTCCTGGGTCAGGCGGCAGACCACGTCCTGGACATATTTTCCCAGCGCGGCATCGCGCATCACAAAAGGGCTTCGGCGCAAGCGGGCTTCTTCGCGGTCCATCAGGCCCCAGAGCCCGCCCTCCTCGCTGTCAAGCGCCGGTCGCGTCAAACGCTGCGGCATGGCAGCCAGGCCGGCACTGGGGGTTGCTGCGGCGACCTTGTCCTGGGCAAGCAAAGGCAGGCTGGAGGCCAGCCCGGCAAAACCCAGGCAGTGCCGACAAGCCGAGCGCAGCAGGCCACGTCGGGTGAAGGGCGGCGCCGTCATCTGGCCGCCGGAAATCCCTTGAGCAGGGTTTCAACGGTTTCCTGTGCCGACTCCGGCTCGCGCAGGTCCCCGCTGGCCCGCCGCAAATCGTTGAACCAGACAATGCGCCCGTTGTTCAGGTCCACCAGCGAGGCATAACCGACCTGGGCGCCGCCGGCAATGCCAACGCCGAGCAAGGCCATCATCACGATGGCGGCCTTGCGCTCCGAGCTGGCGTAGCTGTCGCGTATCCAGGTGAAAAGCGCATAGTCTGCCCCCGTCTTGTCCTTGAGCAGCTTCACCGAGTCGCCCATGGACCAGTCCAGCACGCCCGCCTTGGTCGGCAGCTTGGCAACGCCCAGCATGTGATGAAGAAAAACAGACTGCGCCACCGCGCCGTGCAGGGCATTGATTTCGGCCAGTTCATCCAGGTCTTTTTCTTCAAGCTGGACAATGTTCGCGCCCAGCAGTGTCTTGCGGCCGTCGAGCCCGGTCTTGAAGTTTTTGACGGCGGACTCGGTCCAGTCGGCCTTGGGCTCCTGAACGCCCCCGGCACTGATGGAGTAGAGCTCCATGTCGACCGGCAGGATCAGCAGCTTCGATGCTGCCGTCCGTTGGGTGAATCCGGGCGCCAGGTTTCTGGAGTCCTGGGCATGGGCCAGTGCGCCAAGCCCGAGGAAAAAAACAAGCAGCAGGCGAAGCGCTGTGCGGGCCGATGAAGCAATCATGGTTCCCCTCCATTTTTTGTTGCGAAATTATAGGAGAAGCATCTACGTCAACTTTCTACTTACGTCCCCTGGACGTCGATGGTTCCCGCCGTGCCGGGGCAGGCAAGCCGGTTGTTTCAAGGGTCAAAGTCCCGGGAGATACCCTGCCTCAGGGTCTATGGAGTAAATTCTCCCCCAAGGCACCCACATGACCGACAAAATCATTCCCATCGCAGACATCCGCTACGCCGCGCGCGTGCCGCACATCCCTGCGCAGCTGCAGGCGCCCACCGGCCTGCTGGCCGACACGCTGGCCCGGCCCTTGCACGACCTGCGCATCAGCGTGACCGACCGCTGCAACTTCCGCTGCAGCTACTGCATGCCCAGCGAAGTCTTCAACAAGGACTATGCGTTTTTGCCGCAGACTTCGCTGCTCAGTTTTGAAGAGATCACGCGCCTGACGAAAATTTTCGTCGCGCACGGCGTCGAAAAAATCCGGCTGACCGGCGGCGAACCCCTGTTGCGCAAGCACCTGGAAGTGCTGATCGAGATGCTGGCCCGGCTCCAGACGCCGCAGGGCAAGCCGCTGGACATCACCCTGACGACCAACGGCTCGCTGCTGGTCAAAAAGGCCCAGGCCCTGAAGGACGCCGGCCTGCAGCGCGTCACCGTGAGCCTGGACGGGCTGGACGACGCGGTGTTCCGGCGCATGAACGACGTGGATTTTCCGGTCGCCGACGTGCTCAGGGGCATTGAGGTCGCGCACAAGGTTGGCCTGGCGCCCATCAAGGTCAACATGGTGGTCAAACGCGGCACCAACGATGCCGAGATCCTGCCCATGGCCAGGCACTTCCGCAACACGGGCGTGGTGCTGCGCTTTATCGAATACATGGACGTCGGCGCCACCAACGGCTGGCGCATGGACGAGGTGATGCCCTCGGCCGAGGTCATCCAGCGCCTGCAGCAGGAGTTTGCGCTCGACGCCATCGATCCCAACTACCTGGGGGAAACGGCCGAACGCTGGCGTTATGCCGACGGCGGCGGCGAAATCGGCGTGATCAGCAGCGTGACCAAGGCCTTTTGCGGCGACTGCAACCGGGCACGCCTGTCCACGGAGGGCAAGCTGTTTTTATGCCTGTTCGCCCACCAGGGCCACGACCTGCGCGCCCTGCTGCGCGACAGCAACTATTCGGACGAGCAGATCTCTGGCGCCGTCGCCCACATCTGGCAGCGCCGCGACGACCGGTATTCGGAACTGCGCGCCGCGCTGCCGCCGGATGTGGCCGTGCCGGGCGCCGACGGAAACAAGCGCGTTGAGATGAGTTACATAGGCGGCTAGACATGGCCCCCACGTTTGTCACTTCGTGTACTGCACGAGGCCTTGCAGGCCGCGGCTCGCGGGGACGCTTCGCCTCTGTCGCCTGTCCAAACCTGCGCAGGCAGGTTTGGAGCCGCAGGCTCCAGCCCCTCGGGGACGCTGCGCCTGCGGCCCGGCAAAGCCGGTTCCGCGGCCCCGGCTGGCAAGGGATATCCGTGGTTATTGAACTGCTCGCTATGAAGATTGGAACCACATGATTGACACGATAGACGGCGCAGAAATCACCGGCATCATCCTTGCCGGCGGACGCGGCTCACGCATGGGCGGCGCCGACAAGGGCCTGCAAAGCTTCAATGGCGTGCCGCTGGCCCTGCACACCCTGCTGCGGCTGTCGCCGCAGGTCGGCGAGGTGATGGTCAATGCCAACCGCAACCTCGCGGCCTACGAATCGTTTGGCGTGCCGGTCTGGCCCGATGCGGCCGGGCTCGGCGAGTTTTCGGGCCCGCTGGCCGGCTTTCTGACCGGGCTGGAGCGCTGCGAGACGCCCTACCTGGTGACCGTGCCCTGCGACACCCCGCTGTTCAGCGAAGAGCTGGTCGCCCGCCTTGCCGAGGCGATGGTGCGCGAAGATGCCGATATCGCCGTGGTGGCCGCCCCCGAAGAAGACGGCCAGTTGCGCGCGCAGCCGGTCTTCTGCCTGCTGCGCACCCGCCTGCTGGAAAGCCTGATGCTGTTCACCACCAGCGGCGGCCGCAAGATCGATGCGTGGACGGCGCAGCACAAAACCGTGCTCGTGCCCTTCAACCTGCCGGGCGACGACCCGCGCGCTTTCTTCAACGCCAACACGCTGGCCGAGTTGCACCAGCTCGAAGCCCTGCGCCCGTGAAGTCCATCGCCCAGATCGCCGCCGAACTGCAGGGCTACGATCCGCAGGCCCTGTCCGCCGCGGATGTGCTGCGGTTTTTGTCCCGGCTGGTGGAACCGGTGCAGGACGTCGTGGAACTGCCGCTGTTCGAGGCGCTGGGACGCGTGCTGGCGGCAGACGTGGTGTCGCCGTTTGACGTGCCGCCCCACGACAACTCGGCCATGGATGGCTATGCCTTCGCTGGCGCCCAGCTTGCAGCGGGAACGGCACTGCCCCTGAAAGTCGTGGGCACGGCGCTGGCCGGCAAAGCCTGGCAGGGCACGGTCGGGGCCGGCGAGTGCGTGAAGATCATGACCGGTGCCATCATGCCGGCCGGGCTGGACACCGTGGTGCCGCAGGAATTTGCCAGCGTTCAGGGCGACAGCATCACCCTGCCCGCGCAACTGCTGAGCCCCGGCGACAACCGCCGCCTGCGTGGCGAAGACCTCATGCAGGGCCGGCCGGCGCTATCAAAAGGTGAGCTTCTGACACCCGCCCGCCTTGGGCTGGTGGCCTCTTTGGGCTTGAAAACCGTGGCCACCCGGCGGGCCCTGCGCGTGGCCTACTTTTCCACCGGCGATGAAATCCTGTCGCTGGGCGAGGCGCCGCGCGAAGGTGCGGTCTACGACAGCAACCGCTACACGGTGTTCGGCATGCTCAGGCGGCTGGGCTGCGAGGTGATCGACATGGGCGTGGTGCGCGACGACCCGGCCCTGCTGGAAGCGGCCTTCACACGCGCCGCGGCGCAGGCCGATGCCATCATCACTTCCGGCGGTGTCAGTGTCGGCGAGGCCGACTACACCAAGGCCATGATGAAAAAACTCGGCGACGTGGCCTTCTGGAAAATTGCCATGCGCCCCGGGCGGCCCATGGCGGTGGGCCGAATCTCTCAAGCAAAATCAGCCTCCAGCCCAATGGATGCGGGCGCAAGCAGCTCCCAAAACAATAGCAATCCGAATGGCGCCATCCTGTTTGGCCTACCCGGCAACCCGGTCGCGGTGATGGTCACCTTTCTGGCTTTTGTGCGTCCGGCCCTGTTGCAGATGATGGGCAGCACGGCCCCGGCCGCTCCGCTGCTCAGGGCCCGCAGCCTGGAGCCCATGCGCAAGAAACCGGGCCGCACCGAGTACCAGCGCGGCTGGGTGTCCACCGCCGCCGACGGTTCCCTGCAGGTCAAGACGACCGGCAACCAGGGCTCGGGTGTGCTCAGTTCCATGGCCCAGGCCAATGGCCTGATCGTGCTGCACCATGCGCAGGGCAGCGTGGCCGTGGGTGAGGACGTCGACGTGATGATGTTCGAGGGCGCGATCTAATCCGAACGGCGTCAAGCGGGGGACGCGCCATTCGCATCCGGCCCCGGGGCTTGAGAGACCCGCCCTGTCCCTCTTGTCTTTACTGAGCCCGTGCGACCGACTGCAACGCCCGCTTTTCCAGGGTCCACTGGTGCATGGAGCCGTCATACAGCCTGGCCTGCTTGTTACCCAGAACTTCAGACAGCACGAACCAGGTACTGGATGCCAGATTGCCGGTATTGCAGTAGGCAATGACAGGCGCCTGCGGATCAACGCCGCTCATCGTGAAGACATCCCGGTAGGTGTCCCTGGCCAGCACGCGAGTGGCATCGCCACCTTCGGTGGTCAGCAGCTCAAACGACACATTCTTCGCGCCCGGAACGTGACCATAGGCACTGACGCTGCTGCTTTTACTCAACCCCAGGTACATGGACGCATTGCGCGCATCGACCAATTGCGTCGCCTTGGTGTTCATGGCTTTTTCGACGTCTTCGGAGCTGGCCGAGAGTTCGGCCGTACGGTCGGCCCTGGCGGCCCAGTTGCCTTCACTCACCTTGGCCGGCGCAATGCTGACCTCGCGGCCTTCGGCCAGCCAGGCGGCCATGCCGCCGTTCGCGATAGCCACGTTGTCTTCACCGTAGACCTTGAACTGCCAGTACAGGCGCGCGGCGTCGTTGAAGTCCACCGGTTCCATGCCGGCGGCGACGATGACGATGGGCCGGCCGGCCTGCACGCCCCACTGGCGCGCCAGCTTCTCGAAATCGGCGCGCTCGGGAATCATGGCGCTGAGCTTGTTGCCGCCGATCACGCGATTCACACGCACTTTCTTGTTGTCCACCGGCGTGGCATCCGCAATGTGGCCGCCCAGTTCGACCAGGAATTTTTTGCCGGTCTTCTTGTCGGTCTCGAACTGCGGCGCGAGCGTGAAGGATTTCTGGCTCGGACGCACATCGAGCACCGTGACTTCCGCCTTGTTCTTGGCCAGCCACTCGCCATCGACCACCGGGCCGGGAACCTGCAGGGCCCAGCTCCATGGGGCCAGCCCGAGCAGGGCCAGGCCCGCCAGGTAACGAATTTGCGTTTTCATCTTGATCTCCTTCAGTTGTGTTGACTTGAAATCTGGCCTTGCAGCTCGACTGCATCCTGCGGCCAGTCAATGGGAAACGAACTCCATACGGCGATCTGCCGGTCATCCCAGGCAGCCTTTCGGCTGACCTGCTGATGCGCGCAATGCCTGACAAGGCCTTCATCACGGGCCAGCAGCATGTCGTGCAAGGGGGCTGCATAGACCCGCACCATGTCGGCCAGCCAAAGCGCCACCCCGGCCAGCGGGCCGCGCAGACGCAACTGCAGGTCGCTCAGGCCTTGCGCCAGCTGGCGCGCAGCCATCCAGCGCTCGCCGGTGACCCACTGGTTGGTGGCAAACCAGGTCAGGGGCGTGCCACGGGCATCGAGTGACAGTCCGGCCAGATGCGAAAGCTGCCCTTGCGGATCGCGCCGGAACAGGTGAATGTGCCCATGCTCCTGGGGATGACGGGCGCCACCTTCCCGACTGTCGTCATGCGCATGGTAGTAAAACTGCCAGCGCCCGGTGTCATCCATGGCGTCGTTGACAGGGTAGTGCCGCCAGGCTTCAAAGCGCTGGCTACGCCCAATGAAAGGGTGCAGGATGGAACGACCCCGGCGTGCCAGATCCAACTGGCGGACCAAAGCGGACCGGGCCGCTTCCCGCCTGACGTCCCCTGCTCGCATGCCGGCCTGGCTGATTATTTGCTTGTTCCAGCGCAGGGGTTGGCACTGCTCTTCCTGCGGCTGCTGCCAGCGCACGGGTTGGCATCATCCTTGTTGGCACGCCTGCGCTTGGCCGCACACGGGTTGCCGGCGCAGGGGTTGTCCGCCTTGCCTGCGCGCTTTTTGGCGGCACAGGGATTGGCAGCGGCACAGGGCGCGGAAGCCGCCCTGGCAGGCGCGTCGGCCGCCGCCAGTGCAGCCGGAGCCACCGGCACGGTCAGCAGGGTCATGGCCAGGGCCGACACCAGCGAGCCCAGATTGGCGCGAGAACTTTTCATCATCAAACTCCTTGAAAAAAACAATGGCGTGACGTGGGGTCAGGCCGCGCCGCGTTGCCGCGCCCGGCGCTCAAACCAGCCACCGAGAAAAAATACGCCGACCGCAGCAGCCACCAGAACCGCCAGCACCAGCCATTCTGGAACCCCCAGCGCCTCCGGCAGGCGATCGCCCTTGGTCAATTCACCGGCGGTGGTGAGCGGGTCCAGCCATGGAAACAGGCTGGCGAACGCAAACGTGCCGATCAGAATTCCCCCAAAAAACACCAGGGCATCGATCCGGCCCGTCATCACCCCCACCGCCGAGGTGCCCGGGCAATAGCCGCCCACGGCAAAACCCGCGCCGATCAATGCGCCACCTGCAGCAACAGCCCACAGGTAGGGAGCCGGAACATAGATGGAAGCAGCCTCTACCCAGCCAGCCAGCTCGAGCAGGTAAATGCCGACCGCCGCAAAAACAATGGCGGTGAACATGACCTTGAACACGGACCAGTCGGTCAGGCGAAATTGCGCCGTCAGCTTGCAGCCGCTTCCAAAACCGGCACGCTCCAGCACAAACCCAAAACCAAAGCCAAGCAACACGCCCACCAGGGGACCACTTGCGGCCATCAGAGCATTCATTTCACACCTCCACCGGTCAGGCGCGAGACAATCAGACCGGTCACAAAAAATGCACCAAGAAATACAAACCCTGCCACCCCCAGCACAGCCGAGCCGGACAAGCCCAACCCACTGGTGCACCCGGCCGCAATGCGCGCACCGAAACCGGCGAGAATGCCGCCCGCCAGTGCCTTGAACAGGCGTCCGCTTCGTCCCGAAGAACCGGCACCCTCGATCCGCAAGGCCACACGTCCGGCCAGAACCGCGGAAACCAGCGCGCCGATGAACACCCCCAGCATCTGCCATGTGATCCAGGATGACAGCACCGGGCCTCCTTCCAGCATGGGGCCCAGGTAATCGTTGGCCTGCGTCCAGCCAGGCACGACAGCATCGCCCAGCCAAGCGCTCAGCCGCGTCGTGAAACCAGTTGCCCCCAAGCCATGCCCGGTCAGGACAAAAGTCATCAGCAGCACAACCCCGAGTGCCAGCCCTGCGGCCCAGGCCGGCCAGTAGGGCCGCTGGGGGAGTTCACATTCGTTCATGATTTGCATTGATTATTCCTCCTATATTTATTCCTGATTACCGATCTGAGGCGCTGGCTGCACTGTAGCCAAAGCTTGAGAAAGATCAAGTTCAATTGAGCTTCACACGCTCAAACTCATTGCTAATATAAGTGAAAACTGAATAAAGGTGTGAAACCGAACAAAGGTGTGTTGATAATTTCGCCTTGCTGGTGCGGAACACTGTCACGCATGGAGTTCACACCAGCCCAATTCGCTCAGACCGAGCATTGCCTGCCCCTTCAGCGGGGCAACGTCAGCTTGCCGAATCTGAATGTGTTAAACACGCAATCCTGTATGTCACCAAGCATGGGGGCAAGTGGCGTGGATTGCCCAAGCGCTTCGGCTACTGGCACACGATCTATACGCGCATGAGCCGCTGGCCCAAAAGCGGTGTGCTGGACCGGGTGTTCGCAGGGCTACAACAGGCCCATGTCGTGCGCATCAAGATCGAAGCCGTGTCGCGGGACAGCACCATCGTGAAAGTGCATCCGGATGGCACGGGTGCGTTAAAAAAAAGGTCCGCAATCCATTGGCAAGTCCCGAGGCGGCTGGACCACCAAGGTTCATATGGTTGCCGCGGATGCTCGAACGGCCGTGACGTTTGACGTTCTCGCTGTCGCTGGGCCAGGCGCATGATGCGCCGGCAGGATCATGACCCGGGGCTGCGCCAGTCGCCCGCTGATTCTGCCGGCCAATGGCAATGGGTGGGCGGCATCGGCACGGGTCTGATGATTGCAGTGGGCTGGGGCTATACCCACCTCGTGTCGGCCAACTCTCTTCAGGTGGTTCAGGTCCAGGGCCTGACCTTCAGCGGTCCTTCCGCGAAATGGTTGATGCGGGTGCTGTCTTCGCCTGCCCCGGCCATCGGGTTTGACTTTGGTCTGCTGCCCGGCGTATTCCTGGGCTCATTCATCGGCGCCTGGATCGGCAAGGACCTCAAGCTCGAAGGATTCGCCAACGGCGACGGCATGCCGCGCTACATCGCAGGAGCCATTCTCATGGGCTTTGGCTCCATGCTGGCGGGTGGCTGCGCCGTAGGTGCGGGAATCACTGGCGGAGCCATCTTCGCCTTGACGGCCTGACTCGCGTTGGTCGGCATGTGGTCGGGAGCAGGCCTGACGGACCGCCTGCTTGACGGTAAACCGGTCGGGCAACTCATGGCGCGCCCCGCCATGACGGCGCCATGAAGCGACAGCAAGCTGCGCGTGTTTACCCGCAGGCCATGGCATCAAACTTGATGCAGATTTGATTTACCCGCAATTTGCGTCCCCGCGGGCACCTCTTTGGCCTCGGCCTTGTTGGCGCCCGGGATTTTCTTGCGGGCGAACAGCGCGTACATGGTCGGCACCACGAACACGGTGAGCAGCGTGCCCAGCGACATGCCACCCACAATCACCCAGCCGATCTGGATGCGGCTTTCGGCGCCGGCACCGGTGGCCAGCGCCAGCGGCAAGGCACCCAGCACCATGGCGCCGGTGGTCATCAGGATGGGGCGCAGGCGCTGCGCGGACGCCTTGACCAGCGCCTCCAGCATGTCCATGCCCTGCCCGCGCAGCTGGTTCGTGAACTCGACGATCAGGATGCCGTGTTTGGTGATCAGACCGACCAGCGTGATCAGCCCGATCTGCGAATAGACGTTGAGGGAGCCGCCTGACAGCTTGAGCGCCACCAGCGCACCAATCATCGACAGCGGCACCGACAGCATGATCACCAGCGGGTCGATGAAACTTTCAAACTGCGCGGCCAGCACCAGGAAAATGAAGACCAGCGCCAGCACAAACACAATGGCCAAGGCACCCTGGGAATTCCTGAACTCGCGCGAAGTGCCGTTCAGGTCGGTGCTGTAGCCGGGCTTGAGCACCTTGGCCGAGGTCTCGTTCATGAAGGTCAGCGCCTGGCCCAGCGAATAATCGGGGGCCAGGTTGGCCGTGATGGAGGCAGCCCGCCGCTGGCCGAAGTGGTTGAGTTCGCGCGGCGACACCGCCTCGCGCACCGTGACCAGGCTGGACAGCGGAATCATCGCGTCGCTGCGGCCGCGCACATAAATGCCCTCGATGTCTTCCGGCGTGCTGCGGCCGCTGGCCTCGGTCTGCACGATCACGTCGTACTGCTCGGCGTCGCGTTTGTAACGCGTCACGTTGCGCCCGCCCAGCATGGTTTCAATCGCCTTGGCCACCACTTCCACGCTGACGCCCAGGTCGGCGGCCTTGTCGCGGTTGACGTCGATGCGCAACTCGGGCTTGTTCAGGCGCAGGTCCGACACCGGCGACTGGATGCCCGGGTTTTTGGCGACCTCCGCGAGTATCTGCTCCACCACCCGGTCCAGGTTTTCGTAGCTGTCCGAGGTCTGGATCACAAAATTGAGCGGTCGCTCGCGAAAACCCTGACCCAGCGAGGGCGGCGTGATCGGAAACGCAGTGACGCCCGGCAGGCTGGCGAACTTGGGCTGCAGTTCGCGCGCCATCTCCAGCGTGCTGCGCTTGCGCTCATCCCAGTCCACCGTGCGGTAGATGACGCTGGCCTGCGACACGGTGGGGTTGCCGATGCTGGCAAAAATCCGGTCGAACTCCTTGTAGGGCTGGCCCATTTTTTCCAGCGCCTGCGCATAACGGTTGGTGTAGTCCAGCGTGGCGCCGTCGGGCGCATTGATAGTGGCCAGGATGGTGCCCCGGTCTTCCAGCGGCGACAGCTCCTGCTTCATGGTTGGAAAGATCAGCAGGATGGCCAGCGCACTGGCCAGCATGACACCCACCACGATCCAGCGCGCCTGCAGCACCAACGCCCTGACCTTCCCGCCCGCTGCAGCCGGACCGGGCACCGGCTGGTAACGCCGGGTGAGCACCCAGCGCAGCGCACTGGCGTAGCGGTCGGAGACCGCGTTGAGGAAGCGCTCCATGCCGCGATCAAAGACATTCGGTGTCGGGTTGTGTTTGAGCAGCTTGGCGCACAGCATGGGCGTCAGGGTCAGCGCCACAAAGCCCGACACGACCACCGCGCCGGCCAGCGCCAGCGCAAACTCGACAAACAGCCGGCCGGTCCGCCCCGGGGTGAAGGCCAGAGGCGCGTAAACGGCCACCAGCGTCGCCGTCATGGTGATCACGGCAAAACCGATTTCCCGCGCGCCCTTGATGGCCGCCGAAAACGGATCCAGCCCTTCTTCGATGTGGCGGAAAATGTTTTCCAGCATCACGATGGCATCGTCCACCACCAGCCCGATGGCCAGCACCAGCGCCAGCAGGGTCAGGGTATTGATGGTGAAGCCCGCCAACGCCATCAGCGCAAAGGTGCCGATCAGGCTCACCGGGATGGTGATGATGGGAATGATGGACGCGCGGAAGGTGCGCAGGAACACAAAAATCACGAGCGCCACCAGCGCCACCGCTTCGGCAATGGTCTGGTAGACGTTCCTGACCGAACGGTCGATGAACACCGAGTTGTCGTTGGCGATGTCGATGTTGACTTCCGGCGGCAGGTCGGCCTTGAGCTGCGGAATCATGTTGCGCACGCCCTGCGACAGCTCCAGCGGGTTGGCCGTGGCCTGGCGGATCACGCCAGCCCCGATGGCCGCCCGGCCATTGAGACGCACGCCGCTGCGCTCATCGGCGGCCCCTTCCTCGACACGCGCCACATCGCGCACCTTGACCGGGAAGCCGTTGACACTGCGGATCACCACCTCCCCGAACTGCTCGGGACGCACCAGGCCGGTCTCGGACGTCACGCTGAACTCGCGTTGCTGCGATTCAATGCGGCCGGCGGGAACCTCCAGGTTGCTGCGGCGTATGGCGTCCTCGATGTCCTGCGTCGTGAGGCGGTAGGCTGCCATTTTCCGGGGATCGAGCCAGACACGCATCGCGTATTTGCGTTCACCGAAGATGCGCACATCGGCCACGCCGGTCACGGTTTGCAGGCGCGGCTTGACGATGCGGTTGACTAGGTCGTTGATCTGCAGCCGAGTCAGGCTGTCGCTGGTGAAGGCCAGCCAGATCACGGGAAACGCATCGGCCTCGACCTTGGCAATCACCGGCTCCTCAATCGATTGCGGCAACCTGTTGCGCACGCGCGAGGTGCGGTCGCGCACCTCGGCGGCCGCGGCGTCGGCGTCTTTCTCGAGCCGGAACCGCACGGAAATCTGGCTCTGGTCGGCGCGGCTGATCGAGGTCAGCACATCCACCGCGTCGATGCCGGCGATCGAGTCCTCGAGCGGCTTGGTCACCTGAGACTCGATCACCTCGGCCGAGGCACCGGGGTAACGCACGCTGACCGTCACCACCGGCTCATCGATCTTCGGGTACTCGCGCACCGTCAGGCGCTGGAAACTGACCACACCGATCAGCACGATCAGCAGGGACAGCACGGTGGCAAACACCGGGCGGCGTATCGAGACTTCAGCCAGTTGCATCAGAGGGGTCCAGTCAGGGGATGGCTTGGTGCTCAGGCCGGCTTGCGTGTCGCCCGGGCCCGGGCTTCAGGCATGGCTTCGGTCGGAGCCGGTGCCGGAGCACTGCCGCGTGTCGCTCCGGACACCGCAGGCGCGGGACCCGCCTCACGCATGCCTACCAGGCAGGGATTGGCGCCACCCATGGGTTTTTCCGCCAGCGCACTTGCAGCCTCGGGCGCCGCCGCCACCGGCGCGGCGGCAGACGCACCATCGGCCGGCCGTGCGGCAGCGGGCGGGCTCAGATCCACCACCCGCACGGTCATGCCGTCGCGCTGAAGGCGTTGCTGGCCGGTGGTGACCACCATGTCGCCAGACTCCAGCCCACTGGTGATTTCCGCCTGGCCAGGCCACCGGATCCCCACCTGCACCGCCACCCGCCGGGCAATCCAGGTCTGTGCTTCCGGCCCCGGTACGAGCTTGATGACAAACTGCCTGTCCCCCTGCGGCACCAGCGCCTCTTCCGGAATGACCCTGGCGTTGTCCCGCTCGCCGAACACCGCGTTGACACGGGCAAACATGCCGGGGCGCAACTGCAGCTGACGGTTGTCAATGCAGGCCCGCACCGCCACCGAGCGCCCGTTGGCGTCGATCAGCGGATCGATCGCCTGCACCACCGCCGTGTATTTGCGGCCCGGCAGCGCATCCATGTCCACCACGGCGGTCTGGCCGCGCTTGAGCTTGTTCTGAAAGCGCTCGGGCAGGCGGAAGTCGACAAACACGGCGTCGATGTCTTCAATATTGACAATGTCGGCCCCGTCCTTGAGGTAGTCCCCGGGATTGACCAGGCGGATGCCGGCAATGCCGTCGAAGGGTGCGACGATTTTCAGCCTGGCCGCGGTGGCCCTGGCCAGCGACAGCCTGGCCTGCGCCACCTGCAGATTGGCCGCGCTTTCATCGAGGGAGCGCTGGCTGACAAAGTTCTGCGCGACCAGTTCCTGGTTGCGCTTCTGGTTGGCCTGGGCGATCGACAACTCGGCCTGGCTTTGCTGCACCTGCGCCAGCGGCAACTGGTCGTCAAACTGCACCAGCACCTGCCCCTTGCGCACGCGCTGGCCGTCGGTGAAATTGAGCTGGGTGATGCGGCCGCTGACCTCGGGGCGGAGCACCACGCTGCGGCGTGAACGCAGGCTGCCGACGGCCTGGGCGTCATCCACGAGTTTCACGACTTTCACCCTGGCGGCTTCAACCGTCGGTCGCGCCCCGGCTGCCGGCTGAGACGGCCCCGCCGACGCAGCCTTGGCCGGGCCGCTGGCCTTGTTCTGGTACCACCATGCGGCACCGGACAGGCCGGCAATGCCGAGCACCGCGACGACAGAATAAATTGCTTTTGAGGCCATGGGGGAACGGTTGATTGAGGTCAAAACTTTGACAATGGATCAATGTAACAGCAGGTTGCGCCACCTGCGTCACCGGGGTGAAATCCCGAGCAAAATCGGGGCCAGATTTACGCCGGCTTTACATTGACACCGCCAACCGCCGCCGCCGGCAGGGTCAGCCCCTGGACAGCGCCAGAACCACACCCTTGTTGGCCAGGGCATCGGCGCGTTCGTTGCCCGGATCGCCGGCATGGCCCTTGACCCAGCGCCACTCGATGGTGTGGCCGCTGCTGCTGATCAGGTTGTCGAGTTTTTGCCAGAGATCGATGTTTTTCACCGGCTGTTTGGCGGCGGTGCGCCAGCCGCGTGCTTTCCAGCCGCTGATCCATTCGGTGATGCCCTTGCGCACGTATTCACTGTCCAGGTACAGCGTGACGCGGCAGGGACGCTTGAGCGCGGCCAGCGCTTCGATGACCGCCGTCATCTCCATACGGTTGTTGGTCGTGCCCATCTCGCCGCCAAACAGCTCCTTGACCGTGTCACCGCTGGTCAGCATCGCGCCCCAGCCGCCGGGGCCAGGGTTGCCCTTGCAGGCGCCGTCGGTATAAATCACCACATGTTGTGCTGTGGTTGGCGGAAGATCGGTCATGCGTTCGGGAAGTCCATGGTTGTTGTTCTGGGAAAAGAGGAAGTGCTCAAAAGGATTCCGGGCGGCGCACCTGGTTGGCAATGACCACCGGGGCCTGGGCGGTGGCCTTCTGCGTTTTCCAGTTGGGTTCGAGCAGGCGCATGCCGCGCACGCGCTTGACGGCGACCAGGAAATACATCGCACCGAAAATCGGCCACCAGCGTTCGCCGGCCTTGTCCATCCAGGCAAAACGCTCCAGCGATGCGAGCCGGCTCACGGCGGGCCGGTAGCAGCCGAACCGGCCGGACTCGACCTCAAAACTGAGCAGGCGCAGCCAGTCGCGCAGGCGCCAGTAGCCAATGAACTCGCCGGCTTCGGGCAAAAAAAGTTCGCCGTAACCGAGGCGCCGGTAAAAGTGCGCACGCCGCTGGCGCAGGCCCCACAGGCTGGCCGGGTTCAGGCCGCTGATCACCACGCGTCCCTCGGGCACCAGCACACGTTCGACTTCGCGCAAGGTGGCATGGGGGTCGCTGCTGAGTTCCAGCGTGTGCGGCAACAGCACCAGGTCCAGGCTGTTCTCGGGAAAGGGCAAGGCGGCCGGATGGGTCAGCAGGGCCACACGCGGGGAACTTGCCGCAGTTGCGGGGATCGGACTGCCGTCACTGCTTCCGCTGGGTCCGGCAAGAAGTTCTGACTCGGTGCCCTGCAGTGCCAGCCATTTGTGCGGCATGCGGTTGCTGCGCAGCGCGTCGAGTTCGGGCAGGCCCAGTTGCAACGCGTGGTAGCCAAACATGTCGGCCACGGCCTCGTCGAATCGCTCACGCTCCCACGCCAGCAAATACTCGCCGGGCGGGGTTTTGAACCAGTTTGTGAAACCTATAATTTGAGAGCCCATCGAGACCGCTGCATGTACCTGATTCCCATCCCTGCTTTTGACGACAACTACCTCTGGCTGCTGCACGACGGCCGGCGCGCAGTCGTGGTCGATCCGGGCGACGCGCAGCCGGTGCTTTGCATGTTGCAGGACAGGCAACTGCAATTAGAGTCGATTTTAGTCACGCACCACCACCCCGATCACACCGGGGGCGTCGATGCGCTGCGCGAGGCCACCGGCGCGAAGGTGTTCGGCCCGGCCCGCGAGCGCATCCCCCCGCCCTTCACCCCCCTCCAGGACGGCGACACGGTGCGGGCACTGGACCTTGATTTCCACGTGATCGACGTGCCGGGCCACACCGCCGGCCATATTGCGTTTTACTGTCCCCTTGTGGACGGACGACCCCTGCTGTTTTGCGGCGACACGCTGTTTTCCGGCGGTTGCGGCCGTCTTTTCGAGGGCACACCGGCGCAGATGCTGGCTTCGCTGGACCGTCTCGCCGCCCTCCCCGGCGACACCCGCGTCTGCTGCACGCATGAATACACGATGGGCAATCTGCGTTTTGCGCTGGCGGTGGAACCTGACAACCGCGAGCTGATTGGTTACCATGCACGCTGTGCTGCTTTGAGAGACGACGGTGAGCCCACCTTGCCTACCTCGATTGCCCAGGAGTTGCTGATCAACCCCTTTTTGCGTACCCGACAGGCCACGGTCATGGCTGCCGCCCGGCGCTTTGATCCGGCGGCGCATGACGACAACACCGTATTTGCCGCCATCAGGCAGTGGAAGAACCAATTCAAATGACCGAGCCGCAGCCAGCGTTTTTCAAACCCTCCCCCGTTTCCCCGGCTTCTTTCCCGGCTTTCCCTGACCGTCTTGCACGGCTGCTTTCCCCCCTCAGAACCTTCGCCGTCTCCCTCGCCGTGGTCGTGCTCGCCGGCTGTGCCAGCAGCAACAGCAAGCTCGGCATGCCCGGCGATCCGGTCCTGAGCACCTCCCCATCTTCGACCCAGCCGGTCTACCCCAACGGCCCCCTGTCGCCCATCCATTCGGCGCAGACCCCCTCCAGCGCCGTGGCCAGCCTGCAGCCGCCGGCCGATTTGTGGGAGCGCATCCGCCGCGGCTTCGCCATGCCCAACCTCGAAAGCGAGCTGGTGACCGACCGCGAGCAGTGGTATGCCAGCCGGCCGGACTACATCCAGCGCATGACGGAGCGCTCGAGCAAATACCTGTTCCACATCGTCGAAGAGCTTGAGCGCCGCAACATGCCGACCGAGCTTGCGCTGCTGCCCTATATTGAAAGCGCCTTCAATCCACAGGCCGTCTCCAGCGCCAAGGCCGCCGGCATGTGGCAGTTCATGCCGGCCACCGGCAAGTACTTCGACCTGAAACAGAACGCCTTCCGCGACGACCGCCGCGATGTGTTGGCCTCGACGCGTGCCGCGCTCGACTACCTGCAGAAACTTCACGGCATGTTTGGCGACTGGCATCTGGCACTGGCCGCCTACAACTGGGGCGAAGGCAGTGTGGGCCGCGCCATCGCCAGAAACAAGAAGGATGGCCTGGGCACCGGCTACCTGGACCTGCGCATGCCCGATGAGACGCGCCTGTATGTGCCCAAGCTCCAGGCGGTCAAGAACATCGTGGCCAACCCGCAGAACTTCCGCGCCGAGCTGCCACTGATTGAAAACCATCCCTACTTCCAGCAGGTCCAGATCACCCGTGACATTGATGTGGCGCTGGCTGCCAAGCTGGCCGACGTGGAAATCAGCAACTTCAAGGCCCTCAACCCATCGGCCCATCGCCCCGTGATTCTGGCAGCCGGTATGCCCCACATCCTGCTACCCTGGGACAATGCCAAGATCTTCCAGCGCAATTTCGAGGCCTACTCCCAGGGGCAATACGCCAGCTGGACGGCCTGGACCGCCCCCGCGACGCTGAGCGTCAGCGACGCCGCCAGGCGCGTCGGCATGAGCGAGACCGACCTGCGCGGTGTCAACAACATTCCACCACGCATGCTGATCAAGGGGGGGTCGACCCTGATGGTGTCACGCAGCGCCAAAATGGACAACGACGTGACCAGCCATGTCGCCGACACCGCGCAGATGACGCTGGCGCCGGAAATCGTCACGCGCAGGAGCACCGTCAAGGCGCGCAAGGGCGAAACCGTGGCCAGCATTGCCAGGCGCTACGGCCTGAGCGCGGAGGCCGTTGCCGATTGGAACAAGGTCGGTACTTCAGCGGCTTTCAAGCTCGGGCACCAGGTGGTGGTGTTCCTGCCGGTCAAGGCCGTCAGTGCGGCCAGGCCCAAGGCGGGCAAGGCCGGGGTCCAGGCGGTCAGGCGTGCGCCGGGCAAAACGGTGATCAAGACCAAAAAGCGCTAGGAGCGCTCGGGAAATGGCGCCATGATCCACTTCCGCCTGTGCCTGCAGCCATTGGCCAAGTAGCCCCTCGGATCACACGCGCCATGGCCGTCAGCAAGCCCGGAACGCCAGTCAAGCCCAGCGCGGTCTTTCGCTTTTTTTTCGGCATCGGACTGCTGGCCGTCGCCATCGGCATGACGCTGCTGGTGATGTCCCTGAAGGAACGGGCCTTGCTACCTGCGGGAGCAGCGGCCCTGCTGCTCGGAGTCGTCCTGGTGGGCAGTTATCTGACCGACCGGCTCCATGCGGAAGTGTATGTGGACCCGCTGGCGTTCGAGCCGCCCTGGAGCAAGCTGGCAAGGGGCGCGGGGCCGCCACGGCTGCCCGCTCCCGGCAAGCTTGCCGTCGCCCCCGGCACGGCCTTTGCCCTCGACAAGCTGATTGATTTCCCCGCCGCCGCAACAGCCGGCAGACCCGCCCCATCAACGCAGCCAGCCCGCAGCGTGCCAGCGCCGGCGCCTGTGGCGCAGCCCTCATGGACGCCGGCCCTGTTTGACCAGGTGTCGGCGCAGCAGTTTGACGCGGTGTGTGAAGCGCTGTTTGCGCAGGGCGGCTTTGAGATCCGGGGCCAGTCGCATGGCACCGCCGGCGGCGTGACCTTATGGCTTTACTCGCGCCATGCGCAACAGGGCAAGGACAGCCCGGCGGCAGTGGCCTGGTGCAAGCAGTGGTCGGGCCAGCCGGTCGGCGTGCGCGAGCTGCACCCCCTGCTCGATCTGATGCGCTCGCGCCAGCTCAAGCGCGGCACCTGCGCGACGTCGTCGGTCTGCAGCGAGAATGCGCGCAAGTTTGCGAAGGACAACGGCATCAACCTGCTGGACCGCACCGGTCTGCTGACGCTGATTGCCGGACGTACCCCGGTCCAGCAACAGGCCCTGCTGGCGCTGGCGCTGGGTAAACGCTGAAGAGCCGAAGCGCCTTCTGCCGCGCAGACTCCTAGAGCTTGAGCGAACCGGTGCCGAACAGACCGAGCAGGCCAATGATGATCAGGTAAATCGCAACGATGAAGTTGAGCAGGCGCGGCATGATCAGAATCAGGATGCCTGCAACCAGGGAGACGACGGGGCCGATGCTGAGATGGAGATTCATGGGGGATTCCTTGCGGGAGTGAATGGATGCCGCCAGCCTGAAGGCACGGCGGCGTGGCTGGCACCAATGTAGCCACCGGCCTGCCGCGTGTATGTAGGACGAAACGACCAGATGGAAGAATCAGGACCATCAGGCCCGTTCGACCGGTGCCATTGGTGGAGACGACGGCAGCATCGCCGCCAGAAAACCCGGCAGCGGCCGGCCCTGCGACTGCAGGTAGGCCGCCATCGCGCCGGCCACCTGGCGCACGGCCGGCCGCCGTGAAAGCCGCTCGCGCCAGGCCAGCAGGCGCGGCGTGCGTCCATCCATCGCGGCACCCATGCGTTCGCCGAACAACTGCGCCATGTAAAACGCAATATCTGCAAAGGAATACGCGCCGGCCAGGTAGTCGCGGCCGGCCAGCAGGCTGTCCATCTTCAGGTAAAAAAGTGCGGACGTCTCACGCGCGGCAACAGCCACCGGGTCCTGCAGCTGATCCTGCAGGCTCATCAGCCGGACAACGGGCGGGAAATAGACCTCGTCCGACTGGTGCTCGAACAGGCGCGCCCGGGCTTTTGCCGCAGCCCCTGCCGGCCACAGTGCGGGTTCGGGCTGCAGCTCTTCGAAGTATTCAAAAATCTGGGTCGAGTCGAACAACTCCAGCGCCCCATGGACCAGCACCGGCACCTGCTGCCTGGGGTTGATGCGCACCACCTCGGGATGTTTGGGCTGGTACAGGCGCTGCATGTCAAAGGGCACCATGACCAGTTCGAAGTCCAGCCCTTTTTCCAGGGCGGCGATCTGCACCTTGGCTCCGAACATGCTCAGGGGCCCGGAGTACAGACGTATCGGCGCAGAAAAATGTTCCATCAGAGTTTCTCCGTCTCTCCGGTGCGCGGTTGCCACTTCATGAGCTTGCGTTCAATGCGGCCGACGATTCCGTCGAGCACCAGCGCAAACGCCGTCAGCACCACGATCCCGGCAAACACGGTGTTGACGTCGAAGGTGCCTTCGGCCTGCAGGATCAGGTAACCGACGCCGCGCGCCGACCCCAGGTACTCGCCCACCACGGCACCGACAAAGGCCAGGCCAACCGAGGTGTGCAGGCTGGAAAACACCCAGCTGGTGGCGCTGGGCAGGTAAACGGTGCGCAGCAGTTGCCGCTGGTTCGCGCCCAGCATCCTCGCATTGGCCAGCACCACCGGGCTGACCTCCTTGACGCCCTGGTAGACATTGAAAAACACAATGAAGAACACCAGCGTGACCGCCAGCGCCACCTTGCTCCAGATGCCCAGGCCGAACCACATCGCAAAAATCGGCGCGAGGATCACGCGCGGCATCGAGTTGGCAGCCTTGATGTAGGGATCCATGATCGCACTGGCCATGGGCGCCAGTGCCAGCCACAGGCCGCAGGCCAGGCCCAGCACGGTGCCGATGCCGAAGGCCAGCACGGTCTCGAGAAGCGTCGTGCCCAGGTGCAGGTAAATATCGGCGTTGCCCGGCAGGCCGTCGGGGAACAGCAGGCTGGGGCCGAAGCCAAAAGGCATAAACCAGGACCAGACCCGGCCCGCCACCTTGACGGGTTCGCCCAGGAAAAAGGCCAACTGCTGGTCACGTGAGGCAAGCTGCCACAGGCCCAGGAACACAACCAGCATGCCGATTTGCCAAACACGCAGGTTTTTGTGAGAGGGTTTGAGAACGGACCACATGCAGTTCAGACCTTGCGGAGCTGCTGAGCGTAGCCCTTGAGCACCTCGTCGCGCAGCACGTCCCAGATCTGCGTGTGCAGCTCGATGAAACGCGGCTGGGTGCGCACCTCGGCGACGTTGCGCGGGCGCGGCAGGTCAATCACGAACTCGCCCATGGGAACCGTGGCCGGGCCGGCCGACAGCACCACCACGCGGTCGCTCATGGCAATGGCTTCATCGAGGTCGTGGGTGATGAACAGCACCGCCTTCTTTTTGGCCGCCCACAAGTCCAGCACCTCGTTTTCCATGAGCTGGCGGGTCTGGATGTCGAGCGCCGAAAAAGGCTCGTCCATCAGGATGATGTCGGGATCCAGCGCCAGCACCTGCGCCAGCGCGGTGCGCTTGCGCATGCCGCCCGAGAGCTGGTGCGGATAACGGTCGCCGAAGCCGCTCAGGCCGACCCGCTCCAGCCAGGCCTGTGCCTGCGCACGCGCCTCGGCATCGGGCACGCCGCGGTATTGCAGGCCGACCATGACGTTGTCGATCGCGCTGCGCCAGGGCATCAGCGCCTCGGTCTGGAACATGTAGCCGGCGCGGGTGTTGATGCCCGCCAGGGGCTGGCCGAAAACCTTCACCGTGCCGGAGGTGGGCGGCAGCAGGCCCGCACCGATGTTGAGCAAGGTGGACTTGCCGCAGCCGGTCGGGCCGACCACGGAGACGAACTCGCCGGCGCGTATGCACAGCGTGGTTTCGCCGACAGCGGTGTATCCCGGCCCCGCGTCACCCGGTGAGCGAAAGGTGCAACTGATGTCAAGCAGCTCAAGCGCGTAATTGCTGGCGTGATTTTCGGCTGGGTCCGTCATGGAGGCATTGTCGCCGCGAACCGGGCTGCTTAGACAGAGGCGAACGACAAGTGAAGTGGCTGTGGGAGTTCCATATCAGCCGGGGCCGCGGAACCGGCTTCGCCGGGCCGCAGGCGCAGCGGCCCCCTCGGGGGCAGCGCATTACATGAAATAAAAAGCGTGGAGGCCTACTGGTTATGCCTTGAATTTGTCCTTGGCGCGCCGGGCAAACTCATTGGTGTAGGTCTTGTCCAGAACAATCCTGTCGGCCTTGATGCTGGGGTCAAAACTGGCCAGGGCCCTGAGCGCCGTCCTGGCACCTTCTTCAGGAATGATGCCGTCCAGCGCGATCGCGTCACGCACCTTGTTGAAGGACGCCAGATACAGCCCGCGGTCACCGAGCAGGTAGTTGTCGGGCACGGTCTTGATGATGTCGCCGGGCCCGGCCGTTTGCAGCCACTTCAGGCCATGCACGATGGCATTGGCCAGCGCCTGGCAGGTGTTGGGATTTTTCTGGATGAAGTCCAGGGGCGCGTACAGGCAGGCCGCTGGCATGGGACCGCCAAACACGTCAATCGTGCCTTTGAGTGTGCGCGTGTCCGAGATGATTTTTACCTCGCCTTTTTGCTCCAGCATGGTCATCACCGGGTCGGTATTGCTCATGGCGTCGATCTGGCCAGAACGCAGGGCCGCCAGCGCACCGGCCGCGGTGCCGACACCGATGAAACTCACATCGCTGGCCTTGAGCCCGACGCGCGACAGCACCAGGTTGGCCATCATGTTGGTGGACGAGCCCGGTGCGGACACACCTATTTTTTTACCCCTGAGGTCGGCCACCGACTTGTAGTTGGGCATGTTTTTGGTGGACACGCCAAAGGCAATCTGCGGCGCCCGGCCCTGCAGCACAAAGGCCTGGAACATCTGGTTCTTCGACTGCAGGTTGATGGTGTGCTCGTAGGCACCCGACACCACATCGGCCGAGCCGCCCACCACGGCCTGCAGCGCCCGTGCACCGCCGGCAAAGTCGCTGATCTCCACATCCAGGCCTTCAGCCTTGAAGTAGCCCAGCTGCTCGCTGATGGTCAGCGGCAGGTAATAAAACGCAGCCTTGCCGCCAACAGCCAGCGCGATTTTTGTTTTCTCCAGCTTGCCTTGCGCGCGCAGGACCGGAAAGGCCAGGGAGGCGGCACCGAGTGCGGCCGCACTGGCGAAAGTCCTGCGGTTGACGGTGAGATGGTTCATGGGGCGTGTTCTCTCTCTGATTTTTTTGGCTTCGGAAAGAGCTTAGCCAGCGCGCAAAAAAACCGCATCGGTATCATCCCGTGCGGGTTTGTACGGAACGGTTTCTGGTTACCAGACGTTACCGATAGCCCAGAAAAAGAATGCCGATGTTGACCAGCAGCGCGAGGAACCAGATCACGCTGCGGCTTTTGGCCATGTCGGCCACGTACATCATGACGTAGGCGATGCGCAGCACGACAAATACGAACGCAAACACGTCGAGCCGCACCTGCGACGCCTGCAGCTGGTGCGCAATGATCACGGCGGCAAAGAAGAAAGGCAAGGCTTCGAACGTGTTGGCTTGTGCATGGTTGGCACGCGCGCGCCAGTCGGTCTGGCGCGCCAGCCAGGCACGCGGGTTGTGGTTGTCGAAGCCGCCCCTGTTCACCGGGGTCGTCATCGTGCCCCACTTGGCCAGCGCCGCGCAGGCGATCGGCAACAAGGCGGCGGCCAGCAGGCACCAGTAGGCCACGGTGAAACGTGCGTAAGTCATGGTGAAGTGCCTTTCTGGCTTGCAGTCATGGAGGGGTGGGCGCAGTCAGCTATAAAAACAGTAGCGATTGAAAGGGGGCGCAGCCGCGCTAGCGGCGATCCACCAGCGCATGGGCAATCGTGCCGAGGTCCACGTACTCGAGCTCGCTGCCCACCGGCACCCCCCGCGCCAGGCGGGTGACCTGCACGCCGCGGCTTTTGAGCGCCTGCGCAATCACATGCGCGGTGGCCTCGCCCTCGGCGGTGAAGTTGGTGGCCAGGATGACTTCCTGCACCTCGCGTTCCGCGGCAGCGGGAGGATCACCCTGCGCGTCTCTGGGCAACACGCGATCGAACAGCTTTTGCAGGCCGATGTCGTGCGGGCCGATGCCGTCGAGCGGGCTGAGCTTGCCCATCAGCACAAAGTACAGGCCGCGGTAGGCCAGCGTGCGCTCCAGCGCCGCCTGGTCGGCCGGGGTTTCCACCACACACAGCTTGCCGCGGTCGCGCGCCGGGTTGGCGCAGGTGCTGCAGATGTCGAGCTCTGTCAGCGTGTTGCACAGCGCGCAGTGTTTGACGCTTTGCACCGCATGTTCGAGCGCCCGTGCAATCTGAAGGGCACCGGGCTTGTCATGCTGCAGCAGATGAAACGCCATGCGCGCGGCCGACTTCGCGCCCACACCCGGCAGGCGCCGAAGCGCCTGGGTCAGGCCCTCGAGGGCGTTGGAATCAGCCATGTATTGTGAGCCCCCACGTTCGCTCACTGCGTGTAGCTCTCTGCCCCCCGAGGGGGCGCTGCGCCTGCGGGCCGGCAGAGCCGGACCCGCGGCCCCTGCTTGTGAATGCGAAGACCAAAGCTAGAAGGGCAGTTTCATCCCACCAGGGAGACCGGGCATCCCAGCTGTGAGCTTGCCCATTTTTTCCTGGCTCAGGTCTTCGGCCTTGCGCACGGCGGCGTTGAAGGCAGCCGCCACCAGGTCTTCGAGCATGTCCTTGTCGTCGGTCAGCAGGCTGGGGTCGATCTCGACACGCTTGACGTCGTGCTTGCAGGTCATGGTGACCTTGACCATGCCGTTGCCGGACTCCGCCGTGACTTCAATGAACGCCAGCTCGTCCTGGGCCTTTTTCAGGTTGTCCTGCATGGCCTGCGCCTGCTTCATCAGGCCGGCGAGTTGTCCTTTGTTGAACATGTCTTTTTTCCTTTAAAACTTGGTAGCAATCATATCGGCTTGCCCGCCACCGGGGCGAGCGGTTTGATGCTGCCCGGCACAATTCTGGCACCCCAGTCGCGCATCATGTCCTGCACAAACGGGTCGTTGTGAATGGTTTCCTCGGCCAGGCGTTGCCGCTCCTGCGCGGCGGCGGCATTGCGCCGGGCCGGCGAGTCGCCGACCGGGCCGAGTTCGACCACGAGGGTCGGCGCCTGGCCGCTGTCGGGCAGCGCGGCCTGCAGGGCCAGCTGGAGTTTTTCACGCGCGGCGGCCTGGTTCAGCGACTCGCGCTCCACGCGCAGGGTCCAGACCCCGTCGGCCTGCGTGCGCAGCTCGGACTGCAGCGCCAGTTCGCGCGCCAGCGCACCTATCGTTTCGGCAGCCACCATGCGGTTGACCAGCGCCGTCCAGACGTCGCCGAGCGGGCTGTTCGTGACCAGGGCTGCGGCAGGGGGCAACACAGGGGCTGCAGTTGGCGCAGGCGATGGGGCCGGTGCCGGCGCCGCAGGCAAGGCCGAAGCCGGAATGGGCAAGGCGTCTTCCCATGGCAAGGGCTCCCTCGATGCTACAAAATCAGGAGCGGGTGGCGCCCGCTGCACAAGGGCAGAAGGCCGATTTTCCTCCAGGTTTTGGCGAGCCGGCGGTGCGGCCACCGGGGGGCGAACCGGCGCCGGGGGCGCGACAGACGCCGCGACGGGACGGGCGGCCACGGCGGTGGCCGGCACACTCTCAGGCTGCGGCTTTTTTGGGGGCTCGACGGCGCCCCCCTGTGCGGCGGCCGCCGTCGTCTTCGTCGTCGCACCCGGGGGTTTGAAGGCCAGCAGACGCAGCAGCACCATGGTCAGCGCCGCGTAGTCGTCGGGTGCCAGCCCCAGCTCGGCGCGGCCATGCAGGCACAGGCTGTACAGCAGCTGCGTCTCGTCGGCCGGCATGGTTTGCGCCAGGCGCGCCGTGGCGGCGACCTCGGGGTCGGCATCGTCGTCCCCCGCATCCATGCCGGGCACCGCCTGCAGCACCGCCATGCGCTGCAGCACGGTGGCCATTTCCTCGAGCGTGGAGGCGGCGCTCAGGCCGTTCAGGCGCAGCACTTCGGAGGTCTCGACCACACTTTTGCCGTCGCCGCGCGCCAGCGCATCGAGCAGCTGGAACACATAGCTGCGGTCCACGCTGCCCAGCATCTGGCGCACGCTGGCTTCCTGCAGCTGGCCCGAGCCGAAGGCAATCGCCTGATCGGTCAGCGACAGCGCGTCGCGCATGGAGCCGCGTGCGGCGCGTGCCAGCAGGCGCAGGGCCTGCGGTTCCGACTCGATGTTTTCGGCCCGCAGCACCTGCACCAGGTGCTCCAGAATGGTTTCCGGCGCCATCGGCCGCAGGTTGAACTGCAGGCAGCGCGACAGCACCGTGGCCGGCACTTTCTGCGGGTCCGTCGTGGCCAGCACGAACTTGAGGTACTCGGGCGGCTCTTCCAGCGTCTTGAGCATGGCGTTGAAGGCCGTGTTCGTCAGCATGTGCACCTCGTCGATCATGAAGACCTTGAAGCGCCCCACCACCGGCTTGTAGACCGCCTGTTCGAGCAACTGGGCAATCTCGTCAACCCCGCGGTTGGAGGCCGCGTCGAGCTCGGTGTAATCGACAAAACGGCCGCTGTCGATGTCGGTGCAGGCCTGGCAGACGCCACACGGCGTGGCGGTGATGCCGCCCTGCCCGTCCACACCCAGGCAATTGAGCGATTTGGCGAGGATGCGCGAGATCGTGGTCTTGCCCACGCCGCGCGTGCCGGTGAACAGGTAGGCATGGTGCAGCCGCTGCGTGACCAGTGCGTTGCTGAGCGCCTGCACCACATGCGACTGCCCGACCATTTCAGAAAAATTCCGGGGGCGGTATTTGCGAGCAAGGACGAGGTAGGACATTCCCTGATTCTACGGTTGCGCCAGAGCCCCTCAGCGCTGGTAATCGGCCGAACCCGGCGCAAAACTGATGCGCCGCGTCTCCACCAGGCGCCCGGCGCTGCCGGGGGCCGTCAATATCCGGCCTTCCACCAGTTCATAACCCAGCAAGGCAAAGACCCGGTTGCGCAGAAAAATCGGGCGGGCATTGCCATACCAGTCGGTGCAGGAGGCGCGGCAGCCGTCGTCCCTGCCGACACCCGGCCGCGACGCGAGGCTGCCGATGCCGGACAGCTTCAGGCTGCTGTTGCGCAGGTACAGCATGCCGGCGGGCTCGTCCCACAGCTGGCGGTAGCCGCCCTGCCCCGCACCGCGCACCGGCAGGCCCACCACCCCGGAGGTGGCGTCATCGGGCTTGTAGAAAAACCCGTGGCTGCGCGTCTCGCCCTGCGCGGCATGCGCCTGCACATAACGCCCGGCCACGCGGGCCCGGGGTGCCAGCTGCACGCTGGAAAAATGCAGATCCTGCCCGTCCGTGCCCACCGCAATCGCGTCGGCGCCCAGCGCCTCGATGCGGTCCACGCCGTGCGGCAGCGTCAGTGTTTCGGTTCTGGCGCGGTCGGCCACATGCACCACCTGCAACTGGCCCAGCGTGCCCGGCGCGGGCCGGCGCCAGCCACTGCCCGCACCGTACAGCAGGCGCTGGCCGACAAAACGGTTCTGCAGGCTGCCGTCCCCGGCGGCCGGCAAACGTGTGTAGGCCTGCTCGCCGGCACGGGTCTGGCCATCGCCAAAATCACGCACCGGCACACGCAGCAGGGACAGGTTGCCGCCGCTGCCTTCGCCGCGCCACATGCCGTCTCCGTTGCCGTTGGCGCGCAGCAGCACGTTCAGGTAACCGTCGTCGCCCTCCAGAAACGACATCTGGTCGATCGGGCTGCCCTGCGTTTTGAGCATGCTGGGCGCCGCGCCGTCGAGCGGCAGGCGAAACACCGCCGAATGCGATGCGACACGCCCGCTGGCGGCGTCGCGCTGGTTGCGCGTGGTCCACACATACACCGCCCGGCTCGAGACATAAAACACCCGACCGGCCGGTCCCAGCACGGCGCTGGACCGGCAATCCAGTTCAGGCCGGGCCAGGTCGCAGCGCACGATGGTGTGCAGGGTGATGCCTTCCTGCGGGTTCAGCGGCTCGTCCGTGCGGTAAATACGTGTCGCGTCGGCTATGCGTTTGAAGTCAGCGGGTGTCGCGCCCGGCTGCCAGTGCCGCGTAGCGGGCAGGCGTGCCACCGGATCGGCATGCCAGACGTTCAGAGGGATGGGGGTGTACAGGATGAGCTCGCTGCCAATCAGGCGGCTGGCGTAGTTGCGCGAGGAGTAATAGTCGCTGGAGCGCAGATGCCAGGTGGCGCGGTAGCTGAGCTTGCCCGCGTCATCGATGTTGAACAGGCCAAGCTCCGTCCCGCCGCGCGCATAGCTGTAGCCGATCACGGCCACCGTGTTGCCGGACACCATCATCTCGTCATACCAGGCGCCCGACGGATTCACATCCGGCGCGTAGGCGTTGATGGACGACACCGGCAGCAGCTGGTAGCGCTCCACGTCGACCGTGAACAATCGCCCCCTGCGCAGGATGACCAGGTGTTTGCCATGCACCTTGACAATACCGCCCTCATCCACGCCGGCCGTCTGGTTGTTGGTGATGGACTCGCTGGCGGCGGCCGCGGCAGGCGCCGGTGCGGGCGCGGCCATGGCGGTCGGGGCGGGAGGGTTCGGCCGGGAGGCCCAGGTCTTGCCCGGGTTCTCGGCCTCCCATTTTTTCCGGACTTCTTCCTGGCGCAGCCGGCGTTCCTCTTCCTGCCTGCGGCGTTCTTCCTCGCGGCGCCGGCGCTCCGCCACAAAGGGTTCGAACCAGGCCTGCAACGCAGCCTCGTCGGCAAAGGCTGTGAGGTTTTTGGCCGGGGTGAAGGCCTCACCCTGCGCCTGCGCAACAAGCCCAGCACCACACATCGCCACACCCGCGAGGGCCTTCAGCAACCAGGACATGTATTTTTCCTTGAAAGGCCAGACTATTTTTAAGCTATTCGATGATATTCGGGCCGGAGGCGCCGCGCCTCGCATAAAATAGTGAGTGACGGGCCTTCCCGCATGGTGAAGCGGCCAACCGGGTCAGATGGGGAACCAAGCAGCCCTAACTGCGGAGCCAGTGCCGGGGTCGAGGCTCGTCACCTTATTCAACTCAACGTGGCCTGAGAGCCTGGATCAGGACTTGCGCGATAGCCGCCATGGAATCCAGCCTGGACCGACTCGCATCAATGCCATGACATCACCCGACCACCCGACCGTGTCTGCCCTGGTGGTAGAAGATGACGAGCACATCGCCCAGTTGCTCAAATTCATCCTTGAGCGAGAGCGCTTCGTGGTGCATCTGGCGCGCGATGGGCGGGAGGCCAAGGCGTTCATCGAGCAGAACCCGCCGCCAGCCATTGTCCTGCTGGATGTCATGCTGCCCTTCTTCGACGGCTTTGCACTGGTCACCATCCTGCGTGCCCAACCCGCCTGGAAGATTGTCCCGGTCATCATGCTGACGGCCAAGACTCAGGAGAAGGATATCGTCCGGGCACTCGACGCAGGTGCCAGCGACTATATTGTCAAGCCGTTCCAGCCCGCTGAACTTCTCGCCCGCATCAAGCGCTTCTCCTCGCGCAGGGCATGACCCGTTGATGAGAAATACAACCCTCCGAATTTCCAGCGTTGTTCTGGCCCACGTCCTGGCCAGCCCGGTATGGGCGGATGCAGCGGCCCCTGGCAGCCCCACCATGCAGGTTGAGCTGGGTGCGGAAACCAGCAGCCTGAGCAACGGCAGCCCGGACTGGCGCGAGACATCGCTGCGCCTGACCAGCCAGCCCGAAAAACGCAGCGTCAGATCCCTCGGCCTCAGGCAGACCAGCCGCTTTGGGCTGGACGACCACGAAATCAGTGGCCAGCTGACCACGCCTTTGTCGGACCGGCTGACGGCCACCGTGGGAGGCAGTCTCAGCCCGACGCATCGGGTGCTGCCCAGGCAGGGCCTGGAAGGTGCGCTGCAATACGAGTTTGCACCCGCCTGGCTGATGCATGGCGGGCTGAGCAACCGGCGTTATGACACCACCCATGTGGATCAGGCCACCCTGATGCTGGAGCACTATTTTTCCTCTTTCAGCGCCTCTTTCGCCTGGAAGCCCGTGCGGGCGTCTGGCGTCAGCTCCAGCAGCACCGAGTTGCGGACCTCCTACTATTACGGCGACGCCAGCTTCACTGGTTTGATCTTCAGCAAGGGGAAAGAGGCCACTACCCTGGCACCCGGCCTGGTGGTGCTGGCCGACGTCAGGTCAACGGCCTGGTGGGGCCGCCATTGGCTGACCCGGCAATGGGCCGTGAACTATGCCCTGACCCACACCCGACAAGGGACTTTCTACAACAGAAACAGCGTGCGCATTGGTGCTGAATACGCTTTCTGACCCTTACCTGAAGTTTGCCTTCGGAGTCGGTATTTCCGCCATCGGACTGACGGCGCTGCTGGTCCTGGTGATCGTGAGCCTGCGACTGAGCCTGCGCAGAAGCGCGCAACGTGAAACTGCATTCATTGCCGTCTGGCGCCCTGTCCTGCTGGAGGTGGTCAGCGACGGTACCCCGCACATTCCTGCCGCGCTGCACAAACGTGACCTTCTGTATTTCCTGAAATTGTGGAACTACCTGCAGGAATCCCTGAGGGGACCGGCTGGCGACCGGCTCAATGCACTGGCGCGTCAACTCCACTGCGATGAAGCCGTGCGTACCCTGCTCAGGAAAGGCGATCGGGCGGAGCGCCTGCTGGCCCTGTTGACGCTGGGCCATCTTCGCGAGGCCTCCGCATGGGATGAGCTCGCCCAGCAGGCCACAGGCGCGGACAGCCTCGCGTCCATCCACGCGGCGGGGGCGCTGATCAAGATTGACCCCTTGCGAGGTACCGAACTTCTCCTGCCCCTGATCCTCAGGCGGCGTGATTGGGATGTCGCGCAAATCGCCAATTTCCTGGGTGAGGCCAACCAGGCATTCTGGCTCCATCTTTCCAAGAATATCCTCACCATTGACACACAGCACTGGGCGCGAGCGCTTCAACTGGCCGATGCGCTGCACCTGCAACTGCCCCTGCCGTCCATGCAGTACATCCTGACCCATGCCCCCTCGATAGACACGCTGGTCGCTGCGCTGCACATGGCCTCGGGTCCGACACTGCTGCCGGCTGCGCGTGGTTTCCTGCACCACCCCGACTGGAGGGTGCGGGTCGAGTCAGCCCGGTTTCTTGGCCAGTTCGGCGACGCCGAAGACCTGGTCCCCCTGCAATCACTGCTGCAGGATACGCAGTGGTGGGTGCGCTACCGTGCAGCGCAGGCTCTGGCCGACATGCCTTTTTATGGCACCCAAAAACTCAACCAGCTGCGCAGCCAGGCCACGGAGGCGCCGGTGAGAGACATGCTCGACCACGTGCTGGCCGAGCATGGCGCCGGCGCAGAGCCCGGGGCGGTGTGACACCATGACCGAATTGATCACCTGGCTCATCCTTGGCTACTTCATCCTGCTCAACGGGAGTTACCTGGCACTCAATCTCCTGTCGGTCTTTGCGCTCCATCGCAACAACCAGGAAAAGTTGTTGGACGCACTGCCCCAGGTATTCACCGGTCTGGAGCCGGGCATCAGCCTTCTTGTGCCCGCCTACAACGAAGAGGCGACCATCACCGCCTCGGTTCGTTCCATGTTCCAGCTCAGCTATTCCGATTTCGAGGTCGTTGTCATCAACGACGGCTCCCGGGACAACACCCTAGAGGTGCTCAAGCGGGAGTTTTCGCTTCTCCCCTTCCCCGAGGCGCCGCGCGACGGTCTGGCCACCAAGCCGGTGCGCGGCATCTACCGTTCGATGACCTACCCCAACCTGCGCGTGATTGACAAGGAAAACGGCGGCAAGGCGGACTCGCTGAACGCCGGCATCAACGCCGCGCACCACCCCCTGTTCTGCGGTGTCGATGCCGACTCCATCCTGTCACGGGACAGCCTGCAGCGCGTTGCCAAGCCCTTTTTGATGCACCCTGACACGGTGGCCACCGGAGGAACGGTCCGGGTGGCCAATGGTTGCGAAGTGATCGACGGATTCCTGACCAAGGTCGGCTTGCCCACCAACATCTGGGCCCTTTTTCAGGTGGTGGAGTATCTGCGGGCTTTTCTGTTCGGCCGACTGGGCTGGTCCAGGCTCAACGCGATGCTGATCATCTCGGGGGCTTTTGGGCTTTTCAGGACCGATGTCGTGATTGCCGTTGGCGGCTACCGCGCGAACACCATTGGGGAAGACATGGAACTGGTGGTCCGCATGCACCGCATGCTGCGTCAGCAGGGAAAGCCCTACCGGATCGAGTTCGTGCCCGAACCGGTGTGCTGGACCGAGGCCCCCGAAGACCGGAAAACATTGAAGAACCAGCGGGTACGCTGGCAACGCGGCCTGTCCGAAAGCCTGACCAGCAATTGGGGGCTGATGTTCAGCCGCAACGGCGGAACGCCCGGCTGGCTGGCTTTTCCCTTCATGATCCTGTTTGAATGGCTGGGCCCGCTGGTCGAGCTGGGGGGCTACCTCTTCATGCTCTACGCCTACGCCTTTGGGCTGGTCTCCTGGCAGGCGTTTTCCGTGTTCCTGTTCATGGCCATCGGGCTGGGCATCCTGCTGTCGGTGTCCGGACTGTTGCTGGAAGAAATTTCGTTTCGCATGTACCCGAAATTCCGCCAGCTCGCCGTGCTTGCGCTGGTGGTGGTCCTTGAGAATTTCGGTTACCGCCAGCTCAACTCGTGGTGGCGGCTGCTGGGGTTGTACCGTTGGGCGGCACAACGCGAAGCAAAATGGGGCGAGATGAAACGCAAGGGCCTGGGCCAGCCACAAACACCGCTATAACCTGCACGCACCAGGGCCTGCGGCGCGAAAACCATACCGGGCAGCGCCTCGTTTGGCGGAAAAAATTCACACAAATCAGACGCCTAGCCAAATTCCTACAAACGGATGCGGTGCCTGCCTGCCGTTTTGGGCTTTCTCCATCGCAGACTTTTCCCTAGAATTTTCTGCATGGAAACATTTGAAAAACCAACCCACGAGGAACTGGCCCGCTACCTGAAAGCACTGGGCCGGCTGATCAAGGCGGAGTCACAACGGCTGGAGGCCATCTACGAGTTGTCGAAGGTGGGGCCGGACGACTTCCTGCGGCTGCATGTCGAGTCGGAACGGCTGAACGCCTGGAGCAACTACTTCGAGCGGCGCGAGGGCGTGATCTAGGCGATCAGCCCTCCAGAACCTCTTCAATCGCCGCCGTGGTCTGCAGCGCATGTTCGGCAATCTGCGCCGACACCAGCGCCAAGGAAGCCAGCGCGTAAGTGCCGCTGATGATGCCCTTGTAGGCCACTTCGGCAGCGATGGCGTCCTGCCCCAGCCCTTCGGTGGCGGCCACGATGCAGGCCTCGATGCCGTCCAGCCCGGCGTCACTGTAGAGGTCCTCGCCTTCGTAGCTGACGCGGTATTCGTACTGGTCCTGTTCCATCAGGTCAATGTGGAAACGCACGATCATGGCAACACCTCTTCAAAAATAAACACTGGATACGCTATCAAATCAATAGCTGTCTTCGTCCGCATGGTAAGGGCTATAACCCGAAATGGCTTAAAACGCCCTGCCCGGCCACGCGGCCGCTGGCAAAACAGGCGCTCAGCAGGTAGCCGCCGGTAGGCGCTTCCCAGTCGAGCATTTCACCGGCGCAAAACACCGGCTGCGCCACGCCCTGCAGCGTCTGCAGGTGCAGCTGGCCATCCATGGCGTCAAAGCGCACGCCGCCGGCGCTGCTGATCGCTTCGTCGATGGGCCGGGCCGCCACCAGCCTGACCGGCAGGGCCTTGATCGCATGGGCCAGTTGCACCGGGTCGCTGATGGCGTCCTTGCCCAGCAGCTCGTACAACATCGCGGCCTTGATGCCGTCGAGATTCAGCCGGCTTTTGAGGTGGCTGGACAGCGAACGCGAGCCGCGCGGATGCCGCACTTCGACCAGCACCTGCTCGGGCGACTTGTCGGGCAGCAGGTCCAGCAGGAAAGTCGCGCTGCCCTTCAGTGCAATTTCATCGCGCAGCAGAGGGGAGGCGGCGTAGATCAGGCTGCCTTCGACGCCAGTGGCGGTGGCCACGAATTCGCCCTTGCGGTGGAAGCTGCGGCCGTGCGAATCGGTCAAATGGATGGCGACCGACTTGAAGGGCTGGCCGGCAAAACGGCTGGAGAAATGTTCGGTCCAGCCGGCCTGGCGCGCCGGGCTCTGGCCGATCAGCTCCTTGAAGAACTCACGCCGGGTTTCGCCGGCATCCGCCACGGCCTCGGCCAGCTGCGCCGGGCTGTCGGGCCGCGCGGCCACGTCAAAGCCGCAGTTCGAGGGCTGCAGCGGCACCACCGCCACGCCGCGGGCGGCCAGCAGCGGCACCCAGGCGCCGTCCGAACCGAGCCGCGCCCAGCTGCCGCCGCCCAGGGCCAGCACCACGGCGTCGGCCTGCACCTGCACCGGGCCGCCGGGTGTTGAAAACGTCAGCGAACCGTCGTCGGTCCAGCCCAGCCAGCGGTGCCGCATGGAAAACTTCACGCCCGCGGCGCGCAGGCGCTGCAGCCAGGCGCGCAGCAGCGGCGCGGCCTTCATGTCCTGGGGAAACACGCGGCCCGAGCTGCCGACAAAGGTCTCCACCCCCAGGGCCTGGGCCCAGGCGCGCAGCTCGGCAGGCCCGAAGGCGGCCAGCAGCGGCTGCAGCTGGGCGCTGCGCTCGCCGTAACGGCTGAGAAAAGGTTCGGCGGCTTCGGAATGGGTGAGGTTCAGCCCGCCCTTGCCGGCCAGCAGAAACTTGCGGCCCACCGAAGGCATGGCGTCGTACACCTGCACGGACAGGGCCGCGCCGGCACCGGCCAGCACCTCGGCGGCCATGAGGCCGGCGGGGCCGCCGCCGATGATGGCCACACGCCGTGGCTGGGCAGGAGAAGTTGAATCGTTCAAGGAAATGTCCGTCTGCACGTGATGGCAATGTGAAAAGGCACAGGAAGCAGGGCCTCCCGGCGCGGCCGGTTTGCTTTGTTTTTTATAGCTGGCAGCGCCCGTCCCTCAAGGGCTGCAATGCAAAAAGACCTGAAACCCGGCAAAGGTGCCGGCGCCAGGCCGATTCGCTGATGCCCTGATTATTGCAGTTCGCCGGAAAGCGCCACCAGGCGGCCTTGGGCCGTCAGAAAAGCTGCCTTGACCGTCTGCCCGCCATACATCGCCTGCACCGCCGCGCGGTAGGTCTGCATCTGGGCCAGCAGCGCCGGCTGCTCCTGCGGCGCGCTGGGGGACTTGTAGTCAAGCACCCACCAGTGGCCGGCATGACCGGCATCCCTGCGCTGCACCAGCCGGTCCAGCCTCAGGGTCTGGCCCTGGTACACCAGCTCGACCTCGTTGCCCTGCCAGGCCACCACCGCGGCATCCCAGGCCCAGGCGCCCTCGCCCTGCAGAATGCGCTGCGCCATGTCGGCCGCGTCCCGCCCCTGCGCCGCGTCCAGGCGGAACTCGCGCTGCACCGCGCGCACACGCGCCGGCGAGACACCGCCCCACTCCAGCAGGCGGTGCATGGCCTTGCCGATGCGGGCCACCAGCGCATCTTCGTCTGCTACCGTTTCAATAGCTGTCGGCGCAGTCAGGACGGGGGCTTGCGGCAATTCCGGCAATAAAAAACGGGTGTCGTCCCCGGACCGGGCCGGATCCAGGACAGGGGCCGGCAGCGGCGCGGGCAGCTCGCCCACGTGCGCGGCCAGCCGCTGCCACCAGCTGGCCGGCGCCTCGCGGTGCGGCGTGATCGATGACAGCACCAGCGTGCCGCGGGCGCGGGTCAGCGCCACGTACAGCGCGTTGAGCTCCTCGCGCTGGCGCGCCTCCTGCTCGGCGGCCAGGGCATCGACGGCGCAGGCGGGCGGACGGCTTTCGCTGACCAGAAAAACAAACTTCTGCGGCGCGGCGGCAGCGCCCGGCCAGTCCACCAGCACGCCCATGCTGTCGGCGTTGCGCTCCACGGTGTCGGTGTCCAGCAGCAGCACGGCGTCGGCTTCCAGGCCCTTGGCGCCGTGGATGGTCAGCAGGCGCACCGCGGCACTGTCCACCGTCGCGGGCGCCTGCAGGCCGCCGGCCTTGAGCGCGCGCACGAAGGCGTAAGGCGTGGCATAACGGCCGCCGTCGAGCTGCAGGGCGACCGTCAGCAGCGCGCGCAAATTGGCCAGCACGCCGGCGCGTTGCGCGGCGGGCGCGGCGGCGGCAAAACGCGCCAGCACGTCGCCGTGGTGGTAAATCGCCTGCAGCGCGTCGTGCGGCGGCAGGCTGCCCAGCCACCCCTGGTATTGCAGCAAAACCGGCACCAGCGCCTTGATGGCGGGCGGCAGCTGGTCCGATTTTTGTAGCACCTCGAACCACGGCAGGCGCAGCGCCTGGCGCTCCAGCGCGATCTGCACCAGCGCGTCGTCACCGAGGCCGAACAGCGGCGAACGCAAGGCGCGGGCCAGCGACAGGTCGTGCTCGGGCGAGACCAGCACATCGAGCAGCGCCACGATGTCGAGCACCTCGCAGCAGTCGATCAGCGCGGTTTTCTCGCCGACCAGCGCCGGAATGTGCAACGCCCGCAGCTCGTCCTGCAGCGGCAGCAGGCCGGCGCGTTTGCGCGAGAGCACCATGATGTCGGCGGGCTGCAGGCCTTGCGCCACTTGCTGCGATATCCAGGCTGCGGCCTGGCGCGCTTCCAGCGTGCGCAAGGTTTCCTCAGGGATCTCGCGCGGCGTGGTCAGGCTGTCGCGCCAGCCGTCCAGCGCGCCGCTGTCCGTCTCTGCGTCCCTGCGCGGGATGGCCGGCAGGCGGCCGACCGCACCTTCTTCGCCGGAGCCGGTTGTGTGTTCGCGAAAGCCGTCGTAGCCGTCGTTCTCGCGCGCCGCGCTCATCACGGCGTTGACGGTGCGTATCACCCCCTGGGCGTTGCGCCGCGTGTGGTCGCAGCTGAGCAGCTCGCCGTCCAGGCCCTGGCGAACAAACTGCTGCGCGGCCTTGAACACCTGCGGCTCGGCGCGCCGGAAGCGGTAAATGCTCTGCTTGGGGTCGCCCACAATGAACACGCTGGGCGCATTGCCGGCGCCGCCGTAGGCACTGAGCCAGGACCACAGCGCCTGCCACTGCAAGGGGTTGGTGTCCTGGAACTCGTCGATCAGCAGATGCCGGATGCGCGCATCCAGCCGCTCCTGCACCCAGCCCGAGAGCAGCTCGTCGCCGAGCAGCACCAGCGCGACACGTTCGATGTCGTTCATGTCGACCCAGCCGCGCTCGCGCTTGAGGGCGGTGAACTCGGCGATCAGCAGGCGTGCGAGCCGCGCCATGCGCTGCTGGTAGGCCCAAGCCTCATGCTGCTGGCGTGCAGCCAGCACGCGCGCCACCAGGTCCTGCGCGGTGCGCACCTGGTCGATGCCGATGATTTTTTCGCCGAACTTGCGCGGCGTGCCTTTCTCGGTCAGCAAGGCGCCGAACACGGCCTGCAGGTTGCCGGTGCCCAGCGCCTGTTCCAGCTCCACGCCCTTGGCGACAAAGGTCGGTGCACTTGCCCGCGCCAGCGCCACGGCGGCGTCGGCCAAGGTCTGGCGGTGCAGGCGGTTGCTCGTGAGCAGCTCTTCCGGTTCGGCCAGTCCCTCAAACCCGGCAAACTGCACGGTGAAATGCTGCACCGACGCATCGACCACGCCGCTGGCATCGGCCAGTGCAAACTCGGTGCGTTTGTCGAGGGCGGCCTGCAGGGCCTTGTCGGTCTGGAAGCGCCCGTGCGCGAGCACCACCGCCTCGAAGTCCGCCTTCAGCTCCGGCAGTTTCAGCAGCGCCGCGTAAAACCGCCGCCAGACCAGCGCCCGGGCCGGTGCATCGTCTTCAAGCAACTCGTAGTTCAGCGGCAGGCCCTGCTGCTGCAACACCGCCAGCGGTGCGCTGCGCAGCAAGGCGGCAAACCAGCTGTGGAAGGTGCGTATCTGCACCGCACGGCCGGTGGCCAGAATGCGCTGGTACAAATTTGATAGCTGCTCACGTCCGTCTGGCGGTGGCTGCGGGCCTTTTTCGTAGTCAAACCCGCGCATCGCCAGCTCGCGCATCAGGGTTGCGTCGTCGGCATGGGCAAACTGCGTCAGCCATTCGTAAAGCCGTTCGCGCATCTCGCCGGCCGCCCGTTTGGTGAAGGTTATCGCCAGGATCTCGTGCGGCTGCGCGCCCGCCAACAGCGCCCGCACAATGCGCGACACCAGCATCCAGGTCTTGCCGGCACCGGCGCAGGCCTCCACCGCCACATTGCGCCGCGGATCGCAGGCGATTGCGTAAAAGGCTTCGGCGGAAACCGGCTGGCCGTTGTGTTCGTAAGCGGCGTTCATGACCAGAAGTCTTTCCGGCACAGGCCGCGTGCAGCGCAATAGTCGCAGGCCTTGCCTTCGCCGAGTGCCGGCAGCGGTGTGCCGCGTGCCACACGCGCCATGTCGGTCAGGATGCTGCCCAGCAACTCGTCGCGCAGCGCCACGATGTCGGGCTGGGCGTAGGTTTTGGTGGCTTCCTTTTCGCCGAGGTTCACGTAGGCGGCGGCCAGCGTGTCGTCTTCCAGCAGCCCGGCGTAAAACGCCAGCTGGGTGTCTTCCTGCGGCTGCTTCAGGCGCTCGGCGGTGGTGGTGCGGTTTTCCGTCTTGTAGTCCATCACCAGCGAGCTGCCATCGGCGAGTTTGTCGATGCGGTCTATCTTGCCGATCAGCGTCAGGCTTCCGAGCGGCACCTCTTTCGCCACTTCGGCCGCCTCGAACACCGCGCCCTCGGCCTCGTGGCCGGCCAGCCAGTCCAGATAGCCTTCGCGCACGCGCGGCCAGCTCGCGGCAAAGGGCAGAAATTCGCTGTCGCTCAGGGCCAGTTCCCGGGCCGCCTGCGTGGCGGCCGCGTCCATCAGGGCCCGGCGTGCCGGCAGCTCCGGCGTCGGCGCCTGTTGCAGCGCTTCATGAAAAATCTTCAGCAGCGTGTGCAGCCAGTTGCCTAAGTCGCGCTTGCCGAGTTCGGTGTCGAGCTCGTCGGCCTCCTGCAGCCGGAGCTGGCGCAGGGCAAAAAAGCGGTAGGGGCAACGCCGCAAGTCCTCATACGCGCTGGCCGACAGGCGCTGCACCGGCAGGGCTTCACCGGTCGGCATCGGGTGCGGGGTGGGCTGGGCCGCCAGCAGCCGCGGCTCGCGCGGATCGGGCGCCAGGACCGGCGAAAACTGAAGCAGCAGCTCCTGCACAAAACCGCTGGGCATCAGCCGCTCGCCGCCTTCGCTTTCGCGCCAGAGCACGTCCAGGTGCGGGAAACACAGGGCGTGTTGCCAGGCCGCGCGCTGGTCGGCCGCCAGGGTCTCGCGCGAGGGCAACCCCAGCAATTCGCGCTGGGCCGGCGTCCACAGGCCGGCAGGTTCGGGCGAGACCGGCAGGTGCAGCTCGTCACAGCCCGGCAGCACCACCGCCTGCGGCGTGCGGCCCAGCAGCTGGCTCAGCGGCAGCAGGATGACCTGCGCCTCGGGCGGGTGCACCGGCGTGAAACTCGCCGCCTCCAGCGCCTGGTTGACCCAGCTGCTGAAATCGGCGAGGCCCATACGTCCGTCGGCATCGGCAAACTCCAGCTCCGCACCCTCGTGCAGACGCAAGGCATCGAGCACGGCCTGCCCGGCCACGTCACGCACCAGGCCGTCCCATTGCCCGCTGGTCTGCAGGGCGCCGCGCAAATCGCGCAGCCAGATGGCCAGCGGCCGCGAGCGCTGCAGCGCATCACGCAGCGCCTGCAGCCGGGCCGCGATGGCGCTGCTGGCGAGCAGCGTATCGCCCACCGCACGCCACTCGCGCACGCCAGCCTGGCGCAACTCCTTCTCGGACGCGGCCACGGTCGCCGCGTCAAAAGCCGGGGCATTTTTCAGCCAGTCCAGCACCGCGTCGGTGCTCGCATTCCAGCCCAGAGCGCGCAGCAGGCCCATCAGCGTGGCGGCGGCGCGTGTGGTGGAGAGTTTCCAGCCGGTTTCGTCGCGCAGTGCCACGCCGCGCTCGCCCAGCATGGCGCGGATGCGGCGTGTCAGCTCGCGGTCCTGGGCAATCAGCGCGACCGGGCTGCGGCCCTGGGCCAGATGCGCCAGCACACAGGCGGCAGCGCGCCCGGCCTCGTCTTCCGTGTCCTGCGCTGCATGCAGCGCCGGTAGCAAAGGCTCCCCGGGCAGGTTGAGGTTCAGCGTCACGGCACGCTCACCGAAGTGGGCCTGGAAGGTTGCAGTCAGCGCTTCGGTCTGGAAACCCTCGACCAGCACCAGCAGGTCCACATCGGCGCGCTCCAGAAACAGCGCGTCCGACGGGTAGGCGGACGAGACCACCCAGGCCAATGCAATCTGGCCCAGTGCCGACTCGAGCTGCAACACCGGCGACTCCAGCCCGGCGCCCAGCAGGGCACCCATGCGCGCGCCCCAGGCCAGCCGCTGCGCCGGCGGCACGGCGGCGGCCAGCCGGGCCAGCGAACCGGCTGCCTCGACCAGGCGCGGGGCCAGCAGGTCCTGCTGCGCGGCCAGGCCGGTGCGCGCCAGCAGCGAGGCGGCCGTCAGCACGTCACAGGCGGCATCGAGCCGGATGTCCCCGGCGCCCGGCTCCCAGCCGCCCAGGCTGGCAGCCCAGTTCATGGTGGTTTCAAAACGCGGCACAAAATGCGTGTCGCCTGCGGCGGCGGCCCACGCGGTTTTCGCCTGCTGCATCAGCTGTGCATAGGGCAGCAGCACCAACGCCCGCGCGGGATGCACGTCCCGCTCGCGCAACAGCGCCGCCACCCGGGCTGTCGCCTGCTGCCAGCAAAACTCGCCGGGGCCGGCCGCCGGGGCGTCGGCATGGACTATCACGCTCATAGGGAACACCTGACTGGACGTCCGACGGGGGGACTTGGTTTCTGCCACAATGCCTGCAACTTGAGTCCCTGACATAAAAATTTCTGAACCCTCTTCCAAAGGACATGCCATGGCCAGCGAACTGATCAAACATACCACCGATGCCACCTTCGAAGCCGACGTGTTGCAGGCCTCCAAACCCGTGCTGGTCGACTACTGGGCCGAATGGTGCGGCCCCTGCAAGATGATTGCCCCGATTCTGGACGAAGTCGCCACCGGTTACGACGGCCGCCTGCAGATCGCCAAGATGAATGTGGACGAAAACCGCGACATTCCCGCCAAGTTCGGCATCCGCGGCATCCCGACGCTGATGCTGTTCAAGGACGGCCAGCTCGCCGCCACCAAGGTCGGCGCCATGAGCAAGGCCCAGCTGACCGCCTTCATCGACCAGCAACTGGCCTGAACGGCCTTGTCCCCAGCCACCGGCACGCTGTCCCTGCACAGCCTGCTGGTGCGCCATCCGGCATGAAGCGGATCGGCAGGACCTGCTCCCGCGCCCCCATCGCCCCGATAGATCCCCCGAATTTCCTGTCATAATGGCCCTGTTCGCTGACCGGCTGCTGCCGGCCGGTTCGAGTTCCCGGTTTGTGAAGCGCCTCTAGCTTCCTTTCAGACCTCCCCCGTTTTTTTATCTGAACTCCGCGAGGAGTTGACTTCACGCAAGGTTTCCCCATGCACTTAAACGAACTCAAGGCACTGCACGTGTCCGAAGTCCTCAAGCAGGCCGAAGAGCTTGAGATCGAAAACACCGGCCGCATGCGCAAGCAGGAGCTGATGTTCGCGATCATCAAGAAACGCTCCAAAACGGGTGAAACCATCGTCGCCGACGGCGTGCTCGAAGTGCTGCCCGACGGCTTCGGCTTCCTGCGCGCGCCGGACTCCAGCTACACCGCGTCCACCGACGACATCTACATCAGCCCGAGCCAGATCCGCCGCTTCAACCTGCACACCGGCGACATGATCGAAGGCGAAGTGCGCACCCCGAAAGACGGCGAGCGCTACTTTGCACTGAACAAGCTCGACAAGGTCAACGACGGCGCACCGGAAGCGAACAAGCACAAGGTGATGTTCGAGAACCTGACGCCGCTGTTCCCGCGCGAGCAGTTCAAGCTCGAGCGCGACATCAAGGGCGAGGAAAACCTGACCAGCCGCATCATCGACATCATCGCCCCGATCGGCAAGGGCCAGCGCGCCCTGCTGGTGGCGCCGCCCAAGTCCGGCAAGACCGTGATGATGCAGAACATCGCCCACGCCATCACCGCCAACTACCCCGAAGTGGTCATGATGGTGCTGCTGGTCGACGAGCGCCCCGAAGAGGTCACCGAGATGCAGCGCAGCGTGCGCGGCGAAGTGATTTCCTCGACCTTTGACGAACCCGCCGCGCGCCACGTGCACGTGGCCGAAATGGTGATCGAGCGCGCCAAGCGCCTGGTCGAACTCGGCAAGGACGTCGTGATCCTGCTGGACTCCATCACCCGCCTGGCCCGCGCCTACAACAACGTGTTGCCCTCGTCGGGCAAGGTGCTGACCGGCGGTGTCGATGCCAACGCGCTGCAGCGCCCGAAACGTTTCTTCGGCGCCGCGCGCAAGATCGAGGAAGGCGGCAGCCTGACCATCATCGGCACCGCACTGGTTGATACCGGCAGCCGCATGGACGAGGTGATCTTTGAAGAGTTCAAGGGCACCGGCAACTGCGAGATCCACCTGGACCGCCGCCTCTACGAAAAACGCGTGTTCCCGGCGATTCACCTGAACCGCAGCGGCACCCGCAAGGAAGAGCTGCTGCTGGCCCCGGAAATCCTGCAGAAGTCGCGCATCCTGCGTCAATTCATGTACAACATGGACGAAATCGAGTCCATGGAGCTGATGCTCAAAAACATGAAGGCCACAAAGAACAACCACGAGTTCTTCGACATGATGCGTCGAGGCGGCTAAAGCCGTCTCGCCAACTATTGCCCCCACGGTCGCTCACTGCATGTAGCTCCCTGCCCCCTCGGAGCTTGGGCACCAGGAAAGCAATTTAACCGCTCTACCGGCAGCGGGCGTTAGGCGATACAGATGGATGGCTGAAAGCTACTTCGCCCCCCACCCCGCGCAATTGCAACTGTTGCCCAACGCGCTCCAAGACTGCCGCTGCCGCAAGGGCACTTGGCGTAATTCATTGACGACACCTTAAACAGCCTGGATCTATCAGTCTTTCACGCGCGCTGCGCCATGGGTGGCCCGCGCACGGCTGGTACAATCAAGTCCTGTAAGGACTGCTTAAAGCCGTCACCCTTGCTCGGAATTTTCGGGGACGGCCCTGTCAGGAAGGCCAGCGCTGGTGTTCGTCATCGATGACATAGGCATGGGAATGTCTGCGGTCGGCGGACGCTGCATCGGCTTCACCGGCCAGGTGGGGATGCTCCGGTACAAGGTCGTCGTGCCGATGCGAGAGTGCAAGCGGATCTGCTGCGGGCCAAAGGCGCATCGAGAGCAGCAACGCCGCACTGGCGACTACCCCCAGCGTAACAAAACTGGCGGTCAAGCCGAATTTGGCGCCCAACCACCCTGCCAGGGGGTAAGTGATCAGCCAGCAAGCATGAGACAAGGCGAACTGTGCGGCAAAGAGTGCCGGACGGTCTGTATCGCTAGAAGAGCGGCGGAGAAGCCGCCCCGATGGCGTCTGCGCTAGCGAATAGCCGAGGCCCAGCACAAACCACAGCGGCAGCAACACGGCGTAGCGAGAGGCTAGCGCAGCACCCACGAGAAGGCCGATGGCAATCACGCTAGCACCCACCAGCATCGCGCGCCGTTCCGGCACGCGGGTGAGCACTTTGGGCAGCACCAATGCAATCAGCATCGAACCCGCTCCGAAGCAGGCCAAAGCGATGGCGGTTGCGGTCTGCGTCAGGCCAAAACCAGCTTGAACCAGCACCACGGTATTTACAATGACCATCGCACTGCCCGAGGCGATCGCGAGGTTAAGGGCGAGAAGGCCCCGCAGACGCGGTGTGGCAAGGTAGATGCGTGTCCCGCGGGTGGTTCGCTCATAAATGCTGCGCTTCGGCGGGATCTTGGGTCGGGGCAGAACGGCTGAAACGACGAGCGCTGCGGAGGCGAGAAAGCCAAAAACGGTACCGCCGAAGAGGCTGTGATAGCTGACTACGGTCAAAAGCAAGGCGGCCAGCATCGGGCTGACCAGGCTTTCGAGGTCGTAAGCCAGTCGCGACAGGGACAAGGCCTTGGTGTAGGCGTTCTCTCCGGGCAAAACGTCCGGAATTGTTGCCTGGAAGGTGGGTGTAAATGCGGCGGAAGCCGATTGCAGTACAAAGATCAATGCATAGATCTCCCAGATCTGCGTCACAAAGGGCAGGATCAACGCCACAGCGGCTCGAACCAGATCCAGCGCCACCAGCACCGCGCGACGCGGAAGGCGCTCGGCCAGGGCCGATGCAATGGGGGCAACGCCGATGTAGGCCAGCATTTTGATGGCCAGTGCGGTTCCCAGGACGGCTCCAGCGTTTGCACCGGCCAGGTCGAAAGCCAGCAGGCCCAAGGCGACGGTGGCCAAGCCGGTTCCCAAGAGCGCGATGACCTGCGCGAGGAACAGGTGCCGGTAGGTTCTGTTGGCGAGGACTTCAAGCATGTTTTGGTTCCCTCAAAAGGCTCGAAAATGCCGACATGGCCTGCCAAATGAGCCTCATCTGTGACGGTGATGACTTGACTTTAACCTATCCTGGGGGGTAGGATACCTACAAATGTCCGAAAACCATCTTCATACGGCTCATCCTGATGTGGTCAAGCGCCTGAAGCGGGCGCATGGGCATCTGAAAAATGTCATTGCCATGATCGAGGAAGAGCGATCGTGCATTGACATTGCCCAACAACTTCACGCGGTGGAGCGCGCCATCGGTGCGGCAAAGAAGTTGGTGATTCACGACCACCTGGATTACTGCCTTGAAGAGGTCGCAGGGGCAGGTCCTGCCGCAATGCGTTCTTCCATTGCGGAGTTCAAGGACATTACCAAGTATCTGTAAATGCGCAGAGCTACTCGAACCATTCTGTCGTTGTTGATGCTGGTCTTCCTGCTGACGAGCATAGGTGCACGCGGATTCCATTCGAAAGAATTTGTCCACGATTTGGACCATCACGGTCAACCAAGCGTTGCAACTCTGGACAGCGCCCACACAAGTGCGCTTGAGTCTGACGAAGAGCCAAAGGCAGAACCGCTCGATGAATTTGAGCACCAGCTGTTTCACACTGTCAGTACGCTGTACATGCTGGCGAGTGCTACTGCAAGTTTTTCCTGGGATGCTTCAGCCCAGATATTGGTGCCTGCCTCAAGTTCCCCTAGTCTGCCAGTAGCGGAGCTTGAACCTCCCTTCCGACCTCCCCGAAGCTCCGCCTTCATCTAACTCCGCCTGCGCCGCGGAGTCCCACGCGCTTTTATTCTCCCGGCTCATTGAGCGGCGTAGCCATGCCTGGCACGTTTCCAGACATTACTTGAGATTAGTCATGAACATAAATAATCCGTCCTTCCAGGCGCGCGTATGCGCCTGTGCCGCCGCGGCGCTGTACTCCTTCGCATTGACTGCACAGGCGACAGATCGGCCGGCGAAATTTGCTGTTGCCAGCAGCCAAGTGCAGGCATTGGGCATCAGGACTGCGCCATTGCAAAACCAGGCAGAGTCGGTGCGAACCAGTTTTCCAGCGCAGGTCGTGATCCCACCAAATGCGGAGCAGGTCATCAGTTCGCCGGTAACGGGCCTGATCTCTCAGTTGCTGGTGCAGCCAAACCAGATGGTGCGAGCAGGTGCGCCCTTGGTTCGCATTGCCAGCCAGGAACTCGGTCAGCTGCAGTTACAACTGCTACAGGCGAACGCACGTGCAACACTGGCAAGGCAGGCGGCCAAGCGTGAGCAGGATCTCTTTGGCGAGGGCCTGATTGCGCAGCGCCGCGTGCAAGAGGCTCAAGCTGCCTTGCAGGAAGCCGAGGCGACATTGAAACAGGCCAAAACAGCATTGCGCCTGAGCGGTATGTCTATGGCGGCCATCGACAAGGTTGCCGCCTCAGGAAATCCCCAAGACAGTTTGGTGCTGGGCGCAACGCAGGCGGGGATCGTGACGGAGATCAAGGCCAAGCCAGGCCAACGGGTCGACTCGACCACGCCTCTCATGCATCTGGCCCAGACCGGTACGCTTTGGCTCGAAATCCAGGTGCCAGTTGCCGAAAGCACGAGTTGGGCACCAGGCAGCAAGCTGAAAGTTCAAGGGCGCGACATCACGGCGCAGATCATGAGTAGCAGCGCCATGGTGGCATCCGGCAGTCAGATGGTGGTGATGCGAGCCCTTGTTCAGGGCAAAGCAGGCCAGTTACGCCCCGGCGAGTTGTTGACCGTCGAACTGCCGGTAGCTGCCACGGCAGGCGCATGGGATCTTCCCCTGTCATCCGTAGCGCATGACGGCGATCAGGCCTACGTGTTTGTGCGCACACCGGACGGATTTGAAGCGAGACCCGTCAAAGTTTCGGCCAGCTCCGGTCAGCGGGTCCGGATTCAGGGTCCGGTCAAAGCGGGCGAGGACGTCGCGGTCAGTGGCGTAGTGGCACTCAAAGGCGCATGGCTTAATGAAAAGGGGAGCAAGTAATGCTTTCCCGCCTCGTTCAATTTTCCCTGGCGCAACGTCTGTTTGTGCTGATGGCGACCTTGATGGTGGCCGGTGCGGGTTGGTACGCCTTGCGCGGCTTGCCGATCGACGCCTTCCCTGACGTATCCAGTACGCAAGTCAAAATCATCATGAAAGCGCCCGGGATGACCCCGGAAGAAGTCGAGAGCCGCATCGCGGTGCCGATTGAAGTCGAGATGCTCGGCATTCCGAAAACAAAAATTCTGCGCTCGGTCACCAAGTACGGCCTGGTCGATGTCACGATTGACTTCGAGGACGGTACTGACATTTACTGGGCGCGCCAGCAGGTGAGCGAACGCCTGGGCGGCCTGACAGAAAACCTGCCGACCGGCATCTCCGGTGGTATGGCCCCTGTCACCACTCCGCTCGGAGAAATGTACATGTTCACGGTGGAGGGCGAGTCGCTGTCACTGGCGGAAAGGCGCAGCGTACTCGACTGGGTCATCCGTCCCGCACTGAGGACCGTGCCGGGCGTTGCAGACGTGAATGCGCTAGGGGGAGTTGTCAGAGCCTTTGAAGTAGTGCCCGATCAGGCCAGCATGGCGGCCAGTGGCGTAACAATCGCCCAGCTGAAAGAAGCGATCGGGGCGAACAATCGCAACGATGGCGCGGGCAGGCTCGGTGAAGGCGATGAAGTCTTGCTGGTCCGCAGTGAGGGCAGCATCACCAGCCTGGAAGATCTGCGCGCCATCGTAGTAACCATAAAGGACGGCTCCCCTGTTCGCCTGGGCAACCTTGCCGAGGTCAAGATCGGCACCGTGACCCGCTACGGTGTCGTCACGCAGAGCGGACGCGGCGAGGCCGTGCAAGGTCTGGTACTGGGCCTGGCCGGCGCCAACGCGAAGATGGTGGTGGAGGGTGTGCGCAAGAAGCTGGCAGAACTCCAGCCGACCTTGCCGGCAGGCGTCGAGATCAAGACCTTCTATGACCGCGCCTCGCTGGTTTCCAAGGCGGTTAACGCCGTCTCGGCCGCACTGATCGAAGCGACCGTGCTGGTCATCGTGCTGCTCGGTTTGTTTCTGGGCAACATCCGTGCGGCGCTGACAGTGGCCATGGTGCTCCCCCTGGCGGCACTGATCACTTTCATCCTGATGCGCGCCTTCGGCATGTCGGCCAACCTGATGAGCCTGGGCGGCCTGGCCATCGCGATCGGCATGCTGGTTGATGCCGCCGTGGTCGTTGTGGAAAACATCGTGCAGCGTCTGGCGACCGATCCCACCGCCGGCAAACTCCCCCGGTTACACACCATTTACCGGGCAGTGCGTGAAGTAGCGGTTCCGGTCACGGCCGGGATTTTGATCATCATCACCGTCTTTCTTCCGCTGCTCACTCTGCAAGGCCTGGAAGGCAAGTACTTTGTGCCGGTGGCGCTGACCATCGTCTTCGCCTTGGCCGGTTCGTTGGTGTTGTCGCTGACCATCATTCCGGTGTTGGCGTCTTACCTGCTGCGCGAAGTCAAACACGAAGACCCGTGGCTGCCGCGCAAGCTCCTGAAGCTCTATGAACCAGCGCTGGTCTGGGGCCTGCAACGGCAGCGTGTCGTTGCGACGGTGGCGGCTGTCATGCTGTTGGCGGCCGGGTTGATTTACACCCAGGTTGGCAAGACCTTCATGCCGACAATGGACGAAGGTGACTTGATCGTCGGCATCGAGAAACTGCCTTCTGTCAGCCTGGAGCAAAGCGCTGCGCTTGACCTGAAAATCCATCGCGCCATCATGCAGGCCATCCCGGAAGTGCATGGCATCGTCGCCCGTGCCGGCTCCGATGAAATCGGCCTAGACCCGATGGGGCTGAACCAGACCGATACCTACTTGCTGCTGAAACCACAAGGCGAGTGGCGCATGAAATCCAAAGAAGCGCTGATGGACGAGGTGCGCAAGGTGCTTGATCCCATGCCCGGTATCGAATACAGCTTCACGCAACCTATCGAAATGCGGGTTTCGGAAATGATCATCGGCGTGCGCGGCGACCTGGCAGTCAAGATTTTCGGCCCCGATCTGGACAAGCTAAACCAGTATGCGAATCAGGTAGAGACGCTGCTCAAGACCGTTTCTGGAAATCAGGACGTGTACACGGTGCAGAACGACGGGGTGCAGTACCTGCGGGTAGCGGTGGATCGTTTGCAGGCCGGACGGCTGGGCTTGAGCGTCGAGGAAATCCAAGACGCCTTGCGTACGCAGATTGAAGGCCAGCGAGCGGGCGTTGTTATTGAGGGTAACCGCCGCACGCCCATCGTCTTGCGTGGTGCTGAAAGCGTCCGGATATCGCCAGCCGATTTCGCTGCCATGCGTATCACGACCAAGGATGGCAATACAGTCCCCTTGACCAGCGTCGCAAAACTAGAACGAGCAGCGGGCCCGGTCAAGATTGACCGGGAAATGGGGAGCCGTTACAGCGTGGTCATTGCCAACGTAGCCGGCCGAGACCTGGTGGGGTTTGTCGAAGAGGCGAGGACGCTGGTGACCCAGAAGGTGCCGCTGGACACGGGTTACCGTATCAGTTGGGGCGGCCAGTTTGAGAATCAGCAGCGCGCGGCGGCCCGGCTTACTGTTGTTGTGCCGGTTGCGCTCGGATTGATTTTTGTGTTGCTGTTTTCAACCTTCCGATCCGTGCGCCAGGCCCTGCTCATTTTGAGCATCATCCCGTTTGCGCTGGTGGGGGGAATCGTCGCTTTGTGGGTAACCGGCGAATACCTGTCGGTGCCGGCATCGGTGGGCTTCATCGCTCTGCTGGGCATCACCGTCCTCAATGGGGTGGTCCTGGTGAGTTATTTCAATCAGCTGCAAAGCGAGGGAATGAGACTGAGTGAGGTCGTTTTGCAGGGAGCGAAGCGCCGGCTGCGGCCGGTGCTGATGACAGCCTCCATTACCGCCTTCGGTTTGATCCCGCTGCTGTTCGCAACTGGGCCAGGGTCCGAAATACAACGCCCGTTAGCCATCGTCGTGATCGGCGGGTTGATCACGGCCACAGCCCTGACTTTGATGTGGTTGCCCATCCTGTATTTACGCTTTGCGTTTCCGAAACGAAAGGTTTCCGATGTCTGAACTTTGCTTGACCATCCTTTGCCCGCCGGCCGTCGAGGAAAAACTGCTCGACCTGCTCCTTTTGTCGCCCAACGCGGCCGTATTTACAAGTGCGCCGACGGCCGCTCATGGCCTGGCTTTCGGCAGCCTTAACCAGACCGAGCAGGTGCTTGGCCGCGCTTTTGCGACCCAAGTGCAAGTTGTTATTCCTGAAGCCGACCGGCACGCTCTGCTGGGCGACATCCAGGAGCAATTTTCTGGTGCTGGCCTGCGCTACTGGATAACGCCAGTCATCGAGTCGGGAGAAATAGCATGATGATTCGACTGCTCTTGGCATCCCTGATCATGGTGGCTGGTTCTGCCTACGCACTACAAGCACCGAATGTCCCCGGGCTGTTGCCTACAGAGATCGCACGTCCTCTACTGGAGCAAGACCCGCGTGTCGCTGCGGCGCGCGCAGGTTTGGAGGTTGCAAGGCAAGAGGCCAGCATTCTTGACAAGTCACCTTACGAATGGACTGGCAAAGCGCTGGGGCAGCGGCGGTCTCTCGACACCGGGCCACGCTATCGCGAGTGGAATGTCGGCATTGAGCGGACCATCAGACTCCCAGGCAAGGGCTCGGCTGACCGCAACATCGGCAAGGCCACCATCGAGGAGTCCGAGGCACGGTATGGTGAAGCATTGCATGAATCAGCTCGGGAGCTGGTGTCACTTTGGGTGGATTGGCTAGCTACGGAACGTGGGCGCGAACTGGCTGCAGTAAATCTCCAGGCGGTGCAGGAAAATCTGAAATCCGTAGACAAGCGCAACCGCGCTGGTGACGCGTCGAAACTGGATATCAACCTCGCCGGGGCCGAGTTGGCAGAGCAAAAACGTATGGACAACGATGCTCGGACACAAGCATCGGCTGCTTGGGCTCGACTGTCGGCTCGCTTCCCGGGCATCAACCGCCAAAGCGTGCTTCTGCCTTCCCCGGTGTTGATTGCTGAGGATGAGGCCCTGTGGCGTGATCGAATCATTTCCGAAAGCGACGAGTTCAAGGTCGTGCAGACCCAGTTGCGCATAGCGCAAGCCCAAGCCGACCGTGCGCAGGCTGACCGGGTTCCCGATCCGACCTTCGGCGTTTACACAGCCTCTGAGGTCGGTGGCCGCGAACGGATTTCCGGCATCACCATCAGCATTCCTCTGCCTGGCGGCTTGCGCGATTCACGCAGCGCCAAAGCCCTTGCGGCGGTTGAAGTGGCCCGTAATGCCGTTGACCTCAAGAAACGTGAACTCGAAACCGAGATCGCCTCGGCATTAGTCACTGCCCGGGGAACATATGAAAGCCTGCAGATTGCCAACGAGGGCGCGCTCGCCGTGCAGGAAAACGCCAAGCTGGTGCAACGCGCTTACGCGCTCGGTGAGGGAGATTTGCAAACTTTGTTGCTCGCGCGCCGGCAGGTCACCGCTGCGATGAATAGCGCATTACTCGTACAAACGAACGCGTTGAAGGTTTATTACGGTCTGCTTATCGACGCGCATTTTGTTTGGGGACTGGAAAATGACTAACAAAGCGATTTCACAAAGGGTATGTAGATTGCTGCTGGCAATGCCCTTATTGATCCTCACCGGTTGTCAGACTATCTATGAAGGTAAGTATGAATGGGACGCGGGTTGGCGTCCTGGCACGGTGCGCTCTGTCGGGTCCGCTGATCAAGTCACCAAGACACCTTTTCGCGACTGCCGCCTTGCCTTAAGCTCCGCGGAAAAAATTGCGCTTAAATTTGCAGTTGTCTCGTACTCGTTTCTCAATCGTCCGAAAAATGCGGTTGTGCCCATTTCACCTGGATCGACGTGGACTGCCGGAAGCCCGGTGTATATCAACGTCACCAACTGCAGGACAGCATTAGAGCCGCGAGTGGTCCGTGCTGACCCCGGCAATAAGAAGAACGAATTACAACTGAAATTGATCGAACCACATGGTTAGCCTGATGAAGGCATAAGCACTCTAGGAGCTTTGCGGCAGAAGGAACGTCGGCTGCAAATCCGGCAAAAACTGTGTTCGCTGGAGCCACTTTTCGCTTCGACGCATTCTGCCGCCCAGACTCCAGACGGGCGCTGCGCCTGCGGCCCGGCGAAGCCGTTTCCGCGGCCCCGGCTGGCATAAAACCCTTCGAATCCGCGCTAAGTGCTTGATTTCATGGCATAATGCGAGGCTTCACGGAAAGTGCCCAGAACTGGTCTGGGTGGCTCCCGAAACGAACAAGGAAAGATCATGAAAGAAGGCATTCACCCCAACTACCGCGAAGTTTGTTTCCTGGACATGTCCAACAACTTCAAGTTTGTGACCCGCTCCTGCGCCAACACCAAAGAAATGGTGAAGATGGAAGACGGCCGCGAACTGCCGCTGTACAAACTCGATACGTCGAGCGAATCGCATCCGTTTTACACCGGCACACAGAAATCCGTGGACAACATGGGTGGCCGCGTCGAGAAATTCCGCAACCGTTTTGGCAAGACCGCTGCCAAAGACGCTGCAGCGCCTGCTGCCGAGTAAGCTGCGAAACAGCTTCGGCCACACGAAAAAGCAGCCTGAATGTCAGGCTGCTTTTTTTTGCCCCAAAATCAGGGCTTCCGCTTCGCCTGACCTCCCTTGAACAAACCCTCGCCAGCCATCATTGCCCAGTCTGCAGTTCGCCGGTTGCCCCGGCTGGCGCTGCTGCTGTTCTGCCTGGCCTATATCCTGCCCGGCTTCCTGGGCCGCGGGCCCTGGAAAAATGCCGACATTGCGGCCTTTGGCACCATGCGCGAACTGGCGGCCGGCAACACCAGCTGGCTGCATCCGCAACTGCTGGGACAGGCCGGCGAGTTTGAAGGGCTGGCGCCTTACTGGTTGGGCGCTTTGGCGATCAAGGCGCTGCCCTTTTTTGACCCCGCTTTTGCAGCGCGGATACCGTTCGGCCTGCTGCTGGCACTGACGCTGCTGTGCACCTGGTACGCCGTTTATTACCTGGCGCGCAGCCCGCAGGCCCAGCCCGTGGCGTTTGCCTTTGGCGGAGAAGCCAGCCCGGTTGATTACGCCCGGGCCATTGCCGACGCCGCCCTGCTGGCATTGATCGCCAGTCTCGGCCTGGCCCAGCTCTCGCATGAAACCACCCCCGCCCTGGCGCAGCTCGGTTTCACGGCACTGGTTTTTTATGCCGTGGCGGCCAGCGCCTACCGCAACGCCTGGAAGGTGATGGGGCCGGCCCTCGGACTGGTGGTCGGACTGGCCGGACTGGCCCTGAGCGGCGCGCCCACGGTGGCAGCCCTCCTGGGCGCCGGCAGCATCCTGGTCGCGCTGGGCCGCGCGCAGAACACCCGGCCGGACAACAACCCTGCCCACGCCTGGCGCTGGGTGCTGCTGACCGGCGTCCTGACCCTGACGGTCGCCGCCCTGTCCTGGGCGCTGGATCTCTGGCGCTGGCGCATCGAAATTCCCGGCCTGGAAAGCCCGGCTGACCGCAAGGAATGGCGCAGCATGGCGCGCCTGCTGGTCTGGTTCACCTGGCCCACCTGGCCGCTGGCCGCCTGGACCCTGTGGCGCTGGCGCCGGCAACTGACCAGCCGGCACGTGGCCCTGCCGCTGTGGTTTGCGCTTGTGGCGCTGGCCGCCACGGTGACCACCACCGCGTCGGACCGCAGCCTGCTGCTGAGCCTGCCGCCGCTGGCGGCCCTGGCGGCCTTTGCCTTGCCCACCCTCAAGCGCAGCGTGGCCTCGCTGATTGACTGGTTCACGCTGCTGTTCTTCACCGGCTGCGCCATCATCATCTGGGTGATCTGGATTGCGATGCAGACCGGCATGCCCAGGCAGCCAGCCGCCAACGTCGCCAAGCTGGCGCCTGGCTTTGAGCCCAGCTTTTCGTGGCTGGCCTTTCTGGCCGCGACGCTGGCCACCCTGGCCTGGGCCTGGCTGGTCAAGTGGCGGGCCGGCCGCCAGCGCGCGGCGGTGTGGAAATCCATGGTGCTGCCCGCCGGCGGCGCCACGCTGTGCTGGCTGCTGCTGATGACGCTGTGGCTGCCCCTGCTCGACTACGCCCGCAGCTACGCACCGCTCTCGCGGCAGGTCGCGGCGCGTGTCGAGCCCGGTGCCTGCGTCGAGGTGTACGGTCTGAACAGCGCCCAAGTGGCCGCCTTTCAGTACCACGGTCAGCTTGAACTGCGCCAGGCCGGTGCCAGGGCAGCCTGTCCCTACCTGGTGGTGGACGCCGATGCGCAGGACACGCTGAGCAAACACGTCAACCTGCCCGACTGGGCCTACCTGGCCACCTTGCGCCGGCCCACCGACAAGAACGAAAACGTGGCGCTGTACAAGCGGGTCAGTGAAGCCCCCCCTGACACGGCGGCAGCACCGGGACCCGCTCGCCAGCGGCCGTGAGCGAACTCAAGGCCATAGGCCGGCATGCCGGTACGGTGCTGATCGGCCAACTGGCGGTCATGGCCTTTGGCATCGCCGACACGGTGATTGCCGGCCGCTACAGCGACCAGGCCCTTGCCGCGTTGTCTGTTGGCGCGGCCATCTACATCAGCGTGTATGTCGGCCTGATCGGCATCGTGCAGGCGCTCCTGCCGATCTGGGCCGAGCTCCACGGTGCCCGACGACATGCCGCGCTGGGCCGCTCGCTGCGGCAAAGCCTATACCTGTGCGGCTTCATCGCGGCGGTGGGTATTGCCGCACTGCTGTTTCCGGGACCCCTGCTGCGCTGGGCGCAGGTGCCCGCCGGGATGCAGGACGACGTGCAGCGTTACCTCGCGATACTCGCCGCCGCCCTGGTGCCGTCCCTGCTGTTTCGCATCTACAGCAGCTTCAACCAGTCGCTGGGCAGGCCGTTGCTGGTCACCTGGTTGCAGGTCGGCGCACTGATGGTGAAGATCCCCCTGTCCGTGTGGCTGGTGGCAGGTGGCGCAGGCGTGCCAGCCCTGGGCGTGGCGGGTTGCGCCTGGGCCACGCTGGTGGTCAACTACGGTCTGCTGGTGGTGGCCGTGATCATGCTGCGTACCCAGGACATCTACCACCCCTACCGGCTTTGGGTGCGGATGGAGGCACCGCGCTGGCGCCAGATCGCCGAGTTTGCGCGGCTGGGCATTCCCGGCGGCCTGGCCTATCTGGTCGAAGTCACGTCGTTTACCCTGATGGCCCTGTTCATTGCCCGGCTGGGGACCGTGGCTTCGGCCAGCCACCAGATTGCCGCCAGCGTGGCGTCGGTGCTGTACATGATGCCGCTGTCGATCGGGATTGCCTGCAGCGCCAGGGTGTCGTTCTGGATCGGCGCCGGCCAGCCGGAACGGGCCAGGCACGCGGCCTGGACAGGTTTTGGGCTTGCGACCTTTTTTGCGCTGGCCTTGGGAGCTATACTTTTAATAGCAAATCAGGTGCTCGCGGGTTTGTATTCGCGCAATCCGGCGGTCGTCAGCCTGGGCTCGGGCCTGCTGCTGTGGGTGGCGGTTTACCACCTTGCCGATGCGGTACAGGCCGTGTGCGCCTTTTTGCTGCGCTGTTACCGCGTCACCCTGGTGCCCTTGTTGCTGTACAGCATCCTGCTCTGGGGTCTGGGCCTGCTGGGTGGTTACGCGCTGGCCTACAAAGGCTGGGGTACCCACGAACCGACCCAGTCGGCCAGCAGTTTCTGGATCGCCAGCACGGGGGCCATCGCCCTGGTTGCCCTGTGTTTTACCGCCCTGCTCTGGAAGGCCGTCAGACACAGCCGGAAGGACGGGCTCAGGGCTGAACCGGTCGCACCCGCGTAGCGGGAAAGACAATCGAAAATCGCGAGCCCTGGCCAGGCTGGCTTTCGATGCGAAGCTCGGCACCGTGGCGCTGTGTCACATGTTTGACAATCGCCAGGCCCAGCCCGGTGCCGCCGGTTTCACGCGAGCGGCTGCGATCCACCCGGTAAAAACGTTCGGTCAGGCGCGGAATGTGTTCCGCAGCGATGCCTGGTCCGGTGTCCTGGACCTGGAATTCTCCCCGGCCATCGTCGAGCAGCCGCCAGCTGACCTTGATCAGGCCTGCGGGCGGGGTGTAACGCACGGCGTTGGTCACGAGGTTCGACATGGCGCTGAGAAGTTCGTTCTGCACGCCCGCCAGCTCGCAGGGTGGACCCGGTTCAAACTCCAGCCTGTGGCCCGCAGGGGCCAGCATGGCCGACAGCGAGCGCGCCTCCTGCTCGCATTGCGCCAGCAAGGCACCGGTCGTCACCCACTCAGCGGTATCGGGGAACGGGCTGCCCTCAAGCCGGGACAAGGTGAGCAGGTCGTTGACCAACGTCTGCATGCGCTGCGACTGCTGCGCCATCAGGCCCAGGTACCTGACTCGCTCGGGCTCCTTGAGCGGCAGCGTCTGCAGCGTTTCAATAAAGCCCGACAACACCGTCAGCGGCGTGCGGATTTCATGTGACACATTCGCCACAAAATCGCGGCGCATGGCTTCTGCCAGCTCAAGCGCGGTGACGTCCCTCGACAGAAGCAGCTTGCGGTCCCTGCCGTAGGCATGCAGATGCACCGCCAGCCTGACGGGCCGCGCCGGCGTTGACCGGCCGCCAGGGATCATCACATCGCGCGAGAAGTTGCCCGAGCCCAGGTAGGCCGTAAAAGCGGGATCACGCACGAGGTTGGCAATATGCTGCATCACGTCGCGTTGAGCGTCAAAACCAAAATGCTGGGCGGCTGTCTGGTTGCACCATTCAATCCGCCCGTCAGCATCGAGCAGCACCACGCCGTTCGGCGAAGCCTGCATGGCCGCCAGGAATTCGTTGAGGCGTGTCTGGCTTTCCTGGTAATGGCGATCACGGTTCTTCAGCATGCGACGGGTCCGGTCGGCGATTTCACCCCACACCCCGCCGGCTGGCGGAGATGCGCTGGGCAACGGGCCGGGTTCTTCAACGTTCTGCTCGGCTCGCAACCACTTCAGCAAACGCGTAGTCTGCAAGCTATCGATCAAGAGCCAGACATTGCTGGCAATCAGAAGTCCCGGCGCCATGCCATCCTTGCCGCCCAACCACCAACCCAAGCCAGACCCGAGCAGCAGAAGGGCTGCAAAAGTTATCCAGCGATTGATCATGTCCCGGATTGTGCCGCAGCGGGCTGACCGACCGTTGCCAGCGCTGTCAGCCTGTAACCCGCGCCGCGTACCGTTTCCACCATCGCACCGGCCGCGCCGAGCGCCTCGCGCAGGCGCTTGACGTGCACGTCCACCGTGCGTTCCTCGATGAACACGTGGTCGCCCCAGACCTTGTCCAGCAGCGTGCTGCGGCTGTGCACCCGCTCGGCATGTTTCATCAGGTAGTGCAGCAGCTTGAACTCCGTGGGGCCGAGCTTGAGCTCCTGACCCTGGAAGGAAATGCGGTGCGTGGCAGCGTCGAGCAACAGCTCGCCGACCGTCACACTGTCGTTGACCGACTCCGGCGCACGCCGGCGCAGCACCGCGCGTATGCGGGCCAGCAACTCCTGCGTGGAAAAGGGCTTGGTGATGTAGTCGTCGGCGCCGGCATCCAGCCCGGCGACTTTGTCGGGTTCGTCTCCCTTGGCGGTCAGCATCAGGATCGGAATGCTTTTGGTACGGGCCTGTTTGCGCAGGTGCCGCGCCAGCGACAGCCCGCTTTGCCCGGGGAGCATCCAGTCCAGCAAAATCGCATCGGGAAGCACCGCATCGAGTTCGCGCTGCGCGGCCACGCTGTCGCCGGCAATCACCGGGGAGAAGCCGCCGTGCGTCAGGTTCACTGCGATGAGCTCGGCAATCGCCGGTTCGTCCTCAACAATCAGTATGCGCGGCTGGTGTTTCATGTGCAGGTGAAGTCCATTACTTGACCGCCGACTCGATCTGATCCATCGAGGTGTGCCGGACGTCGGCGCCCTTGACGATGTAAATGATGAACTCGGCAATGTTCTTGGCATGATCGCCGACGCGCTCGATGGCCTTGGCCACGAACAGCAGGTCCAGGCTCGGCGAAATGGTGCGCGGGTCTTCCATCATGTAGGTGATGAGCTTGCGCACGAAACCGTCAAACTCCCGGTCAATCAGGTCATCTTCCTTCAGGATCGAAACAGCCGCGGCCGTATCGAGACGGGCAAACGCATCCAGCGCCTTGCGCAGCAGCGCAGACGCAAGCTCTGCCGCCACATTCAGTTCTGAAGCAGGCAGGGCCCGCGAAGAACCGCTTTCAATGATGGACTTGACCATGCGGGCGATTTTTTCCGCCTCGTCACCGGCACGCTCCAGATTCGCCGTGGTTTTCGAAATCGCAATCAGCAGCCGCAGATCGCGTGCGGTCGGCTGGCGCCGCGCAATGATGGACGACAGATCACGGTCAATGTCGACTTCCATCGCATTGACCTGGGCCTCGGTCTCAATCACCTTGTTGGCGGTTTCGGCGCTGAACTGCGACAGTGCATAAATGGCGTGGCGAATCTGGGATTCGACCAGCCCGCCAAGCTCCATCACGCGGGAGGATACGGTGTTGAGTTCGCTGTCGAACTGGGTAGACAAATGTTTTTCGGGCATGGTGCGCTCCTGGTGTCTGGTCAGCCGAAACGGCCGGTGATGTAGTCTTCGGTTTCCTTGCGCTTGGGTTTGAAGAAGAGGTCTTCGGTCGCACCAAACTCGATCAGGTCGCCCAGGTACATGTAGGCCGTGTAGTCACTGCAGCGGGCCGCCTGCTGCATGTTGTGTGTCACGATGACGACCGTGTAGTCTTCCTTCAGTTCGGCAATCAGCTCTTCGATCTTGGCGGTCGACAGCGGATCAAGCGCCGAGCAGGGTTCGTCGAGCAACAGTACTTCCGGCTTGATCGCTATGCCGCGCGCGATACACAGGCGCTGTTGCTGGCCGCCCGACAGGCTGGCGCCGTTCTGGTTGAGTTTGTCCTTGACCTCATTCCACAGCGCGGCCTTGCCCAGCGCCCATTCGACGCGCTCGTCCATGTCGCTGGCGTTCAGGCTTTCGAACAGCTTCACACCATAGGCAATGTTGTCGTAAATGGACATGGGAAACGGCGTGGGTTTCTGGAACACCATGCCGATGCGCGCACGGATCAGCGAGACGTCTTCCTTGGACGTGATCATGTTCTCGCCGCCCATCATGACCTGGCCCTCGGCGCGCTGGTCGGGGTAAAGCTCATACATGCGGTTGAAGGTCCGCAACAGGGTGGATTTCCCGCAGCCCGAGGGGCCGATGAAAGCCGTGACCTTCTTTTCCGGAATGTCCAGGTTGACGTTCTTGATCGCGTGGAACTTGCCGTAGTAAAAATTCAGGTCGCGCACCGACATCTTGACCGTTTCATTGCGCGCCAGGGGAGTTGTTTGCATCTCGCTTCTTCCTCAATTCTTGTTTCTGAAAAGCACGCGTGCCAGGATGTTCAGCGCCAGCACACCCAGCGTGATCAGCAGCACGCCGGCCCAGGCCAGCTTCTGCCAGTTCTCGAACGGGCTCATGGCGAACTTGAATATCGTCACAGGCAGGCTGGCCATCGGCTGGCTCAGGTCGCTCGTCCAGAACTGGTTGGAAAGCGCGGTGAAGAGCAGCGGCGCGGTTTCACCGGCCACGCGAGCCACTGCCAGCAGCACACCGGTCACGACACCGGCCTGCGCGGCCCGCAGCGTGATGCCCATGATCACCTTCCACTTCGGGCTGCCCAGGGCATAGGCGGCTTCCCGCAGCGCGTTTGGAACCAGCTTGAGCATGTTGTCCGTGGTCCGAATGACCACGGGAATGATCAGCAGCGCCAGGGCAACCACACCGGCCCAACCTGAAAAGCTTTTGACCTGGGCAACAATCAAGGCATAAACAAACAGGCCGACAACGATGGACGGAGCCGACAGCAGGATGTCGTTCACAAAACCGGTCAGCTTGCCCAGGCGCGTGTGGGCGCCATATTCGGCGAGATAGATGCCGGCCAGCACGCCGATCGGCGTGCCCAGCGCGGTCGCCAGCAACACCATGGTGAGCGAGCCGAAGATGGCGTTGGCCAGCCCGCCGGTTTCAGCATTGGGCGGCGGCGTCATTTCGGTGAACAGGGCGATGCTGAGCCCCCCCAGACCGAGGCGGAAGGTTTCGAAAAGAATCCACATCAGCCAGAAAAGGCCAAAGGCCATGGCCCCCAGCGAGAGCGTGATGGCGACGATGTTCACCGTCTTGCGGTGGCGAAACTTGGCCAGCCGGGCCTGCTGGGCGGGGTTTGTTCCTGCGCTGCTCATGTTCGGACTCCCTCGCCCTTTTGCAGGCGTGACAGCAGCAGCTTGGACAGACTCAGGACCACGAAGGTAATGAAGAACAGGACCAGGCCCAGGTAAATCAGCGCGGCCTGGTGCAGACCTTCACTGGCTTCCGCAAACTCGTTAGCCAGTGCGGAGGTGATGCTGTTGGCCGCCTGAAACAGGGACAGGGAATCGAGCTGGTTGAAATTGCCGATCACAAAAGTCACCGCCATGGTTTCGCCAAGCGCCCGACCCAGACCAAGCATGATGCCGCCGATCACGCCGGCCTTGGTATAGGGCAACACAATCCTGAAAACAACTTCCCAGGTGGTGGCGCCCAGCGCATACGCCGACTCCTTGAGCATGGGCGGGGTGACCTCAAACACATCACGCATGACCGAAGCAATGAACGGGATGATCATGATGGCCAGAATGATGCCTGCGGCCAGAATGCCAATGCCGACAGGCGGACCGGAGAACAGCGCGCCCAGATAAGGCACATCGCCAAAAGCGGCCTGCAAAGGCGCCTGAACATAGGTGGCAAGGATGGGGCCAAAGACCAGCAGGCCCCACATGCCATAAACGATGGAGGGCACGGCCGCCAACAGTTCGATGGCCACGCCCAGCGGCCGCCTGAGCCAGCGCGGTGACAGCTCGGTCAGAAACAATGCAATTCCAAAACTCACTGGCACGGCAATCAGCAGCGCGACAAACGAGGTCATCAGCGTGCCGTAGATCATTACCAGGCCGCCGTATTTGTTCTGGACCGGGTCCCATTCAGAGGTCCACAGGAAACTCAGGCCGTATTCCCTGATGGCCGGCCAGGCGCCCACGACGAGTGCCAGGATGATGGCTGCCAGAAGCAACAAGGTGACCACAGCCGCCAGCCGCGCCATCCATTCAAAGACCAGATCGGCAGTCCGGCTTGATCGGCGCTTGGTTGGGGAAGGGGGAACTGACATGGTCGTTTCTCTGCTGCTGTATGAACTTGCAGGAAGTGTAGCTGCCACGGCAGACTCCTAAACAGATATGAAAAAAGGCGAAGCGACGCCCGTCGCTTCGCCCACTCCGAAGCGTACTTACTTGACCGCAACGGCCTTTCCGGAACCATCGGTGATCTTGCCCCAGGACTGGCGAATGACTGCCTTCACCGAGTCGGGCATCGGAACGTAGTCAAGGTCATCGGCCATCTTGTCACCGCTGCCGTAGGCCCAGTCGAAAAACTTCAGCGTCTGGGTGGCCTGGGCCGGCTTGTCCTGCTTGGCGTGCATCAGGATGAATGTCGCGCCGGTGATGGGCCAGGAGTCCTTGCCTGGCTGCTCGGTCAGGATCTGGTAGAACGACTTGCTCCATGCGGCTCCTGCGGCGGCCGCCTTGAACGCCGTGTCGCTGGGCTGGACATAGCTGCCAGCTGCATTGCGCATCGCCACGTGGGTTTGCTTGTTCTGCTTGGCATAGGCGTACTCGACATAACCGATCGAATTGGGCAGACGCTGCACAAAAGCGGAGACGCCCTCGTTGCCTTTGCCGCCGGCACCGGTGGGCCAGTTCACCGCGGTACCCTCACCCACTTTGGCTTTCCACTCGGGGTTCACCTTGGACAGGTAGTTGGTGAAGATGAAGCTGGTGCCGGAACCGTCGGCACGACGGACCACGGCAATCGCGGCGTCCGGCAACGGCACGCCGGGATTCAAGGCGGTGACGGCAGCATCATTCCACTTGGTGATCTTTCCGAGGTAGATATCGCCCAGCACGGCGCCCGTCAGCTTGATCTGGCCGGCGGCGACACCCTTGATATTGACAACGGGAACGACACCACCGATCACGGTCGGAAACTGCAGCAGGCCGTCTTTGGCCAATTCAGCATCGGTCAGCGGCGCATCGGAAGCACCGAAGTCAACGGTTTTGCCGCGGATCTGGCGAAGGCCGGCACCGGAGCCCACGGATTGGTAGTTGATCCGCACGCCGGTCGCCTTGTTGTAGGCGTCTGCCCACTTGGCATAAATCGGCGCAGGGAAGGAGGCGCCGGCGCCGGTGACGTCCTGGGCACTTGCCACGGAGGCAAAAGAAAGAGCGGTCAGGGCCAGCACGCTGGCGACGGTCGCCTTGAAATTCAGATTCATTCGTACACCTCTTGAGTTGATGAAAGATGTAAGGACTGTAGGAGGCTTGTGTGACAGCTGTATGACAACCCCCATTCATCCGGCCGAGCCTGGCCGCCCAAACCCACGGGAGCCCCGGACGGTGCGGAGAGGTCACGGAATTGTCACGAAACATCCCTACCATCACACTTGTTTTCTAACCAGGAGTAACACTATGTTTCATCGCCGTCTGATTTTGATCGCCGCTGCAGCCGCCATGGTGGCCGGTTGCGCAACCCGGTCCGCGCCCGTGCCAGTGGCTGACACCATCGCAGCTACGCCATCACTGAGCACGCTCAACGGCCTGATCGCCAAATCGGGGCTGACCTCCACCCTGAACGGCACCGGCCCCTTCACGGTGTTTGCCCCCACCAACGAAGCGTTCAAGGCCGTGCCTGCCAAAACCATGGACGCCCTTGCAAAAGACCCGGCCATGCTCCGGAATGTGCTGACCTACCACGTCCTTGCCGGAAAAGTGATGAGCGGTGACGTCAAGAACGGTTCCGTCAAAACCGTCAACGGCGCCAGCGTGGCACTGGCCAAGGCCGGCGAGTTCGTGACCGTTGAAGAATCCATGGTGCAGACCGCCAATATCGTTGCCAGCAACGGCGTGATCCACACCGTGGACCGCGTGATGATTCCCCCCGTCAAAAAATAAACCATGTCCTGATCCGGCGGCGGCTGTCGCCGGACCTCCTGCTTTATTCCGATATTTTCGGTCTGCGCCCCCATCCAGCGGGCGTGAGCCGCTACTCATTCAATAGCATTTCAAACCAGACGGTGACGCCACCAGGCTACGCCGTGGAGAAAAAAAACATGCATTACGACTCAAAGCTCCGGCGTCGCCAGATTTTACAGGGCATCGCCCTCTTGGCGGCGCAGGTCGCTGTGCCTGCTCTGGCCCAGCCCGGCAAGTCAGCGGGCAGCGCCCGCACCCTCAGCGTGGCGCAGGTGGTTGACTACTCGCTGGCTCAGCAGGATGTCTCCAAGGATTTCCTGATCGGATCGCGGGCGGCCTGGCAGGACATCAACGCCCGCGGTGGTCTGCGCGGCAAAACCGTGCGGCATCTGACGCTGGAAACCGACGGCACGGCCGCCAGCGTGCGCGCGGCGCTGGACAAAATCAAGGACGATCCCTCCTGCGTCGTGCTCTCCGGCACCGTCGGCGACCAGGTGGCCAGTCAGCTTGTCGCACAGCTGTCGCAAGACAAGCTGGCCATCGCCCATGCCGCCCCCTGGCTGCAAAACTCCAGCCTCGCCATCGACGACCAGACCTTCCCGATTTTCGCGGCCCGCCAGCAGCAAATCGCCCACGCACTGAAGAATTTGTCGTCGATGGGCCTGAAGGATCTCGGCGCCGTGTATGCCTCCGATCAGGACCAAACGGTTTATCGCGCTGACGTCGAACGCATCGCCAGCAGCATGGGGCTCAAGCTGCAGTCCTTTCGCGGTTCGGGTGACTTGGGCGTTCTGGGCCAAAAACTCACGCCGACCACCCCGGCCGTCCTGCTGTTTCTGGGCGGTACCCCCGAGCTGGCCCAGTTCACGCAGGGCCTCGGCAAACAGGCCCGCCAGCGCTATATTGTGGCGTTGGCCGATGTGAACATCCAGATCATGATGCAAATGGGCGGTGCAAAAACCACGCCAGTCATCGCCACCCAGGTGGTGCCCCTGGTCAACGCCAGCCTGCCGGTGGTGCGTACCTATCGGGAAACGCTGGGCCGCCTGTTCGACGAGCCGCCGGTGCCGCTCAGCCTGGCGGGGTTCATCGCGGCCCGTTATACCCACGATGTTTTAAGCAGCGTCAATGGCCCGCTGACGCGCCAGACCGCACTGGCCGAGTTCCAGCGGCGCGCCGATGTCGATGTGGGCGGTTTCCGCATCAGCTATGACGCCCAGCGCCGCAGCGCAACCTATGTCACGCAAAGCATGACCACGGCGGACGGCCGTCTGGTCGGCTAGGAGCGCCACCGCCGATGCGGGTGCCACGCGAGTGCTATGCTGAGCCTCCTCTCAGACGCTCACACATGCAAAATGGAACCCGCCTGGCTGCCGTGGACCTTGGGTCCAACAGTTATCGCCTCGAAATAGGCCGTCTCGATCACGGCCAGATCCACCGTACCGAATACCTCAAGGAAACCGTGCGCCAGGGCAACGGCCTGGATGAGGAGCGCAACCTCACGCCGGACGCCATGCAGCGCGGCTGGGACTGCCTTGCGCGGTTTGGCGAGCGCCTCGCCGGCTTCAGGAAGGGGGAGGTGCGCGCCGTCGCCACCCAGACCCTGCGCGAAGCCCGCAACCGCGACGTTTTTCTGCAGCGCGCCCACAAGGTGCTGGGCTTTCCCATCGACGTGATCTCGGGACGCGAGGAAGCCCGCCTGATCTACCAGGGTGTGGCGCACCTGCTGCCCCAGTCCGGTGAACGCCGCCTGGTCGTGGACATCGGGGGCCGGTCCACCGAAATGATCCTGGGCAAGGGTCTGGACGCAGTGACCATGGAATCCTACCGTGTCGGCAGCGTGGGCTGGTCCATGAAGTATTTCCCCGATGGCCAGTTCACTGCGCGGGCCTTCCAGGCGGCCGAGGTGGCGGCCAAGGCGGTTCTGGACGAAGCCATCAACCTTTACCGCGGCGGCTGGGACGTGGCCTACGGCTCGTCGGGCACCGTGGGCGCTGTCAGCGACGTGCTGGTGGCGGCGGGCTGGCCTCCGGGCCTGGTCACACGCGAAGGGCTGGACTGGCTGCTGGACCGGCTGCTCAAGGCCCAAAGCGCAGAACGCCTCAAGCTCGAGGGCATGAAGGACGACCGGCGTGCCGTGATTGGCGGCGGCGTCAGCGTGCTGCGCGCCGTGTTCGAGTTGATGGGTATTGACCAGATGCAGACCGCCCAGGGCGCCCTGCGCCATGGCGTGCTGTATGACCTGCTGGACCGCGAGGAAGAAACCACCGACCTGCGCTCGACCACCGTGCAGCGACTGACGCGAAAATTTGAAGTTGACACGGCGCAGGCCGAGCGCGTCAGCAAGGTCGCCCGCGCCCTCTTCGCGCAGGCCAGCACCGGCCTGTCGGCGGCCGAACTGGGGCGTGTCCAGCGCAAGCTCGATTGGGCCGCCCTGCTGCATGAAATCGGCAGCCATATCTCGCACAGCGACTACCACAAGCACGGCGCCTACATCCTGGACAACGCCGATGCACCCGGTTTTACCCTGCAGGAACTGCACCGCCTGAGCCTGCTGGTGCTGGGCCACCGCGGCAAGCTGCGCAAGCTGGAAGCCGATTTCGACGACGAGGTTTTCGTGCTGCAGCTGCTCTGCCTGCGGCTGGCGGTGATTCTCTGCCATGCGCGCCGCGAGCCCGACGCCAGGGGCATGCAGATCGCCAGCGCAGGCCAACGCCAGTTTTCGCTGCTCTGCCGACCGGGCTGGGCCGAAGCCTTTCCCCAGTCAGCGCACTTGTTGCGCGAAGAGGTCCTGGCCTGGCAGAAAACGCCGTGGACAGTGGCGCTGGCGGGCGTCTGGTGATTTTTTCGTCATTCATGACACCACACCGTTCAAGCTGAGCCGCCCGTCCTGAGCCCGGTCGAAGGGGTCGAAGCCTGTGCTGCGCTTGACGAAGGGCCCTTCGACAGACTCAGGGCGAACGGAGGTTGGCCTGTCATGCTTTACGGGGTCTCTTGAGAATTGTCGCGGACTGGTACTTCGCCGGTTTAACCGGTTCAAAGAAGTTCCGGCGATTGCACCGTGACCAGCACGGTCTGCAACCCCCCTTCGCGTTCACGCGTGCGCAGCCACCAGAGCGCCCCCTTCTTCACGGCGCAATCGCTTTCCTGCAGGCCCAGCAACTGGGCAATGGTTTGCCCCAGCGTCGGCTGATGGCCGATCACCAAAATTGGCAGCTTGTTGACCGGCCATTGCACCAGTTCGAGAAGCTGCGACGGCGGCGCGTCGGGCCCCAGTTCCGCACGGATCTTGTACTTGCGCCCCAGCGCCAGCGCCGTCTGCTCGCAGCGGCGCGCCGGACTCACCAGAATACGCGCCCGTTCCGGCAACTGCCGGTCCAGCCAGCCGGCCATGCGGGCTGCCTGCTTCTCGCCTCTGGGCGTCAGTGAACGTTCGAGGTCGTTCCCGCTCTGCGCGTCGGCAGGCGACTCTTCAGCCTCTGCATGACGCCACAGGATCAGGTCCATCGCTAGGCTGCCAACACGGCGCCGCCAGCCGAGTAGCGGGCCATCAGCGCGGCCTGCGCCCCGTTCTGCTCACCCTGAGGCGACGCACCGGCCCGCAGGTAACTTCCATCGGGCTGCAGGTCCCAGGCGTCCTGGCTGTCATGCAGGTAGGCGACCAGGCACTCGTCAATGATGCGCTGGCGCAGCACGGGATCGGTCACCGACCAGACCAGCTCGACGCGCCGCAGCATGTTGCGGTTCATCCAGTCGGCGCTGGACAGGTACAGGGTTTCCTCCCCGTCACAGCGGAAATAGAACACGCGTGAATGCTCCAGGAAGCGGCCGATGATGGAACGCACGCGGATGTTGTCCGTCACTCCCGGAACGCCGGCAGGCAGCATGCAGGCGCCGCGCACCACCAGGTCAATTTTCACGCCGCGCTGCCCTGCCTTGACCAGGGCCAGCATCAGGCTCTCGTCGGTCAGGGCGTTCATCTTGGCCACCAGGCGCGTGTCCTTGCCGAGCGCAGCGGCTTCCGCCAGGGCATCGATTTTCTCGATCAGCTTGCGGTGCAGCTGAAACGGCGCCACCAGCAGGCGCTGCAGCCGGGGCAATTTACTCTGGCTGGCCAGATGCCCGAAGACGCTGTCGATCTCCGCGGTCAGTTCCGGGTCGCCGGTCAGGTAACTCACATCGGTGTACAGGCGCGCGGTGGTCGGGTTGTAGTTGCCGGTGGAAAGATGGGCGTAACGCACCAGTTGCCGACCTTCACGCCGTGTCACCAGCAGCATCTTGGCGTGGGTCTTGAGCCCGACCACGCCATAGACCACCTGCGCCCCGATCGACTCCAGCATCTCGGCCCAGTTGATGTTGGCTTCCTCGTCAAAGCGCGCCTTGAGCTCGAGCACCACCGTAACTTCCTTGCCGCGACGCACCGCCTCGCGCAGCAGGACCATGAGTTCGGAGTCGGGCCCGGTGCGGTAAATGGTCTGCCGGATGGCCAGCACCTGCGGGTCGTTCACCGCCTCGCGCAGGAAATCGAGCACACCGTTGAAACTCTCGAAAGGCTGGTGGATGGACACGTCGCCCTGCTTGAGCCGCTCGAAAAACGACTGCCCCGGCACCAGCTGCGTCGGGTAACAGGCCTTGTAGGGCGGAAAAAGCAGCTTCGGGTCATTGACCAGGTCCACCAGCTGGGTCAGGCGCACCAGGTTGACCGGGCCATGCACCCGGTACAAGGCTTCTGCAGGCAGGCTGAACTGGCCCAGCAGAAAGTCCGACAGGTGTTTGGAGCAGCCGGCCGACACCTCCAGGCGCACCGCCTGCCCGTAATGACGCTGCTCCAGGCCCAGACGCAGCGCGGTGCGCAGGTTTTTCACGTCGTCCTCATCCACCGCCAGGTCGGAATGACGCGTCACGCGAAACTGCGAAAACTCCCCGACTTGGCGGCCCGGAAACAGGTCGGCCAGGTGCGCCCGGATGATGCTCGACAGCGAGACAAACAGCAGCTTCTTCTGCGAGCCCTTGTCGGGCATGTGGATCAGGCGCGGCAATACCCGCGGCACCTTGACGATCGCAATGTCGTTCTCGCGGCCGAAGGCATCCCGCCCGCCGAGCCGGACAATGAAATTCAGTGACTTGTTGGCCACCTGGGGAAACGGGTGCGAAGGGTCCAGCCCGACCGGAATCAACAGCGGCCGAACCTCACGCTCGAAGTAGGCCTTGACCCAGCGGCGCTGCGCCGCACTGCGGTCGCCGTGGGAAACAATCCGTATGCCCTGCTTCGCGAACTCGGGCATCAATTCGTCGTTGTACAGCGCGTACTGGCGCGCCACCATGTCGTGGGCGGCGGCAGACAGTGCCTTGAAAGACTCGGTCGAGTAAGGGGCCTTCTGTTCCTGATTGAGCGCAGCCGTCAGATGCAGCGCAGCGCGCACTTCGAAAAACTCGTCCAGGTTGGACGAAACAATGCACAGGAAGCGCAGCCGCTCCAGCAGCGGCACGTCGGGCCGCCTGGCCCAGTCCAGCACCCGCTCGTTGAACGCCAGGATGCTGTGATCCCGGTCCAGGAACTGGACCGCTGCAGCCGCGGCAGATGCGCTCGCAGCCGGGGGCGAATTGGCAGAATTTTGAAACATTCGGTCCGAGCTGGTAATTGTCATGAATCTGACTTGTCAGTGTGCGCGGATTTGATGACAGAAGCGTGACAACATCATGACAAATGTTTCAGGCTGCGGCTTGCGCCGTCACCTGGGGACTGGCGACCTGGCCACGTACCGGCACCAGATACCCTTCGAACAGCTGGGCGGCATGCGCCCAGCTGAAGTCCAGCGAACGGATACGGGCTTCATGGCGCGGCACCGCCATCGCGCTGTAACAGGCGCGCTTCAGGTCCTCATCCAGCACACCGCCCTGGCGGCTGCCGTCTGGCTTGCCCAGCACCTCCAGCGGGCCGTCGACCGGGTAGGCCGCGACCGGCGTGCCGCTGGCCATGGCTTCCAGCATCACCAGGCCGAAGGTTTCCGACCGGCTGGGGAAAACAAACACATCGGCGGCGGCGTACACCCGGGCCAGTTCGTCCCGCGGCAGCACACCGAGCCAGCGCACCTGCGGATAACGCTCCTTGAGGGATGCCTCCAGCGGCCCGACGCCGCAGACCACCTTGCTCCCCGGAATGTCCAGGGCCAGGAAGGCCTCGATGTTTTTCTCATACGACACGCGGCCGACAAACAGCGACACCGGCCGCACCAAGGTGCCCATGCGGGGGTAAAGCCGCGCCTCGGGATGAAACGGGAACAAGGCGGTGTCCACCCCATGCGTCCAGCTGCGCAGCTGGCGAAAACCGCGCTGCTGCAGCATGCGCAACACGCCGTGGGTGGGAACCATGACCCCGGAGGAGGCCTTGTGAAAATGACGGAACAGCGCATACCCCCAGGACAGCGGTATTTTCAGCGCGGCATGGAGGATTTCCGGAAACTTGGTGTGGAAAGCGGTGGTGAAACGCTGACCCCGCTTCAGGCAGTAGCTGCGCGCCGCCCAGCCGAGCGGGCCTTCGGTGGCGATGTGGATGGCTTCGGGTGCAAACGCATCGAGCCGGGCGGTCAGCAAGGCTTTCGGACGCACGGCCAGGTCGATGCCGGCATAACCCGGGCAGGGCCGCGTCCTGAACAGGCCAGGATGGATGACTTCCACCGTGTGCCCCAGGACCTGCAGTTCACGCACCAGCTCCACCAGCGTGGTGACCACGCCGTTGACCTGCGGCTGCCAGGCGTCGGTAACCAGGGCAATCTTCATGCGGCCACCGTGCCCGCCACATGGCCGCGGCCCTGCGTTTCGTGGGCAGGCGCCCAGTGCAGCAGCTCCAGCTTGCCGTCGTAGTGTTCCACCAGCGCGGTGCGGCTTTCGACCCAGTCGCCGTCGTTGCAATACAGAACGCCGTTGATGTCGCGCATCTCGGCGCGGTGGATGTGGCCACAAACCACCCCCTGGTGGCCGCGCCGGCGCGCCTCGTTGGCCACCGCAACTTCAAAGTCGGTGACGTAGTTCAACGCGCTCTTGACCTTGTGTTTGAGGTAGGCCGAGAGCGACCAGTACGGCAGGCCCATGCGCGCGCGCAGGCTGTTGAGGTGGCGGTTGAGCTTGAGCGTGAATTCATAGAGGTTGTCGCCCACATAGGCCAGCCAGCGGGCGCACTGCACGACAGCGTCGAAATAGTCGCCGTGGACGATCCACAGGCGGCGGCCATCGGCCGTGACGTGGACCGCTTCTTCCATGACCTCGATGCCGCCGAACTGGTGGCCGATAAATTCACGCGCAAACTCATCGTGGTTGCCGGGCACGTAGACAATCCGGCAGCCCTTGCGTGCGCGCCGCAGCAGCTTTTGCACCACGTCGTTGTGCGACTGCGGCCAGTACCATTTGCGCCGCAGTTGCCAGCCGTCCACGATGTCGCCCACCAGGTAGAGGTAGTCGCTGGGGTGTGCCCGCAGGAAGTCCAGCAGCGCCGCGGCCTGGCAGCCGGGCGTGCCCAGGTGCAGGTCGGAGATGAAGATGCTGCGGTAGCGCTTGCGCAGCCCGGCGTCGTCATGCGCATCCTCCTCACCCGGTGGGAGACCCGGGTTGAGCGAGCCGAGCTTGTCGAACAGCGTGCGCATCAGTTCCCCCGCGCGGAAAAATGCTTGCGATACCGCGGCGGCAGGTCGGCAATGCGCATCATCATGGGCAGGTCGGCCGAATTGAAGTCAGGGTCCCAGGCCGGTGCGCCCAGCACCCTGGCGCCCAGGCGCAGGTAACCCTTGATCAGCGCGGGCGGCTCGACGTCCAGCGAGTCGTCGAGCTGCTCGACCGGCAGGGCCAGGCGCGGCGTCACGTGGTATTCGATGGCTGCGAGGTGGCTTTGCCGCACCTGGCGCCAGATGCTGGCCGCGGCATGCCCGCTGCCGTATTCCGGATGGCCGCTGTGCTGCATCGGAATGCTGGCGCAGCCAATCATGGTGTCGAGCTGGTTGCGCGCCATGAACTCGGCCAGAGCGCCCCACAAGGCCAGGATCACACCGCCGTGGCGATGCTCGGCATGCACACAGCTGCGCCCCAGCTCGACCATGCGTTCGCGCAGAGCGCGCAGGCGCGTCAGGTCAAACTCGGTGTCGCTGTAGGTGCTGCCCACGCGTTTGGCCTGGGTCGGCGTGAGCACGCGGTAAGTGCCTATGACTTCCTGGCTGGCTTCGTCGCGCACCAGCAGGTGTTCGCAGAAATCGTCGAACAGGTCGATGTCGTGGCCCGGCACCGTGCTTGGCAGCGTCGCCCCCATCTCCAGCGCGAAGACCTGGTACCTCAGCCGCTGCGCCTGCCGGACCTCGTCCTGGTGCCTGGCCCAGCCTACCTGGATTTTCCCCGGCGCAGCCCCTTGAACAGCGACCGGATCGGCAGCATGAGAGCTTTGATGAAGTGACCCCCGTGGCATTGCGACTGGCGACAATGCAAAGGTGGGATTGGGCAGTTCTTTCATGGTGGACTCCTGGTTGTCTTCCGAAAATTCGCTCAAACGCTGCAAAAAAGCCCCGTTGCAGGGGCTTTTGAACTGACTGACTAGGTACCGACGACGCCGCCATCCTTGCGCCGGATGACGACGGTGGCCGAGCGCGGCCGCCCGCCCGCCGGGCCGTCCGGCCAATGGCTCACCGCCTTCGGCTGGGCCGGGTCGCCGCGTTCGCTGGCGGTCTCGCCGGGGTGCTGGATGTTGATGAACACCGCGCGGCGGTCCGGCGTGAAGCTCACCCCGGTGATCTCGCAGCCTGCCGGGCCCGTCAAAAAGCGTTTGGTCTCGCCGGTCGCCGGATCGGCGCACAGCATCATGTTGTTGCCCATGCCCTGGTAGGCGCCCTTGTGCATGGCCGAGGTCGAAATGTCGGTCTGTATCCAGAGCAGGCCGCCGGCGTCGAACTGCAGGCCGTCGGGGCTGCCGTACATGTCGCCCTTGATGGTGCCGCGGTATTCGGTCTTGCCGGCATTCGGGTCGCCGGCCAGCGCAAAGTGCATCCAGCGGAACTCGGTGGCGCTGGCGTCGCCGTCGAGCCGGCTGACAGCGCTGTCCTGACGGCTCTTGCCTTCGCGCCAGCGGATGATGTGGCCCATGATGTTGTCATTGCGCGGGTTGGCCGCGTCGGCCATGCGGCCGTCCTTGCCGCGGTTGCTGTTGTTGGTCAGCGTGACAAACACCTCGCCGGTGTTGGGGTGCACCGCCACCCATTCGGGGCGGTCCATCTTGGTGGCACCCACCACGTCTGCCGCCTGGCGGCACTTCACCACCACGTCGGCCTGGCTGGCAAAGCCGGCGGCGGCATTCAGGCCGCCCTCGCCATGCACCAGCGGCAACCAGCGGCCATAACCCTGCTCGTCAAAACGTGCCACATACAGCGTGCCGTGGTCCAGAATGTCCTGGTTGGCGCGGTAACCGCCGGGTTTGACCTTGTCACGACTGACAAACTTGTAGATGTACTCAAACCGTTCGTCGTCGCCCATGTAAACCACCGCGCGGCCGTCGCGGCTCAAGGTTGTCGTTGCCCCTTCGTGTTTGATGCGGCCCAGCGCCGTGCGCTTGATCGGGGTCTGTGTCGGGTCCTGCGGATCGATTTCCACCACCCAGCCAAAGCGATGCGGCTCATTCGGGTGTTTGGCCGCGTCAAAACGCTCGTCAAACTCGTGCCAGCGGTAACCGAACCCCTTGGCGCGCAGGCCATAACGCGCCTCGTCCGGGTTCGGCTTGTCCTGCGCCGAGAAGTAACCGTTCCAGTTTTCCTCGCAGGTCAGGAAGGTGCCCCAGGGCGTCTGGCCGGCGGCGCAATTGTTCAGCGTGCCCAGCGGCCGCATGCCCTCGGGATCGGCCGATGTTTTCAGCAGCGCGTGTCCGGCGGCCGGGCCGCTGAACAGCATGGGTGTGTTGCCGGTGATGCGGCGCGCATAACGCGAGTTGGGCATCACGCGCCACACGCCGGCGCGTTCCACCACCTCGATCACGCTGACGCCGTGCGCCGCCTGCGACTTGCGTACTTTCTCGGCGGTCCAGGTCTTCATGCCGTCGCTGTGCAGCAGGCCGTCGTCGGTGTATTCGTGGTTGATGGCGAGCAGGCCATGGCGCGGGTTCCTGTCCAGCGGGAAATACTCCATGCCGTCGTGGTGCATGCCCGACTGCAGCAACTGCTCCTGCCAGCTGTTGGACGCATCGGCACTGAAGGCCGGCGCCGCCGATCCGGCCATGCCGGTCGCGTCACCCCAGCGGTAAAGCACCTGGGCTTCGTACTCGGGCGGCACCACCAGCGCGTCGGCACTGGACACCGGCACCCCGGTAAAACCCAGCGGTTTGCCTTTGGCCACCGTGGCGGCGCTGGCCGTGAGGGTGTGCGAGCCCATCAGCAACGCCACCGCGGCCGTCGTGCAACGCAGCACATGGCGGCGCTCGCCGTCTACTTCATGAATGAAGGGATTGGACGTCGTGTTGACGCCTTCACCCTGCTCGTAATCCTTGCCGAAACCCTGTCCCATGATCCACTCTCCATCGTGTATTTGACTGATGCGGTGATTCTGGAAGCGCGTGGTGACGTGTTCATGTCGGTTTGATGGCAGTTTGATGACAGCCGGCACCGGCTTTGGGCCCCTTCCAGCCATCGACCAACTGCGAAACCGGACATTCGAAAACTACGGTCGCCGATTCAACTGCTGCCGTTCTAACGACGTTCTGAACTGACTTTTTGCTGCTGAGAACAGTGGCTGCAGCCTATGCTCAGGACTGCGCCTGCTTGATGAACAGCTCCCATAGGAACTCAGCGGCTCCCTCCTGGGACAGGTGGTCGTCGCGGCCACCACCCCAGGCCATCCCCATCGCCTTGAAGTGAAGAGACTGGTCACCGGGCTCTGGGATCAGCATTTCGTTGTATGAACCAAGCGAGGCCGACAAGTCGTATGAGAACGCGACTCCCTTGCTGTGCCCGAGCGAATCGAGCCGAACCGAACACTCTGCAATCTTCCTCCCGCTGCGGTATAGGACGGTCGCCATGCGGCGAGAGTCGATGCGGTCGAACGTGCCAGTGACGTCTGGATTGCGTTCGCCAATGGCCTGGACCGAGCCCTCGAAGAACCTGCAGATGAAGTCGAAGCCCAAGCGCAAGAAATCGTCCGCATCCTTCTCCGTAAACTCCTGCTTGAGGCGCAGGTTGCTCGACCGAGGAAGACTCGATGCGCCAGTGGACCGCCCCGACACACCGGGGCTGGCCTTTGCAGGCTTCGCGGCCGCTGCTCCCGTCGCCTCGACAGCCTGACGAACCTGCCTTGCCACGTCGGCAAGCGCCTCATCACGGTCGGGCCATGAGGCGACGGGCTTGCCATCGCGAGGGGCGGCCAAGAGCTTGCCGAAGGGAGCCCTGCTCCAGTCGCAGTGGCGCAAGATGACCGGGATAACCCGCGCCTGTCCGGCGTGATGACGCTCCATGGCTCGTGCCATTTCTCGCGAATAACAGTAGGCCGAGTTGATAAAGTCCGAACTCACGAGCAGCAAGATGATGTCCGCCGTCTCGAGCTGGCAGAAGATGGCGTCATCGACCTCGTCCCCGGCAAAGATCCGACGGTCATGCCATGCTTTGACCAGACCCTCGTGCTTGAGCAAGGCGAGGTGAGCTTCGAGTTCGTTGCGAAGGACCTCGTCCTTGTGGCTGTACGAGAAAAAGATGGTTGCCATACGTTCGCCAATCCAGCGGTAAATGCCTTGTGTTAGATGCGCCCAAGCATTCGAGCGATAAATCCGACCATGCTGCCGGCGGGCGTGTAAATCGCAAGCGTGACGAGGCCCACCACCGTGACCAACCGGCAACCCACGATGCGGAGGTCACGGGACACGAGCGCGTTGCGGCGCTCGCGGTCATCCTTGAACTCGCAGTACGGGTCGTCAGCCGAGGCGCGGCTTGGCACACCCCTTCCGTAGTTCGAGCTTGGGTTTTGCGCCATGGCGCCTCCGACAAGTGAAGATTACAGAACCGAAAAGTATGCAAGAATGATACACTATTTTATGTGTATGTAAATAGGTACAATAAAATGCAAGCAACCCGTACGCCCGTACCCTACCTAGCCTTTGGCGAACTTCTGATTCGACTTCGCGTTGCCGCGGGGTACACCAAGCAGCAAGAGCTGGCGACCGCTCTTGGTGTCACCCAGCAGTCGGTGAGCCGTTGGGAGAAGGGACTTGCGCGCCCGCGGTCGAACGACATCCCGGCGCTGGAGCGGCTGGTGCGGGCCAAGGACAACGAACTCCTAGTGGCCGCCGGGTACCAAGCGGCACCGGCGGCCACTCGCGCCGAGACCGCCACCTCGCATGACCGGCCTCTGCCGCTTTCTGCCCTGCCGCCGGAGACGTTTGAGAGCTTCTGCGCCGCCCTCTTACACCGGATGTACCAGCCCAGCGGAGGCACGGTGCATCGCTATGGGGGCACAGGTCACAAGCAGCACGGCATCGACATCTTCGCCACCGGCCCCTTCGGCACCCACTCGTTTCAGTGCAAGCGCGTCAATGAGTTCGGCGCCCAGAAGGTCCATACCGCGGTGGCCGAGCAGACCTACTCCGCAGACCTCAAGGTGCTTCTGTTGTCCAGCGTTGCTAGCCCAAGTTCTCGCGATGCGATGGCAGCGCACGCTGGCTGGGAGTTGTGGGACCGAGAGGACATCACCCGACGGCTTCACGACCTGCCGTTGGTCGACCGCCTGGACTTGGTCGACCGTTACTTCAGTGGCCAGCGCCTCGACCTGCTTGGCATTGAGGAGCCCGGCCCTATCCAGAGTCCTGAGGACTTCTTCAAGCCGTTTCTGGTTTCCGACCGCTTCTTCAACCACTCCTGGGCGCTCGTCGGTCGCGCCGAGGAAGTCTCACAGGTTGTTGACTGCGTCCAAGACGAGTCTGTCGTTCTAACGTGTCTCGTCGGTGCACCCGGGTCTGGCAAGAGTCGCGTTCTACGTGGAGTGATCCAACGGCTTGCGCAGAGCACTCCCCTGCATGTTCGGTTTGTGTCGCCAACCGAAGAGGTCAAGGCCCACCATCTAGATAGGCTGCGCGACAGCCGAGGCGCCGTGACGCTACTCGTCGTCGATGATGCGCACGAACGCGAAGACCTTGGCATCCTCCTCAGGTATGCGGCCGTTCCCGAGAACCGCACGCGATTACTCTTATCGCTTCGCCCCTATGGGAAAGAGGCGCTGCGGCTGCAGGCTGCCGACGTAAGCCTCTCTGGGCCTTCGGTCCGATTTGCTGACATGCGTCCGCAGACTCGGGAGCAAGCTCAAGCACTGGCCGAATCCGTCCTCGCCGAATGCAAGGCGCCTCCAGCAGCGGCTGTCGAGATCGCGCGCGCAACGTACACCACGCCGCTTGTCACTGTCTTGGCAGCGCAGTTGGTCGCACGCAATGGTGTGTCCCTCGCGCTTCTTGGCAATGCAGAGGAGTTCCGTACCTATGTGCTGAGAAGCCTTCAGGACGTCATCACCGTTGCCTTGGTTACAGGGCAAGACGTTCCAAGGCTGAGGGCAATCCTGCGCGTAATCGCACTTCTTCAACCCATCATTCCGGACGACCCAGGCCTGCTCAACATCCTGTTGAAAACCGAAGGGATAGAGCAGCCGGACGCCAGTCGCCTGATGCGACTTCTTGGAGAGTCCGGCGTCCTGTTCAAGCGTGGGCTTCGCTCTAGGCTCGCTCCAGACCTGTTGGCCGATGAAATCATTCGCTCGAACTACCTCAACGCGGATGGCGTAGCCAACGAGCGCGTCACCCAAGTCTTCGACCTCGCCGGCGCGGACCACCTGAAAAACTTGTTCGTCAATCTCGGCCGTCTGGACTGGCGCCTGCGCGAGGGCAAGACAGATGACAGCGCGCTACTGACCAGTCTTGGCCCCAAGCTGCGTTGGGGTGAGCGGTACAGCAATCCCCACGTGGAGGCAGTCGAGGCCGTTGCGTACTACCAGCCCAGATTTGCGCTGGACTTCGCAAAGCGGCTCATCGCCGAGGGGCATGGGGACAACTCTTCTGTGTGCAACATGGTGCGCTACGCGGCATACACCTATGACCACGTCCAAGAAGCATGTCAGTTGCTGTGGACTGCGGGACGCAACGACGCCCGCGCGCTTCACCAGCAGCCCAGCCACGGCATCCGAATCCTCAAGGAACTGGCCGGATTTCAGTTGAACAAGCCAATCGAGTACGTGCGCGAGGTCGTTAGCTTCGCGCTCGCCCTTCTGGAAAGGCCCGCCTCGCTAACTTCGACCTATACGCCCTTCTCCATTCTGGAAGGAGCGCTGCGCACTGAGATGGAGACGATGAGTTCCTCTCGCTCGACCATGACCATTACCCGCTACCAACTGCCGTTGGAATGGGCCCAAAAAGTCAGGGACGACGTAACTGGTGCATTGCTCACGTACTTGCGGGAGGGGCCTCCCCGACGAGCGTTTCTCTCGGCGCAGACGATGGCCCAGGCCCTGCGGGGGCCTATGCGCGGCGACACGCCCGACCATGCTTGGAAGCGACAGCAAGTAAAACTATTGCGAGAACTCAAGGTTGTTCTGAACGAAGTTCACGTGTCGCCCGTCGTCCTAGTTCGGCTCGCGCAGTCCATCTCCTGGCATGCGTTTCACGGCTGGCCGGAGACCTCAGTTGAGGCTCAAGCCATCTTGGCCTTGTTGAACAGAGACCTTCGGACCCGACTCACACGCGCACTCGTAGACGGCTGGGGGACGGAGACGTGGAAGCTAAGCGAGGCTCTCGAACGCGAAGAACACGTGAAGGACCGTCAACTCCTCACGGTAGACCTCATTGCCGCGTTCCCTGAGTCAAGCCGCCTGTTGGACGAACTGCATGCCTCTTTGGAGGAAACTGCCACCGTCGCACACGACGGATATGGGTCGTCGTTCCTTCTCGTGAATCATCTACTCGCTTCGGTACAGGGCCTTGCTACCGAACTTCTCTTGAGGAACAACGAGGGCCGAGCCGGTCGCCTCGACCAGTACGTAGGCGCGGCACTGAGCGCGGTCGTTGAGGCCGGCGACTCCAGTCTCGTGAACGAATACGTCATCCGCTCGGAGGGGTCCGCCAAGGTGTTGGCGCAGCTCGCTGAGGCGTACCTGAGGTTCGAGTCCTCCCGACCCTACACGCCGCAAGAAGTGGAGCTGTTCAAGCGCATCTTTGAGTCGAAGGACCCGACCGTTCTGATGGTCGCGTCGAACCTTACTCGCCAGGTGGCCAGCAGAAGTCCAGCGCTGGCCGTCGAGCTCATTTGTTTGGCGGACTTTGAGGTCAACGCGCGCGCAACTCACGACATGTTCATGTGGCTCTCCGGCGACAAGGCCATTCCGGAGGCTGACGTCGCGAGCAAGCAGAACGAGTTGCTGAGGAAGCTAGTTGTGCTGAAGGAGCTAGACGACTACTGGATCCGTGCGTTCCTCGCAGCATCAATCAAGAAGGACCCAGTCTCGGTCGTCGCGCTGGTTATGGCAAGACTCGTGGAAGCGAAACGACGAAACGATTGGTCTTTTGAGCCGCTGAGCAAGGAGCACAACGGAGAGGGCCTTGGCCTGATGGAAGTCGAGGCCGGGCCACGGCTACTGCGGGACTTCCTCGACTGGGCCCTCGAAGAGTCGAAGGACATTCCGAGCGCACGGCGCGTTGGCGAGGCAGTCTCCGGCCTTTGCGGAGACTACGGTCAAGCTCTGCTCGACCTTCTGCTCGATTGGATGTCCTCGGGCACGCAAGCCCATGCCACGCTGGTTGCCAGAGTGCTGCAGGATAGTCGGCCAGCTCTCATCTATGAACATTCGAAGTTCATCCGGGATATCCTCAACGCGGCCGAACTCGTTGGCGAGGAAGCTCTGGATGAGATTCGCTCGGCAATCGCCGCGGCAACACACTCCGGAGTTCGTGGAGGAACTCCCGGGGAGCCGTTCCCGGAGGACCTCCGGATGGAACAGCACTGCGAGCAGATGTTGGCGTCGCTTAGCCGAGCCGAACCAGCGTTCGACCTATACGACGGACTGCTCAAGGACGCTCGCTATGCGATAGCGCGTCAGCGCAAGTCAAAGGAAGCTCTTGAGGAAGAAGATGACTAACCGAGAGCCGAGCCGATGGCACCGCTTGGCCGCCAGGTATCGCCGTGCAAGAAGCGTCGCCGCGAGAGCGTCCGCTTTGAGGTGGGCATGCGAAAGACCGTTCATGACCGAAAGCAGCTATCGCAGCTAACTATCGACAAGTTCTCATTGCCGCGGCTCGTCGCTGTAGCCAAAGACTTCAGAGAAAAGTGCGCGGCCATTCGCTACCAGTTCAATAGCAGCATGCGCCCATCCCCAATGGGCCAGAGGCCTATTTGATTCATATAACTCACAGGCTCCGCTGATTCACCCTTTTTGACAGCGCCTCGGCGCTCTCCCGGCGCTCGCTGTACCTGTCCACCAGGTAGGGAGCCACATCGCATGTGACCAGCGTGAACGTCACGAGTCAGCTCTTCCAACACATCGACCACCCATGCAGTCGTCATGCGCAGCAGCAAGCCCTGCCCGCGCACCGATCAGGCGCTATGCCCGTGTCCAGGGCCTGGAGATCTCCATCCGCTCAACGAATGCTGTCGATGGAAAACTTTTTCTCGTTCACCTGCGGCGTGATCAGGGCGTAGCCGCGGTTTTGCCAGTGCATGAGCTCGGTGATGGCCGACGGCGTTACCTCCACAAAATCCTGCATGTCGCTGGCGCTGTACTGGTAGTCCTGCAGCGCCAGGCCGCAGACCTTGAACTTCACGCCCATCTCGGCGTAGTAGCGCATGCGTTGCACCACCTCGGTGTACTTGGCTTCGTTCTTTCGCGCCAGCGTCACGATCTCGGTGCCGTGCAGCAAGACGATGATGCTCATGTCTTCGGAAAACATGCTGTAGGGCGCTTCGGTCAGCGGATTGACCAAGCTGCGCAACCAGTACAGCGCCGACGCGAGTTTGGCCGGATCGTCGAGATAGATGTCCACGAGCGCCTTGGGGTTCTGGTAAGGCGTCTGTATGAATTTCGCCTGCGCCATGACGGGCGTGCTGGCCAAGCCGCACAGCAGGGCTGCCGTTGCGCACAGGCCGGCAAGCAGGCCGCGGGGGGTGGGTTGTCGCAAAGCATTCTCCTAGGGACTGGAAATCTGGATCTGTCGCCTGCCTCTCAGGCTGGTCAGTCAGTTCAGTTTAATGCCGCCGAGCCGGCCGCTTGGCGCAAGGCCAGGGATGCCGGGACCTGCGTGCCATGCCGGCGGGATGTCGCGCTCGCAGCCCTCCCGCAAAGGGCCAGAAACCAATCTTGCGTGTAAAACTCACAAGCCCCGCTGATTCACCCGCAAGGACAACGCCTCCGCACTCTCCTTGCGCTCGCTGTACCGGTCCACCAGATAAGGCGACACATCCCGCGTCAGCAAGGTGAACTTCACCAGTTCCTCCATCACATCAACCACCCGGTCGTAAAACGCCGAGGGCTTCATGCGCCCGGCTTCGTCGAACTCCAGAAACGCCTTGGCCACCGACGACTGATTCGGAATCGTCAGCATGCGCATCCAGCGCCCCAGCACGCGCAGCTGGTTCACGGCGTTGAAAGACTGCGAGCCGCCGCTGACCTGCATCACGGCCAGGGTTTTGCCCTGGGTCGGCCGCACCGCGCCGTCGGCCAGCGGAATCCAGTCGATCTGCGACTTCATGATGCCGGTCATGGCGCCGTGCCGTTCGGGCGATGTCCAGACCATGCCCTCGGCCCACTGCGCGAGTTGCCGCAGCTCTTGCACCTTGGGGTGAGTGTCGGGCGCGTCGTCGGGCAGCGGCAGACCGCTCGGGTCAAAGGTTTTGGTTTCGGCGCCCATGGCCTGCAGCAGACAGGCGGCTTCTTCGCTGAGCAGGCGGCTGTAGGAGCGCTCGCGCACCGAGCCATACAGCAGCAGGATGCGCGGCGCATGCGCGGACGGCCGAAACGCCTGCAGTGCGCTTGTCGTGGGCAGCGCGAACAGGGTTGGATCGAGGTTGGGCAGGTCGTCAAGCACCGGCAACACGTTCTCCTTTGTCATTGATGAGCTGTTCGCCGTCTTCCTTGGTGAAGGCGCCGCGCTGCGGCGCAGGCAGGATGTCGAGCACCGCTTCGGACGGCCGGCACAGGCGCGTGCCCAGGGGCGTCACAACGATGGGGCGGTTGATCAGGATCGGGTGGGCCAACATGGCGTCCAGCAGCTGCTCGTCGGTCAGCGCCGGGTTGTCGAGCTGAAGTTCGGCGTAGTGCTTTTCCTTGCTGCGGATCAGCGCACGCACCGGCTGCCCGGTCCGGGCCACCAGCGCGACCAGGGTTTCGCGGCTGGGCGGGTACTGGAGGTACTCGATGACTTCGGGTTCGGCCCCGCTGTTGCGGATCAGCGCCAGCGTGTTGCGCGAGGTGCCGCACTGGGGGTTGTGGTAAATCGTGATGTCGGCCATATCCTTTTTCCTTGTTTGATTGCTTCAATGATTGCCTCAATTCAATTGTTCAATTATATTTGAACTATGGAAATAAAAACCTTTGACGAAGTTGCGGCGGTTCGCGCGCTGGCCGCGCTGGCCCAGGCCCAGCGCCTGCGCACCTTCCGCGCCCTGGTGGTGGCCGGCCCCGACGGGCTGACACCGGGGGCCATCGCCGAACTGCTGGAAGTTGCACCCAGCGCCTTGTCTTTCCACCTGAAAGAACTCGCGCATTCCGGCCTGGTCAGCAGCGAGCCGCGTGGCCGCAACCTGATTTACCGCGCCAACTTCGAGCAGATGACAGCCCTGCTGGGCTACCTGACCGAACACTGTTGCCAGGGCGAAAGCTGCGGCGTGAACTGCTGACCATGAACCTTGCCGAGACCCTCAATCTGGGTTGCCTGTGCCGCACCCTGAACCCCGAGCGCCTGCGCCAGCAGTTGGAAACCGACCCCAGCCTGCAAGGCATGCTGGCCGCTCTAGCCACCACCCACCCGCACCTGTTCTCCGAGACGGCGGTGTTTCTGGACCCGGCCATCCGCGCGACGCTGGGCCAGGCGATTGCCGCCATCGAAGGCGTGATCGCCCTGCCCGCCTACCAGCAAGCGGCGCTGGCCCAGGCGCCCGACATTGCCCGCCATGATTTCGGCCCCGCCGGCGTGTTCATGGCCTATGACTTTCACCTGGGCGCCGATGGCCCGCGCCTGATCGAAATCAACACCAACGCCGGTGGCGCGCTGCTCAACGCCGCGCTGGCACGTGCGCACCGCGACTGCTGCGAACCCATGCAGGGACTGATGGATGCGGCCAGCGACCTGACGCGGCTGGATGAAACCTTTGTCGCCATGTTCCGCGCCGAGTGGCAGGCCCAGCGCGGCGCGCAGCCGCTGCGCAGCGTGCTGATCACCGACGATGCGCCGGAGGCGCAATACCTCGCGCCTGAATTCACGCTTGCACGGCAGTTGTTCCTCGCGCACGGCATCACGGCCGCCGTGGGCGACGCGCGTGAGTTGCAATGGAGAGACGGCGCGCTGTGGCACCCCGCCCTGCCTGCGGGCTTGGCGGTGGACCTGGTCTACAACCGCCTGACCGATTTCAGCCTGGCCGAACCCAGCCACGCCGCCCTGCGCAGCGCCTATGTGGCTGGCGCGGCCGTGGTGACGCCGCACCCGCGCGCGCACGCACTGTTTGCCGACAAACGCAACCTCATCACGCTGGGCAACGATGCGCTGCTGGCCTCCTGGGGCGTGTCGGCTGAAGACCGGCGCCTACTACAGGCTGTGGTTCCGCACACGGAGCTGGTCAGCGCCGACCATGCCGACGACCTCTGGGCGCGCCGCCGCCAGCTCTTCTTCAAACCGGTGGCGGGTTACGGCGCCAAGGCCGCCTACCGCGGCGACAAACTCACACGTGGTGTGTGGAGCAACATCCTGGCCGGTGGCTTTATCGCCCAGTCGCTGGTGCCGCCCAGTGAACGCCTGGTCGATGTCGATGGCGTGCCCACCCGGCTGAAGCTGGACATACGCGCCTACACCTACCGCGGCCAGGTGCAGCTGCTGGCGGCGCGCACCTACACCGGCCAGACCACTAACTTCCGCACCGCCGGGGGCGGCTTTTCGCCGGTGGTGGTGCTGCCTCTTGAGCCCAACACTGTTCGCCTGACCGTTCGCCCTGAGCTTGTCGAAGGGGCGTCTCAAAGCCAAGAGGCTTCGCCCCTTCGACAAGCTCAGGACAGGCCAAGCTCAGCCCGAACGGACTTGTAGCGCCTACCTGAGCAGCCTGGCCCTTTGGTCCGTTTCATCAAAAATCCAAACCCACACCATCGCCCCGGAGAACCTTCATGTCTGAGCGACCCGTCAACGTCCTGTTTTTATGCACCCACAATTCGGCCCGCAGCATCCTGGCCGAGGCCACGCTCAACCACATCGGCAAGGGGCGCTTCAAGGCTTTCTCGGCAGGCAGCAGCCCACGCGACAACCAGCAGCCCAACCCGCTGGGCCTGCAGGCGCTCAAGAACGCAGGCATTTCAACCGAAGGCCTGCGCAGCAAGAGCTGGGACGAGTTTGCCGCGGCTGATGCACCGCACATGGATCTGGTGATCACCGTCTGCGACAACGCCGCCGGCGAGGTCTGCCCCTACTGGCCCGGCCAGCCGGCCACCGCGCACTGGGGTTACGCCGATCCGTCGGAGGTCGAGGGTGATGAGGCCAAAAAAAGCGAGGCCTTCCGCCAGACCCTGCTGGCCATACGCCGCCGCATCGATCTGCTGATCAACCTGCCGCCCGAAAAACTGGAACGGGCCATGGTGCAGCAAACAGCGCGGGACCTGTCCCGCTCCTGAAGTCCTTTGCCTGAAGCCTCCCAGCCCCCACACAAAAAAAGCGAAACAACATGCTAGTCGCCCTGCTGATCTTTGCCGCCACCCTTGTTCTTGTGATCTGGCAGCCGCGCGGCCTCGGCATCGGCTGGAGCGCCTCGCTGGGCGCCGTGGCGGCGCTGCTGGCGGGTGTGGTGCAACTCGCCGACATCGCGACGGTCTGGCACATCGTCTGGAACGCGACCGCCACCTTCATCGCCGTGATCATCATCAGCCTGCTGCTCGACGAAGCCGGTTTTTTTGAATGGGCGGCGCTGCATGTGGCGCGCTGGGGCGGCGGCCGCGGCAAGAGGCTGTTCGCATTGATCATCCTGCTGGGCGCCGCGGTCGCGGCGCTGTTTGCCAACGACGGTGCGGCGCTGATCCTTACGCCCATCGTCATGGCCATGCTGGTGGCGCTGGGCTTCACGCCGGCGGCCACACTCGCCTTTGTGATGGCGGCCGGTTTTATTGCCGACGTGGCCAGCTTGCCGCTGGTGGTCTCCAACCTGGTCAACATCGTGTCGGCCGACTTCTTCAACATCGGCTTCAACGACTATGCCGCCGTGATGATTCCAGTAAATGTTGTCGCGGTGGCGTCCGCGCTGGCCATGCTGCTGCTTTACTTTGGCAAGAGCATTCCTGCGCACTATGACGCAACCCAGCTCCAACAGCCGAATGCGGCGATTCGGGATGCTGCCACCTTCCGCATGGGCTGGGTGGTGCTGGCGCTGCTGCTGGTCGGCTTCTTCGGCCTGGAGCCGCTGGGCGTGCCGGTCAGCGCGACGGCCGCCGCCGGGGCGCTGCTGCTGCTGGGCGTGGCGGCGCGCGGCCACATCATCAGCACACGCAAGGTGCTGCGCGAGGCGCCCTGGCAGATTGTGGTGTTCTCGCTGGGCATGTACCTGGTGGTGTACGGTTTGCGCAACCAGGGCCTGACCGCTTCCATCACCCGCCTGCTCGATTATTTTGCCGAAGGCGGCATCTGGGGCGCGGCGCTGGGCACCGGCCTGCTGACCGCGCTGCTGTCCTCGGTGATGAACAACATGCCGACGGTGCTGGTCGGCGCGCTCTCCATCGATGCCACCCACGCAACCGGCGTTGTCAGGGACGCGATGATTTATGCCAATGTGATCGGCAGCGACCTCGGTCCTAAAATCACGCCCATCGGCTCATTGGCAACCCTGCTGTGGCTGCATGTGCTGGAACGCAAGGGCATGAAAATCACCTGGGGCTACTACTTCAGGGTCGGCATCGTGCTGACCGTGCCGGTGCTGCTGCTCACGCTGGCCGCGCTGGCCCTTCGCCTGGGTTTGAGCGCATGACCGTTTCACACCCGGCGCATCCCTCGGCATCTGCTGCCGGCGGCTGATGCGCCCCTCTCGTACCCTCACCGTCGCCAGCCTGGGCGTTGCCCAGACACTGGCCTGGGCGTCCAGCTACTACCTGCCGGCCATGCTGGCGAACTCGATGGCGCGCGACCTCGGCGTCGGCACGCCGACGGTGTTTCTCGGGTTTTCGCTGGCACTGGTGGTGTCTGCCCTGCTCGGCCCCTTCGCCGGCAAGGCGATTGACCGGTATGGCGGCCGGCCGGTGCTGGCCGCCACGAGTTTCATCTTTGCGGCCGGGCTGGCAGCCCTGGCCTTCGCGCAGGGGCCGGTCGGTCTGTTTGTGGCTTGGGCCATCCTAGGCGTGGCCATGGCCGCCGGCCTGTACGAAGCCGCCTTTGCCACACTGGTCCACCTGTACGGCAAGGACGCGCGCGGTGCCATCACCGGCATCACGCTGCTGGCCGGTTTTGCCAGCACCGTGGGCTGGCCGCTGTCGGCCTGGCTGGAACTCGAATGGGGCTGGCGCGTCGCCTGCGGGGTGTGGGCCGGCCTGCACCTGCTGGTGGCGCTGCCGCTGAACTGGATGTTGCCTTCGACGCCTGCATCGCCTGCCTCACCCCTATCGCCGGTATCGCCGGCCGCGCACGCCGTGCCGATGGTGCGGGCAACGACAGCCACCGCGCCCGCGCCTGAACGAGAACCTGCGCAGAGCTCGGCATACACGGCGGCGCTGCTGGCCTTTGTGTTTGCCGTGACCTGGTTCATCAGCACCGCCATGGCTGCACACCTGCCGCGCCTGCTGCAGGTCCACGGCGTGCCGCTGGCCACCGCGCTGGTGTTTGCCGGGCTGGTCGGCCCGGCGCAGGTGGCCGGTCGGCTGCTGGAGTACGGACTGCTGCGCAACATCCACCCGCTGGTTTCGGCACGCGTCGCCGGGGCCATGCACACGCTGGGTGCCCTGGTGTTCCTGTTTGTCGGTGTGCCGGCCGGGGCCGTGTTCACCGTGCTGCACGGTGCCGGCAACGGTGTGCTGACGATTGCCAAGGGCACGCTGCCGCTGGTGCTGTTCGGCGCGAAGGACTATGGCGCGCGCCAGGGCCTGCTGATGGTGCCGGCGCGCTTTGCGCAGGCCCTGTCGCCCTGGCTGTTTGGCCTGGCGATTGACCGCTTTGGCGCGGGCGCGCTGTGGTTCTCCGCCGCGCTGGGCGGTCTGGGCCTGGCGGCCCTGATGCTGCTGCAAGGCCCGCGCGGGACACAGGTCCGGCCCGCCTGATTCAGCGCGCCCTCAGGCCAGCCACTTCTGCAGAAACTGCGCCTGACCCATGGCCGGGTCGAGTTGGTAGCCGGCAAAACCCACACGCTCGTACAGCCGGATGGCGGGCGCATTGCCCTGCAGCACTTCCAGCGTCAGCTTGCAGGCACCACGTTCACGCGCGATGGCCTCGACCTCGGCCAGCATCAACTCGCCGACACGCCGGCCGCGGTGGCTGGCCAGCACCACCACGTCGTGCACATTGACCAGCGGGCGGCAGGCGAAGGTTGAAAAACCCTCGATGCAGTTGACCAACCCGACCGGCTGGGTACCGTCGAAGGCCAGCACGCTGAAAGCCTGGGGCCGCGCGGCCAGTTCCGCCACCAGGTGGGTTCTGGCGAACTCGCTCAGGGGCTGGCCGCCGCCGGCCGGGTCCCGCGCGTAGGCGTCAAGCAGGAAAACCAGCGCGTCGGCATGTGCGGGGTCGCGGTAGTCAGCGCGGCTGATGCGCAGGCCGGAAGCGGCGATATTGGTCATGGGGACGTGCCCTGTGGAAAAGTGGATGCGGTGATTCTAAGCAGCGGGCCCGCGCCCCGACCGCAACGCCCTCTCCGAAGTTACACAGCAAAACGGCCTCCAGCCCAGACAGGCAAATCGCCAACAGCTATCAAAAACAGAGCAATGTGCGCTGACAGACAGTCGCCGCCGAGACTTTGCGCCGTGGCGGACGCCGGGCCGCCGCTCTTTACCGGACATTTACGCAGCCCTTTCCGGCGCTACACCTGCCTGCGAAGCCTTGCAGTGATAATTCTTTGGCGAGCTGAAAAAATACACGCTGGCAGCGCCAGGGCGCCGCTGGTGACAACACCCATCAAACACAAAAAAGTGCCGCGCCAGACCGCTGGTGCGGTGGGCAACAAGGACAGCTGATGGACCCGAAATCTGAGGCGCCGACCGCCGGCCCCGAGACCCTCCCCCGCAAACGCCTGAGCCGCCGCGCCATCCTGATTGGCAGCGCCATCGCGGTGATCGCGCTGGCCGGCACCGGCTGGCTCGCCTGGCACCTGACCCATCCCGCCGCAGACAGCAGCAGCACCGCCCCCGGCGGCGGCGCCCGCCGCGGCCCGCCGCCCACCACGGTCGGCGTCGCCACCGCCGAACGGGCCAGCATTCCCATCCTTCTGGACGCCCTGGGCACGGTCACACCGCAAGCCACGGTCAAGGTGCGCCCGCAGGTCTCCGGCGTGCTGCAGAAAGTGCTGTTCAAGGAAGGCCAGATGCTGCGCGCCGGCGAACTCATGGCCACCATCGACCCGCGCCAGTTTGAACTCGCCCTGCAGCAGGCCAGCGGCCAGCGCCAGCGCGACGAGGCCCAGCTTGACAGCGCACGTGTCACGCTGCAGCGTTTCAGGACCCTGCTGGCGCAGGACTCGATCGCCCGCCAGGAGGTTGACTCCCAGGCCGCGCTGGTCAAGCAGCTCGAGGGCACGGTCGTGATCGACAAGGCCAACGAAGGCGCGGCCCGCCTGAACCTGAGCTACACCCGGGTGGTCGCGCCGGTCAGCGGCCGCGTCGGCCTGCGCGCCGTGGACGTCGGCAATGTGGTGAGTCCCAGCGATGCCAATGGCATTGCCCTGATCACCCAGGTCACCCCGATTGACGTGGTGTTTTCCATTCCGCAGGACCAGGTCGGCGAATTGCAGCAGGCCGTCAGCGCCGGCACCGCAATGAAGGTCACCGCGCTCGACCGCACCCGCTCGGGCACGCTGGACACCGGCGTGTTTGCCTCGCTCGACAACCAGATCGACACCACCACCGGCACGGTCAAGGCCAAGGCGCGTTTTGCCAACAGCCAGCTCACGCTGTTTCCCAGCCAGTTCGTCAATGTGCAGCTGCTGGTCCGCACCATCGACAACGCGGTGGTGGTGCCGGTCACCGCCGTGCGCCTGGGCAGCAGGGGCGACTATGTGTATGTGCTCAATGCGGCCGAGCGCACCGTGAGCCTGCGACCGGTCAAACGCGGACCGGCCACGGTGGACAAAATCGTGATCGCCTCCGGCCTGCAGGTGGGCGAACGCGTCATCACCGAGGGCGCCGACCGGCTCAAGGACGGCGCGCGCGTGGTGCTGCCGGGCGATGCCCCGGGCGGCGGCGGGCGTGCCGCGGGTGCGCGCCGGCCCCAGGGCGCGGCGTCGGCCCCGCGCGGCGACGCCAGTGCGCCCGCCGGCGCGGCCATGCCGCAAGCCAGCGCCTCTGCACCGGCAGGCACTCCCGCTGTGGCAGCGCAAACGCCGGCCGCAGCGGCCGCTGCGGGCACCCCGCCTTCCGCGCAGCAGCGCCAGCGTTTTCTCGACCAGGTGAAGGACGACCCGGAGGCGCTGGCCCGTCGCCAGGCCCTGCTTGCGCAAATCGACCGCGGCGACCCGGCCGCACTGGCACGCTGGCAGCAGATCATGGAACGTCGGCGCCAGGGCGCCCAGGCGCCGGCGCAATGACAGCCCCCAGGCGACTGCCCGCATGAGCCCGTCGAGTCCTTTCATCCAGCGGCCGGTCGCCACCGCGCTGCTGATGGTGGCCATCGTTCTGGCCGGCCTGGTCGGTTTCAAGTTTTTGCCGCTATCGGCCCTGCCGCAGGTGGACTACCCGACCATCCAGGTCCAGACGCTGTACCCCGGCGCCAGCCCAGAGGTCATGGCGCAGACCGTGACGGCGCCGCTGGAGCGCCAGTTCGGCCAGATGGCCGGGCTGCAGCGCCTGAGTTCGACCAGCGCAGCCGGCGTCTCCATCGTCACCTTGCAGTTCGGTCTGGGCTTGGGCCTGGACGTGGCCGAGCAGCAGGTGCAGGCGGCCATCAATGCCGGCGGCTCGCTGCTGCCGGCCGACCTGCCGGCGCCGCCGGTGTATGCCAAGGTCAACCCCGCCGACGCGCCAGTGCTCACGCTGGCGATCACCTCCGACAGCCTGCCGCTCACGGAAGTGCAGAACATCGTCAACACCCGCCTCGCGCTCAAGATCAGCCAGGTCAGCGGCGTGGGTCTGGTCTCGCTCAGCGGCGGCCAGCGGCCCGCCGTGCGCATCCAGGCGGACACGCGCGCGCTGGCCTCCTACGGTCTCGGGCTCGATTCGTTGCGCACGGCGATTGCGGCGGCCAATGCCAACGGCGCCAAGGGCAGCATCGACGGGCCGACACGTTCGTATTCCATCAACTCCAACGACCAGCTGCTGGCAGCAAGCGAGTACAAAAACCTGGTCATCGCCTTTCGCAACGGCGCGGCGGTGCGTGTTGCCGATGTGGCGCAGGTGGTTGACAGCGCTGAAAACGTCAAGCTCGGCGCCTGGTCGGGCCTGAAACCGGCCATCATCCTGAACGTGCAGCGCCAACCCGGCGCCAACGTGATTGCCACCGTGGACGCCATCAAGGCACGCCTGCCCGAGCTGCAGGCCGGCCTGCCGACAGCCATGAAGGTCGATGTGCTGAGCGACCGCACCACCGGCATACGCGCCTCGGTGCTGCATGTCGAGATCGAGCTGCTGCTGGCCGTGGTCATGGTGGTGCTGGTGATTTTTGCGTTTCTGCGCAACCTCCGCGCCACCGTGATTGCCAGCCTGGCGGTGCCGATTTCACTGATCGGCACCTGCGGCGCCATGTATTTGCTGGGCTACAGCCTGAACAACCTGAGCCTGATGGCACTCACCATTGCCACCGGTTTTGTGGTGGACGACGCCATCGTCATGATAGAAAACATCTCGCGCTACATCGAAAAAGGCGAGGCCCCGATGGCCGCCGCGCTCAAGGGCGCGCAGCAGATCGGCTTCACCATCATCTCGCTGACGGTTTCGCTGATCGCCGTGCTGATCCCGCTGCTCTTCATGGGCGACGTGGTCGGCCGGCTGTTTCGCGAGTTCGCGGTCACGCTGGCCATCACCATCCTGATCTCGGCGGTGGTGTCGCTAACGCTGGTGCCCATGATGTCGGCCAGATGGCTCAAGCATGAACCGGACACCGGCGGCAGCCCGACCGGCGCGAAACTGCAGCAATTTTTTGACGGCGTGATCACGCGTTACGACGGCTGGCTCAGCTGGGTGCTGCGGCACCAGGGCGCCACCCTGCTGGTGGCACTGGCCACTCTGGTGCTCACCGTGTTGCTGTATGTGTTGATTCCCAAGGGCCTGTTCCCGACGCAGGACACGGGCCAGTTGCAGGCCCGCATCGAGACCTCCCAGTCCGTCTCGTATGCGCGCATGGCCGAGTTGCAGCAGGCCGCGGCCAAAGCCATCCTGGAAGACCCCGATGTGGACACCCTGAGTTCCTTCATCGGCGTGGACGCGGCCAACAACACCATGCTGCACACCGGCCGCATGCTGATCAACCTCAAGCGCACGCGCAGCACCAGCCAGCAGGAAACCATGGACCGGCTGCAACGCCGGGCCGGCGCGGTGGCCGGCGTCACCATGTACCTGCAGCCCACGCAGGACCTGACCATCGACGCCGAAACCGGCCCGACGCAATTCCGCGTCTCGCTGGAGGGTTCGGACACGGCCACGGTGGCGCTGTGGGCCAACAAGCTGGCGCAGCAAATGCAGGCGTTGCCGGCGCTGCGCAACATCGCCTCGGACGCCGGCGCCACCGGCACCTCGGCCTACATCTCGGTGGACCGCGACACCGCCTCGCGCGTCGGCGTGACGACCTCGGCGATCGACGACGCGTTGTACAGCGCTTTTGGCCAGCGTATCGTCTCGACGATTTTCACCGAGACCAACCAGTACCGCGTGATCCTCGAGGCCCTGCCCGACCCCCTGATGACCGCGGCCTCGCTGGGCAACCTGCCGCTCAAGACCGGCTCGGGCGTCACCACCCCGCTGGCCAGCATCGCCACCATCACCGAGCAGCCGGCACCGCTGCAGATCACCCGCGTGGCCCAGTACCCGGCCACCACGCTGGGCTTCGACACGGCACCGGGTGTGTCCCTCGGCAAGGCGGTGGGCGAGGTCAAACAGGCAGCGCAGGACATCGCCCTGCCCGCCAGCGTGACCCTGACCTTCCTGGGCGCGGCGGGTGCCTACCAGACCTCGCTGTCCAGCCAGTTGTGGCTGATCCTGGCGGCGCTGATCTGCGTCTACATCGTGCTCGGCGTGCTGTATGAAAGTTATATCCACCCGCTGACGATTCTCTCGACCCTGCCTTCGGCCGGCGTCGGCGCGCTGCTGATGCTGATGATCAGCGGCTCCGACCTCGGGGTGATCGGCATCATCGGCATCATCCTCCTGATCGGCATCGTGAAAAAGAACGCGATCATGATGATCGACTTCGCCATCGACGCCGAGCGCAGCGAAGGCAAGTCGCCGCAGGAAGCGATTCACCAGGCAGCACTGCTGCGCTTCCGGCCGATTCTCATGACCACCCTGGCCGCCCTGTTTGCCGCGGTACCGCTGATGCTGGGCTGGGGCGAAGGGGCCGAGTTGCGACGGCCGCTGGGCCTGGCCATCTTCGGCGGGCTCATCGTCAGCCAGGTGCTCACGCTGTTCACGACGCCGGTTATTTATCTGGCGTTTGACAGGATGGGGCAGAGGTTTGGGCGGAGGGCTTCGGTGTGAAACCCTCCTGCGTTCGGGCCGGACTTGTTGAAGCCTTCTGTGCTTCGGCGGTTCGTGGTTTGCCTGCAAGCCGGGGGTTGCCCGGCGGCAACTCACTTTTCTTTTGCGCCGCCAAAAGAAAAGTAAGCAAAAGAAAAGGCGACCCTACTGTCTGCGACCCCTGCGCTACGCTCCGGGGCAACCTGCGGTGCTCGGTCCAGCCGGGGCCGGGCTCGAACTCGCTTCGCTCAGACAATCGCCCGTCCTTATCCGTCTGGACCTCCGCTCCTCGGCGCAGCCAGAAGGGGCGTGGGGACAGGATCGGAAGCGGAGCCGGATTCGGGACCGGAATCGGGCTCCGGCGAGGACGCGCAAAGCGCGTCCTCGCCTCCCCGCACCAGCACCCGAACCCGAACCCGAATTTATTCCCCCACCCGTTAGGCTGGACCGAGGAGCGCAGGCAAAAGCGGATCAGGGCTCGCGATTGTCTGAGCCGAAGGCGAGTTCGAGCGAGACCCCGCTTTTGCCGAGCACCGCAGGTTGCCCGCAGCGAAGCGCAGGGACCCAGACTGTCGGGTCGCCTTTTCTTTGGTGACTTACTTTTGGCGACGCAAAAGAAAGTTACTTGCCGCCGGGCAACCCCCGGCTTGCTGGCGAACCACCGCCCGTGGAATCAAGAGACGGCTTCGACAGGCTCAGCCCGAACGGTTGAAAGGGCAACCCTCGGCCATCAAACATTGCCATCACTACCAAAACTGCTTCAACGCGCAAGCGCCCTGCCGGCAACACGGGGAGCCGGCAAGTGAACCTCTCCGAACCCTTCGTCCGCCGCCCGGTAGCCACGGTGCTACTGACGATAGGCCTGGCCCTGGCCGGCATAGGTGCGTTCTTCGTGCTGCCGGTGTCGCCACTGCCGCAGGTGGACTTCCCGACGATTTCGGTCAGCGCGTCGCTGCCGGGTGCCAGCCCCTCGACCATGGCCAGCAGTGTGGCGACGCCTCTGGAGCGGCGGCTGGGCACAATTGCGGGTGTCAACGAAATGACGTCCAGCAGCGGCACGGGCTCGACCCGCATCAGCCTGCAGTTCGACCTGAACCGCAAGATCGACGCCGCGGCGCGCGAAGTGCAGGCCGCCATCAACGCCTCGCGCGTGGACCTGCCCGCCACGCTGCGCAGCAACCCGACCTACCGCAAGGCGAACCCGGCCGCGGCGCCGGTCATCATCCTGGCGCTGACCTCCAAAACCCGGTCGCCGGGCCAGATCTACGACGAAGTTTCCAACCTGGTGCAGCAGAAAATCGCCCAGGTTCCGGGCGTCGGCGACGTCGAGCTCGGCGGCGGCTCGCTGCCGGCCGTGCGGGTGGACCTGCTGCCGTTTGCGCTGAACCGCTACGGCGTCAGCATGGAAGACGTGCGCGCCGCCCTGCAGGCGTCCAACGCCAACCGGCCCAAGGGGGCGATTGAAGGCAACGGCCAGCGCCTGCAGATCTACTCGGGCGCCAGCACGGCCAGCGGTGGGCGCAAGGCGGCTGACTACCGCGACCTGGTGGTGGCCTGGCGCAACAATGCGGCGATCCGCCTGCGCGACGTGGCCGAGGTGGTGGACGGAGTGGAGAACATCAACACCTTGGGCCTGTTCAATGGCGAGCCGGCCGTGATCGTGCTGGTCACGCGCCAGCCCGATGCCAACGTGATTGCCACGGTGGACGGCGTGCGCGCCCTGCTGCCCGAGCTGCAGGCCCAGTTGCCGCAGGATGTGGTGCTGCAAGTCGCGTCGGACCGCACCAACTCGATACGCGCCTCGCTCAAGGAGATCGAAATCACGCTGCTGATCTCGATTGCGCTGGTGGTGCTGGTGGTCAGCGCCTTTCTGCGCAGCGCGCGCGCCACCGTGATTCCGGCCGTGGCCACCGTGGTCTCGCTGCTCGGCACCTTCGGCGTGATGTATTTCCTCGGTTTCAGCCTGAACAACCTGAGCCTGATGGCGCTGACGGTGGCCACCGGTTTTGTGGTGGACGACGCCATCGTGGTGCTGGAAAACACCAGCCGCCACATCGAGGCCGGCATGGACCGTTTCAAGGCCGCGCTGCTGGGCGCGCGCGAGGTGGGCTTTACCGTGCTGTCCATCAGCCTGTCGCTGGTGGCGGTGTTCATCCCGCTGCTCTTCATGGGCGGCCAAACCGGCCGGCTGTTCCGCGAGTTTGCGGTGACGCTGTCGGCGGCGGTGCTGATCTCGCTGCTGATCTCGCTGACCACCACCCCCATGATGTGCGCCTGGCTGCTCAAGCCCGACGCACACACGACGCCGCCCGGGCGGGTGGCGCGCTGGTTCGAGGCGGCGTTCAGGCGCCTGCACCGCGGCTACGAGATCAGCCTGGACTGGGCGCTGGCCAGCCGGGTGATCGTGATGCTGAGCCTGCTGGCCGTCATTGCGCTCAATGTCTACCTGTTCGTCGCCATCCCCAAGGGCTACTTTCCGCAGCAGGACACCGGGCAGATCAGCGGCGGCATACGCGCGGACCGCAGCATTTCCTTCCAAGCCATGCAGAGCAAGCTCAAGGCGCTGGTGGACATCATCCGCGCCGACCCGGCGGTCGATACCGTGGTCGGTTTTACCGGCGGCTCGCGCGCCGGCGGCGGCTTCATGTTCATCAACCTCAAGCCGGTGAGCCAGCGCACGGACAAGGGCCAGGCGGTGATCGCGCGGCTGCGCCCGCAGTTGGCGCAGATCACCGGCATCACCCTGTTTCTGAACCCGGTGCAGGACCTGCGCGGTGGTGGGCGGGCCAGCAACTCCACCTACCAGTACACCCTCAAGAGCGACAACGCCGCCGACCTGAAGGTCTGGGCGACACGCCTGGCCGAGCAGATGAAACTGCAACCGGCGCTGACCGACGTGGACACCGACCAGCAGGAAAACGGCGTGGAGACCATGGTCACCGTGGACAAGGACAGCGCAGCGCGGCTGGGCATCAGTTCGCGGGATGTGGACAACGCGCTGTACAACGGCTTCGGCCAGCGCCAGGTCGCCACCATTTATGCCGACCTGAACCAGTACAAGGTCATCATGGGCGTGGCGCCGCGTTACATCCAGAGCCCGGAATCGTTGAAGGACATTTATGTTCCCGCACGCGGCGGCAGCGGCACAACACTCGCCGCGGCCGCCCCGGCCACCAGTACCAGCGTGGTCAACCCGGCGCTGCGCGATCCCTCCTCGGGCCAGGCGCTGAGCGCTGCGGTCACCACCATGGTGCCGCTCTCGGCGATTGCGAGCTTCAGCGAAAACCCGACGGCTGCATCGATCAGCCACGAAGACGGCGAACTCTCCACCACCGTGTCTTTCAACCTCGCCGAGGGCATCCCGCTCAGCCAGGCCCAGGACGCCGTCAAACAGGCCGAGGCCGAGATCCGCCTGCCCAACAACGTGCGCGGCAGTTTTTCAGGGACAGCACTCAGCGCCCAGCAATCGCAAAACGAGCAGCCGCTGCTGATCCTGGCGGCGCTGATCGTGATCTACATCGTGCTCGGCATCCTGTACGAAAGCCTGGTCCACCCGATCACGGTGCTGTCCACCCTGCCCTCGGCCGGCGTGGGCGCGGTGCTCGCGCTGATGCTGTTCAAGATGGAGTTTTCCATCATCGCGCTGATCGGTGTCTTTCTGCTGATCGGCATCGTCAAGAAAAATGCCATCCTGATCATCGACTTCGCGATCGAGGCCGAGCGCTCGCGCGGCCTGTCGGCCGTCGATGCGGTGCGCGAGGCCTGCCTGCTGCGCTTCCGGCCCATCCTGATGACCACGCTGGCCGCCATCCTGGGCGCGCTGCCGCTGGCCATCGGTTTTGGCGAAGGTGCCGAGCTGCGCCGACCGCTGGGCATCTCCATCATCGGCGGCCTGATTGCCAGCCAGCTGCTCACGCTGCTGACCACGCCGGTGGTCTATATCCTGCTCGACAAGCTGCGCCGCCGCAGCCCGTCCGAGCGCCACCTGAGCCGTCATCCCGATGATGCCAGCGCGCCACCGCCCGGTGTGCCGCTGCAACTGCAATGAGGCCCGCCATGCGATCCAGATTCACGCTTTACCCCATCGCCGCTGCGCTTGTCGTCCTGCTCGGCGGCTGCGCCGTTGGCCCCACCTACCAGCGGCCGCTCACGCCAGAGGTCAGCAGCTACAAGGAAGCCGAAGGCTGGGTGCCCGCCGCACCGGCCGATGCGCTGGAACGTGGCCCCTGGTGGTCGCTGTTCGGTGACCCGGTGCTCGACCAGCTGGCCGCGCGGGTCGAGGTGTCCAACCAGAACGTCGCCGCCGCCGTCGCCGCCTACGCCCAGGCCCGTGCCCTGGTGCGCGAGCAGCGCGCGTCCCTCTTTCCGGCGGTCACGCTGGGCAGTGGCGCCACCCGCTCCGGCAGCAGTGGCAGCAGTAGCGGCAGCACAAGCACGACCAGCAGCTCTGGCGGGCGTGCCGGCAACAACTACCAGCTCAGCATAGGCGGCAGCTGGGAGCCCGACGTCTGGGGCCGTCTTGGCCGTGCGGTCGATGGCGCCAGCGCGGGCGCCCAGGCCAGCGCGGCCGACCTGGCCTCGGCCAAGCTGTCGGCGCAAGGCGAGCTGGCCATCAACTACTTTTCGCTGCGCCAGCTGGACGCGCAAAAAGGCCTGCTCGAGGACACCCTCAAGGGCTACCAACGCGCGCTGGAAATTGCACAGAACCGCTACAACGCCGGCATTGTCGGCAAGACCGATGTGCTCCAGGCACAAACCCAGCTGGCCAATGCCCAGGCCGACGATGCCGGCCTGGTGCGGCAACGCGCGCAGCTCGAGCATGCGATCGCGGTGCTGGTCGGTGAGGCCCCGGGCAATTTCTCGCTCGCCCGTGCGGCGTGGAAGCCTTCCGTGCCCGAGGTTCCGGTGGGTGTGCCGTCAACGCTGCTGCAGCGCCGGCCCGACATCGCCGCGGCCGAACGCCGCGTGGCGGCCGCCAACGAGCAGATCGGCATCGCCAAAAGCGCCTATTACCCCAAGCTGTCCCTGAGTGCCTCCTATGGCCTGGGCGCCAGCCGCGTGGCGGACCTGTTCAGCGCGTCCAGCACGGTCTGGTCGCTGGGCCTGTCGGCCGCGCAGGTGCTGTTCAATGCCGGGGCCACGGGCGCCCGCGTGGAAGGCAGTGAGGCGGCCCACGCACAAACCGTGGCACGTTACCGGCAAACCGTGCTGGCCGCCTTCCAGGATGTAGAGGACCAGCTGGCCGCCACCCGCGTGCTGCTCACCCAGCAGGAGCTGCGCCGCCAGGCCTCCGCATCGGCCGACCAGGTCGAGCAGCAGGTGCTCAACCGCTACCGCAGCGGCCAGGTCGGCTACACCGAAGTCATTGCCGCGCAGGCCACCGCTTTGAGCGCGCGCCGCGCACTGGTGCAGGCCATGGCCGACCGCCAGACCACCGCCGTGGCGCTGATCCAGTCGCTCGGCGGCGGCTGGCAGGCGGAGCCATCCCCCTGAGTGATCCGGCCACGCTCCGTTTTCAGTAGCACCCAGCGCACGTCGTCATTTGGCTGCAGGCCTGAACCTTATAAGGATCAACACGGATCCCGGGCCTGGAAGGCGGCTTCAGGCACACATTGTTGACGTGCGTCAGTATGTGTTTCAGGCCGGCAGGCCATAGTGGCAGCACTACCAAGGAGCGACCACCATGAAATTGTTGACTGACCTGTTCTCCACCGACTACGGCATCATGACCGTGATCGGCATTGCCTTCATGATTGGCATGGGCGTGTTTTTCTTCATGCTGTTCATGGGCAAGATGGATCAGGACGCCAAACGCGCCGGTAAATAGACTTTGGGGCCGAGGTGCGGCCCTGAAGAAAAGCAGCTACATCGCCATGTAGCGGCCGGGCCGGTGGTTGATGGCCAGGGCCAGGTTCAGCACCACGGCGCCCAGCACCGACAGCGCCACCCGCTGCCAGTCGGTCACCCACAGCGCACCCAGCACGATCAGGCCGTCCATGACCATCTGCACCTTGCCGGCGCGCCAGCCCAGGCGGTCCTGCAGGTAAAGCACCACGATGTTCAGCCCGCCCAGGCTGGCACCATGGCGAAACACGATGAGCATGCCCGCGCCGCAGAGCAGTCCACCGAGTACCGCCGCCAGCGCGGGTGACAGGTAGCCGAAGGCCAGCCCCTGCGGCAGGACCCAGGTAAACAGCGACAGCAGGCCCACGGCCGCAAAGGTCTTGAGGGTGAAGGCCAGCCCCATGCGCCGCCAGGCAAAGAAATAAAAGGGCAGGTTCACCAAAAAAAACGCGAGGCTGAAACTCAGGCCGGTGGCGTAGTGAATCAGGAAAGCGATGCCGGCCGTGCCGCCCGTCAACAATCCGGCATGGCCAAACATGACCACGCCCAGCGCCACAAACAGGGTGCCCGTGGTGAGGGCCTGCACATCCTCGTGCAGGCGGTGCCGCGGTACGCCCATGGTGCCGGCCGCAGCGGCAGGCGCGGTGCTCATGCCGCCTGGGCGGTGGCTGCGGGCGCCTGGGTATCGGTGCAACTGGCGCCGCCGCAGCCGTGAATGATGTCCCTGGGCAAGGCCGCGGGCATGGCCACCACGCCCGTGACCGGGTCGTAACCGATGCCGCGCAGGTGCAGGGCCAGCGCCGCATCCATGGTCTGGGCATGCTGGGGAAACCAGAGCCCAAGTTCACGCGCCATGTCGCGCAGCATGCCGAGCTTGCCGGCCTCGCCGCCGGCCAGGCCTTCACGCATGACCTGCAGCACAACCTTGTGCTGCACGCTGTGGCAGTTGGACGATGAAAACCGCGTGTCCTGCATCCAGCGGTCTTCACGGCCGAAATGTTCATCGGTGTGGTCCAGCAAGACGCGCCAGTGGGCCAGCAGCGCGTGGTCTGCGGCGTTTTCCACCTGCGCCAGCAGGTCGACAAATTCCCGGTGGGTGTCATCCATCGCGGGCAGGTCGAGCGCCAGCGCGTCAGACCATTCAAGATTCGGCATGTTCATGGCTCCGGCAGGGGTAAAGCGCCAGCTTACGCAAACCTGCCTGAAAAAATTTGATCCATGTCATGGATTCATGTGCTGGACACAATCAATCCCTGCGCCTGCAGAGGAGACGCGTCACTATGCTTTTTATAGCTGCTTGAGCCCGGCTACTCTGGGCCAGAGGCACTATTGATTCAAAAAAACGGGGTCAGCGCCTGACCGTCTCCGCCACCCGCTCGGCACAGGCCAGGGCCTGCGCGGCGTCGCGCGCCTCCACCATGACGCGCAGCAGCGGCTCGGTGCCGCTGGCGCGGATCAGCAGCCGGCCGCTGTCGCCAAGCTCGGCTTCGACGGTGCGGCTCATGTCTGCCAGGGCTGCGCTGCTTTTCCAGTCCTGCCCGGGCTGCAAGCGCACGTTGATCAGGGTCTGGGGAAACAGCGTGACGTCGGCCAGCAGTTGCGCCAGGCTTTTGCCGCTGCGCACACAGGCCTGCAAGACCTGCAGCGCGCTGATCAGGCCGTCGCCGGTGCTGTGTTTGTCCAGCGCCAGCAGATGGCCCGAGCCTTCGCCGCCGAGCAGCCAGCCGTGTTTCTCCAGTTCTTCCAGCACGTAGCGGTCACCGACCTTGGCGCGCACAAACTCGACGCCTCGCGCTTTCAGGGCCACTTCGACGGCCATGTTGGTCATCAGGGTACCGACGGCGCCAGGCACCTTCTCGCCGCGCGCCAGGCGTTCGGCCACCATCAGGTACAGCACTTCGTCGCCATTGAAAAGACGGCCCTGGGCGTCCACCAGCTGCAGCCGGTCGGCGTCGCCGTCCAGCGCCACGCCGTAATCCGCCCCATAGGCTGTGACGGCCTTGATCAGCGCCTCGGGATGGGTCGCGCCGACCTCGTGGTTGATGTTCATGCCGTCGGGTGCGCAGCCGATGGCAATGACCTCGGCCCCCAGCTCATGAAAGACTTCCGGTGCAATGTGGTAGGCCGCACCGTGCGCCGCATCAACGACGATCTTCATGCCCTTGAGCGTCAGGTCATGGGCAAAGGTGCTTTTGCAGAACTCGATGTAGCGGCCGGCGGCATCGTCGAGCCGGCGCGTCTTGCCGAGGTTGGGCGAATCCGCCCACACCGGCGCCTGTTCCAGCACGGCTTCGACTTCCTGCTCCCAGGCGTCCGGCAGCTTGGCGCCCTGGGCGCTGAAAAACTTGATGCCGTTGTCGGGAAAGGGGTTGTGGCTGGCACTGATCACCACGCCCAGGCTGGCACGCTGCGTGCGCGTGAGGTAGGCCACGCCCGGTGTCGGCAAGGGCCCGAGCAATACCACGTCAACACCCGCAGAGTTGAAACCCGACTCCAGCGCACTCTCGAGCATGTAGCCGGAAATGCGGGTGTCCTTGCCAATCAGAACGGTGGGCCGGGCCTCGGTCTTTTTCAGCACGCGGCCGACCGCATGCGCCAGGCGGAGCACAAAATCGGGCGTGATCGGCGCCTGGCCCACCGTGCCGCGAATGCCGTCGGTGCCGAAGTATGTTCTGGTCATGGATGGATGTCCCTGGATGATCTGTGTCGAAGTCGCTGTGAACGGAAATTCTAAGGTGCGCCGACCGGCCCGCTTGTAGGCTGCGGCGCCGTGGCAGCCAGCCAAACCTTCAGTGCCTGCACGGTTTCGCGCACATCGTGGACCCGCACCACCCGCGCACCGCGGTCCACGGCCAGCACGGCGGCGGTGACGCTGGGCACCATGCGGTCGATGATGTCGAGCTGGGCCACCTGGGCCAGCGAGCTGCTGCTCACAGCGGCCAGCGAGGACTTGCGCGACCAGCCGGCCAGCAGCGGATAACCGGCCGCCAGCAGCTCGCGCTGGCGCGCCAGCAAGGCGAAATTCTGCGCCACCGTCTTGCCGAAACCGATGCCCGGGTCCAGCACGATGCGGTCGGCAGCAACGCCCAGCGCGCGCAGCTCAGCGGCGGCCTGGGCCAGAAAAGCCAGCACCTGCGGCACCACGTCGCCTTCCATGGGTGCGGCCTGCATGGTCTGCGGTTCACGGTGCATGTGCATCAGGCAAACGCCACACGTGGGATGCGCGGCCACGACGGCGGCTGCGCCGGGCTGGCGCAGCGCCCAGATGTCGTTGATGACGTCAGCCCCCAGGTCCAGCACCGCGGCCATGACTTCGGACTTGTAGGTGTCCACCGAGACCGGCACGCCCAGGGTCACCGCATGGCGCACGACCGGCAGCACGCGAGCCAGCTCTTCGTCGAGCGGCACAGGCGGTGCCCCGGGACGGGTGGACTCGCCGCCGATGTCCAGCATGTCGGCGCCGTGCTTGACAAGCTGCTCGCAATGCACAAACGCGGACCGCTGCGCACCTCCCACCGAGAAGTATTTACCGCCGTCCGAGAACGAATCAGGGGTGACGTTGACGATGCCCATCACGCGGGGCTGGTCAAGGTCGATTTGAAAGCGCGAGGTTTGCCAGAGCATTGGGTATTTTCGAGCCAAAGAAAAACCGGGGACGTGCCCCGGTTGTCATGTGGATGGCGGCGCTCAGGCCACCGTGGGTGCCGGGTCGGTCGCGACCGCCGGCGTGCCGCCGCTGGGACCACCGCTGCCGCCCACCGACGGGTTGCGCGGTGTCCAGTCTTTCGGTGGGCGCGGCTCCTTGCCGGCCATGATGTCGTCGAGTTGCTCGACGTCGATGGTCTCCCACTCCAGCAGGGCCTTGGCCATCGCGTGAATCTTGTCCTGGTTGTCCTCGATCAGCTTGCGCGCCTGGGCGTACTGCTGGTCGATGATGCGGCGCACCTCTTCGTCGACCTTTTTCAGGGTCGCCTCGCTCATGTTGTTGGTCTTGGTGACCGAACGCCCCAGGAACACTTCGCCTTCGTTTTCGGCGTAGACCATGGGGCCCAGCGCCTCGCTCATGCCGTAACGCGTGACCATGTCCCTGGCCAGCGCGGTGGCGCGTTCGAAGTCGTTGCTGGCACCGGTGGTCATCTGGTGCATGAACACCTCCTCGGCAATCCGGCCGCCAAACAGCATGCTGATCTGGCTGAGCATGTACTCGCGGTCGTAGCTGTAGCGGTCCTGGGCCGGCAGGCTCATGGTGACGCCCAGCGCGCGGCCACGCGGAATGATGGTGACCTTGTGCACCGGGTCGCACTTGGGCAGCATCTTGCCGAGCAGGGCGTGGCCCGACTCGTGGTAGGCCGTGTTACGGCGCTCCGACTCGGGCATGACCATGCTCTTGCGCTCGGGGCCCATCAGGATCTTGTCCTTGGCTTTTTCGAAGTCCTGCATTTCCACGGTGCGCGCATTGCGGCGTGCAGCCATCAGGGCGGCTTCGTTGCAGAGGTTGGCCAGGTCGGCGCCGGACATGCCGGGTGTGCCGCGGGCGATCACGCTGGCATTGACGTCCTGGCCGAGCGGCACCTTGCGCATGTGCACATTGAGGATCTGCTCGCGGCCACGGATGTCGGGCAGCGTTACATACACCTGGCGGTCAAAACGGCCGGGACGCAGCAAGGCGGAATCCAGGATGTCGGGCCGGTTGGTGGCAGCCACCACAATCACGCCGACATTGGTCTCAAAACCGTCCATCTCGACCAGCATCTGGTTCAGCGTCTGCTCGCGCTCGTCGTTGCCGCCGCCCAGGCCTGCGCCACGCTGGCGGCCCACGGCGTCGATCTCGTCGATGAAGATGATGCAGGGGGCGTTTTTCTTGGCGTTGTCGAACATGTCGCGCACACGGGCCGCGCCCACGCCGACAAACATCTCGACGAAGTCAGAACCGGAAATAGAGAAAAACGGGACCTTGGCTTCGCCGGCAATGCCTTTGGCGAGCAGGGTCTTGCCGGTGCCCGGAGGGCCGACCAGCAACAGGCCGCGCGGAATGCGACCACCCAGTTTCTGGAATTTTTGCGGGTCTTTCAGGAAGTCGACCACTTCCTTGACCTCTTCCTTGGCCTCGTCGCAGCCGGCAACGTCGGCAAAGGTCACGGTGTTGGTGGACTCGTCGAGCATGCGGGCCTTGGATTTGCCGAAGCTGAAGGCCCCGCCCTTGCCACCGCCCTGCATTTGTCGCATGAAATAGATCCAGACGCCGATCAGCAGCAGCATCGGACCCCAGCTGACCAGCAGGGTCATCAGGAGCGAGCCTTCTTCACGCGGCTTGACGTCGAACTTGACATCGTTGGCGATCAGGTCGCCGACCAGACCGCGGTCCAGGTAGGTGGCCGTGGTGCGGATGCGGCGATCGTCGGTCGTGACGGCCGAAATTTCCGTGCCGCCCTGGCCTTCCGCGATGGTCGCGGACTTGATGCGTTTGCCCTTGACCTCGTCAAGGAACTCCGAATAGCCAAGGTAATTCGTACCGGCGCCACCGCGTGTATCAAATTGCTTGAAAACGGTGAACAGCACCATGGCGATCACCAGCCAGATTGCAATTTTTGAAAACCACTGATTGTTCAAGGATGTCTCCGATAGAGGAACACAAGGCACATGCGCCTGATTTTAGGCGTTTCAAGGGCAAAAGCCGCATAACAAACCTGGGACACCCCTTGGTTTGAAGCGGGATTGCGGTATTTATTGCGTTTCAGCAAGCTCAGGCCGTTTCGGCCGGCCTGTTTTTGAGCCCCATGCCGACCAGAAAGGTTTCCGACGACTCCGAACGCGAGGCCTTGGGCTTGACGGGTTTGACGACCTTGAAGGTCTCCTTGAACAGCTTGACCAGCGGGCTGTAGGCCCCGCCGTGGAAGAGCTTGACCACCAGCGCACCCTCGGGCTTGAGGTGCTGCACGGAAAAGTCCACCGCCAGCTCCACCAGGTGGGCAATGCGGGCGGCGTCGGCCGATTCAATGCCCGAGAGGTTCGGCGCCATGTCGGAAATCACCACGTCAACCTTGGTAAAGCCTTTGTCGGCGGCTAAAGTCTGCTCCAGAATCTGTAGCACCTCCGGCTCCCGGAAGTCCCCCTGGATGAACACCACCCCCTCGACCGGGTCCATCGGCAGGATGTCGAGCGCGATGATGCGCCCATTGAGTTCGCCGGCCGCCGCGCCCGCTGGCGAGAGCTTGCGGCGCGCGTACTGGCTCCAGGCGCCGGGCACGCTGCCCAGGTCCACCACACAGTGGCCGGGCTTGATCAGGCCCAGTGTTTCATCGATTTCCTTGAGCTTGTAGGCCGCGCGGGCCCGATAACCCTCTCTTTTGGCCAGCTTGACGTAGGTATCGTTGACGTGGTCATTCAGCCACGCTTTGTTGACCTTTTTGCTTTGGGTTTTTACTTTCATGCCCGTATTGTCCTCTTACCGAAAGCCGGGCGCTGCGGCATCCGCAACGATAAATCAACGGCAGCGGCGGCTTCTAGGATAATCAGGGCATGGCTCAAATACTACTTACCCCTGCCCAGCGCAAAGACCACCGCGCCGAAGCGCACCACCTGGACCCCGTCGTGATGGTCGGCTCGGACGGCCTGACCGCCGCTGTCAAAAGGGAAATCGACCTGGCCCTGAAGGCGCACGGCCTGATCAAGGTCCGCGTGCAGTCGGACGACCGCCCCGCACGAGAGGCCATGTTCCAGGCCCTGGCCGACGAGCTCGGCGCCGCGCCCATCCAGCACATCGGCAAGCTGCTGGTGTTGTGGCGCCCGATGCCTGAAAAGGAAAAAAAGGTCAACGAGGACCGCATGCCGGGCCCGCGCGACGTCAAGGTGCTGAAAAACAGCGCGCGTTACGGCCAGCGCCCCGAAGTCAAGACCCTGCGCGTGCTGGGCAACCAGCGCCTGACGCCGGGCGGCACCGTCAAACGTGCGAAACCGAAAAAGCAGCAAAGCGCCAAAAAACGCGCCCAGGGCTGAGCCGGCAGCGGCGTGATCCGCCCGGCCCTTGGCCCTTGGCCCTTGGCCCCTGGCCGCCCAGCGCGGCATTTCCTTTTTTGTCGCGCGCTTCCCCCTTTAGATTGGGTGCCTGCGCCCACAACTGATGGACATGACCACCTTGACCACATTGAACGCCTCCAACCCGCTTCTCGATTTCTCCGGCCTTCCCTTGTTTGACCGCATCGCGCCCGAGCATGTGGGCCCTGCGGTCGACGTGTTGCTGGCACAGGCCGAAACTGCACTCGAACGCGTCACCGCGCCGGACTTTCCGGCGCGCTGGGCGGACATTGCCGGTGTGCTGGACGTGGCCACCGAAAACCTGGGCCGGGCTTGGGGCGCGGTCAGCCACCTCAACAGCGTGGCGGACACCCCCGAACTGCGCGCCGCCTACAACGCCGCCCTGCCGCGCGTCACCGAGTTCTGGACCCGCCTGGGCGCCGATGAACGGCTTTATGCCAAGTACAAGGCCATCGATGTGGCGCCGCTGAACCCCGAACAGCGCCAGGCACACAAAAATGCCGTGCGCAACTTCGTGCTGTCGGGCGCCGAGCTGGTGGGCGCGGCCAAGGAACGGTTTGCCGCCATCCAGGAGCGCCAGGCCGAACTGAGCCAGAAATTCAGCGAAAACGCGCTCGACGCCACCGATGCTTACGCCTACTACGCCCGGGAAGACGAACTCGCCGGTGTGCCCGCCGACGTGCTCCAGACGGCCCGCGCGCAGGCCGAAGCCGAGGGCAAGGAAGGTTACAAGCTCACGCTCAAGATGCCCTGCTACCTGCCGGTCATGCAGTTTGCCGACAGTTCCGCCTTGCGCGAAACCCTGTACAAGGCCTACAGCACGCGCGCCAGCGACCAGTCGCCGCCGGAATTCAGCCGCTTCGACAACAGTGCCGTGATGCAGGAAATCCTCGCGCTGCGGCTCGAGGAAGCGCAGTTGCTCGGTTACCGCAATTTCGGCGAGGTCTCGGTGGTCCCCAAGATGGCCGATTCGCCCGAGCAGGTGATCAGCTTCCTGCGTGACCTGGGCCAGCGTGCCAAGCCTTACGGCCTCAAGGACGTGGCCGACCTGCGCACCTTTGCCGCGGAAAAGCTGGGCCTGAAAGACCCGCAGCCCTGGGACTTCACCTGGATCGGTGAAAAACTCAAGGAAGCGCGTTACGCCTTCAGCGAGCAGGAAGTCAAACAATATTTCACCGCCCCCAAGGTGCTGGCCGGCCTGTTCAGGATTGTCGAAACGCTGTTCGAGGTGGCGATCCGTCCCGACACCGCTCCCGTGTGGACGCCCGGCGTCGAGTTTTACCGCATCGAGCGCTACCCGGAAGCAACAAGCGACCGCTCGTTGCCGGGCGAACTGGTGGGGCAGTTCTACCTGGACCGTCCGGCGCGCACCGGCAAACGCGGCGGCGCCTGGATGGATGATGTGCGTGCCCGCTGGCTGCGCCCCGACACCGGCACGCTGCAGACGCCGGTGGCCCACCTGGTCTGCAACTTTGCCGACGGCGTGGGCGGCAAGCCCGCCCTGCTGACACACGACGACGTGACCACGCTGTTCCACGAATTCGGCCACGGCCTGCACCACATGCTGACCCAGGTCAACGAGCGCGATGTGTCCGGCATCAGCGGCGTCGAATGGGACGCGGTCGAGCTGCCCAGCCAGTTCATGGAAAACTTCTGCTGGGAATGGGATGTGCTCAAACACATGACCGCCCATGTGGACACCGGTGAGCCGCTGCCGCGCGTCCTGTTCGACCGGATGCTGGCGGCCAAAAACTTCCAGAGCGGCATGCAGACCCTGCGCCAGATCGAGTTTTCGCTGTTCGACATGCTACTGCATACCGAGTGGCAACCGGGCGGCGACGTGATGGCGCTGCTGGCCGGCGTGCGCGAGGAATACGCCGTGATCACCCCGCCGCCCTACAGCCGCACCGCGCATACATTCAGCCACATTTTTTCCGGTGGTTATGCAGCCGGCTATTACAGCTACAAATGGGCCGAAGTCCTCTCTGCCGACGCCTATGCGGCCTTCGAGGAAAGTGCACAAAGCGCCACACCTGCAGGTATAAACACCGACGCCGATGCCGGGTCCAGCCCCGTTAATCTGGAAACTGGCAGAAAATACCGCCAGGCCATTCTGGAGGCCGGCGGCAGCCGCCCGGCGATGGAGTCGTTCAAGGCCTTCCGCGGCCGCGAGCCTTCCATCGACGCGCTGCTGCGGCACCAGGGCATGGCGTGAGTGACCTCAAACGGAGTGATGCATGACCTCGAACGCTATCAAATTTGCAGCAGTTAGCGCAGTATTGACGCTGGCTGCCGGCACATTTTCTTCTCTTTCCCAGGCCCAGCCGGTCTACCGCATCGTCGGCCCGGACGGCAAGGTGACCTTTTCCGACAAGCCGCCCCCAGCGACGAGCAATGCCAGGGTGACGGCAGCCGGTGCCGACGGCGCCCGTGGCGTCGCCACGGCCTCGCTGCCGTTCGAGCTGCGCAAGGTGGCCGGCCAGTACCCGGTCACGCTGTATACGAGCGAGAACTGCGGCCCCTGCGCCTCGGCCCGTTCCCTGCTGACCACGCGCGGGGTTCCCTTCACGGAAAAAACCGTCTCGACCAATGAAGACGCTCAGGCGCTGCAGCGCATCAGCGGCGACAGCTCCCTGCCCTTTCTGACCATAGGCAGCCAGCAGCTCAAGGGTTTCTCGGATGCGGAATGGACGCAGTTCCTCGACGCGGCGGGTTACCCCAAATCGTCGGTGCTGCCGGCCAGCTACCGCCAGGCCCCGGCCACCCCCCTGGTGACGGTGGCGCCGACGCCCGCACCGGCCACCACCACGGCAGCGCGCCCCGCCACGCCGGCCGCGCCTTCCACCCCGGTGACCCCTCCGCCGAGCAATCCTGCCGGCATCCGCTTTTAACGATTCAACGGGACACCGCACCGGTGGCGGTCAGCGAAGCAGCCAGCCGAGGCCTGCCGACGTGCCGCCGGGCTGGCCGCCCTGTTTCGGCTTGTATTCGCAGCCTATCCAGCCGTCCCAGCCGCAGGCCGCGGAGACCTCGTCGATCACAGCGAACAGATACGGGTAGTTGAGCTCCCCGATGTCGGGCTCGTGCCGCTCGGGCACACCGGCGATCTGGAAATGGCCGACGGCCCCGGTCGGCAGGTAGTGGCGGATCTTGGTCGCCACATCCCCCTCGACGATCTGGCAGTGGTACAGGTCCATCTGCACCTTGAGGTTGGGCGCACCCACCTCGGCAACGATCTCGTGCGCATGGTCCTGCCGGTTCAGGAAAAATCGCGGCACATCGCGCGTGTTGATCGGTTCGATCAACACGTCACGCCCGTGTTTCGCCGCCTCGGCCGCCGCCCAGCGCAGGTTGGCCACATAGACCGGCCGCAGATCCTCGCGCTCCTGCCCTGCGGCGACCAGGCCGGCCATGAGGTGAATGCGCGGGCAGTCCAGCGCCTCGGCATAGGCCAGGGCCAGCAGCACACCGGCGCGGAATTCCGCCTCGCGGCCCGGCACGGCGGCCGTCCCCTTGTCGCCGGCCTTCTCCCAGGCCTGCGCGATGGACGCTGCATCGGTGCCGCCCGGCGGCGCGTTGAACAACACCTGCTGCAGGCCGTTGCCTTTCAGGCGTGCGGCCAGTTCATCCTTGCTGAAGGCATAAGGAAAAAGAAACTCCACCGCCTTGAAACCGTCTTTCGCGGCCGCTTCAAAACGGTCCAGGAACGGCAACTCGGGGTACATCATGGACAGGTTGGCGGCGAATTTCGGCATGGTCGTCTTCTTGAAAATGCTAGGGAATGAATAGCTGCTTGCGCAGGTAGATAAAGGGCTACAGGTCGATTTGACTCAACAAATGAATTACCAGCGGGCACCGAAGGTCTGGCGCAGTTCGTCGATCTGCGCAGCGCTCAAAGGCTGGACCGGGGCGCCGTCCAGGCACAGGAGCCGGGCGGTTTCCTCGAGTTCTTCCAGCACGGCCATGGCCGCGGCGGGGCTGTGGTGCCAGACATTGGGCCCCAGCCGCGCCAGCATCACCGCGCGCAGCGGTGTGCCCCGCCGGCCGTAACGCGTGATGGCCTGCGCCACCAGCGCCGCCGCCACCGGGTCGCCCGGCCGGTGGTAGTCGATGACAGGCACATGGCCGACCTTCATCACGAAATAAGGCGTGAGTGCCGGCAGCAACTCCTCGCCGCTGGCACGCAGGCTCAGCGCCACGCAATGGGTGCTGTGGGTGTGGATCACGCAGCGCGTCGCCGGGTCAAATGCGGAGGCTGCCGCGTAAATGCCGGCATGCAGCGCGATGGTCTTGCTCGCGGTGTCGCCGCTGAGCTGCTTTGCATCGGCATCGAGCCGGGCCAGCCGCGCCGGGTCGAGGAAACCCAGGCAGGCATCGGTCGACGTGATCAGGAAACCACCCCCCGCCGAGGCGTCGAGCCGCACGCTGATGTTGCCGGCCGTGGCATGCACATAACCGCGGTCGAACAGGCTTTTACCGACGCGGCAGATCTCTTCCCGGGCCTGGTTTTCGGTCAATACAGTCATGCCGCCCGCCGGGCCGCCCCAAGGGGGGCATAGGCCCCCTTGGGGGGCAGTGCAGCCGCAGCGCGGCAAACGTGGGGGTCGTAGTTCATGCCAGCATCGTAAAGGCTTTGGTGAAGAAGTCGTCGGTGCCGAAGTTGCCCGACTTGAGTGCAAGGTGCAGACCGTCATCGCCGGACATGGCCGACGACCGCCGGGCCGCCCCAAGGTCGGCGACGCCCCCTTGGGGGGCAGCGAGGACACGCAGTGCCGAGCGTGGGGGCTCTATTCCAGCATGACACCAGGGCACACCGGGATCGATCTGCGGGCCGATCTGCATCTGCGTGATGCCCAGCGCCTGCACGCAGGCACCCGCGGTTTCACCGCCGGCCACCACCAGTTGCCGCACGCCCAGTTGCACCAGGCCGCGCGCCACCGCGGCCAGTGTGCGTTCGACCATGGCGCCGGCTTCTTCCACCCCGAGGCGGCCCTGCACCGCCTTCACGTCGCCGCTGTCGACGGTGGAATACACCAGCACCGGGCCACGCGCGAGCAAAGGCTGGGCCCAGGCGAGTACCTCAGCCGCCACATCGGCGCCCGAGGCGATGCGCAGCGGGTCGATCGCCAGGGTGGGATGGCCCTGCTTCATGAAGTCCAGCACCTGCCGGTTGGTCGCCAGCGAGCAACTGCCCGACACCACCGCCTGCAGGCCGCGGGCGGCCGGCAAACGGCTGGCCTGGTCCGATGGCGTGATGCCGAAATTGGCCGGCAGGCCGATGGCCACACCGGAGCCGGCCGTGACCAGCGGCATGCCCTGGAATGCCGGACCCAGGCGCAGCAGGTCCTCATTGGACACCGCGTCCACGATGGCCACGCCCACACCTTCTGCCTGCAGCTGCGCCATGCGCTCGCGCACCGCCGCCGCGCCGCGCGCCACGACCTTGTGGTCGATCAGGCCGACACGCCGTTTTGTCTGCGACTGCAGCACCCGCACCAGGTTCGCGTCCACCATCGGCGTCAGCGGGTGGTTCTGCATGCCGCTTTCATTGAGCAGCACATCACCAACGAACAAATAACCCTTGAACACCGTGCGCTGGTTGTCGGGGAAAGCCGGCGTGGCGATCGTGAAGCCGGTGTTCAGCGCGTCCATCAGCGCTTCGGTCACCGGGCCGATGTTGCCGCGGGCCGTGCTGTCGAAGGTCGAGCAGTACTTGAAATAGATCTGCTGCGCGCCCTGGGCCTGCAGCCAGGCCAAGGCGGCCAGAGATTCGGCCACGGCCTGGTCGGGCAGTACCGTGCGCGACTTCAGCGCGACCACCACGGCATCCACGTCAGCGCCCAAGGGCCCGGCAGGAACGCCAATGGTCTGGACCACCCGCATGCCGGCACGCACGAGGTTGTTGGCCAGATCGGTCGCGCCCGTGAAATCGTCCGCAATACAGCCTAAACATAGAGCCCCCACGCTCGCCACTTCGTGTGCGTCGCTGCCCCCCGAGGGGGCGCTGCGCCTGCGGCCCGGCAAAGCCGGTTCCGCGGCCCCGGCTGGTGGGGAGGGAGCCTCAACGCTCGCCACTTCGTGTGCTTGGGGCGGCCCGGCGCGGCGCTCGATCTTGCTCATGGTTTTTTCGGCAGTTCAATGCCCGGAAAAATCTTGATCACCGCGCTGTCGTCCTCTTTCGCAAAACCGGCCGTCGAGGCCTGCATGAACATCTGGTGCGCGGTTGATGACAGCGGCAGCGGAAACTTGCTGGCGCGCGCCATGTCGAGCACGATGCCGAGGTCTTTCACGAAGATGTCCACCGCCGACAGCGGCGTGTAGTCGGCCGCCAGCACATGGGCCATGCGGTTTTCAAACATCCAGCTGTTGCCCGCGCTGTGCGTGATCACCTCGTACAGCGCGGCCGGGTCCACCCCTTCGCGCAGGCCCAGCGCCATGGCTTCGGCGGCCGCGGCGATGTGCACGCCCGCCAGCAGCTGGTTGATGATCTTGACCTTGCTGCCGGCGCCGGCCGCGTCACCGAGCTTGTAGACCTTGGCGGCCATGGCATTGAGCACCGGTTCGGCCTTCGCATACGCTACCGGCGCACCGGAGGTCATCATCGTCATCTCGCCGCTGGCGGCCTTGGCCGCGCCGCCGGAGATCGGGGCATCGATGTAGAGCAGGCCGAGGTCGGCCAGACGTTTTTCCTGCGCCATGGACCAATTGGCGTCCACCGTGGAGCACATCACAAACACGCTGCCGGGCTTCATGGCCGCCGCGCAGCCCCCGGGGCCGTACAACACGGCCTCGGTCTGCGCCGCATTGACCACCACCGACACCAGCACGTCGCAGGCCGCCGCCAGTTCGGCCAGTGAGGCACAGGCCACACCGCCGCCTTCGGCAAAGGCCTGCGCCGCCCCGGGCCGCACGTCAAACACATGCACCCGATAACCGGCGCGGCGCAACGATTGCGCCATGCCGCTGCCCATGGCACCGAGACCGATCACACCTGCTACAAGACTCATCACATCGCTCCTTCAGCCCAGGTCATTTTTGAATTTTGAAATCCGCTGCACGCGTTCAGGTTGTCGCGTCGGCCGCCATGAAGGCGCCCACAGGGTCTGCGGCCAAGAAGCCGACAGGACCTCGAACGCAGGACATATTTATATGGTCATCATACAACTTGCCCGCAATTGATCCTCTTCAGGTTTTCCCGAGTCAGGACCAGGCGAACGGCTCAGTGCCGAAGGGCGTCGGAAAGAAGGGCGCTGGCCAGCTGCACGCCCTCCTGCTGCCAGAAAGCCGGGTCGGCCTGCTCGATGCGGCGGATCGCGTTGTCCATGTGGCGGGCGGCGGCCTGGCGCGCCTGCAAGGGGTCGCCGGCCTCGATCGCCTGGGTAATGGCTTCGTGCTCCTCGCGCACCTGCCCGGCAAAGTCGGCCCGGCGCGCCTCGTTGGCCCGGGTGACCCGCGTGACGCCGCGCAGGAACTGGCGCAGGTAGTCCAGCGTGCTGATCAGAAACGGGTTTTGCGCCGCGTCGGCAATCGCGCGGTGGTAGTCCACGTCTTCGTCGGCACCGTCGCCGCCGGCCTTGACCGCCTTGTCGAGGGCGGACATCGCCTGGCGGATGCGCTTGATATCGGCCGCCGTGCGGCGCTGCGCGGCCAGCGCGGCGACCTCGGCCTCCAGCGCGCGGCGCACCTCCACCATCTGGATGACCGCCTGCATGGACGCGGCCGAACGGGTGTCGAAGTTCAGCGGCGCAAAGGCGGCCCGCTTCACAAACACCCCGCTGCCCTGACGTGATTCCACCAGACCCAGCGACTTCAGGCGCGAGACGGCCTCGCGCACTACGGTGCGGCTGACTGCGAATTGCTCGACCAGCGCGGCCTCGGTCGGCAGCTTGTCGCCCGCCGCCGGCCGGCCGGCGCGAATTTCGGCCGACAGGGCCTCGGCGACCTGTTCGGACAAGTGAACGCCGGGCGTGATGGACTGGAAACGGTGGCTCATGGTGATCCGGAAAATTTGTCGTACAACTCTACAACATCCGGCCCGCCGCTTCCGCGAGATTTAAAACACCAGGGTCTTGACACCCACCTCCGTGCCCAGCAGGCAGACATGCGCCTTCTGGAAGGCAAACACCCCGACCGTCACCACCCCGGGCCACTGGTTGACCTCGGACTCGAAGGCCAGCGGCTCGGTGATCTTCAGGCCGGTCACGTCCAGAATGTGCTGGCCGTTGTCGGTGACCAGCGGCGCGCCGTTTTTCAGCCGCAGGGTGGCGCTGCCGCCCAGCGCCGCAAACTGGCGCCGGATGCGCTGCGCCGCCATCGGAATGACTTCCACCGGCACCGGGTAGTCGCCCAGCGTCTGCACCAGCTTGGATTCGTCGGCAATGCAGACAAACTTGCGCGACTGGGCGGCCACGATTTTCTCGCGCGTCAGCGCCGCGCCGCCACCCTTGATCATGTAGCCGGCGCGGTCGATCTCGTCGGCGCCGTCGATGTAGACCGCCAGTTCCTCGACATCGGCCGCCTCAAACACCGTGATGCCGAGCGCCTGTAGGCGTTCGGTGGAGGCCACCGAGCTGGACACCGCGCCGGCAATCGTGTCCTTGATGCCGGCCAGCGCGTCAATGAACTTGTTGACCGTGGAGCCGGTACCGACACCAACAATGCTGCCGGGTTCGACATAGGCCAGGGCGGCCTGGCCAACCAGTGTTTTGAGTTCGTCTTGGGTCATGTCGGTCCGGAAATGAAAGGGATGAATGGGGTTTGCGACAATGGGGGCTGCCGCACAGAACAACACAAATTATCCAATGTCCCTGCTCCCCTACGCCCTCGCCCGCCCTTTTTTATTTGGGCTGGATCCGGAAACCGCCCATGAACTGACCATGGCCTCGCTGGCCGGCACGCAACGCACGCCGCTGGCGCTGGCCTACTGCTCGGGCCGCGTGGACGACCCCCTCACCCTGGCCGGCCTGAAGTTTCCCAACCGCGTCGGGCTGGCCGCCGGGCTCGACAAGAATGCGCGCTGCATTGACGGGCTGGCCGCCATGGGTTTCGGGTTTGTCGAAGTCGGCACCGTCACGCCGAAAGCGCAGCCGGGCAACCCCAAGCCACGCATGTTCCGCCTGCCGCAGGCCAATGCACTGATCAACCGGCTCGGCTTCAACAACGACGGGCTGGACGCCTTCCTCGCCAATGTGCAGAAGTCCACGTTCCGCCGCCAGCGCGGCGCCAGCCCGCTGCTGCTGGGCCTGAACATTGGCAAGAATGCCGCCACGCCGATAGAGAACGCGGTGGACGACTACCTGATCTGTCTCGATGGCGTCTACCCGCATGCCGACTACGTGACCGTCAACATCTCCAGCCCCAACACCAAAAACCTGCGTGCGCTGCAAAGCGACGAGGCGCTGGACGCCCTGCTGGGCCGCATTGCCGAGCGCCGCGAAGCCCTCGCCCGGCAGCATGGCAAACACGTGCCGATTTTTGTGAAGATTGCGCCCGACCTCGACGAGGCGCAGGTCGAGGTGATTGCCGCCACCCTGAAACGCCACGGCATGGACGGCGTGGTGGCCACCAACACGACGCTGAGCCGCGACGCCGTCAGGGGCATGCCACATGCCGAAGAAGCCGGCGGCCTCAGCGGTGCGCCGGTGCTGGCCGCCAGCAACCGCGTCATCCGCCAGCTGCGCGCGGCGCTTGGCAAGGGTTTCCCCATCATCGGCGTGGGCGGCATCATGAGCGGCCGGGACGCCGTCTCCAAGATCGAGGCCGGCGCCGACGTGGTGCAGATCTACACCGGGCTGATCTACAAGGGGCCTGGTCTCGTCACGGAAGCGGCGCTGACGATCAAAAAGAGCCGTTAGGGCGAATGGCACTTACTTAAGGCGCGAATACCGAGAAACCTGTCCCCGGCGTTGAGCCGGGATGACAAACGGAAACGTGGATGACGCCTGAAGTTGTCATTGCGGGCTTGACCCGCAATCCATGCCTCGCGGGCCTGTGCGGTGGAACATGTGGCGTAACACGCTCATGAATTGATAGTGGACGCTATCCCGGCAATTCTGCCAGCCGCTTTGCCGCTTCCAGCTTGCCCATTTTCCGCAGGCTCGCAATCGCCGGCAGCTGGCTGGCGCGGGGACGGGTCTTGCCCTCTTCCCATTTGTAAACGGACTGCACCGACACGTTGAGGAGTTTCGCAGTCGCGGCCGCGGTCAGCCCGAGCCGGCGCCGCTGGGCGGCGAGCCCCTTGGCGCTGAAGCGCAATCCGCTGCCGGCGCCCTCTTCGGTTTCCTCGGGCGCAGAAGCCTTCCTGCCGGACTTGAGCACGCGGCTCAGCTGCTTTTCGAGTGCCAGCACACGCCTTTTGAGGGCGGCAATATCGGTGCGGTATTGCGACGAAGCTTTTTTCAGCGGCTGGGTTTCCGCGCGGGCGTCCTTGCGGGCAACCCGGGAAATTTCGGCTTTGAGAACAGTAGCGATATTGGGCACGTCGGGAATCTCCTTGCTGGATGGACGATGACTTCTCCTCCGATTGTAGGATGCCCGAATGACAAGCCGTATTGTGGGCTATCCCCCGGGCTTGGCGGGGACAGGCGCCCGGGCACTGCCAGCGACCGCTTGCACGCCTCAGCCGGCATGCTGTGCGACGGGCTGGCGGCTGCATCATTGCTATTTATTTGATAGCTGACTGTGCCCGCCCAACATGGGCTTTCGGCTGATTCGATTATGAATGGCAGTACCACCACAGCCAACGAGCGAGGCTGGCGGCCCACCTTCAGCAGGCGCTGCGGCGCGTAGATAGCTGTTCCATCCAGACGTCCCCGGCGTGGGCCTGCGCCCGGCCTCAATCGGGCACAAACTGTTGCTTGAACCGCAACTCGTCGTCGGGCAACTCCAGCGTGACCAGCTGGCCCATCTTGTTGTCAGTCGTTCGGCAGGCCGCGAACAGGCTGGCCTTGCCCTTGAAGTTGTAGCCGTCCATGTCGATCAGCATGTAGGGGTAAGGCACAAACACCTGGTGCAGGAAGATGCTCCGGTGCCGGTTGCGCGGCGACGGAAAAAGCTTGTAGTTGTCGGTGGTGATGCTCTTTGCGGTGGCCATGCGGTTGTTTCAGTAGTGCGGCGGCAGGTCGTCGCCGGCGCGGGTCAGGGTGGCGGCGCCGGCCTCGGGCAGTTGCTGGCGCAGCTGGCTGAGCTCGCGCATCAGCAGGTCGATCTGCTGCTGCTGGCGGACGATGACCTGGTTGAGTTCGTCGAGCAGGTCTTCGCTGAAGCTGGCCTTGATCTCCAGGTCGGTCAGACGTTTTTCAATCTCGGTGGCGGTTTCCATACCCCCTATTGGACACGAGTTCGCGGCCCGCGCACCCGCCGCTTTCCTACACGCAGATACGCCGGCGTCCTCTGTGGCCTGCCGGGCGCCCGCGCCATCATGAATGCTTTACTTCTTCGACTGGAACCACCATGAGCATTCTCGGCAAGATCTTCGGCAAAATTTTTCCGTCGGCCCACGCCGCGCAAGTGCCCGCCCCGGCGGCGCCAAGTAGCGATGACGTCTCGGCTGCCGCAGCGGCAGCCGGAGCGGCCAGAGCGGCCGCCGCCACTGCCGCCCCCGCCCCGATGGCGCAGGTCGACGTGGAAGCGCTGCTCAACGACATGGCGCAGAAAAACCCGCAAAAGCTCAACTGGAAGACCTCCATTGTTGACCTGATGAAGCTGCTGGACCTCGACAGCAGCCTGGGCGAGCGCAAGGAACTGGCGAAAGAACTGGGTTACACCGGCGACACCAGCGACAGCGCCGCCATGAACATCTGGCTGCACCGCCAGGTCATGAACAAGTTGGCCGCCAACGGCGGAACAGTCCCGGCCGACCTGCGCGACTGAGCGGCCCTTCCGCGCCAGCCTTCCCTTCAACCTTTTTTCTGGAACACACATTCATGGGCATTCTCTGGACCATTCTTATTGGCTTTATCGTTGGCCTGGTCGCCAAATTCCTGATGCCGGGGCGTGACCCGTCCGGCTTCATCATCACGGTGCTGATCGGTATCGTCGGTTCGGTCCTTGCCAGCTACCTGGGCGGGGCGCTGGGCCTGTACCAGGTCGGCGAGTCCGCCGGTTTCATCGCGGCCGTGCTGGGCGCCATGCTGCTGCTGTTCATCTACCGCATGGTGAGCGGCAAACGCGGCTAGGCTTTCCCCATCAAAAACAGCTGCAGCGCCCACAAGACGGGTGCTTTCAGCTATTTTTTTTGAGCAATTCGCTGACATGGCGGCCTATCGCCAGCGCGCTGGTCAGACCCGGCGACTCGATGCCGAACAGGTTGACCAGGCCCGCCACACCGTGTTCGGCCTGGCCCTGGATCAGGAAGTCCCGGGCCGGCTGGTCGGGCGCCTGGATCTTGGGGCGTATGCCGGCATAACCGGCGAGCAGCGCGCCATCGGGCAGGCCCGGCCAGTACTTGCGCACCTCGGCGTAAAACGCGTCGCCGCGGCGCGGGTCCACCACCAGGTCGTCGGGCGAATCCACCCACTGCACATCAGGGCCGAACTTGGCTTGGCCGCCGAGGTCCAGGGTCAGGTGCACGCCCAGGCCGGCCGCCTCGGGCACCGGGTAAATCAGGCGGCTGAACGGCGAACGGCCCGACAGCGTGAAGTAGTTGCCCTTGGCGTAATGGCTGGGCGGCACATGCTGCGCGTCCAGCCCCGCAAAGCGACTGGCCAGCACCTGCGCATGCAGGCCGGCGGCGTTGACCACGCTTTGCGCCGCCAGTTCGGTGCCATCTTCTGCTACCAGAACAATAGCTGATGGCCTACAGTGCGCCCGGGCCAGCGGCGAATTGAGCACCACCATGCCGCCGGCGTTCGCGAGGTCGCCCTGCAGCGCCAGCATCAGGGCGTGGCTGTCCACAATGCCGGTGCTGGGCGACAACACGGCCGCCACGCAATCCAGCTCGGGCTCCAGCGCCTGCGCCTGCTCGCGCGTGAGCAGCACCAGGTCAGGCACCCCGTTGGCGGCGGCTTTGGCGATGATGGCCTGCAGCTGGGGAATCTGCGATGCATGGGTGGCGACGATCAGCTTGCCGCAGCGGCTGTGGCCGATGCCGCGCTGCGCGCCATACTCGTACAGCAACGCCTTGCCTTCCACGCACAGCCGCGCCTTGAGCGAGCCCTGCGGGTAATAAATGCCGGCGTGGATCACCTCGCTGTTGCGCGAACTGGTACCGGTGCCTATGGCGTCCGCCGCTTCCAGCACCATCACCTCGCGCCCCTGCAGCGCCAGCGCGCGGGCCACCGCCAGCCCGACCACACCCGCGCCTATCACCACCACATCCACGCTGTCCATCTATGCCCCCTGTTCAAAACCGTCGATGACCTGGACCGCATTGGTGCCCAGCGCCTCGGCCGCATAACCGCCCTCGAGCACAAACACCGTGGGCAAGCCAAGCGCCGACAGGCGCCGGCCCAGCCGGCCGAAGTCGGCCGCCTGCAGCGCAAAGGTGGAGATCGGGTCACCCTCGAAGGTGTCCAGCCCCAGTGACACCACCAGCGCCTGCACGCCATGCCGCGTGATGCGCCGGCAAGCCTGCTCCAGCGCCTCGAACCAGGCGCTGGCCGGCGCGCCCGCGGGCAGCGGCAGATTCAGGTTGAAGCCCAGGCCGGCGCCCTTGCCCGCCTCGTCGGCATGGCCCAGGTAAAACGGGTACTCGGTCAGCGGGTCGCCGTGCAGGCTGACAAACAGCACGTCGGCGCGATCGTAAAAAATGCTTTGTGTGCCGTTGCCGTGGTGGTAGTCCACGTCGAGCACGGCCACGCGGTCTGCGCCGCCATCGCGCAAGGCCTGCGCAGCGACGGCGGCATTGTTCAGAAAGCAGTAGCCGCCCATGAAGTCGGCGCCCGCATGGTGGCCGGGCGGGCGACTGCAGCAAAACACCGCGCGTGCACCTTGACCCATCAGCGCCGCCGCGCTGGCCGCGGCGTCCGCCCCGGCCTTGGCAGCCAGCCAGGTGCCGGCTGACAGCGGCGAACCGTTGTCCATCGAATACAGGCCCAGGCGGGCAATGAAGTTGGCCGGTTCGACGTCGCTGCGCAGGGTGCGCACCGGCCAGACCGACGGGAAAGGCTGGCGGGCCGCGTTGCCGGGCTCCAGGCTCAGCCAGTGGTCCCAGGCGTGCTCGAGAAACGCGAGGTAAGGCGCGCTGTGCACCTGGCCCAGCAGCACGCGGCTGTCGACATGCGGCTCGCGCAACTCGTGGCCGCCCTGCAGCAGGCGCTGCTGGACAAACGCGGCGCGCGCCGGGGTTTCAAAACAGGGCACGCGCTCGCCCCGGAAAAATTCGAAGGCGGGCGCATGCAATGCGTGCAGGTCGCTGAACAAGGTGATCATGGCCCGCAATTATCCGCGAGCCCTGCCACTCATCAGGGCGGCTACAGCTTGCGCGGGTCTGTTTGCAGCAGCAGTTGCACCAGCGATTGCAGGCTGGCTTTCAAAGGCACAGCCCCTTCGTGCATGTCCAGCGTCTGCTCGTCCATGTAGAGCTTGCGGTTGACCTCGAGCTGGATGCTGTGGCGCTGCTGCTGCGGCTCGCCATAACGGCGCACGAGCTCCACGCCCTTGTAGGGGTGGTTGTAGGAAACGCTGTAGCCCAGGCCCTGGAGGTGCTCGCACACCAGCCGGGCCAGCGGCTCGCTGGACGTGGAACCATCGCGGTTGCCGACCACGAAGTCGGCATGCGCCTCGCCCGGGAACTCGGTGGCGTGGCTGGACGCGATGGCCGGCATCGAGTGGCAGTTGAGGTGGATGCTGTAGCCGTGGCGCTGGTGCGCGCTGTCGATGGCCTGGGCCACTGCGGCGTGGTAGGGCTCCCAGCAGCGCGCAATACGCGCCTGCACCTCGGCCACGCTGAGCTTGCGCTGGTAAATCGGCACGCCATCGTCGGTGGTGCGCCAGACCAGGCCCTTGCCCAGACGCACCTTGCTCATCACCTTGGCATCGGTGGACACAGGGTCGGGCCAGGCCTCGTCAAACAGGCTGACGTCCATCTCGGTGGTGTCGCGGTTGGCGTCGAGGTAGCTGCGCGGGAAGAAGGCCTCGACCCAGCCCGCGCCCAGCGCGGGTGCGAAGTCGTAGAGCTTTTCGACATGGGTGTCTTCGGCGCGACGCAGGGTCAGCAACTCGCAGCCAAAGACAAAGTCCTCGGGGTAAGCGGTTCCGCTATGGGGTGAATCGAGCACCAGGGCCGTCGTGCCGGGCAAATAGCGAAGGAATGGGTTCATGGCTCTGATTGTGATCGGGTCGGCACCCCCTTGATGGCGTGTCGACCAAGGCCATGTTGCGGCCGGGGGATGCATGGGTGCCGGCCGCACCGCCCAGGCGGTTCGCAGCCGGCCGGGGTCGGCTTAGTCCAGGCTGATCTTTGCGAATTTCGCGATACGCTGCATCTTGTCGATTTCTTTCCTGATCTGGGCCGCAAAGTCGGCCGGCGACGATCCGGAGGCAAACAGCCCTTGTGCACTCAGCTTGGCGCGCACGCCAGGCTCCTGCAGGGCTTTGACCACGGCCAGCTGGAGGCGGTTGACCACAGCCGGTGCGGTGCCGGCGGGCGCCACCAGGCCAAACCAGGACGGATCGTTGCTGGAAAACAGCGACAGCTCCGCGTAGGTCGGCGTGTTGGGCAGCACTTCCAGGCGTTTGTCCCAGGACACGGCGATCGCCTTGAGCTTGCCGGACTGGATGAAAGGCAGCGAAGCGGCAACCTGGTCGAAATACACCATCACCTGCCCGCCGACGACATCGTTCAGGGCCGGGCCGGCGCCACGGTAGGGAATGTGGACCATGAAGGTGTTGGTCGTGCTTTTAAACAGCTCGCCCCACATGTGGCCGATGGTGCCGTTACCGGGCGAGGCGTAGCTGAGCTTTCCCGGGTTGGCCTTGAGGTACTTGATCAAATCGGCAAAGTTGTTGACTGGCAGGGCGGCATTGACGACCACCACACCCGGCGCCTTGACCAGCTCGGTCACGGCAACAAAGTCCTTGATCGGGTCGTAAGGCAATTTCTTGTAGACAGCGGGATTGACGCCATGCGTCGACAGCGTGGCCACGCCCAGTGTCAGCCCGTCGGGTGCGGCCCGGGCGACTTCCGCCATGCCGATGGAGCCGCCGGCGCCACCGCGGTTTTCTACGATCACCGGCTGCCCCAGAACCCGCGCCAGCGGCTCGGACAGGACGCGCGCGGTGATGTCGGTCGCTCCACCCGGAGGAAAGGGAACCACCAGCCGCACGGGTTTGCTGGTTTGCGCCAAAACCAGTCCTGGAAGTAATGAAGTGGCTGTCAGTGCAATAAGGTGTCGTCGCTGCATGTGAGTTCCATGAAGTAAATCTGTAAAGCCATTGTGAATGACACCCGACGGTGGCGCGGCCTGAAACAGGTGAAGTATTCGACTCAATTCATTCCATATTGGAATAACATCGCTATAAAATCAATTTATGAAACGACTCCAGCCGCCGATTCACCTGCTCAAGGCCTTCACCGCCACCGCGCGTTTCGGCAGTGTGTCGCGCGCCTGCGAGGCCCTGCACCTGACACAAAGCGCGGTCAGCAAACAGATCAGCGAGCTCGAGCAGATGACCGGCGTGCTGCTGTTCGAACGGATACGCCAGCGGCTTACCCTGACCCCGGCCGGCGTGCGTTACGAAGCAGCCATCCGGCCCCTGCTCGCGCAACTTGAGGCCGCCACACTCGACCTCATCACCAGCGCCGATGGCGGCGGCGCGCTGCACCTGTCGACGCTGCCCACGTTCGGCGCGAAATGGCTGATCCCGCGCCTGCCCGAGTTCCAGAAAGCGCAGCCGCGGATTGCGCTGCATTTTGTGCCCTACCTGCAGGGTTACGACTTCCAGCGGGCCGACCTGGACTGCTCCATCCTGTTCGGCAACGGCACCTGGCCAGGGGCGGTGGCCGACTACCTGGCCGGCCGCGACGTCGTGCTGATTGCACCACCGGCCTCACCGGACCAGCCGGCCCTGCGCCAGGCGCAGGACATCGCGGGCTTCACGCTGCTGCAGCACGTGAGCGTGCCGCACGCGTGGACGCGCTGGTGCGAAGCCCACGAAGTAGCCGGCGTCAACACGCTGATGGGGCCGCAGCTGGACCAGTTCCACAGCCTGATCCGCGCCGTGATGGCGGGTATGGGCCTGGCGCTGGTGCCGCGCTGCCTGGTCCAGGACGACATCGCGGCCGGACTGGTCTCAGCCCCCCTGAAGGACGGCTACATGGACGAGATGGGTTACTACCTGTGTTACCCCGAGTCGCGCCGCCATCTCGAGCCGCTGATCGGGTTCCGGCAGTGGCTGCTGGACGCGGTGCACCGGGAGCAAGCCGGCGGGTCGATGGCCGCGCCGGCGTCAGACGCTATCAAATAAATAGCTAACTGCACAACAGGAACAATGGCTCAGGCCTGATTTCCCCTGTAGATCCGGCCGCCCATCGGACCCCGCCCCGGTTCAGCCGCTGACAGGCCGGTCGGGCAGCAGCTCGCTGGTGTGCGCCACTTCAAAACTCCCCGCTCCGCCAGAGCTGCGGTAATCCCAGCGTTCGAGCCGGCCTTGCAGGGCGGGGGCGGCCGGGTCGCATGACAGCAGGTTGACGGAGTTGGGCGCCTCGCGCCGGATGCGTGAGGACAGCGCGGTACCGGCCTGCACGCACCAGAGGCGCCGCGGCAGGCCGTCCACGCAGGAGGACAACTCGCAGACATACGGCAGGTGAATATGGCCCCCCATGACGATGTCCGCGCCGGCAGCAGCCCAGGCGCGCACCGCGGGCTCCCAGCCGCGCAGGCGGTCGTGTTCGTCCGCGGCGCGCAGCACATACACCGGCTGGTGCACCACCACCACGCGCAGCTGCCCGGGCCCGGCCTGGCGCAGGCGCGCGGCCACCCGCTTGATCTGCCGGTCCGACACCTCGCCATTCTTGTGCCGCCAGCGCCGCGTGGTGTTCACCGCGGTCAGCTGCAGCCAGGCGGTGTCCAGCACCGGTTCCAGTTCGGGCCCGAAGGCCTGCAGGTAACGCGCATAAGGCGTGACCAGGCGCTGCCAGGGGTTGAACAGCGGGATGTCGTGGTTGCCGGGCAGGGCCAGCAACTGCGGAATCTGCAGGCGCTCGCAAAACGCCCGGGCCGCGTCAAACTGCGCCGACGTTGCGCGCTGTGTGATGTCGCCCGACAGCACCAGCACGTCGGGGCGCTGCTGCCGCACCAGCGCCACCAACGCCTCCATCACCGGCGGCTGCGCCGTGCCGAAATGGGGGTCGGAGATCTGCAGCAGCTTCTTCATCAGACCACTTCCACCCGGTCGGCCAGCGCGGGAACCAGCAGCAGCAGGGGCTGGTCGGCCACCTCGAACACCAGCGGCGCCTGCATCCAGCTGACCTCGCCATCGGTGGCCACCTTGACGCGCCGGCGCCCGCGCGGCGTGACCGTCAGGCGGCGAAACGAAAAGCTGTTGATGTTGTCGGCATCGCCGAGCCGCCCCAGCAGGCCGCGCAGCAGCAGGCCGAACAGCGCCAGCGTGCCAATGGGGCGCACCACCACCCCGGCCAGTTGGCCGTGAACCACCGCATTGGCGTCTTTTTCGGCAATGCCCACGCGCGTGAGCTGCAGGTGGTTGTTGCCAACAAACAGGGTCGGCGTGCGCAGGGCGGCCACCTGGCCGGCCGATTCGATCTGCAGCTGAAGCTGGCTGCGCATCTGCAGCAGCGAGGCCATGCCCGAGACAAAAGCCACCAGGCGGCTGCGGCCGAACTGCTGCTTCCAGGCTTCCCTGTCCTCCAGCAGTTGCGGGTACAGGCCCAGACTGGCATTGACCAGAAACAGCCGGCCATTGACCTGGCCGACCTGGACCGGCGACACGCTGGCGCCGACCAAGGCCTTGGCTGCCGCCTCGGTCTCCTGCGGGATCGCATGGACACGGCCGAAATAATTGAAGGTGCCCTGCGGCAGGACGCCGAAGGGGCAGCCGCTGCCCAGCACGGCGCGGGCCACGGCATTGATGGTGCCGTCGCCACCTGCAGCCACCACCACGCCACCCCGGGCCTTGGCCTGCCGGACAGCGCCACGCGCCACCTCATCGATCTGGTCGGGCTTGTCCATCGGCAGGAACTCGAACTCGCGGCCGGCCTGCGTGAACACGCGGGCCATCACAGCCTGTTCGTCGTCGCTGTTGTGGTGGCCCGAGCCGGAGTTGATGACAATCAGCAGGGGGCCTCGGCGCGCGGCGTCCTGCGCCAGAAAATGAACATTCATGCCCACCAGCTTACGGGCCGGCCCTGTTTCCGTCTGTCAGGCAAATGCCCTTCCGCCGCGTCCGGCACGCCCGACCGGATCGCAGCCTGGCGCACGTCGTCACTTCATCTGCACGGAGCCCGACACGTTGACCAGCACGGTGCTTTTGCCGGCTTCGACCGGAATCGACGAATCCGACATCGCGGCCTTGGCTTCCATGGCCATCATGCGCGGACGGATGGGGCCCTGGTCGTTGGCGTTGATGGCGACTTCCCGCAGCGTGTAGCCGGAAAAACCGAAACCCCGGGCGATCTCGCTGGCCTTGGCCTTGAAACGCTCGATCGCCTGCGCCTGTGCATCACCCTCGACGCGGGCACGGGCCTCGCGGCTCAGCGCAAAACCGACGTTGCCCATGCTCAGGGTCTGGACCTTGCCGGCCGCCGCCGTGATGCGCGCAAAGTCGCGGCCTTCCAGCACCATCTCGGTGCTGCCCTGCCAGCCGTTGATCTTGCCGTCCTTGCCGTAACGCGGGTACAGGCTGAAGTTGCCGGTGCGCACATCCATCAGGCCGGGCTGGGCGGTTTTCCTGGCCTCGGCCAGTGCCGCTTCCAGGGCCAGCTTGAGCTGGTTTTGCACCGTGGCGGCATCGCTGCCGTCCCGGGTGGTCGTCATCGCGATGGACAGCAGGTCCTGCTGCACTTCGACGGCCGCGCTGGCCGACAGCTGCGCGACGTTTTGCAGCGGGGCAAAGGGTCCGGGCAGCTGGTTCTGGGCAAACAGGCCGGTGCTTGCGGCCAGCAGCGCGCAGGCGGCGAAAAGATGGGTGGCTTTTTTCAAGGCGTCACTTTCAGTTGAATTAATAAACAGCTGGCGCGCGCAACAAACCGCACCACCGGCGAAACGATAAGCAGCTTTCAATGTCCGGCCTGTCAGCATCGGCCGCCAATGGTTGCCATCCAAAGGCCCAAGCCTGCCATTGGCACGCATCTATCCCTTATCGCGCTTGCCCACAACTGCAACTTTTGTAACAGTCTGTCAAAGTGCACGAAAAATCTCGAATCCGCGTTTTTAGCCCGCAGAATCGGCTCTGTTACAAATTACGATCGCCTTATGACACAAGCTAGCAACTCAACCCGCGCTGACAAGATCCTGATTCTTGACGACGATGCCCGCATCCGCGACCTGCTGCGCCGCTACCTGACGCAGGAAGGTTTTGAAGTCATCCTGGCCGAGGACAGCAAGGCCCTGAACCGCATCATGATGCGCGACGCCGTGGACCTGATCGTGCTCGACCTGATGATGCCTGGCGAAGACGGCCTGTCCATCTGCCGGCGCCTGCGCGCTGCCAACGACCGCACCCCCATCATCATGCTGACCGCCAAGGGCGAAGACGTGGACCGCATCGTCGGCCTCGAGGTCGGCGCCGACGACTACCTGGCCAAGCCGTTCAATCCGCGCGAACTGCTCGCACGCATCCATGCGGTGTTGCGCCGCCGTCCCGCGGTCGAAGTCCCGGGCGCGCCTTCCAGCGAGCAGGAAGTGGTCAATTTCGGGCCCTTCAGCTTCGACATGGGCTTGCGCACCCTGCAGAAAAACGGCGAGGAACTGCCACTGACCACCGGCGAGTTCGCCATGCTCAAGACGCTGGTGCGGCACCCGCGCCAGCCGCTGTCCCGCGAAAAACTGGCGCAGTTGGCGCGTGGCCGGGAGTTCGAGCCCTTTGACCGCAGCCTGGACGTGCAGGTCTCGCGCCTGCGCAAGCTGATCGAGGTGGACGCTGCGGCGCCCCGCTACATCCAGACCGTGTGGGGCATAGGCTACGTCTTCGTGCCGGACGGCACGAACTAAAGCGCCACTTGCCACCGGACGCCAGACTCCCCTCAGGCTGACCGGGCCGACCCACCTCTCCCGTCCCCGAGTCCCCGAATGCAAGGCACGCGCGCCGTCCACCTGGAAACTGCCCCCGCCGCACTGGAAACCGCTCCCGCGCCGCTGGAGATGCGCCCGCGCGTCGGCCTGAGCCTGTTCTGGCGCACCTTCCTGTTCCTGTCGCTGCTGCTGATTGGCTGCATCGTCGCCTGGCTGCAGACCTTCCGGGCGCTGGAATTCGAGCCGCGCGCCGTGCAAAGCGCCAGGCAGCTCGCCTCGCTGGTCAACCTGAGCCGTGCGGCGCTGAAATACTCCGACTCCATCACCCGGGTCTGGCTGATCAAGACCCTGGCCGAGGAAGAAGGCGTGCGCATCTCGCCGCGCGAACCGCGCGACAAGTTCGAGCACTTTGTCAACGATCCCTTCAGCGAGCGCATTGGCGACGAACTGACGGCACGCATGGGCGAAGGCACGGTGGTGGCCCGCTCCGTCAACGGCGTCCCCGGCCTGTGGGTCGGCTTCAACATCGACGGCGACTCCTACTGGCTGCTGACCGACCCTTCGCGGCTGGGCCCCCTGCAGGGCGGCACCTGGCTGATCTGGCTGATCACGGCGGCCATCCTGTCGCTGGTCGGCGCCGCGCTGATTGCGCGCCTCATCAACCGGCCGCTCAAGCAGCTGTCGTTTGCGGCCAGCCGCATGCGCGACGGCGACTTCGACGCCAGCCTGCTTGACGAGCAGGTGGCGACCAGCGAGATCCGCGAGGTCAACATCGGCTTCAACCGCATGGCCGAGCAGCTCTCCAAGATCGAGGAAGACCGCGTCATCATGCTGGCCGGCATTTCGCACGACCTGCGCACGCCGCTGGCGCGGCTGCGGCTGGAAACAGAAATGAGCGTGGCCGACCCGGAGGCCAGGGCCCACATGGCCGCCGACATCACCCAGCTCGACGCCATCATCGACAAGTTCCTGGACTACGCCCGGCCCGACCCGCCGCAGCTGGCGTCGGTGTCGCTCAATGCCATCATCGAGGCGGCCGTCTATTCCGTGGGCGAATACACCGACATGCGCGTCAATGTGTCGCTTCCAGGCCAGGTTGTGGTGCTGGCCGACGAGGTTGAGCTGTCCCGCGTGATCGCCAACCTGCTGGAAAACGCGCGGCGTTATGGCAAGACGCCGGAAACCGGCATCGCCGTGGTGGACATCGCGGCCAAGGAACGCGACCAGTGGGTGCTGATCAAGGTGCGCGACCACGGCACCGGCGTCGCGCCGCAGGCCCTGAACAACCTGACCAAGCCCTTTTTTCGCGGCGACGCGGCCCGCACCGCCGCCACCGGGGCCGGCCTGGGCCTGGCGATTGTCGAGCGAACCCTGCACCGCATGGGCGGCGTGTTCGCGCTGGCCAACACCAGTTCGGGCGGACTGGCTGCGCACATCAAGCTAAGAAGGGGTTAGCCCCCACGCTCCCCGAGGGGGCGCTGCGCCTGCGGACCCGCGGCCCCAGCCGACAGGGAGAAATCTCACCGGTCGCTCGTTGCGTGCACTTTATGCATAAAATCGCCTCTCAGCCCTTATCCGACGGGCGCAAGCGGCTATCAAAACAATAGCGCCACGGCACGTGCTTCGATGCTCAGCCCCTGCCCTACCGGACCCAGTTTTTCAGCGGTTTTGGCTTTGACGTTGATACGCGACCCGTCCAGGCCCAGCGCATCGGCCAGGCACTGGCGCATCGCCGGGATGTAGGCGGCCAGCTTGGGGGCCTGCGCAACCACGGTGCTGTCGATGTTGCCTATGCGAAGTCCGCGTTCGGCCAGCAGGCGGCCGGTTTCACGCAGCAGCACCACCGAGTCCGCCCCCTTGAAGCGGACATCGGTGTCGGGGAAATGGCTGCCGATGTCGCCCAGCCCGGCCGCGCCGAGCAGGGCGTCGATGATGGCGTGGATCAGCACGTCCGCGTCCGAGTGGCCGAGCAGGCCGGTGCTGTGCGGCACGGTCACGCCGCCAATGATCAGCGTGCGGCCCGGCACCAGCGCATGGGTATCCCAGCCTTCACCGATCCGGAATGGGGGCGCAACGGAATCAGGCAGCGTCATGGCGCGGTTTCATCAGTGAGGGTTGTGGCAGGCGCTGTTTTTGGGGCGGCAGCCTTGCGGGCACGCGGCTTGGCCCGGCTTTTGATCAGGGCCTCGGCCAGCAAAAAATCTTCCGGGTAGGTGACCTTGAAGTTGTGGGCACTGCCGCGCACCAGCTGCGGCGCCACGCCGGCCGCTTCCATGGCACTGGCTTCGTCGGTCACCGGCTCACCCAGGATTTGCGCCATCTTCAGGGCCTGCATCAGGGCGCCCAGGCGGAACATCTGCGGTGTTTGGGCCAGCCATTTGTCCGAGCGGTCCACGGTGGCGACCACGCGTTCGTCCCGACCCTGCTTGAGCGTGTCGGGCACCGGCTGGGCCAGCAGGCCGCCCACCGGGTCGCAGTGGCAGGCATCGATCAGGCGCTCGATCAGCGCGGGCGTGACCAGGCAACGCGCCGCATCGTGGACCAGCACCCAGTCATCGGGTTCGGCGCCGCTGGCAGCCAGCTGCTGCAGGCCATTGAGCACGCTGGCGGCCCGTGTGGCACCGCCGCAGGGCGCCACCTCATAGCCGGCCTGGGCTGGCCCGCTGAAAAAATCGTCACCGGGGGCCACCACCACGAGGCAGGAATCAATGCGAGCCACCCCGGCAAAAGCCTGCAGCGTGTGCTGCACCATGGGCACGCCGGCGATCGGCTGGTACTGCTTGGGCAAGGCCGCGCCCTGCGCCGCGTTGTCACCCATGGCGCGCATGCCCTGGCCCGCACACGGAATCAGCGCAAAAAAGCGGGGAACCAGGGATTTCGGCGGGATCGGCGTCATGGCTTGATCATAGATTCTAAAATCGGGGCTTCAAAGGCCAGCCAGGGCCGTTCACACCCCACTCTGCACCGTTTGGGGTGTTTTCCTTTTTTCCGCCGCTTTCCTGTCACCTTATTCCGACTGTTTCATGGATTTACCCAAACTGCTCCCTGGCAAACGCTACACCCTGCCGCAACCCGCCGGCTCTGCCGACGCCCTGTTGCTGGCGCAGCTGGGCCTGAGGGAAAAAGCCGCCGGCCGGCTCACGGCCATCGTCACGGCGGACGCGGCCACGGCGCAACGCCTGCTCGACGAGCTGGCCTTTTTTGCACCGGCCCTGCGCTGCGCGCTGTTTCCCGACTGGGAAACCCTGCCCTACGACACCTTCTCGCCCCACCAGGACCTGATCAGCGAGCGGCTGGCCACCTTGTGGCGCATCAGCCAGCACGACAAGGAGACCGGCGCCGACGTGGTCATCGTACCGGCCACCACGGCGCTGTACCGCCTGGCGCCGCCGTCCTTCCTGGCCGGCTACACCTTTCACTTCAAGGTCAAGCAAAAGCTCGATGAGGCCAGACTCAAGAGCCAGCTGACCCTGGCCGGCTACACCCATGTCTCGCAGGTCGTCAGCCCCGGCGAATACGCGGTGCGCGGCGGACTGATCGACCTGTTCCCCATGGGCTCGGCCGTGCCCTACCGCGTGGACCTGTTCGACGACGAGATCGACTCCATCCGCACCTTCGACCCCGACAGCCAGCGCAGCCTGTACCCGGTGCCTGAAGTGCGCCTGCTGCCGGGCCGCGAGTTCCCGATGGACGATGACGCGCGTGCCAAGTTCAGGAACCGCTGGCGCGAACTGCTGGACGGCGACCCGACCAAAAGCCGCATCTACAAGGACATCGGCAACGGCGTGGCGACGGCCGGCATCGAGTATTACCTGCCCCTGTTCTTCGACGACACTGCGACCGTGTTTGACTACCTCGGCACCGACGCCACCGTGGTGCTGCACGGCGACCTGGAGCCGGCCTTCCAGCGTTTCTGGCAGGACACCAAGGACCGCTACCGCCTGGTGCAGGGCGCGCCGGACCGCCCCGCCCTGCCGCCGGAAGCGCTGTTCCTCGGCACCGAGCAGTTTTACGCACGTGCCAACGACTATGCGCAGCTGGCGTTGAAGGCGCGAAGCCCTCACCCTAGCCCTCTCCCAGAGGGAGAGGGGATTACCGGGGATTTACTCCCTCTCCCTCTGGGAGAGGGCAGGGGTGAGGGCTCCCCCTACGCCGAATTCAATTCACTACCGCCCATGTCCGTCGTGCGCGGCGCAGAAGACCCGCTGGCACGCCTCAAGGCACACATCCGCAACACGCCGCAGCGGGTGCTGCTGCTGGCCGAAAGCGACGGCCGGCGCGAAAGCCTGCTCGATTTCCTGCGCGCCAGCAGCGTCAGTCCGCCGGCTTTTGATTCGCTGGAAGACTTCCAGACCAGCAGCGAAAAACTCGGCATTGCGACGGCGGCCCTGAACACCGGCTTCAGCTGGCTGGCCGGCGACATTGACTTCGTCACGGAAACCGAGCTGTTTGCCGCGGGTGTCGTCACCCGGCGGCGCAACCGCAAGCAGGAACAGGTCAGCGACGTCGAGGCGCTGATCAAGGACCTCTCCGAGCTCAATGTCGGCGACCCGGTGGTGCACAGTGCCCACGGCATCGGCCGCTACAAGGGCCTGGTCAACATGGACCTGGGCCAGGGCAACACCGAGTTCCTGCACCTGCAGTACGCCGACGACGCGACGCTGTATGTGCCGGTCAGCCAGCTGCAGCAGATCAGCCGTTACACCGGCGTCAGCGCCGACGAGGCGCCGCTGCACCGTCTGGGCAGCGGCCAGTGGGAAAAGGCCAAACGCAAGGCCGCCGAACAGGTGCGCGACTCCGCCGCCGAGCTGCTCAACATCTACGCCCGCCGGGCCGCGCGCGAAGGCCACGCCTTCCGCTATTCGCCCGACGACTATGAAAGCTTTGCCAACGATTTCGGCTTCGAGGAAACCGCCGACCAGCGCGCCGCCATCCACGCCGTGATCCAGGACATGATCAGCCCGCGCCCCATGGACCGGCTGGTCTGCGGCGACGTCGGCTTCGGCAAGACCGAGGTGGCCCTGCGCGCCGCCTTCATCGCCATCACCGGCGGCAAGCAGGTGGCGCTACTGGCGCCCACCACCCTGCTGGCCGAGCAGCACTACCAGACGCTGGTGGACCGTTTTGCCAAATGGCCGATCAAGGTCGCCGAGATGAGCCGTTTCCGCTCGGGCAAGGAGATCACCGCCGCCATCAAGGGCATCGCCGATGGCAGCATCGACATCGTGGTCGGCACGCACAAGCTGCTGAGCCAGGACGTGAAGTTCCAGCGCCTGGGCCTGCTCATCATCGACGAGGAGCACCGCTTCGGCGTGCGCCACAAGGAAGCGATGAAGGCCATGCGCGCCGAGGTCGATGTGCTGACCCTGACCGCCACGCCGATCCCGCGCACGCTGGGCATGGCCCTCGAAGGCCTGCGTGACCTCAGCGTGATCGCTACCGCGCCGCAGCGGCGCCTGGCCATCAAGACCTTTGTGCGCAGCGAAAGCAACGGCGTGATCCGCGAGGCGGTGCTGCGCGAACTGAAACGCGGCGGCCAGGTCTACTTCCTGCACAACGAGGTCGAGACCATCCAGAACCGCCGAGAAAAACTCGAGGCCCTGCTGCCCGAGGCGCGCATTGCCGTGGCGCACGGCCAGATGCCGGAGCGCGAACTCGAGAAAGTCATGAAGGACTTTGTGGCGCAGCGCTACAACCTGCTGCTGTGCTCGACCATCATCGAGACCGGCATCGACGTGCCCAGCGCCAACACCATCGTGATGAGCCGCGCCGACAAGTTCGGCCTGGCGCAGCTGCACCAGCTGCGCGGCCGCGTGGGCCGCAGCCACCACCAAGCCTATGCGTATCTGATGGTGCCCGACATCGAAGGCCTGACCAAACAGGCCAGCCAGCGGCTTGAAGCGATCCAGCAGATGGAAGAACTCGGCTCGGGCTTTTACCTGGCCATGCACGACCTGGAGATTCGCGGCACCGGCGAGGTACTCGGCGAAAACCAGAGCGGCAACATGATGGAGATCGGCTTCCAGCTCTATAACGAGATGCTCAACGAAGCCGTGGCTTCGCTCAAGGCCGGCCGCGAGCCCGACCTGCTGGCCCCGCTCAACGTCAGCACCGAGATCAACCTGCATGCGCCGGCCCTGCTGCCGAGCGACTACTGCGGCGACGTGCACCTGCGCCTGAGCTTCTACAAAAAACTCGCAACCGCCAAGAACACCGACCAGATCGACAACCTGCTCGAGGAAATCGTGGACCGCTTCGGCAAGCTGCCGGCGCAGGCGCAGACGCTGATCGACGTGCACCGCCTGCGCGTGATCGCCAAACCCTACGGCGTGGTCAAGGTCGATGCTGCGCCCACCGTGATCAACATCACCTTCAGGAAGGACCCGCCCATCGATCCGATGGCGATCATGCATCTGATCCAGAAGAACAAACACATCAAGCTGGCCGGCAACGACAAGCTGCGCATCGAACGCGAACTCAAGGAACCCAAGGACCGGGCGCAAATGGTTCGCGATGTATTGAAATCCCTCGGACAACCCAAAACCACCACGGAAGCCACGCCCGCATGACCCTTGCTGAAACCCTCCCCGGCCTTGCTGTCAAACGCCCCATGCCTGGCCTGAAACTCAGCGACTTCAAGCTGGTTGCCTTCGACATGGACTCGACGCTGATCAACATCGAGTGTGTCGACGAAATCGCCGATGCCGCCGGCCGCAAGGCCGAAGTGTCCGCCATCACCGAAGCGGCCATGCGCGGCGAAATCGCCGACTACAAGGAGAGCCTGCGCCGGCGCGTGGCCCTGCTCAAGGGCGTCAGCGTGGACAGCATGGACGAGGTCTACCACCAGCGGCTCAAGCTCAACCCGGGCGCCGCCGAACTGGTGCATGCCTGCAAGGCGGCCGGCCTGAAGGTGCTGCTGGTCAGCGGCGGTTTCACCTTTTTCACCGACCGTGTGCGTGATGAACTCGGCATCGACTACACGCGCTCGAACGTGCTGGAAGTCGAGAACGGCCTGCTGACCGGCCGCATGGTGGACCAGCCCTGGGGCGACATCTGCGACGGCGAGGAAAAGAAAAAGATGCTGCTGGAAACCTGCGCCATGCTCGACATCCAGCCCACCCAGGCCATCGCCATCGGTGACGGCGCCAACGACCTGCCGATGATGGGCGAGGCCGGCCTCTCCGTGGCCTACCACGCCAAACCGAAGGTGCGTGAACAGGCCATGGTCGCCATCAACGAGGGCGGGCTTGACCGCCTGCTTGAAGTACTCAAATAACCGGCCCAACATCCAGCGCCGGGCCCGGCGGGAACGCTGGACAATCGCGGCCAGTCTGGGTACTGTAGAAAAAACAGGAAAAACCACCCAACGGAGAAACACCATGGCCCTCGACCACGCGCATCCACTCGATGTCATCAATGTCCAGCCCCTCGCCGGGAAACTGCATGAAGTCAAAACCCACAGCCTGCTCAAGACCGGGAAGCTGCAGTTGATGCGCCTGGTACTGGCGGCCGGCCAGAGCGTGCCCGAACACCAGGTCCCTGGCGAAATCACCATCCAATGCCTGGAGGGTGAAGCCGTGGTCAGCACCCGCGGACTTTCGCGCTCGCTGGGTGCCGGCGAGCTGATGGTTCTGCCCGGCGGCGAACCACATGCGCTGAAAGCCACCACGGCCGCCTCACTGTTGGTCACCATCCTGCTGAACCCCTGAATCGGGCGTTGCCGGGTCGACAAGGCCGGAATGCTATTTATTTGATAGCTGCTTGCGCTTGCAGGGAAAGGGCTGCGTGGCCTTTTCAATATTCAACGGTGAGCTGCATCCCGGACGCCCAGGCATCAGGCCTCCGGCAGCAGCACGGTGCGGGCGGTTTCGGCAATGCAGTAGGCGAAGAACTCGTCGAGTTCGTTGGATTTGTCGAACACCGCATCGGCGCCCAGCGCCATGCTGCGCTGGCGAATATCGGTCGTGGCGAAATTGGTCAGCACCACCACCTTCTGGTGAGGCTCACGCTGGCGACAGCCGGCCAGCACGCCCAGGCCGCTGCCCTCGCGCAGGAACATGTCGACGACCGCCAGTTGCCACTGACCATCATGCAGCGAGAGCCAGCGCCTGGCTTCCGATTCGGTGGTGGCATGACCGACCACGATCACCGAAGCGATCTCTTCCAACGTCTCGATCAGGTTGTCGAGGATGGTCTGGTTGTCCTCGACGAGATAGGTAATGAGTGCCACGAACTTTCCTGTCTCTGGTTTTCAGCGCTGGCGATCGTTGGGACTGGCGGGCCTCAGTGGGCGGGAAGCGGATCCTCGGCGAATGAGGGGTCGCCAGCCGACAAATCCTGGTGTTGCAGGCCAACCGCTTGCTGAAGGTGTGCCGCTTTCAGGCGTGCGTGGGCCGCGTCCAGCGCGGCGAAGGCAGCGTTGGTGGCACGCCGGTCGGGTACCGGCGCTCGCAGCAGCATGTCGTAAGTTGCCCGCAGGAAATCGTAGTCGGCCAGGGCCACAGTGGGGCGCATGTGACAGCTGGTGAGGTGTGCCTGCATTTCAACTCCGGCTTGGTGGATCCACAGTGCAGGGTCGGCTGCACCGGCCCCTTGATGCCATCCATTGTGGGCAAGCCGGCGTGCTGGCGGCATAGGCCAACTCAATCTCCGGCTGTCGGAGATTACCTACCTACCTACCCACCCGCCGCCGGTGCGGCAACCACGTCAGTCCAGATGCTCGAGCAGCAGCGGCGCAATCATTTCCAGAAAACGGTATTCGCCTTCCGGCAGGTGCCGGGCTTCGGGGTCCATCTGGCACAGCGTGCCGTACAGATGCCGGGGGCCGCGCGACAAAGGCAAGCCGACATAGGCATTGATCACCCCGCGCTGAAAATGGGTGGCCAGGCGCGCGTCGGTCAGGACATCCTCGCTGACAAAGGCCTGGCCGGCCTGCACAAAACTGCAAAGCGAGTGGTCACGGGGCGTGGGTGGCAACGGGGACGCCACCTGGCCGAGCCGGTCGTGAATGCCCACGTTCAGCATCACGTCACCGTCGAGCTTGTAGATGGCCGTGTAGCGGTGCGGCGCGCGCCGGTTCAGGAAGGCAAGCGCACCGGGCACCCCATGGTCCGCCAGCACTGCCTTGAATTTGGCAATGTCGTCAAAGCAGTCTTGCACAGGGGTCTTTCAGTAGATGGCCGGACGGCCGTGGCGTGGCGTGGTGCCGCGATTGTAGGCACCCAGGCGAAGACCGGTTGGATGGACCGGTTGTGGGCGTCGGCCCGCCAGGACCGCTACAGCGGGCGCAGATGGGTCGGTGGGTCGAAGTCGCCCATCGCCAGCTTGAAGCGGATATGGGCTTCGTCCATGGCCACCATCGCGTCGTTGACCGCCTTGTAGTCGGGCGGGTCCATGCTCAGAAAGCGCATGTAGTCAGCCCGCGCCTCGTCATAGTCGGCCAGGGCCTGCTGGGCTTTGGAGAGGGGGACAAACATGGCCAGGCCTTAAATGGCGGGCTGAACCGTACCGGGCTCTTCCGGATGGGCCGGCGGGGGCACAGGACCGAGGTCAGGTTCGACAGGGAATTCAGCCGGTGCCGGCACGGTTTTTCCGCCAGGCGACAGAGGCTCACCATTTTCGGAGGGATGGGGACGATGGGTGGACGACATAGGAGTCAGAACGGGGCGATCCAGGCTTCCACCGGAACCTCCGCAGTGGCCAGGACGGCAGCGGCGGCGATGCCCACGGACACCGCCGAAACATAAGCGATCAGCGCTCCCAGCACACGCCGGGGCGGTGCGCTGGACAGCCAGGCTGGCTGGACAGGGTTGGCATCTGGTTGACTGGACATAGGGTGATTTTTGATGGGCGGCTGGGCGTCCGCCATAGGCGGAATCTGAAAGGAACTGTCAGCGAAGGCTGACAAGGTGAAATGCAGTGATCACCACGCGACAGCCATCACTCTCTTTTTGATAGCAGCCAGCGCAATCACCGCAAGGGCTGGGGTCCAATCCAGCCTCATGACTAGCGCTGCCGACCCGGGAATCCCGGCTTAGAGCTTGGGAATACGCAGCGTCTTGCTCAGCATCAGGGTGCCGGACAGGACAAACAGCAGGGACAGGGGATGCAGCGCCCAGGGGCCGGCCATCCAGACACCGCCGTAAAGCTGATCACCGAGGCGGTCCTGCCAGGCCGCCACCGCCAGCAAGGCGGTCAACAGCACGCTGGTGGGAATGGGTGTGCCCTCGAAATAGGCCACCTTGTCGGCGCCTGCCGACAGCGTTTCAGCCGTGACGTTGTAACGAGCCAGCCGACTCACGCCGCAGCAGACGAAGTAGATCAGCGCAATCCAGTCCCAGCCGCCACGCAGACCCGCCGCGAACGCCAGTGCCGCAGGCGCCACCCCAAAAGAGATGATGTCCGCCAGCGAATCGAGTTCGCGCCCCAGCGCCGAATGCTGGCTGCGCCAGCGCGCCACGCGTCCGTCGAGCACGTCAAAAATGAAGGCCGCAGGCGCCATCGCCGCCGCCGCATAAAACCAGGCCTTGGCCCCCTCCACCGCATACAGCATGGCCAGAAAAACACCCGCGACCCCGCAGGCCGCATTACACAGCGTGAGGAAGTCCGCGAGGTGGAACTCCCGGAGCATGGAGAAATGTCTGGTCTTGTCAGTCAAGGGCGCCTGCTTTCATCGGTGGTCATGTCGGCGCGGCCAGCCTAGGAGCCTGTCGGACTTGGGAATCGTCGGCTGCAAATCGACCGCAGCGGTCCATTTTTCACCGTCTTTTTGTCCCATAGCTGGGCTATGGGCCTGCACATCCGGCAAAAACTGTCCTCGCCGGGGCCGATTTTCGCTTTCGACGCCCCAAGCCCGACAGGCTCCTAGCGGCCTGCCATGCCGTACTTTACTTATTTCTGCGGCACCGGGACCGGTACCAGCAGCACCGGCGCATTGGTCTGCGGCTCGATGCGAACCGACGTGGCGCCAGCCGGCACGACCACGGTTTCGACTTCGCGAATCACCCCGCCACCGGCGACACTGCCGCTGGCATTGCCGTAACCCATTACACGGGCCTCACAGGCCGAGCGGTCTTCGCCGGTGAGCGCTTCGCAGCGCAGGCGGGCGTTGGCCTCAAACTGGGCGCCGCTGTTGTCAAGCTTGCCGCTGCGTTTTTCGGCTGCGGCATTGTTCACTTCCCTGAGGCAGGTGGCCTGGTCCTGCTGGGACCGGCCTTCCATACAGGCGGCGCGCTCCTTTTGCGTATTGCCCGAAGCATCAATGCCCGTGGTGCCGGTTGCCGTGATGGGCGCCTGCGCCAGCGCAGCCCCCATGAGCAGGGACAGCCCCAAGCCGGCCCATGCGTGGCGCGCGCGAAAAATGAGGGTGGTTTTGATCATGTCGTGCTCCTGAACGGTGAAAGATGCCCCAGTCTAGGGAGGCGGACACGGCCGGCCTGAGGGATATCACGCCCGCCGCGCAGCGCCACGCACGCGACTGTCTGTAGGACGGGTCTTTCAGCGGCCACAAAAAAGGCGGCCATGGCCGCCTGGACAGGCTCGGGGGACCGCCCCCGCCCGTAGGAACGTCAGTGCTACCTGGCACGCGGGCCGTCGGTCGGCATGGTGAAGGAGTCTTCCCACTGTGTCGCGAAACGGCCCGGCTTGTCTCGGGTCATGAAGGAGCCGGTGCCCTCCGGGTTGAAGCCGATGTTGCGGTTCTTTTCCCTGGGGTCGGGCTCGGCAACCTGTTTGTCCTTGATCTCCTTGAGGGCGGCGGCCTTGGCCGCGCGCACTTTCTCGCTGGTGAACTCATCGAGCGCCGCATGAAAGCTGCTGTCGCCGCCACGGGTCTCCTCGGCCTCGGCCTCGGCCATCGGGACCTCGCCCAGAAACGCCGCCCGCATGGCGCCGCCCGAGGGCAGGCTGCCACTGCGCACCGTGGTGTAGCCAATACCGCATTCCAGCAACAGGCTCTCCTTCATGTCCTTTTGCGCCCGGGGAAGGCCCCGTTTTCCCGGCACATCGACACAGCCGACCACCTTGCCCTCCAGGGTGCAGACGCTGAAGCTGCAGTAAACCCCCTCCAGCAGTTCGTGCCAATGCTGGTCCTTGTTTTCGGGCCGGTTTTTCGTGCTCGGAATCGTGAAACGCATGACAGGCACCTTGATCATCACGGCATGATCCGCAAAAGCCGTGCGCAGCCACTTCCACACCTCCTGCTCCTCGCTGGTCATCAGGCCGCGGGCGTTGAGCAGCCAGCGCGCCGGCAAACGCAACTTCTGCTCGACGCGGCGGCGTGACCAGCCCCAATGCGCCAGAACCCCCAGGCCGACGCCCAGCGAAAGGCCCAGCGCAGTCATCAGCCATGTGGATAGGTTCACGGTATCTCCTTCTTGTGTGGGCACGCTGCCCAATGCAACCGCGCGTCTGGCCGCCAGCATAAATCACAAACACCCCGCCGGTCAAAACATGGCGTCCGCAACGGTTACCAAATGAAGCAGCGCGGCCGGCGCTCAGGAATTGACGGCGCCCCCCAGCGGAAAGGCACGGACCAGGCGCTTTGGCTCCGTACCAGTGAGGAGCCCTGTCGCTCCCCCACGACATCCACGCAGCCGATCACGGTTCCGTCCGCGCCGCATACCGTGAACGTGCAGTAGACGCCGCTCAGGCGCTTGTGCCAGACCTTGCTTTCTGCGGGGGTGGTGGGTGCGGTGTAGCGCACCAGCGGGATCTTGAGCATGACGTGGTAGTCCGCAAAGACCGCGCACAACCACTGCCAGACGTCGTGTTCATCCGGGCCGACCAGCTCGCGCGCCGTGATCGGCCACTGGCTGGGGGCACTCATGCTGCGGAGGGCTGCACGTCGCAGATGACTTCTGTAAAGCAGGCTGCAGGCGCCCACCGCAGACACCATCAGCAAAGCCCCCAAGCCCACCCGCTCCGTCAAGTCATTGAGCACGTGTCCTCCCTCTTTTTAGGGGAGTCTACCCACATCCCGGAAAAAAGATAATTTTTCTATCTAAAACAGAATTATTTTTGTCTCCGATACGTCAACCCCCGGCTGGCGCATGGCGCACTGCGCCCGGTATCCGGGTCTGCGTCACTCGTTCCGGCTAGCGGAATTTTTTGGTGAATTCGCGCACGACACCGATGATCTCGGCAGTGCCCAGGGGACGGATGGGGTAGCGCACATTGAGCGGCTTGAGAAACAACTCGCCACCATCCATGATGAGCTGCTTGAAGGTCGTCTTGTTCTCGCCGTTGAGGGCGATCACATAGTCGCCCGGCACGGCCTGCATTTCGGGCTCCACGATCAGCAGAGAGCCTTCGGGGAAGGAATCGATGCTGTCGCCAACCATGCTGTCTCCCTGAACACGCAACGCAAACGTGTGACGTTTGATGGCAATGGTCACCGGCACCCTCTCCAGCCCGTCCTTGGGATTGAAGTTGTCAATGACCGTGTAGTTTCCGGCCTGCACTTCCGAGATCAGCGGCACTTCAGCCCGCACGTCAAAACCCGGGCGGACGTTGGAACCACCAGACATCAACTCGGCCACGAAAACGCCAAGCAGTTCTGCCACCCTGCGCTGGTTGGAACGTTTTGGCGCGGTGCCGTCCGGTCTTTCCCATTGTTGTACGGCCCCGCGGCTGACGCCTGCAGCGTCAGCAAATTGCGGCTCGCTCATGGCCAGCCGTTTGCGGCCTTCCCGGATTAATGTATGAACGCTCATAGTCTATAGGTTAGGCCTCCGCCTCGATAGAAAATTTGTCTCTGGATAGAGAATTTAGCGCTCCTGCGGAACGCGGCTTCGGTGGTAAGTGACCGTGAAAAGGACCTGAAACCGGCGCCGGGGCGGCGCCTTTTAAACAAGCTCTGTGCGTAGCCTGTTCTTCTTCTTGATTCTTCTTGGTATTGCTGGAGGATCTGGGTATGGAATTACATAAAAAAAGGCACTCAAAACCCTGTTAATCCTTTGTATTAATTTTCAAAATGTATGGAATGCCCCAAGAAGCTGCCCGCGACACGACGCTAACTGTCCTTGAGCAAAAACTGCATGCTGGTTCCCGCCAGTTCCAGCACGTCGTTGTGGGCCAGCGGCACCGCATCGGCACCTACTGGCTGGCCATTGAGCGTCGGCGGGACCCCGCCTTCCATGTGGGCCACGTAGTAGCCGTAGCGCCGGTGGGAGACGGCCACGACGCTGACATCGGGCTTGCCGAAAGTGGTCACCGCCTTGACCACAGGCACCTCCAGTCCGGCCGAAGAGCCCGAGAGCACCTTGAAGCTGGCGTGCAACGTCCCACTCCCCCCCGGCGCAGCGTGGCCATCGAGCTTCATCGCCGCCGTCTCGTGGTAGCCGGTATCTTCCGAGGCCGAGAGGTACTGGATCCTGAAGTTTCCAATGGCGATCATGTCGTTGTCGTGCAGCAATTGCCGTGACTTGATCATCTTGCCGTTGATATAGGTGCCGTTGGTGCTGCCCAGGTCTTCGACATACACGTCGGCCAGGCCCTCCAGTTCAAACACGCAGTGCTCGCCGCTGACCACCAGGTTGTTGAACACAATGTCGTTGTGCGGCCGCCGGCCCAGCGTCGTGCGGTCCTTGTGCAGGTAGACGTGTTTGATTTCGACACCCTCGACCGATGCAATGAGTTGCGGCATAAGGCCTCCCGGCTGCGTCAAGACTGCCGCGGTGCGCCCTTCGCACAGCGGCCTGTTCATCGTATGCCTGACGCTGCCCGGAAACAAGCCCCCGGGTCAGCGCCGGCGCAAGGGTTCCAGCAGGCCGCCCAGCCCGTTGTGGTCGATTTCCAGCATCAGCGCCAGCAGGCGACCGATCTCGTTCCTGGGAAAACCTTCCCGGGCAAACCACGCCAGATAGTTGCCCGGCAGGTCGGCGATCAGCCGCCCCTTGTACTTGCCAAAAGGCATCTCGCGCGTCACCAGCAGTTGCAGGTCTTCCGGCTTCATGCGCCCGCACGCTTGACGGTCCAGCCCTGTTTGGTGAGCAAGTCCACCACCAGCGCGGCATGGTCGCCCTGCACCTCGATCACGCCGTCCTTGACCGTGCCGCCGGAGCCGCAGGCCGTCTTGAGCTGTTTGCCGACCAAAACCAGCGCCGCGTCCTGCAACGCAAGCCCCTTGACCAGGGTCACGCTTTTGCCCCCGCGACCTTTGGTCTCGCGCGACACCCGGACAATGCCGTCGGACGGGGCCAGCGGCCGCGTCTGGCGGCACACACACTGGGCCAGCGCCTTGCGGCAAGCCGGGCACATGCGCCCCGCGTCGGTCGAATAAACGAGTCCGCCGGGGCTTGAATGACTTTTCATGGAATGCACCGATGTGAGGAAAACGGCCTCAGAGCCCATCGCCCCAAGCGTCACCGGCTATCGTACAGCGATGCGGGCAGGACCCCCGGTAAACCGGCGCGGCATCGGCTGCAGCCCGCGCAGGAGGCAGAGCCGGACACAGGCTCAGATGTGGCCGACGGGCTGCGGGGTGTGCCGCAGGTGAAGCGACAGGCCCAGCGCCTCCATGTGGTTGCCGTCGCGGCCGAGAATGGTTTCGGCCAGGGGCAGGAAATACTCCTCCTCGAAACGCGCATGCGCGGAATAGGCGTGAACCAGTTTCTCCACGGCATCCAGATCCAGATCGACAGACTGCGACTTTGCCACGGCCTTGACGGCGGGCTCCAGCTTTTTCCACATCGCCTCGATCTGGCGGTGCTCCGCAGTCAGGCGCTGCACCATGGCCTGGACCTCATCGGCTTCCCGCCCCCGGCCGGCGCTGCGCAACACGGCGGGGAACAGCTCGCGCTCCTCGTCCGCATGATGTTCGTACACCGCGTGGTGGAACAAGCCCAGCGTGTCGGTGGCGATGGTTCGCGCCTGGGCCGCAGCCGCCTGGAGCGCAGGCAATTCCTCGAAAGCCTGAAGCTTCGAAAGAATGCCCAGATGGCACTGGGAAAAACCGGTCAGCGGCTCGCTGGAATGGCCCGGGTCATGCGCGGCAGGATGGGTTGTCATGCGGCCAATATAGGGGGGCGCCTGTGCGTCTGGCTTGATGCACATCAATAAAGCGGCCGCCCGCCACCGCAAGATAAGGGCCTGTTCATCATCAGCAGACAAGGCTCCCATGTTCAAGAACATTCTTCTGGCGACCGACGGTTCCGAAGCCTCTGCCCACGCGGCCGAACTGGCTGTCAACCTGGCGCGCACCCACGGCGCCAAACTCACCGCCCTGTATGTCGTGGACCCCTACCCCTACCTGAGCATCGGCGAGACCAACCCCCTGGGCGTTCAGGCCTACATGGCCGCGGCCCAGCAACACGCCGCGCAGGCCCATGCCAAGATCGCGGCGCTGTGCGGTGCGCCGGGCGCGGGGATCCAGCTCGAAGCGCGCATGGCCGAGAACGTATCGGCCGCCAGCGGCATTGTCCAGACGGTCAAGGACGAAGGCGCCGACCTCGTCGTCATGGGCTCCCACGGCCGCGCCGGCATCGTCCGGCTCATGCTGGGCAGCGTGGCCTCCAAGGTGGCAGCCGAGTCGCCGGTGCCGGTGCTGATCGCGCGCTAAGCGGGGAGGCGGGACCTACCAGCCGGCTGCGGCACCGTCACTGCGTGGGTCCGTGCCGCCTTCGTAGCTGCCGTCCGCATGAAGGATGATGGCGCCGGCGTGGCCCATGACCTCGTCATAGGGCTGGACCACATCGACCACATGGCCGAGTTCGCGTAGCCGCTCCACCGTGGCCTGCGGAAACCGTGACTCGAGCTTGAGCGAGTCGCTGTCCTGTCCCCAGGTGCGGCCCAGCAACCAGCGCGGGGCGGTGATCGCCGCCTGCGGGTTCATGCCGAACTGCGCGATGCGGCTGAACACCGCACTCTGCGACTGCGGCTGGCCGTCGCCGCCCATGTTGCCGTAGACCATCGTGCGACCGTCGTCCAGCCGGGCCAGCGCCGGGTTCAGCGTGTGGAAGGGCTTGCGACCGGGCGTCAAGGGATTGAGCGCCTGCGCATCCAGTGAAAAACTGCACCCCCGGTTCTGCCACTGCACGCCCGACTCCGCCAGCACCACGCCGCTGCCGAACTCGTGGTAGATGCTCTGGATGAAACTCACCGCCACGCCGTCGCCGTCGATGACGCCCATCCAGACCGTGTCGCCCGGGCCTTGGCCCTGACCCCAGTTCGCCACGTGGTCGGGTGAAATACGGGCGGCCATGGCGTCGAGGGCTGCACTGCCCAGCCAGTGGCCGGGTACCTCTTTCATCCAGCGCGGATCGGTGATGAAGTTGTCGCGGATGTTAAAGGCCTGCTTGGTCGCCTCCACGCAGGCATGCACATAGGACGCGCCCAGCGGATCCATGCGCTGCGCGTCGAATAGCCGGTCGAGCTGCCCGAGGATCAGCAGCGACACCAGACCCTGGGTCGGCGGCGGCATGTTGTACAGCGTTCCCAGCGAGTGGGCCATGGCCAGGGGCTCCTTCCAGACCGCCGTGTGCCCGGCCAGGTCGGCCAGCGCCACCGGGCTGCCGGCCGCGGCCAGGTCACGCGCCATGCTGAGCGCCAGATCGCCCTGGTAAAAGTCGGCCAGGCCGGCACGCGCCAGTTGCTCCAGCGTGTCCGCGAGCCGCGGCTGGCGAAACAGCGCGCCTGCAGCCGGCGCCTGGCCGCCCGGCAGAAAGGTCTCGGCAAAGCCGCTCACGCCGGCAAGTTCGTGCACGCGACCGGCCGTGCACTGCGACTGGCTTTGCGTGACCGGCATGCCGTCACGCGCATACACCATGGCGTCAGCCAGCAGCCGACTCAGCGGCAGGCGGCCGCCCAGCGCTTCGCGTGACCAGCTGTATGCCGCATCCCAGCCGGAGATCGTGCCGGCCACCGTGTTGGCGGCCACGCCGCCGCGAAACGGGATCTGCCTGAGACCGCGCTCGAGGTAGGACTCGCGCGTGGCCGCCCCGGCCGCCGCGCCGCAGGCTTCGAGCCCGCGCGGCGCTTCGCCGGGGCGGGCGATCAACCAGAAGCCGTCGCCACCGATGCTGTTCATGTGCGGGTAGACCACGGCGATGGTGGCGGCCGCGGCAATCATGGCCTCAATGGCGTTACCGCCCTCGCGCAGAACGGCCATCGCGCTTTGCGTGGCCAGCGCATGCGGCGCGGTCACCATGCCGCGGGTGCCGCGCGCAGGGCTGGGGTTGTGGTTCATGTCAGGTACTCCTTGGAACGGCCATCAGGCCAGGTACAGCGGATACAGGCAGGCCACGGAGCGCCTGCCGTCCAGCAGGGTCTGCGGCGGGTCGATCTGCGCGCAGTCGCCGCGCGCATACGCGCAGCGCGAGCGGAAGCGGCAACCCGCCGGAAGATTGGCGGGACTCGGTATCTCGCCTTGCAGGCTCACCGACAGCGGCGCATCAAAGCGGGGAAAGGCCTGCATCAGGCCGCGGGTATAGGGATGGCGCGGCATTGCGAGGATCTCGCGCGTGGCGCCCATCTCGACAATGCGGCCCAGGTACATCACCGCGACTTTCTCGCACAGGTAACTCGCCACACCGAGGTCGTGCGTGACAAACACCATGGCCAGGCCCTGGTCGCGCTGCAGGTCGCGCAGCAGGTTGAGCAGCTGCGCCTGCACCGACACATCGAGGCCGGCCACCGATTCGTCCGCCACGATCACCCGAGGCTCGCAGGCCAGCGCACGCGCCACCGCGACGCGGCGCACCTGCCCGCCCGAGAGTTCGGACGGGTAACTGTAGCGCAAGGCCCGGGGCAGGCCGACCTGCGCGAGCAGTTCGTCCACCCGGCCCGGGATCTCGCGCTCGTCGCGCAGCCGGTGCAGGCGCACCGGCTCGGCCAGCAGCCCGGCGACATTCATGCGCGGGTTCAGCGAGCCGCGTGCGTCCTGGTAAATGTAGGCCACCTCCCGCGAGAACTGCCGCTTGCGAGCCGCGTCAAAGGTCGACAGGTCGGCGGCACCCACCATCACCCGGCCGTTGCTGGCCGGCTCCAGGCCCAGCATCACGCGCACCAGCGTGGACTTGCCCGAGCCGCTTTCGCCCACCAGCGCCAGCGATTCGCCGGGCGCCAGCGTCAGGCGAATGCCGTCCAGCGCCTTGAGCTGGCGCCCGCCCTCCAGCGGAAAGGATTTCTCGACGTCGAGCAGGGAAAACAGCGGCAGCTCGCCGCTGGCGGCTTCAGGGGGCATGGATAAATTCCTCATAGATGCCAGCAGGCCAGGGTCACCTCGCCATGCGTGACTTGTGGCGGCCGCTGAGCACTGCATTGGGCCGTGGCGTAGGCACAGCGCGGCGCAAAACGGCAGCCGCCCGGCATGGCCGACAAGGGCGGAACCACGCCGGCGATGGGCTCCAGCCGCTCGGCGCCAAACTCTATCGCGCTGGCGCGCAGGCCACGCGTGTAAGGGTGGGCCGGGTGGTTCAATACCTTGAATGCCGGACCTTCCTCGACGATCTGACCCGCATACATCACGGCCACGCGATCGGCAACCTGGGTCGCCAGCGCCAGGTCGTGCAACACAAAAATGGCCGAGGCGCCAAGCGCGCGCACGCGCTCGAGCAGCAGGCTCATGATCTGGGCCTGTATCGTCACGTCGAGCGCGCTGGTCGGCTCGTCGGCAATCAGGAGCTCAGGCTCGCAGGCCATCGCGATCGCGATCATCACGCGCTGCTGCATGCCGCCCGACAGCTCGTGCGGAAAGGCCGACAGGCGCGCCTGCGGGTCGGCAATGCCGACGCTGTCCAGCAGTTCGACAGCGCGCGTGCGGCAGGCGCTGCGTGATAGCCCGCGGTGGCGGCGCAGCGGCTCCGACAGGTGATCGAGTACGGTGAAGCAGGGGTTCAGCGCAGCCGAGGCATCCTGGAAGATCATGCCCATGCGGGTACCGCGCAATCCGCGCAATTTGCTTTCGGGCGCGCTGGCAATATCGGTGTCACCGACCATCAGCCGGCCTTCGAGCGCGACCTCGGGCGGGCGCAACAGGCCCATCGCCGCAAAAGCCAGTGTGGACTTGCCGGCGCCGGACTCGCCGATCAGCGCAAGTGTCTGCCCGGCCGGCAGGCGCAGCGACACATCGTCGAGCACCGCCACCCCCTTGCGCCGAAGCGTGAAATGTTCGACGGACATCAGGTCTGTGCTCATGCGCCCTCCCCCCGCGTGCGCGGATCCAGCGCATCGCGCAGCCCCTCAGCCAGAAGGTTCAGGCCGACAAGCAGGACGGCCAGCGCGATGCCCGGCATGCCGGACATCCACGGCGCCATGCTGATGAAGCCTCGGCCCTCGCTGATCATCAGCCCCCAGTCCGGCGTCGGCGGCACCACGCCGAGACCCAGGAAGGACAGGCCCGAACCCAGCAGGATGGCAATCGAAACCCGCATGCCGGCCTGGATCAGGATAGGCGAGGCGATGTTGGGCAGCACATGGCGCAGGATCACCTCGCGCTCGGGCACGCCCATGAGCCGTGCCGCCTCGACAAAGGGCCGCGACTTGACCTGCAGCACATCGGCCCGCACGGTGCGCGCGAACGGACCGACGAAGGACAGCGCCAGCGCATAGATCACGTTGGTCATGCCGAGACCGAGCACGGCCATGAAAGCCATGGCCATGATCAGCTCGGGAAAAGCCAGCAGCCCGTCGACCAGGCGCATCGCGGCCCATTCGATGCGCCCGCCGCGCAGCCCCGCGAACAGGCCCAGCGGCACGCCGACCAGCAGCCCCAGCGCCACCGAGGCAAAGCCTATCCAGAGCGCCGAGCGGGCGCCGTAAAACAGGCGCGACAGAATGTCCTGGCCATAGGAGTCGGTGCCCATCCAGTGCGCCACGGATGGCCCTTGCATGGCATCGACGAAGTTCTGTTCCGTCGGCGGATAAGGCGCCAGCCATGGCGCGAACACGGCCACCACCAGGAAGAACAGCACGATGCCGCCGCCGGCCAGCGCCTTGCGCTGGCGCCGCAGCAGCTTCCAGGCGCGCTGCAGCCGGCCCGGTGGCCGTTCGTCCGCAATGGCTTTCAGGCCGGTGGAAAAAAACTCATCGGCCATGTTTGCGCAGCCTTGGATCAAGAATGGAATAGGTCTGATCAACGGTGAAGTTGACCGCGATAAACAGCAGCGCGGTCATCATGATGCCGGCCTGCACCACGAGGTACTCGCGCGTCTGCACGGCGTTGGTAATCATCATGCCGAGACCGGGCAGCGTGAACACCACCTCGGTCATGACCGCGCCGCGCAGCATGCCGCCCAGCTGCAGGCCGATCACAGTGACCAGCGGCATCAGCACATTGCGCATGCCATGCACCAGGATCACGCGCCACTCGGGCTCGCCGCGCGCGCGGGCCGCCGCCATGTAGGGTTGCTCCAGCACCTCGAGCAGGCTCGAGCGCGTGACCGTGGCGATCAGCCCCACGTACCAGGCGCCCAGCGTCAGCGCGGGCAGGGCCAGGTGCCACAGACCGGTGCCGAAATCGCTCCACGGGGAAACATAGCCCATGCTCGGGAACCAGCCCAGCGAGACACTGAACACCCAGATCAGCACCACGCCGAGGTAAAAGCTCGGGAAGGCGTTGCCGCCAATCGCGACCGCGCTCGCCGCGAGGTCGACCCAGCTGTTGCGCCTGACCGCGGCCAGCACCCCGAGCGGGATGCCGACCAAGAGCGCGATCAGCAGCGAACACGCGGCCAGCGTCAGCGTGACCGGCAGCGCCTGCAGCACCGCCTGCTCGAAGATGTCCTGCTTGCTGACATACGAGCTGCCCCAGTCGCCCTGCACGAAACGGCCCAGCCACTGTGCATACTGCGCCGGCAGCGGCCGGTCCAGCCCGAGCTCGTGGTAGAGCTTGTCGTAAGACTCGCGCGAAAAATCCGAGCCGAGCATGATGGCCACCGGATCGCCCGGGGACAGCTTCAGGAACATGAAGCTCACCACCGAGACCACCAGCAGCACCAGCGCGGTCTGGGCCATGGCACCGAGCGCGCGCCGGATCACGGCCCGGCCGGGCCAGGTTTTTTTCTGGGCGTGCTGCACGGACAACTCAGGCCAGCGACACGGTGTGCAGGTTCAGCAGGTCCGCCGGAACGTACTCGAAACCCTGGACTTTCTTGCTCATGATCTTGAAGACCTTCATGTGCGCGAGCACGGCCAGAGGCGCATCGGCCATCAGCGCATCCTCGGCTTCGATGTAGAGCTTGCGGCGGACCGCGAGGTCGATGGTGTCGGCAGCGCCTGCGGCGGCCTTGTCGAACACCGGGTTGCTGTAGCCCACGAAGTTCCAGGGCTTGCCGGTGGACCACTCAGGCGTGATGGTTTCATCCGGATCCAGGTCAGCCACCCAGGCTTCGTCGTACATGTCGAAGTCGCCCGCGTTGCGCCGCTGCACCCAGATGGCACGGTCCACCAGTTCGATTTTGGGCTTGATGCCGATCTGCGCAAGCATGGGTGCGAGCAGCTGGGCATTGCGCGTGCCCATGCCGCCGGATCCGGTGAAGCCTTCAGTGACGATGTAGGTCGGCTGGATTTCCCCCTGGATTTTGGACTTGGCACGAAACGCCTTGGCCTTGGCCAGATCGAAATACTGGCCGCGCCCGCTTTTGGCGATGTTGGCATCGTAGAAGTTGCTCATGGGCGGCGAGATGCAGCTGTAGGCCGGAATGGCCTCGCCAAAGTAGCTCTGCTGCACGATCACCTTGCGATCAATGGCGAAGGCCACGGCCTGGCGCAAGGCCATGTCGTTGAACGGCGCGCGCTTGTTGTTCATGCCGACGAAGGCGTAGTTGCCCTCGACCTGCCCGTACACCGTCAGGTTGGGGTTCTTGCGCAGTTGCGGAATGAACTGGAACGGGCACACCGACAGCCCGTCGACCTGGCCCGACATCATGGCGGCCACGCCCGCGCTCGGCTCCTTGATCAGGCGGATCACCACCTTGTCCAGGTAAGGCAGGCCGGCTTCAAAATACTCGGGGTTGCGCACCAGCTCGATCGAATCGTTCTCCTTCCAGCTCGCGAGTTTGAACGGGCCGGTGCCCACCGGCGCGCGGCCAAAACCGGCGCCGGCCTGCTCGACCGCTCGCCGGCTGACGATGGTGCCGGCGCGCCCGGTGCTGCCGGTCAGCGCCACCGGCAGGAACGCATTGGGCTTGTTGAACCGCAGGCGCAAGGTCAGCGGGTCGATGATGTCAATGCCGGCCAGCGTGGCCAGCTTCCAGGCATGCGGCGACTTGACCGCCGCATCCTTGACGCGCTCCAGGCTCCACTTGACCGCCTCGGCATTGCAGGGGTCGCCATTGTGAAACTTGACGCCGGGGCGCAGCTTGAAGACATGCGTCTTGTCGTCGGTCATGTCCCACTTCTCGGCCAGGTCGGGCGCAAAGCTGACAACCTTGCCGTCGAAGCTGACCTTGAGCAGGCCGTTGAAAACATTGTTGATCACCTTGATCGAACCGGCCGACGCGGTGAAATGCGGATCGAGGGTGTCGATCGCGTCGAGCCAGGCCAGCGTGAGCGTACCGCCCATCTTGGGCGCGGCATGCGCCGTCCCCATGCCCACGGCTGCTGCGGCTACCAGCCCAAGGCCGGCGCCGGCCCCCTTGAGAATGTGGCGGCGGCTCATCTGGGTTGCCAGGGTTGCCGCGAGCGCGGCCTTGTGGTCGATATCAGTCATGTTCAAACTCCTGTGTTGAAAAAAAAATGAACGAAAGGGGCCCATCACCTCGCGCCGCGTGTTTGGCAGGCGCACATGGGTGATAACTGGGGGATCAGGCATGGATGGCCGGGACAAGGCCAGGCGTTAAGGTTATGGGTCGTGAGCGGAAGGTAAAACCTTCACGAGGTCCGTGACTGTGTCCAGCACATGCTCACGCATGGCCAACTCGCAGCGTTGCGGGTCACCGCTGCGCAATGCGTCAATCAGGTGCTGGTGGTCGGCGCGCGCACTAGGCGGACGGTCCGCCTGAAGCACCCAGATGCGCATGTGCGGCTCGACCAGGGAATGCAGGCTGGCAATCTGGCGCAACAGGCGCGGACGTCCACTCGCGGCACACAGGGTCTCGTGGAACAGACGATGGGCCGATGTCCAGTCGGGCTGAATCGTGGACTGGTCATCAATCCGATCAATGATGTCCTCCAGTTGCCGGATCGTGCGCTCGGTCATGTTGGGCAGCGCCAGCCGCACAGCCAGCCCCTCCAGCACCGCGCGCATCTCGAACACCTCCTGCATGTCGCTGACATTGAGCTGGTTGACCGTCACGCCGCGGTTCGGCCGGATCGTGACCAGGCCCTCTGTCGACAGACGTCGAAGCGCTTCACGCACCGGCATGCGGCTGGTGCCTATGTCGAGTGCGATGGCCTCGGGCATCAGGCGCTCGCCGGCACGGTAACGTCCCGTCCGGATAGCGGCGTGAATGTGCCGGTAGGCCTCATCCTCGGCAGTTCCTGGACCAGTGTGACTATCAAGATGGGACTGCAAAAGAGCTCCAGTGGCATGTTGATTCCGTCAGGGTCATCGTTCACCCCTGGATCAGTGGATACGCGGATACGTTGATTCAAACAACGCAATTACCGGGCCAGCTCAAACCAAGGCGCAGCAGCACAGCGTCGGGGCAGGATGCACACCCGTGGGGCAGTTGTGGACGGGAACGCACCAATCCCGGCCCACACGCCCAGGTTGGCGCGAAGTGCCGCAGCCTGGCGATCCGAAAGTCCTCGTTGTGATTCGCGACGCCGTTGAGTGACGCGTACCGCTGCGCCGGGTTGCTCACCGGCAGCCCCGATGCAGAACGCGCCTGCTCGCGAAAGACCGCTTTAGCGGAAGCTGATTCTCAGAGGCGAAAGCGGCGCATCAAACGCCGCCGTCCAGGTCTCGCCCGGCGCCACCGGCCAGGCGTCGGTCCAGGTGCCGGTGGTCACCACGTCGCCCGGTTGCAGCTCGGGCGCACCGGGGCAGCTGCGCAGCTCCGCCAGGAAATGCTGCAATGCGTGCAGCGGGCCGTCGAGCACATTCGCGCCCACGCCCTGGTCCACCTGCCGCCCGCCGCAGGACAGCGTGATGTGCGCCCCTGCCAGACGCTCCTCCAGGGCCTGCGCGTCGCGGGCCAGCCCGGCCACCGGCACACGCGCGCCGACCAGCAGGCGTGCATGCAGCGCCCCGTCGGCCACGGTGTCGGCCGCCACGAACTTCCACCCGGGCTGGTGCGACTGCACGATCTCGAAACCGGGCGCGACCCACGCAATACAGGCGAACAACTCGTCGAGCGAGGCATTCGCCGGCGGCGTGGCGGCGATACCGAAGACCGCTTCCGGCTCCAGCCGCGGCTGGCAGGTTCCCGCCAGGGACACCTCGCCCTGCCCTTCGCAGTACGACAAGGTGGTGTCCCAGACCGTGCCCCAGATCGGCCCAAACACCTGGTAGCGCGGCCAGATGGTGCGGTTGGTAAAACCCACCTTGTAGCCGCGCGGGTGTTCACCGCGGTCCATGCGCAACTGCCGCACCGCCAGCGCGCGCTGGTAAGCCTCGGGCACGTCCAGGCCCGAGGCAGCGGGCCAGAAACCGGCATGGTCGTGATGGTGGAGAAGTTGCTCGGGCGTCATGGGGCAAAGCTTAACGCCGATGACCGGATTCCGCACTTCAGGAGGATGACACGCCAAAACAGCCGCCAGCCCAATCCGGACGGGCGCCAGCAGCTATCATTTTGAGAGTCAGCAGAAGAGGATGGCCAGCAGCGCCGGGTCGTCGGCCCAGTGCATCAGCGCGTAGCCGCCAAGGCGGTAGGCGGTGTAGACGGCCTGCGCCATCAGCTGTTCGAGCGCCAGCATCGGTGGACGGTAGGCCCTCAGGCCTTGGTCTGCGCAGCCTTGCGGTCGGCCACGACTTTCTGGGCCGAGGGCCGCTCGCCAATGAGCTTGACATAGCTCTTGTAGTCCACCCCGCCGGCCAGCAGCAGGTCTTCGCCAAACGCGGCCTTGCTGGCCATGCCCACCAGCGGCAGGCTGGCAAAGGCGGCGCAGTCGGCCTGGGTGAAGCTGTCGCCGGCCACATAGGGTGAAAACTTCGCCAGTTTTTTGAAGGCGGCGATGTTGCTTTCGAGCTGCTTGCGGATGCGGGCCAGGTTGCCCTCGCTCAGCGGCTCGGCGCCGAAAAAGGTCGCGCCATAAAGCTGGCGCGCGACGATCTCCAGGTGCCAGTCGATGAAGGTCGTGAGTTCGCGCACCTTGGCAGCGGCAAAGGCGTCGGCCGGCAGCAGCGGCGGCTGCGGGTAGGCGGCCTCAATGTAGTCCAGGATGGCCTGGCTTTCGCAGAGGCCGCCCTGCGCCGTGCGGATGAAGGGAATCTTGCCCAGCGGCGAGTCGCCCAGAACCGCTTCGTCCTTGCTGTACGTGCCCACGTTTTCTTCGGCAAACGGCACGCCTTTTTCAAGCAGCGCGAGCTTGACCTTGTTGTAGTAATTGGAAATGGGAAGGCCGCAGAGCGTCAGCATGGGAAAAGTCTCCTGGGTTGTTGGCGCCAAGTTTATGCCAGCCCGGCCCGGCCAGCGTGCAACGGCGGTGACAGTCGCGGCGCCAAGCCCCGGGGGGCCAGGGCTGTCTGTGTGACATCTGAGCCTTCTCCTCCATTTGAAGGACGACAAGCCGCAGCGCCAGCGCGACGATTTCCCCCTCATCCACTTCATAAACTGGAAACACCATGAGCAACTACTACTGGGACGAAACGCAAATGAAGGCCGACGGCGCCAACCCGACCATCCTGGCGATCGGCGACTCCTGGTTCTGGTACCCCTTTTTCGGGGGCAGCCTGACCAACTACCTGGGCCAGATCGTGGCGCCCAAAAGCCATGTCATCCTGGCCAAGGGCATGAACGGCGCCGAAGCCTTTGACTACGTGGACGGCAAATACGCCGACAGCGTGCGCAGCACGCTCAAGCTGTACGGCGCCGGCCTGTCGGCCGTGTTCCTCAGCGGGGGCGGCAACGACTTCGCCGGCTTCAACGACATGCGGCCGCTGCTCAAGGACAGCTGCTCGGGCGAAACCACGGCCAACGGCTGCTTTCGCAGCGGGGCACAGGGCCTGCCGGGGTTTCTGGAACGCATGGATACCTACTACCGCAAGCTGATTGGCGTGGTCTACACCCGCACCACCCTGGACTGCCTGATCGTGATGCACACCTACGACTATGCGATCCCGGACGGCAAGGGCGTGTTCGGCAAGGATGGCTGGCTGCAGCCCGCGCTGACGGCCGCCGGCGTCAAACCCGAGCTGCACCAGGCCTGCGTGGTCCACCTGCTGGACGCCTTCTACAAGGTGCTGGACAACATCACGAAGATGGACCCCGCCCACCTTCACGTGGTGGACAGCCGCGGCACGCTGGGCCCCGGCGACTGGGCCAACGAGTTGCACCCCAAGGGCTCGGGCTTCAAGAAAATAGCCATGCAGTGCTGGAAACCCGCGCTGAAAAACATCGGGCTGGCCTGAGCGGCCTGAGAGCCGGGGCGCCAGCGCGAGGAGGCTCTGTGCCGTTAACCGTTCGCCCTGAGCTTGGCCTGCCCTGAGCCCGTCGAAGGGTCGAAGGGCCCTTCGTCAAGCTCAGGACAGGCTTCGACACGCTCAGCCCGAACGGTGTGGCGTCATGAATGACTAAAACATCCAAAGGCAGCCTACGCCGGGTCGGGAAACAGCGGCGTCAGCAGGCGCACGGCAATGTTGAAGCCGTCGCCGGCAGGCGTCACGCGCACCACCTGCGCCTCGCAGGTCAGCGGGTGGGTCCGGCCCGCACCGGGAAACTCCAGCACCAGTTCCAGGGTGGCGCCCAGCTCGTAGCTGCGCTCCGACTGGAAGTACAGCCCGGTCGCACTCAAATCATGGGTTATGCCCTCGTCGCCGTCGATGGTCAGGCGCACGGCCACGCCAAAACGCTGCGCCGCCCGATGCTCCAGCACCACGGCCTTCTTTTCGTCCCCGGCGGTTGTTTGCATGGTCCTGTCCCTGAAATGCCCGGAAACGGGCGTAGCCCCCAATCTAGGGCATGGGCGCGCCCCGTGTGTAGGCGCCCCCGCAGGCTGCGTGTGGGACAGCAGGCAGGCCGGGTGATGGGTTTTCCCGAAACGGCAAGGCCGATCTGGCAGCGCACAGGTAATATGTATGCCTATCTTCTTCACATCCTTCTTTACATCCTCTTCAGCCCCACAGCTTGAGGCTCCCCACCATGAATGCTCCCCTGCCCGGCGCCACCCTGCAATCGGTCACCGCCGCCGACCTGGCCGCCCTGCCCCTGATCGAAAAATGGGTCTCGTTTGCCTCGGTCTCGCGCGACAGCAACCTGCCCATCATCGAATGGACGCAGGCCCTGCTGGAGGGCTATGGCGTCGAATGCCGCCTGGTCCATGACGACAGCGGCAAAAAGGCCAACCTCTGGGCCACGCTGCCCGCCTTTGACGGCGAAACCAAAACCGGCGGCCTGGTGCTGTCGGGCCACACCGACGTGGTGCCGGTCGACGGCCAGCCCTGGGACACCGACCCGTTTGTCGCGCAGGTCATCGGCGACAGGCTCTACGGCCGCGGCGTGACCGACATGAAAGGTTTTGGCGCCACCGTGCTGATGATGGTGCCCGAGCTGCTCAAGCGCCAGCTCAAGCAGCCGGTGCACCTGGCCTTCAGCTACGACGAGGAAGTCGGCTGCATCGGCGTGCGGCGCCTGATTGCCGACATGGTGGACCAGGATTACCGGCCCGCCGGCTGCATCGTGGGCGAGCCCACCGGCATGCAGGTGGTGATTGCGCACAAGGGCAAACATGCGTACAAGACCTCGGTGCGCGGTTTCGAGGCGCATTCGTCGCTGACGCCGCAGGGCGTCAACGCGGTCGAGATCGCCTGCGAATTTGTCACCAAGCTCAAGGCCATGCAGCGCCGGCTGGTGGCCGAAGGGCCGTTCGATGCGGTGTACGACGTGCCGCACACCACCATCCACACCGGCGTGATTGCCGGTGGCACCGCGCTCAACATCATTCCGCGCGACTGCGACGTGACCTGGGAAATCCGCCACCACCACATGAATTCACCGGTGACGCTGTTCAACGAAGCCAAAGAGTTCGCCGACAGCCTGCTGCCCGCCATGCAGGCGGTGGCGCCCGACACCGGCATCACGCACAAGCTCAACTCGGTGCTGCCCGGCTTTGCCACCGACGCGGACAGCGAGATTGCGCAGCTGTGTTTCCGTTGCGCGGACGTGGACCCGGCCAGCGGCGCAGGCAAGGTCTCGTTTGGCACGGAAGCTGCTCTGTTTCACCAGGTCGGCGTGCCCACCATCGTCTGCGGCCCCGGGCACATTGCCCAGGCGCATCAGCCCAATGAGTGGGTCACGCTGGACCAACTGGCCTGGTGCGAGCGTTTCATGCGGCGCCTGGCCGACGAAATCTGCATCGCCTGAACCCCTTCACCCCCTTGTCAACACCAGAACAGAAGAGCTCCACAACATGATCAAGCGCAGAACCCTCCTGGGCGCCGCCATTGCGGCTGGCCTGAGCACCGGCCTCACCTTGGGCGTCGGCCCGGCCACGGCCCAGGCCACGGGCAAAACCGTGCGCATCGTCGCGCCCTATGCCGCCAGCGGCGTGCAGGACCTGCTGGCGCGCGCCATCAGCAACGAGCTCGGCACCGCCCTGGGCCAGACCGTGATTGTGGAAAACCGCGCCGGTGCGGGCGGCACCATTGGCACCGGCTTTGTCGCCAAGTCCGAGCCGGACGGCAGCACCATGGTGATGGCCGCGGCCAGCCACAACATTGCCGGTTCGCTCTACACCAAGCTCGCCTACGACCCGCAGAAAGACTTCACGCCGCTGGCCCACATCGGCACCGCCGGTTATGTGCTGATGATCCACCCCGACGTGCCCGCCAAAAACGTGGCCGAGTTCATCCGTTATGCCAAGGCCAACCCCGGCAAGCTGAACTACGCCACCGCCGGCATGGGCAGCGCGACCCATCTGTCCATGGCCTACTTCAACGGCCTGGCTGGCATCGACCTGGTGCATGTGCCGCTCAAAGCCACCGGCGAAGCCATCAACGAAGTGATCTCCGGCCGCGCCCACGCCGTGATTGCCGCCAGCATTGGCGCCCTGTCCTTTGCCAAAGACAGCCGCATCCGCCTGCTGGGCGTGACCTCGCCGCAACGCAGCAAGTACCTGCCCGCGCTGCCGACGATTGCCGAAAGCGGCCTGCCCGGTTATGCCTTCGACTCCTGGTTCGGCCTGCTCGGCCCGGCCGCCACGCCGGTGGCCGAAGCCACCCGCATCAACGGCGCCATGGCCAAGCTGCTGAAAGACCCGGTCGTCCTGGAGCGCCTGGACAAACAGGGCATCGAGCCCAAGGCCATGAGCAACGCCGACTTCAGCAAGCTGCTGGCGCTGGACTACAAACGCATGGCCGATGTTGTGAAGGCGTCGGGCGCGAAGATCGAATAAGTTGCTGCGCGGTGATGGCAGCGTCGCCATCACCTGCGCATCGTCCAAGGGCCGCTTTTTGCGGCCCTTTTTCATGGCGCTTCATGGCAACCACTCAAGTCGCTGCACGCAGCATGCTTTTCTTGCCCCCTCGCCCTCCGGGAGAGGGTTGGGGTGAGGGCCAGCAGGCCACCACATGCGGCAGCTCTATGCACCGGCCGCCAACCCTCACCCCCGCCCTCTCCCAGGGGGAGAGGGAGTCAAACCAGAACAAAAGAGGCTTCCAGCCCAATCCGGACGTGCGCCGTTAGCTACAGGATTGATAGCAGACAACGCTACCTGGCCAAACCTACCTGCACAGCTGGTCTTCGCAGGGCACGCCGTCGTTGTCGCCGTCCATCTTGGTGCCGGGGCAGTTTTTCAGGAACCAGGTGGCTTCGGCGCACGAGGTCATCTGCGAGCAATGCTGCCGGCCGTCGCAGACATAGGAGGCCGTTGCGGCACGCGAAGGCGCCAGGTCCAGCAAGGGTTGGCTTGGAGGGGACGCCGCTTCACTGGCGCGACCGGCCGGGGCCACCTTCTGGTAATACGCATAAGCCTGCCACCCTATCGCGGCCACCAGCAACAGGCCCACCACCGTCTTCAGACCACTGCCGGGCGAGTTGCCCGACCGGCTGACGCGCACGGGGCGAGGGCTGGAGGCGGGCTGGTACGCGGCCTGCTGCGCATCGGCCCCCTGCACATTCACCGCGCGCTTTTTGCCCTGGGGGTTAAGCGCCACCTCGAAGCTCAAGGCCTCATTCAGCACCGGCCGGCCACCGCGCCGGTATTCGGAGATGTGGACAAAGATGTCCTGCCCGCCCTGACTGGGGCTGATGAAGCCGAAGCCCTTGTCGTCGTTCCAGCTTTTGAGGGTGCCTTCGAAGCGCATGGGTGGGGCTTAGTGTGTTCGATTGATCAATGCGGGAATGACCACGCGGTCGAAAGACTTGCTGATTTTGGAAACCTCAACAAACCGGCCTTCAACTGAAGTTCATGAGAACCAGAATATGGAGTGACGCTGCCTGGCCGACCGTTCGAGCCCGTGTTGGCTCCTCAACGAGGTCAATTCTGAGAACTGGGAAGTCGAGTTTTGAGGGTGCAGAGGCCCTTCCGGTTAGGCGGATGGTTTTGTCGAAGCGAACCCTCGAGCCAAGAGGGCGCGAGCATCGTCTAGCGACCGAGCCTTAATGGTTTGAATATGGACATATCCTCGAGTAGACAAATCATTGACCCACCACGAGTTCCCATTGTTAGCGATTATAAAATTTACCCCCAGCAGAATTAAGAAATCAGACCAACCGCGGAGGCTTGCACACAAGTCGGAGTATGTAGTGAATAGAGATCCGTAGATCGGCTGTTTAGTACAAAGTGCCGTTGCTAGAACCGGGTCTGTAGTGCTCTGATTTGCAAACCAAAGCAAAGTCGTAGCTGCAAGCGCAATCGCGGAGGGAACCCAAAGTTTCTTAAAGAGGAGCCAACTTGGCCCGACAAGCAGAGCTGGCCAAGAAAATCCATTTTTTACGATCCTCTGTGGTAGCAGTGGATGTTCGTAGACAGAAAAGTTCATGCGATGTCTTTGGCTCTGCGCTAGTAGCTTCTGAGGGGCCGCGTTCACGTTAACACGGGGGCTATAAATACAAAACACACATAGTACGGGATTTGTTACAAATTCCCATCATCTAATTGGAGGAGAGGCTGCGGCCGGAGACGGGGTGCCCCGTGGGGCGCACCGGCACCGGATGCAGCCTTTTGAGAACAGTTATATAAATGTTGAGTGACGTTTATTCGAAACTTTGAGACATTCTAGAGAATCCCCCCCCGCCCTAACAGGCTGCTGAAATACTGTTTTTGATACGGTGTGCCGAAAAGTTCGACCGCTCAAAACGGCCTACAAGCGATTTTTGGGAGCCAGGGAAGGGGTAGCCACCCATGAAATCACCAATTTCGTCGTTCGCCAGAGGTATTTCAGCAGCCTGCTAAACATGTACAGCTTCCAGTCCCTTTGTAGAGAATAGCTATCGAACGTAGGTGTTGATCCGGGTATCAACGTTAATCGTCTTGCTGTCTGGCTCTCTCATACCGCAAGTGCCATACATCATTGATCTCTTAGCATCCACAATAGGAGTATTGTTGTAATTTGAATTAGCCGTAACCTCGTAATCGCGTTTTGCTCTCTCGCATGCGATAGTGTCAACTCGCTCTGCTTGCAGATCGGGCTGTGTTCGTCGGGGCGCTGAACCCGCAGAGCTGGCCCCCTTTTGCTGGTCGCGCAGTTGCTCTCTGAGTTGTTCATTTTCCCGGCGCAACTGGGACTCCCGACTACCTGAAAAGTCGAGTGAGTTTCTCTGAGTCTGAAGTTTTTCGCTAGTCCTGGCTCCATTGCATGGAGCATCAGAGAACTCGTACTTACCACCTGCGCTTTGGCATTTATAAACATGCTGTTGTGCACTGGCATTTCCACCAGTAGCCAGCGCCAATGCTCCTAAGAAAATTACATTCCCGATTATTTTTCTCATGGCCGCTCTTTCGACGCAAATTTTTTTACAAACTAACACTTGAGGAAAACCCTTGTCAATCATATTCGACTCCCCTTATCACCTTTAAAACGCCTGAGAAAAAAGGCCAGCAAAGGTTTTCAATGGGGGACGCCGGGTATGGTGTGAAGCCCCGTGTAGCGAAGCGCTACCTCTCTGCCTGTTCCCGAGGATTCAGCATACGTTCTTGAGCATGCGCTCTACGTCGTTGTAGTCCTTGTAGCCCTTGTAGCTTTGTGTCCGCTGAACAATCGGACTGATGTCCCCTTTGTATACCTGCTTCCGCTCAGCAGAGAAATTGCTGATCGCCACAATTGACTCTGTTTTTTCTTTGCAGGAGTAGAGGAGAAGCTGAATTGTGAACTTGAACCGGATACCGTTTTCCATCACCTGTTCTTTTTTCCACGAGATACGCTTTCGCACAGCTTTGCGACCCTCGTGATCGTGAATATTTCCTCGATCCCACTCGATGATCATTTCGGGGTCGTCATTCAGCAATACCCAGTCAGAAGCAAAACACTGGCTGGAGAAAACACCTAAGAACACGAAAATATAGAAATTCACTTTAGTCATTGATGGGGACTCTCATGGCGCATTCCGGTGATGCAAGTCGATCGGCGATTCCCAACTTTCCCTCGTTCGTGCAACACGAGGACCATAAGTAAATTACACACCAAGTATGCAGTTCGGTCTACAGCCCGTCATCCCGCAATCAGACTAGACAGACACATTCTTCCTCATGACGCGGCCAAGCTTAAGCCGATCCAGCCATTGAAAAAACAGCTTCTAAGCCTGCCAAACCCCATACCCCAACTCCCGCAACGCAATCCCCAGTTCCACCTCCATGTCGCGCGCGCCTTCGTACGGCATCGGGTTGTACATGGCGTACAGGCCGGGCAGCAGGCGCACACCCCACTTCTGCACATACACGTTGGACTGGATGCCGGCCTTGTGTTTGTCGAAACGCACATCGGGGTCCAGCCCCGTCATGCCCACGTAAACAAACGGTTGGCCGAGCTGGTAGTCGGGGTTGGCGCGGCGGAAGCGCCCCACGTTCCAGACCTCGTCGGACAGCTCGATCACATACACGTGGTAGTGGTGGCTGCGCGGTGTGCGTGGCGGTTTTTTTGCGCGCGGCTTGGCCGGGGCGGCATCGGCTGTTGCGGCCGGCGGGCTTTTCTTTCGGGGGGTCTTGCGGGGCGCGGTAGCCATGGTGGCTGAAGTATGCGGCAAGTGGCCGGGCGCGCAGGGTGCTACCAAATAAATAGCTGGTTGCGCCCGTGTTTCAAGGGCTGGAGGCTGATTTTGATGCAAGAAATCTGCGAACGTGCTTCCACAAATCAAGTCCGGCATACCCCTTCAGCGGGTTCCGGGGTGCCGGCTTGTCTTCTTCAGCTGTTTCGCTGTGCGTCGCGCCGGCGCAGCGCCCAGGCGAAGAACACGCCCTCGGCCGCCATGACGGCGCCGCCCAGCGCCACCACCGCACCGGTGCCGATTTGCGCGATCAGGCTGGCGGCCACCACCACGCCGACCGACTGGCCCAGGAACAGGGACGAGGCGAACAGCGAGACCGCTGTGCCGCGCGCGCCGGGCGCCATCTGGGTGGCGTTGGCCTGCATGGTGTTGTGGAACATGAAAAAACCAAAGCCGGCCAGCAGGCTGGCGGGCACGGCGGGCAGCCAGTGCGGCGTGAAGGCCAGCACCAGCGCGCACACCCCCACCAGAAGGCCGCCCAGCAGCACCAGCTTTTGCTGGCCAAAGCGGTGGATCATGTGGCGCCCCACCGCCATGTACATCACGCCGCCCAGGCCGAACAGCGCCACGATGGCCCCCGCCAGCGACAGCGACAGGCCCAGCGAGCGGTGCAGGTGCGAGGCCCAGATGGCCAGCACGCCAAAACCCACCGCCCCTTCGACCAGCGCCATCAGCAGCACCACACGCGACCACGGGCCGGTGATGATAAGCAGCGCCTGCTTCACAAAGCCGGGGCGCGCGCCCTGCGGCGTTGCGGCCGCCAGCGCCGGCACGGCTGGGGCCGCCTGCTGCCGGCGCAAGTCGCCCCACAGCAGCAAACCCACCACGCCGAACAGCAGCGTCAAAAAAGCAAAGGCCCAGCGCCAGCCGAGCGCGTCGGTCAGCAGGCCGCCGGCGAGCTGGCCGCCCACAATGCCCAGCGTGCTGCCCAGGCCGGTGCGCGTGAGCATTTCCTGCAGCTGGTCGGACGGCACGGTGTCGCCGACCCAGGCCATGGTGAGCGGAATCAGGGCGGCCGCGCCCAGCGCCATCAGCAGGCGCGCCCAGACCAGCATGTCCAGGCTGGTGGCCAGCGTGGCCGCAACGCTGCCGACGCAGCAACCCAGCGTGGCAAAGGTGACGATGCGGAACTTGCCGAACCGGTCGCCCAGCGGGCCGTAGAACAGCTGCGCCACGCCGTAGGTCACCGCAAACACCGACACCACCAGCGCCGCCTGCCCCAGGCTGACGGCAAACACGCGCGCCAGTTCGGGCAGCATGGCGTCGCAAATGCGCTGCGCGGCCATGCTGGCAAAGGTGGCCAGCGAGAGCAGCACGATGGAGCGGCGCGTGGCCGCGGACAAAGGGGCAGAAGCGGGAGTGGTCACGCAAAGATGGGGTTGATTGACGCGCTGCAAGCGTCATGGGGCCAGGCGCCGGCCCATTGTAGGCAGGACCTGGCCTGCGCGCTTGGCGCGCCGACGGTGCGGGTGCGCCGGCGAGACCGTCCGCCTGAGGCCAATAGGGTTCATTGAAGCGCTGCAACCCTGTTCGCCCTGAGCTTGTCGAAGGGCTTCGACAGGCTCAGCCCGAGCGGTGTAGTGATGCGCGCTTGGCAAGCAGGCGCGACCCGCGCGCCAGCGGGATCGTCCGCTTGGGGAGACTTCCATCAATCATGACAGGCAACTGCTACCGTTCGCCCTGAGCCGCCTGTCCTGAGCTTGACGAAGGGGTCGAAGGGTCGTCACAGTGCAAGCAGGCTTCAACCCTTCGACAAGCTCAGGACAGGCCAAGCTCAGCCCGAACGGTGTTGTGTCATGAACTACGGAACATCAATAACGAACCTGGCCAGGTGGCAAGCGGGCAGTATTGCGCCCAACGCCCGATCAGCGCACCTGGCCGGGCGGCAGGGGCGCGTACTGCGGCGCGCGTTCGCCCTGCGGCAGGCCGATCACCACGCCGGGCTGCGCCATACCACCACCACCGCCGCCGCCCGACATGGGGCGGGCGCCGGGAACCGACTCCCAGCGCGGGTCACCGCCGGGCGGGGGGGCCGTGGTAGCCGGTGGCGGGCTGTACACGGGCGGGTTATAGGACGGCTGTGGCGCGTTGACCGGTGGCGGTGTATAGGCCGGCATGGCCTGTTCCTCGGCCGGCGGCTGCCGCGGCGTGACTGGCTGCGACGGGGACGGGAAAAGCCCGCGCAGCCAGTCGTTCACCTGGTCGATCACCGGCTCACTTGTCGGATCGGTCCGGCCGCTGCCCCGCGGCGCGTCGAAACGCGCGTTGGTGTCCACCACCCGGCTGCGCAGCGCCTGCTGGAAAAAATCACCGACGATGGGCAGCGCGCTGTGGGCACCCTGGCCCCAGTAGTCGCTGAGCGTCACGCGGTTGTCGTTGAAGCCGACCCAGGCGCCCGCCACCAGCCGCGAATGCATCATCACAAACCAGCCGTCGGTGTTGTCCTGCGTGGTGCCGGTTTTGCCGGCCACATCGGCCTGGATGCCGTAACGCGAGCGGATACCGGCACCGGTGCCGCTGTCGATCACGCCGCGCATCACGTCCAGCAGCACCTGCGCCGAAGGAATGGACAGGGCCTGCTCGGGCACCGCGGCCTGGAAGGTGGCCAGCACCTTGCCGTTGCGGTCTTCCACGCTGGTGATCAAGAGGGGCTCGATATAACTGCCGCTGTTGGCGATGGTGCTGTAGGCCGACACCATTTCCTTCAGGGTCACCGGGCTGGTGCCCAGCGCCAGCGAGGGCACCACGTCGAGCTTGCTTTGCCGCACGCCCATGGCCTGCGCCAGGCTGGCCACCTTGGCCGGGCCCACACTCTGCATGACCTGGGCGGTGATGGTGTTCTTGGAATACACCAGACCGTCGCGCAGGCTCATGGGCGCGTAGCTGGGCGCAGTGCCGTCCCGGGGCCGCCAGACCGCGCCGTTGCCCAGCGGAATCTCCACGTCGCCGTCCATGAAGCTGTCGGTCGGCCGGGCACCGTTTTCAAAGGCGGCGCCGTACACAAAGGGCTTGAAAGTGGAACCCGGCTGGCGGCGCGCCTGCTGCACGTGGTCAAACGGGTCCTGCACAAAGTTGCGGCTGCCCACCCACGCCCGCACATGGCCGTTGCGCGGGTCCATGGCCACAAAACCGGCCTGCAGCCGCGTCTTGTCCTGCCGCAGCGCCAGCATGAAGTCCTTGTCGGCCTGCAGCTGCTTGAGGGCCTCTTCGTCGGTCTGGCCGGACTCGCGGGCGGCCTTGTACTCGGCGCTCTCGCGCACAAAGGCTTTCACGATGTCTTTTTTGGCGGCCCAGGCGCGTGGCCCCCATTCGCCGTTGGCCACGCCCTGCAGCTTGTCGGCCTGGCGCGCCAGCGCCTGGTTGGCCTGGGCCTGCAGCCGCGAGTCAATGGTGGTGCGCACCACCAGCCCGTCGGCATGGATGTTGTAGTCGTTGCGGTCGGCCCACTCGATCAGCCAGCGGCGCACAAACTGGGCAAAGTGCGGCGCGGGGCCGAGCGGCTCGGTCTGCCGCTCGAAGTCGATCTTGAGCGGCCGTTTCTTCAGGGCCTGGAACTTTGCCTCCGGCAGCTTGCCGTGCTTGACCATTTGCGCCAGCACGATGTTGCGGCGTTGCGTGGCGCGCTCGGGGTTGAGCACCGGGTTGTAATAACTGGTGCCCTTGAGCATGCCGACCAGCGTGGCGCTTTCCAGCACGTCGAGCTTGTCGGCCGACTTGTCGAAATAGGTGCGCGCCGCCATTTGAATGCCGTAGGCGTTGTACAGGAAAGGCACGGTGTTGAGGTAGGTCTCGAGGATCTCGTCCTTGGTGTAGACCGCCTCGATCTTCAGCGCGGTGATGGCCTCCTTGATCTTGCGCGTCACCGTGGCCGAGCGCCCAATCTCCTTGGGGTACATGTTGCGGGCCAGCTGCTGCGTGAGGGTGGAGCCGCCCTGCAGGTCGCCGGTGAAGGTCTTGAACACGGCCGAGACGGTGCGCTTGAGGTCGATGCCGTGGTGCTCGTAGAAGCGGTGGTCTTCGGTGGCAATCAGCGCGGTGATCACATTGGGCGACATGTTGGCCAGCTTGACCCAGTCGCGGTTGGCGCGCTTGAACACGGCCAGTTCCTTGCCGTCGATCGACAGCACGCTGGCGGGTTTTTCTTCCTTGGCCTTGCGCAGGTCGCTGATGCTGGGCGTGAAGGGAACCAGCAGCAGCGCATACAGCAACAACAGCCCGGGAATGGCGGCCACCGAAAGGGCGACGCCGCGCCGGGTGGGGTTGCGCAGGCGGCGCAGGGTTTCAGCGGCAAAGGCGGCGGCAAGGGGCTGGAGACGGGCGAACATTTTTTTCATCGGGTGCCAGTGTAGGGGTTGCCCGCGCGGGGGGCTGTAGGACGCCGGTGGAAGGCGACGGGCGGGCAGCAGGGCCGGCTGGGCGCCAGCCCCGATTTTGCCGGATGGTCAGCGTCAAAAATGGCCTTGACCCAAGCGGTACCTGCGCCGGCAGCTATGGTTTTTATAGTAGCCACCAGTCGTCACCGACGTTACCGGCCAATACCGACAGTTACCAGCCATCGCAGGTCTTCGCGCGGTTGAGCCGCGATTCAGGCTTTCCGCTTCAAAGGCTGCCAGCCCGCAAACTTGGGGTAATGGCGCGCCACCACGGCGCCGTCGAAATCCCAGGCGATGCACTTGCCCAGGTGGTAAGGCGGCTCGGCGCTGCCGGACTCCGCGAGGCCGGCCTGTGCGCGCAGATGGCCGCGGTACACCGGCACCGTCTGGTAGGCGGCCGTGGCCATGTTGAACAGCATCTCGCGCAGGTGGGTGCAGCCGCGTATGCCGCCCAGCGCCTTTTCAATGGCCTGGCGCCAGCCCGGCCCCATGGTTGCGCCCACCATCAGCTGCATCGGGTCAATGCCCTGCTGGCATTCGTCAAACGGCGCGTGGTCACTAACGCTGGCAATTTCGCGAATCACCAGGCTGTCGTCCACCGTGGCGCGTATGGCCATGCCGTGAATCGGTGTGCCGGGCGCCACCTCGCGCTCCGAGCGGGCATGTGCATAGGTACGCACGTCGGTCATTTCAGCCTCGATGTCCCACAGGCCGTCCTCGCGCTGGTAGCCGCGGTAGACGACGGCGCGGGTGTGCAGGTGTTTTCGGGCTTGCGGTGCGGGCAGTGGCATGGGGTGGAAAGGGTCCAGGGCAAAAGAGACCATTTTCCCAGCAAGACGGACTCCGTGCCGCCCTGGCGCGCTGCCTATGGCAAATCAAGGCACCAAATCGGCCCCAGCCCAATAGGTACGGGCATAAGCAGCTACGACTTTGATAGCGTTTACCCGGCGCATCGAGCGTGGCATCCATCATCTGTGTGCCTCCGTATTGCAGACAAGCCATATATTGCTAGAATGCAATACACATGGATGCCCAGTTGATTGCCCGAGCCAAAGAGGTCCGCAATGACGGCTCCATTGTTGAAGTGGTGGTGTGGCGCGTTCCCCGGGCGATTCACCCGTGTACGCATCCCTTCAACTACCGGCTGTACTTTGGCGCCGGTGGCGTGTGCCGGGTGCGCTACGACAACGAGCAAGGCAAAGGGGATCACCGGCATGCGGGTGAATCCGAAGAGCCCTACCGCTTTGAATCGCTGGAACAACTGCTGGCTGATTTCCAGCGCGATGTAGAAAACTGGAGGACCTCCTCATGAAAGCCATCATTGAAATTGCCCCACGCGGTTCTGTATTCAAGGTCGCCGCGGCCCAGCTGAAGGCTGCAGAGTCAACGCCCGGCTACCTGGCCGACTACCACTTGAGCTTTGAGTCCGCCCGCGCCCTGTTCTCCGAGTTGACCCCCGCGCGCATCGACCTGCTCGAAGCCTTGCGCCAGTGCGGCCCCTGCTCTGTCTATGCCCTCGCGAAAAACACGGGGCGCAACTATTCCAACGTTCACACCGACGTGAACAAACTGGAGGAACACGGCCTCGTCAAGCGCACCCCCGACGACACCGTGTTTGTGCCGTTTGAATCGGTGGAAATCCATCTGGCTTTGTTCCGGCACGCGGCCTGAGCGGCGTTAACAGCCCCCTTCCATCTTCCGCCATCCATGGCGGGCATACCCGAAACGCTGGTCGATGCGGCATGGATCCCGGATCGGGGTCCGGGATCACAAATCAGGCTGCAGACCTTCTGCACAGTGCGCAGTCAGCTCTGTTTTCCATAGCAGACAGCGCTCAACCGGCGCATCAGTCCCAGGTCAGATTGTTGCAGGCCTCGCACTCCTGCTTGAAAACACCCATCCAGACCAGCAGCGCGTGGACCTTGCAGCCCACGCAAACGCCCAGGACGGCTTCCATCCACATGAAGCCCAGGCAGATCCAGACCAGCACCAGCGGAATCCAGCGCGGCATGAAGTTGGACGTTGTGGTCAAGAGGGCGTGGCCGGTCAGCCCATTGACCCAGCCGGCAAAAACCTCCGGATTGAAAAAGACCAGACAGCTCACGATCATCGTGGCACCGATCGACCAGGCAAAGCGTTTGGGCAGCAACGGCTTCCAGACGGGCTGGCTGCCTTTGGCCAGCAGGCTGCTGATGAAAATCGTGGGGGACAGCCGCGAGCTCCATACGAACATGCCCGCGATCATTTCAAACAGGGCATAAAACAGCACATAGGTCTGTTTCGAGTATTCAAAAGTGCGGCGGACCGCTTCGACGTTGTAGAGAATACGCCCGTCAAAATCGGTGTCGAAGGTGTCCTTGATGACATTGCCCGTGACCACCCAGTGCGATGAGAACAACACGTCATAAAGCGTCAAGCCCATGTAGAGCGGGATCACCAGCATCAGTCCGGCACGTATACGCACCGCCGTGTCGTTGATGAAGACACTTTGTTCGCCCGGGTCGCGGTACCAAAGCTTCTGGAAGACGTTTCCCAGACTCCTGAACGCATTCATCATGATCATCAGTCCTTCACGGGTATTTATAACCGACATCTTATATAGTTTTTGTCCTTTTCAAGCATGGGCAAAACCGGGGCCGCAGATGCCAGCGCAGCCACTGGTTTGTCTGCCACAATCACACAAGGTACACGCCACATGTCTGCGCGGTACCCAGGAATCGCGACGCTGTTACTCGGCCGCTACAAGCGCAAAGGTGATGACCATGGCAAGGATTTCGATGTTTGCACTGAAGCCTGCATTCGACGCGATAACGGCGAGACGCCGCAGCCTCCTCTACGGCGCCGCCTTCGCGCCGGCCCTGTTGCTCGCCGGATGCGCCGTGGAAGTGGAGAACACGCAGGCTGCCCAGGAGGTCGCACGGCTCTCCAGGCCGCCCGGTTCGGTCTCCATCGGGTGGCGCGTCTTCCAGGACAGGTGCGCAAGCTGTCATGGCGCCGCTGCGACAGGCACGGCGAACGGACCCGACCTGTTGCCCAGGGTTCGGGAAATGGGCTCACGCCAGTTCGTGAGTCTCGTGCTCAAGCGCTACGACTGGAATCTCCCGGCGGCGCAAGCCGGCAGTGAGGGCGCAGCGCGGGAAGCCTTGATCGACGAGATCCTGGAGCGCAGAAGGAACTTCAAGCCCACGATGCCCGCGTGGGATGGCGAACCCATCGTGACCACCCATATCGTTGATCTCCATGCCTATCTCTCGGCGCGCGCGCAAGGCACGCAGGGCCCGGGTCGTCCGCTACCCTAGGAGCCTGTCTGCCTTTGCGGACCCCGGATCAAGTCCGGGGCAGGCTCTGATCCGCCATCCATGCCACACACACACGCGCGCCGGTGGTCATGCAACATGGATCCCGGGTCCAGCCCGGGATGACAAGTCAGGGACGCCTACGACGCCACCACCGAATGCCACCAGATCCTGAAGTCGCGGCACAGGCCGCCGGCTTCAAACTCGGCCACCGCCACGCCGTCGAGCACCAGGCGCGGCAAGGGGTCGCCCGGCTGGCGCGCGAGCTGGCTGGTGCCGGTGGAGGCGGCCCACATCGCAAACATTTCTTCCGAAGTGACCTGGTACGTGGTGTGCCAATGCGCCATGCCGCCCAGCGCCTCGGCATGCAGGATGTCGAAGGTGAGCACGATGTCGGTCTGCAGCTTGATGCGCTGCCAGTACTGCCTGATCTGCGCGTGCCCGGTCTGCACCGCAAACGGCGTGTTGTGGTACTGGCCGTCTTCGGTGAACAGCGAGGCCAGCAAAAATTCGTCCTTGGTCTCCCACGCCTTTTTGTAGTTTTCCATGAAGCGCTGCATCAGCATTTTGGGGGCCTCCGGTTGTTGATATTCTGGTCACTCGTAACGCCCCCGTTGCGGCGTAGCGCGGCGGGGCATCCTGGCCACAGGATAATTCATCAAAGAAGAACTTCCACGCCTGCCCCGACCCCTGCCCCACAACGCCAGGAATGACGCCACGCTGCGGTTCGCACTGCAGGCCGGGTGGGCGCACGGGCGCCACGGGTGGTGTGGTGTGCAAGTCGATCTGCCGCCCGCCCGCCTTGTGAGTCAAATCGTGCTCTAGCCCTTATTCTGCGGGCGCAAGCAGCTACCTTTTTTATAGCGTAAACCTTTCGCACTGCGCCTTGCCCGGTGACGCACAAAGGCCGCCGCGGTCAGGCGCCGGCGACTCTGGCCTACACCCCTGGCGCCCTGCCGGCGCTAGGCTGAAGCTATAAAACCCTGAGGAGTTAGCCATGACCCAGCCCGGCGTAGAACCCGAACGCATCACCATGAACAACCTGGCCAACTGTGCGCAGTGGGCCAAAAAGCTCAATGTGACCGACGAACGGCTGCGCGAAGCGATTCAGGTCGTGGGCGACAAGGCCACAGACGTTGAAATGCATCTCAAGGGCGTGCGCAGCACCACCAACGACGACCGTATGCGTGATCTCCGTGACGCATAACTGCCCCACCCAACTCCGGCCAGGCTTTTGATGCCAACACCCGCCTGACATGATGGAATCTTTCCTTGGAAGCGCTCTGCACGGGGCGGCCGCGCTTTTTCTGGGCCTGGCAACGTTGCTGGGCCTGGTCATCTGGTCGATCAAGCGGCACAACAGCCCGAAACTGAAAATCGAATCCGGCGAGTCCATCGACGAGCTGATTCCCTCACTGGCCGGCCTGACCCTGAGTACGGCCGTGGCAGGCAACTCGGTGGCCCTGCTGGAAAACGGCGCCTTCTTCGACGTGCTGATTGGGCGCATAGGCGCCGCGCGGCAAAACGTGCACTTTGAAACCTTTCTCTGGAAAGACGGCGTGCTGGGCCAGCGCATGGCCAACGCGCTTTCCGAACGGGCCAGGGCCGGCGTGAAAGTGCGCGTGCTGCTGGACGCCACCGGCTCCAAAGGCGTCGGCAAGGCGACGCGCCGGCAAATGAAAGACGCCGGCTGCAAGCTGGTGTTCTTTCATGAAAAGGCGCTTCGCAACATTGGCGTGATGAACGAGCGCGATCACCGCAAGCTGGTGGTGATTGACGGGCGCGAAGCCTTTGTGGGCGGCCACTGCGTGGTGGACGAGTGGCTGGGCAACGCCGAAGACGGCCAACATTACGCCGACCTCAGCGTGCGCCTGCACGGCCCCATCGTGCACAGCGTGCAGGCCGCCTTCAGTGAAAACTGGGGCGGGCAAACCGGCGAACTGTTTGTGGGCAAGGACGTGTTTCCCGAGCTGGCGCCCACCGGAAATGTGACCATTCACGCCGCCTACGCCAAGCCGGAAGGCTCAGCCCCGGCCGTCAAGATTCTTCACCACACCGTGATCTGCCTGGCGCAAAAGCGCATCTGGATCCAGAACCCCTACTTCATCCCCGAGCCCGAGGCGATTGACGCTTTTGGCGCCGCCGTCAGGCGCGGCGTGGATGTGCGGGTGATGATGCCCTCGACCAGCGGCTCGGACAACCCCATGGTGCAACACGCCGGCCACCGCAACTTTGAAAAACTGCTCAAGTGCGGCGTGCGCCTGTTTGAGTACCCGCACACCCTGCTGCACCAGAAGGTGATGACGGTGGACGGCGTGTGGAGCGCGATTGGCTCGAGCAACTTTGACGACCGGTCGTTTGACACCAACGACGAAATCACGCTGGGTATTCACGATGCCGCCATGGCAGCGCAGCTCGATGCCGTGTTTGAAAAGTATGTGGCACGCTGCCAGGAGATTGACCTGAAGGCCTGGCAGCAACGCGGCTGGTGGCACAAGGCCAAAGACAACATGTATTACCTGTTCAACGAGGTGCTGTGAGTGTCGCGCGCCCCACGGGGCTGCAAGGCCTGGCCCGGAGCCACGCCCACCCGCTGCCCGGCGGCGCCCGGCCAAGCGACCGGGCGGTGCCAGATGGCCGAGCGAAACAGGCTGGATAAGGGACATCCCGAATGCAGCGGGCCCGGGCTTGAGGTTCAATGGATTCGCCCAGGACAACAAACCGCCCGCGACCAGGGCGGCGTCAACCCCCCGCGTTCATGCAGGGAGCGCCATTTTGCGCAGCCACCGGGTTGAGGTCATGGGGCGCTGATTCCATCACCCATCACCATCAAAGGAAACGTGTCATGCGTAAATTCAAATCCATTGCCGTCGCCACCGCGGCGCTGGCCCTGCTCACCGCCTGTGCCAGCATGGAGGGCACAGGCCCCATGAGCTTTTTTGTCACCAGCGCGGGCAGCGGCAAGGGCGGCGACCTGGGGGGCCTGGCCGGTGCCGACGCCCATTGCCAGAAACTGGCCACCGCTGCGGGTGCCGGCAACAAGACCTGGCGCGCCTACCTGAGCACGCCGCCCACCTTTGCCACAGCCACCACACCCGCCGGAGCCGCCACCCATGCGCGCGACCGCATTGGCAACGGCCCCTGGTACAACGCCAAGGGCAAGCTGATTGCCCGCGACCTGGCCCACCTGCACAACGGCAACAAAATCGCCAAGGAAACCGCGCTGGACGAGCGCGGCAGCGCCATCAAGGGCCGGGGCGACAACCCCAATGAGCACGACATCCTGACCGGCTCCCGTGCCGACGGCACCGCTTTTGCGCCGCAGACCGACACCACCTGCAAGGCCTGGACCAGCGCCACCGACGGCTCGGCCATCGTCGGCCACCATGACCGCGTCGGGCCCAACACCGACAACTGGTCCAAGTCCTGGAACTTCTCGCACCAGTCTGCTGGCTGCAGCCCTGAGGCGCTGGTGCGCACAGGCGGGGCCGGCAAGTTCTATTGCTTCGCAGCCAACTGATTCCCCGGGGGCATTGCGCCCCCCGTTAGCGTCCCGGCCTTGTGCCGGGATTTTTTTCGCAAACCATGGCCTGCGCGTCGTCACCCACCCGGCGCCAGGCCCTGCCTGCCCGCACTGACTGCCCTGCGCGTGCGGGCGCGAAAGCTGCTTGACGCAGGTCAAACCGCCGCCCCTGTTTGGCGCCATCATGCGCACAGTGCCTCAACCCACTGCGAAGGAATCACCATGACCGACACCGCCCTCGCCACCGTTCCCCAACGCAAACTCTGGGTGCGCGCGCTGCTGATGCTGCTGATGGGTGCGGCCTTCCAGCTGGCCGCCTGGGTGCTGGTGGCCGTCGCCCTGCTGCAGCTGGGCTTTACCGCCTTCACCGACCAGCCCAACCCGCGCCTGCAAGCGTTTGGCCGCAGCATGGGCCGCTACCTGGCGCAAATTGCGGGCTTCGTCGCCTTCGCCACCGAGACCCTGCCCTTCCCCTTCAGCGACTGGCCGACCGGCGAGCTGTAAGCAGCAGGCAGGCTGAAACGACCGCGGAGGATTTGCCATGACCACGCCACCCGAAATTTGCCGCATCAACTACGTCGAGCTGAACGTGCGCAACATGGACCAGGCCAAGGCCTTCTACGGCCAGGCGTTTGGGTGGACCTTCACCGACTACGGCCCGGCCTACACCGAGTTTTCAGACGGCGCGATGAAAGGCGGCTTCACCACGCTGGCGCCGCCCTCGCCCACCGGCGGCCCGCTGGTCATCCTGTACGCCAACCAACTCGAAGCCGTGCGGGGCAGCGTGCTGGCCGCCGGTGGCACCATCAGCCGCGAGATTTTCCCGTTTCCGGGCGGGCGGCGCTTTCACTTCAAGGATATGGACGGCTATGAACTGGCGGTCTGGTCCAAAGACTAGATCATGCGTCAAATTGGCCTGTGGCCCTTTATCCACGGCGCCAGCAGCTACTACTTTCATAGCTAATTGCTGTCATTGCGGGCCTGACCCGCAATCCATTGCGTGTCAGCCGCATCCAGACTGATCCTGATCCACACAATGCGCGGGCGATCCGCTGGTGTGAAAAGTCGGGTTTTAGCGCGACTGGCGAAGTGCAAACGCCGGATGGAATGGCGCTGCCGATGGTCTGTGTGCACCCCGCCCGCTGGTGCTGACCGCCGGCTGACGGCAATTAACTATCTCAACTCGCCCATCATCGTGGCGGACGCACGTACCCAAGCTTCCGTCTGGCTGTGGTTTACCTGATGCAAGTAGAGAACGGTTCCGCTTGGCACATCAACACCAAATACTTGGCCACCATAACCAAGAAACCAAAAACTGGCTGGCGCCAAACGCAAACTGAGCTTGTGAGTTTGATAGCCGTAACCTCTACCAGCCGAGGGAGTCACAAGGTTGGCAGTCGCGGTGCTTAAATACTTTGCCATGCAGCTGTCTGTCTTCTTCATTTCGTCAATCAGGAAGTACCCAATTCTCAAATAATCTCTGGGCGCAGCGCTGAACCCCACATGACCAAGGACTTTCTTGTCTGCATTTCTCAACCAGGCCCCCGTCCGCTCGGGCCGGCTTGGTATCCAGACATTCTTCTCAAAGTAAGCGCCAAAATCTGTCTTGGTCGCTGCCTCCAGTACATAAACCAAAGCAATGGTGTCGTAATTCTTATAGCTAAAGCCAACCCCGGGCGCTTGGTAGCCAGAGAATTTTTTCATTCTCGATAGCAAATCGACGTCGAGCCCCCGAGGCAAAAACATATTGCCCAGCACGTAACTTTCGTTGGGCTCAGGGTGCCCAGTATTAAAGTCGCCCTGATAGGCGCCGCTCGTCATCGTCAACAACTGGGCTATCGTGGAATCACCATACGACGTTGACTTCAAGTCAGGTACATAAACTTCCGCTTTATCGTCCAGGCTTTTGATGGAGCCATCGCATAAAGCCTTGCCGATTGCCACCGCAACCAGGCTTTTGGAAATAGAGTACGCCAGGGGCGTCGATTCAGCAGAAGCGGATTTGGAATACTGCTCAAAGAAAATTTGCCTATTTCGACTCACAAGAGCTGCTCTTGTAGCGCCGGAACTCATGATCTTATTGGCATCTACAACAAGCTTTTTTTCTGCGTCGTTTGCCGGAGCAGCACTAGGCAAACTCGACGGCTCAGAAGATGCCTTCAATAGCAAAGTATTTGCTGAGAAGCGGTACCCGCCAGTTGCTTCGAGCGGCAGATCACTCTGAGCCAAAGCCCCGCACGACGCTACCCCCCGCGTCACAATAGTTGTCGCCCCGATAGAACCTAAAACCCAGGGGACGGCGATGAAGGATAGAAGTGGCTCGATACGGACAAGCATTCAAGGACCGTGCAGTAGCACGGTTGTTGCCGCCTGAAAGCGCGGCGGTGGAAGAAGT
>NZ_NBZV01000011.1 GCF_002379095.1 Polaromonas sp. AER18D-145
CCTGGACGAGTTCGTCTTCCGCTTCAACCGCCGCACCTCCAGCTCTCGCGGGATGCTGTTCTACAGGCTGATGCAACAAGCCGTGGTCACCGATCCGGTGACCTACGCCGACATCGTGCTGCCCGCCGAAAAAGCCGCTGAAATGACCTAGTGGAGCTAAGCGGATACCCCTTATTTTCATACAGCACATTAGAAAATGCAAGGGCTAAGTCCTGAGTTTCAACATCGTTGATTAGGTCAAACGCGCTTATTAGCTGTACAGCAAACAAGGCCAGCCTTGTTACCCCAACGAAGCACCGACAAGACGGTGCCTCACTGAACCTGAGCTTGGGCGAGGCCTGTTGACACTTTCATTTCATAGAAAAGGCCGAAAAAAGCCAGCGAGCTGCGGAATTTTCGAAATCGACGGATTGCAATGGTGCCTCGGAACCCGCATGGATTAAGGAAAGGGACTGAGTGTTGACACTTTCATTTCCAAAATGTTGTCAACTTCATTTCGCCGGACGATAGCCGTGGTGATCGAGTGAATAACTTGGATGGTGACATTTAACATAATATACATCGTGGAACATACAATCAAGGTCCACAGCTCCCGCCCAAAACCCGCCAAGCCCGTGAAACCCGCGCCATGCTTAGCTCTCGCTTCAAAGTCCTGTGCGCTGACGCTGGCCTGTCCATCGACGAGGCCGCGAAGCTTCTTCACGTCACGCCCCGGACCGTGCGGTACTGGTTTTCCGGGAAAGTCACGGTCCCGTATGCGGCCTACAAGCTGGTGCGGGTGCTGCGCTGGTTTGAGCTGCCGGGGCCGGCGTGGCGCGGCTGGCACTTCCATAGCGGCAAGCTCTGGACGCCTGAGGGCCACGGATTCGAGCCTCACGACGCCAACTGGTGGTCCTTGCTGGTCCGCCAGGCCCGTTCCTTCAGAACCATCTATGAGCGGGAATCAGCCATGCGCCAAGCCTTGCGGGCGGGACGGACAGACGCACCGGTCCGGCAGGCGGTGGCCGAAGGCTCGCCAGACGGCCGGGGCGAGCTGGTCGAGCCCACCGGCATGGCCGGTGGGGCGGCGCAGCCGCCCCGCTTAATTTATCTTAAGAACACTACTGGACATAACACGTCAAACCGGGCCTCCACCATTGGGGAAACCTCCAAAACCATCGCATGGCAAATAGCCCACGGAATTCCACATCATGAAAAACAGGGGGTTTCGGTATGAGTGGCCTGGCTGGCGTGGCGCCGGACGTTCTGGAAGAAACCCGTGGGGCCTGCGCCTGGCTGCATGGGATCGCGGTGGACTCAGAGTCGCTCGGGACGGCTCCTGAGGGCGTTGCGGACTGGCTGGAACGGCTCGGGATGGCCTGCGCTGCTCAGCTCCAGGCGACTGGCCACATGCCCAAAGGTGGCATCCAGTGACCGGCCCAGGGTATGGGGGCAGGCCCCCATGGGAGCAAAGCGAAACGGGTCCCGTCTTAAGGCTCAGGGCGCACATCGGATGTTTGGACGCGGCTGCGGCTGTGCGCTTAAACCCGCCCTCCTTCGTGCCATGTCAAACCGGTAACTCAGTTACGAAAACCAGAACAACTTGCATTCTGGTGTGGACAACTGCCAAAAAATTTAACTCAAAGTGAAGAAATTTCCAATGAAATCAACACCTTACAAAACTATACATCGTGGAATATACAAGGCAGATCCAAAACAGCAAAACTTGGTCCGGCTGCTGTTTCAACGCCTTCTCCGATTCACCATTTGCCGGTGGCTTGCCGCTTGCGCACGGCTGTCGCGATGATATCCATGGATTCAGTGCGGCTGACGCGCTGGGCAAAGCCGATGGCGGTCAGGCCTTGCTGGTTTTTCAGCAAGGGATCGGCGCCGGCGTCCAGCAGCAGTTTGACCGCGGGCGTGGTGCCGTATTGCGCGGCCATCATCAGCGGTGTGGTGCCGTTGGGTGATTCGGCGTCGATGTAGGCGTGGTTTTCCAGCAGCAGGTTCATGATGGCCAGGTGCCCCTTGCTGGCGGCGTAATGCAGCGGTGTCCAGCCGGTCTTGTTGACGTCGGCATCCCGCTTGATCAAAGCGGCCACCATTTCAAGCTGGCCCTTGATCGCGGCCAGCATCAGCGGGCTTTCGCCATTGGCATTGAGCGCGTTGACGTTGGTTTTGGGCCAGTCCAGCAGGGCCTGGGCGGCCTTCAGCGATGGCTCCTGGATCGCCAGGTACAGGCCAGGCTGGCCTTTGGGGTCGACGGTGTTGGCATCAAAACCACGGGTCAGCAACTGGCGGATGACGCCCGGGTTGTCCTGCGTGATGGCTGCAAAAAAGTCTTCATACGAGCCGGCATTGACTGTAATAAACCCAGTAACGACAAATAGATAGACGATTTTTTTAAAGTGATTGATGAGGTATGTTTTCATGCCATGACTCCCGAAAAAAGCCGTTCGAAGTTGCGGCTGGTGGCCTCGGCAATGGCTTCCACCGGCATCTGCCGGATCTCGGCGACCTGCCTGGCCACGTAAGGAACATAGGACGGATTGTTGGTTTTGCCGCGGTAAGGCATGGGTGCCAGGTAAGGGCTGTCGGTTTCGATCAGGGTGCGGTCCAGCGGCACAAAACGGGCCACTTCGCGCAGGTCGGCGGCATTCTTGAAGGTCAGGATGCCGGAAAACGAGATGTAAAACCCCAGGTCCAGCGCGGCCCGGGCCACTTCGGCGGTTTCGGTGAAGCAGTGGAAAACCCCGCCGGCCCGCCCTGCTCCGCCGACGGTTTCACCCTCTTCCTTCAGGATCGCCAGCGTGTCTGCGGAGGCACTGCGGGTGTGGATCACCAGCGGCTTTTGGGTCTGGCGCGCGGCGCGGATGTGGGTGCGAAAGCGTTCGCGCTGCCAATGCATGTCGGCGATGCTGCGCTCGCCCAGGCGGTAGTAGTCAAGCCCGGTTTCGCCAATGGCCACCACCTTGGGCAAGGCGGCGCGCTGCACCAGGTCGGCCAGGCTGGGCTCGGTCACACCTTCGTTGTCGGGGTGCACGCCGACGCTGCACCAGAAGTTGTCGTAGGTGGTGGCCAGCGCATGAACGGTGGGGAACTCTTCGAGCGTGGTGCAAATGCACAGCGCGCGGTCCACTTGGGCCTGCGCCATGGCTTCGCGTATCTGCGGCAACTGGGCCTGGAGCTCGGGAAAACTCAGGTGGCAATGGGAATCGGTGAACATCGGCAAGGCTTTGTTGGGTGTGAAAAATGGCTGTAGCCCATACCAGACGGGCGCAGTCAGCTATCAAAAATAAAGCAGCCCGGGCAGGGCCTGCAAGGGCCTAGATCGTCTGCGTCGGACGGTCGGAGGCCAGGTGGGCACCGAGGATTTCCTCGATCTTGATCTTCAGCAGGCGGGACTTTTCGTCGTTGGGGAAACGCACGCCCACGCCCTGGGTCCGGTTGCCGGAGGCCCGCGCCGGGGTGACCCAGGCCACTTTGCCCGCCACCGGGTAGCGCTGCGTGTCTTCGGGCAAGGTCAGCAGCACATAAACGTCGTCGCCCAGCTTGTAGTCGCGCGCAGAGGGGATGAAAACGCCGCCTTCGGTGAACAGCGGAATGTAGGCGGCGTAGAGTGCGGCTTTTTCGCGGATCGCCAGCTGGATGACGCTGGGCCGGGCGGCGCTGGAACTGGTGGCGGTGGCACCGGCAGCACCGGGAGAACCAGCAGGAGGCGTTGTACTCATGCGCCTAGTTTATCGGGTTGACCGCCGGGCTGTCAGCAAGAAACAGCGCTTATTTTGCATTGAGAGCCAGCTGCGCGCGGCTGACCAGCGCTTCGAGCATCAGGCCGGGATTGTAGGGGTGCTCCACGGTACGCGCCGTGGCGGCCAGCTCCTTGGCCCAGGCGCCCAGCGCGGCAAAGCCGGGGCCGGCGCCCGCGCCAGCCGCACCGGGTTTGCCGGCTGGCTGCACCGGCAAGTCCCCGTGGCGAAAAAACCGCGGTTCGGCGCCGGCCCGGGTGGCCAGCATGTCGTGGCAGAGCTTTTGCAATGCATCGACGGCCTGGGTCGGCCCGAAGTCGCTGAGCGCCCCGACCTCGCCCCGGGCCATGGCTTTGGGCAGGGCCTGCCAGTGCTGGGCGATGGCGCTGCTCGGTCCGGCCTGCGCGCGTTCCAGCGCATCGGCGGGCCGGCCACCGGCGGCGGCCAGCAGGGTGTGCAGGTCGGCGGCGGCCGGCAATTTGCCGGCCTTGCCTTCCGGCCCCGCGCGCCCGGCCAGCCAGGCCAGTGCCTGGTCAAAATCCGGCCAGTGCATGGTGTGGCCCTGGCAGCGGCTGCGGATGGTGGGGAGCAACTGGTGCGCGGCCTCGGTGGCGAGGATGAACTGCACCGCACCCGGCGGCTCTTCCAGCGTCTTGAGCAGCGTGTTGGCGGTGATCGCGTTCATGCGTTCGGCCGGGTAGACCAGCACCACCTTGGTACTGCCGCGCGAACGTGTGAACTGCGTGAACGTGACGGCCTCGCGCGCGGCGTCGACCTTGATTTCCTTGCTGGGCTTGCGTTTCTTGCTGTCCAGGTCGTCCTGGGTTTTTTCGTCCAGCGGCCAGCCGAGTGCCAGCGACAGGGTTTCGGGCATGAGCATGCAGAGGTCGGCATGGGTGTGGACATCGACGGCATGGCAACTGCCGCACACGCCGCAGGCGCCCTGCGCCGTGGCCTGCTCGCACAGCCAGGCCCGTGCCAGTGCCAGCGCCAGGTCGAACTGGCCCAGGCCGGACGGACCGCTGAGCAGCCAGGCATGGCCGCGCTGGGCCAGCAGGGTTTGCAGCTGGGTCTGCAGCCAGGGGGCCAGGGGGGGGCTGGGCGCGACGGAATCGCTGGTCATCAGAGCCAGCCCTTGCCGGTAAACACACTATGCACCGACTGCCACACGGCCTCGCGTGTCCGGTCGGCGTCAATGCGGGCAAAACGTCCGGGGTCGGCGGCCATGCGGTCGGCGTAGCCCTGGGCCACACGGCGGAAAAATTCCACCGGCTGGGCTTCGAACTTGTCCGGCACGCGGGCGCCGGCCAGGCGCTGGGCGGCTTTTTCGGGCGGCAGGTCGAACCAGACCGTCAGGTCGGGCTGGACAATCGCCGCAGCTTCTCCCTTTTGGCCAAGTTCATGAACAAAATCACGCCCCAGCCCCCGTGCATCCTGCGCCCATAGCTCCAGTTTTGATAGCACGTCGAGGTCGAAGCCGCGCCCGCCGCCCTGGTAGGCAAAGGTCGCGTCGGTGAACCGGTCGCACAGCACCACATCACCGCGTGCCAGTGCCGGAACGATCACGGTGGTCAGGTGGTCGCGCCGCGCCGCAAAAATCAGCAGGGCTTCGGTCAGCGGGTCCATCACGTCGTTGAGGATCAGGGCGCGCAGCTTCTCGGCCAGCGGCGTGCCGCCGGGTTCGCGGCTCAGGGTCACGGCCCTGCCCTGCGCCCGGAAAGCGTCGGCCAGCGCGCTGATGTGCGTCGATTTCCCGGCGCCGTCTATGCCTTCGAAGCTGATGAAGAGGCCAGGAGCGACACGCGAGGCGGCGCTCTCCCAATCAGCCAGGGCCGCGGAACCGGCCTTGGCCTGTCCTGAGCCTGTCGAAGGGCCGGGCCGCAGGCGCAGCGCCCCCTCGGGGGGCAGCGCATTACGCGAAGCGAAAAGCGTGGGGGCCATATTTCAGCGCTGGTATTTGTTGACGGCGCGGTTGTGCTCGTCCAGGCTGCTGCTGAAATGGCTGGTGCCGTCGCCGCGCGCGACAAAATACAGGGCCTTGGTCTGGGCTGGCTGCACCGCGGCCAGCAGGGCCGCCTTGCCGGGCATGGCAATCGGCGTGGGGGGCAGGCCGGTGCGGGTGTAGGTGTTGTACGGTGTGTCGGCCAGCAGATCGCGCTTGCGCAGGTTGCCGTCGAACTGTTCTCCCATGCCGTAAATCACGGTCGGGTCGGTCTGCAGCATCATGCCGATGCGCAGGCGGTTGCTGAAAACCCCGCCGATTTCCGGGCGGTCCGAGGGTTTGCCGGTTTCCTTTTCAACAATGCTGGCCAGGACCAGGGCTTCATCGGGCGTCTTCAGGGGCGTGTCCGCGCTGCGCAGGGCCCAGGCCGCTTCCAGGCGTTTGTCCATCGCGCGGGCCGCGCGTTTGAGGACGGCCAGGTCGCTGGAGCCCTTGGCATAGGTATAGGTGTCGGGGAAAAACCGTCCCTCGGGATGCACACCGGGCTTGCCCAGCTGCGCCATGACGGCTTCCGCGCCCAGCCCCTGGGTGTCGGGTTTGAGGGCTTCGGCCTTTTGCAGGGCTGCGCGCACCTGGCGGAAATTCCAGCCTTCGACCAGGGTCACGCTTTTGAGGCTTTCCTCGCCGCGGACCAGCATGCTCAGCAGCTTGCGTGGCGTGGTGCCCGGCGTGATCTCGTAACTGCCGGCCTTGATCTGGCGCGCCTGACCCGAGAGGCGAAACCAGGCATAAAGCAACACCGGCTGCACATCGACGCCGCTGGCGGCCACGACGCCGGCCACGCGCTGGGCGGAGGTGCCGGGCTCGATCTCCAGGTCCAGCACCAGGCTGCCGGGCTGCGGCTTCAGGGTCAAGGGTTCGTGCAGCCACCAGCCGACGGCACCAAACACCACCAGACCGGCGAGAAACGCCAGCACGAGCAAACTCATCAAGAAACGACGCACAACCCTGTTACCTTCCGGAAAACGATGGGTCTATGATAATTCAGCCCATGTTGACCCTCCCTTCCGATTCCCCTCCTGTTTCCCTGCCATTGGCCACCCTGCCGTCCGGCGTTGCCGAACTGACGCACCTGGGTGTGATCCGTGTTGCCGGCGAGGAGGCCGCCAAATTCCTTCAGGGCCAGCTGACGCAGGACGTGGCGCTGCTGGGGCTGACCGCAGCGCGCCTGGCCGCTTTCTGCAATGCCAAGGGCCGCATGCAGGCCAGCTTCATTGTTTTCAAACGCAGCGAGCACGAGATCCTGCTGGCCTGCAGCCGCGACATCCTGCCCGCCACCCTCAAGCGCCTGTCCATGTTTGTGCTGCGTGCCAAGGCCCGGTTGAGCGATGCCACGGCGGAGTACACCCTTTGCGGGCTGGCTGGTGATGCTATTGAAACCATAGCTGGCGGCGCACATCCTGCCTGGGCCAAGCTTGATTTGGATGCGGCAAACCTGGTGTTCCTGTATCCCGGCGCCGGCCAGCCGCGCGCCCTGTGGTGCGCCCCGGCCGGCACCCCGGCGCCTGCGGGCCCGGTGTTGCCGCTGGCGCGCTGGCACTGGCTCGATGTGCAGTCGGGCATCGCCATGATCACGCAGCCGATTTTCGAAGCCTTTGTGCCGCAGATGCTCAACTACGAGTCGGTCGGCGGCGTGAGCTTCAAGAAAGGCTGTTACCCCGGCCAGGAAATCGTGGCGCGCAGCCAGTTTCGCGGCACGCTCAAGCGCCGCGCTTACCTGGCGCACACCGACGGCACGCCGCAGGTGGGCCAGGAGGTGTTTCATGCCGCCGACGCGGAACAACCTTGCGGCCTGGTCGCGGCCTGTGCCCCGCACCCGGCGGCAGGTTTTGATCTGATCGTGTCCATGCAGACCGCCGCTGCGGCCGATGCCGACGGCGGCCGACTGACCCTGGGCAATGCCACCGGTCCAGCGCTGGCGCTGCTGCCCCTGCCCTACCCTTTGCTTGAAGACATCTAGTGCGTCGCGCTTACGCCGGAATTTTCCGCCGGGCCGCCCCAAGGGAAATTAGCCCCCTCGGGGGGCAGCGTATTACGCGGAGCGAAAAGCGTGGGGGCCATGAATGTGCCTGATCGCCTTTGCCATTGACGCTTCGCCGCGCTGGCCGCTGGTAATCGCTGCCAACCGCGATGAATTCCTGAACCGGCCCACGGGGCCGCTGGCGCGCTGGACCACCGATGCGGGCAAGGAAGTGATCTCCGGTCGCGACCTGCGCGCCGGTGGCACCTGGCTGGGCCTGAACCCCGGCGGGCGGATGGCGATGCTGACCAATGTGCGCGAGCCGCACCCGGTGGCCGGCGAACGGTCCCGCGGTGAGCTGGTCATGCGCTGGCTCGAAGGCGGGATGGATGCCAGCCAGTTCATGGCGCAGACCGACAGCGCGCTGTATGGCGCCTTCAACCTCGTGCTCGGTGACTTCCAGTCGTCGGCCTGGCATTGGCTCACCAACCAGTCCGACGCTAACGGCAGGCCGGTTGAGGGCTGGCAGTCGTGCGCGCTCCAGCCCGGTGTTTACGGCCTGTCCAACGGCGCGCTGGACACGCCCTGGCCCAAAACCCGCGCGCTGAAAACAGCGCTGCGCCAAGCGCTGGATTCCGACAGCCAGGAGGACCTGCAGGCCGGACTCTGGTCCGCCCTGCAGAACAGGCAACGCCCCGGCGACGAGCAACTGCCGCGCACGGGGGTGCCGCTGGCCCTGGAGCGCGCGCTGTCGAGTGTGTTTGTCGAATTCCCCGAGCACGGTTATGGAACGCGCAGCAGCACGCAGCTGGTGGTGAGCCGCGGCGGCACCGGCGATGACGGCCACCGCCACGACGTGCTGATTCAGGAACAGACTCACCTGCGGCCCGGTGGTCTGGCCGATGCTCCCGCGCAGGCAGCTTTTCGCCTGCACTGGAGCGCAGCGGCTTAAAGCCGTGTCAGGTACGCAGCCGGAATTTTCTGCCGGGTCGCTTCCTTTTCCCTGGTCGCGTCGGGGCTGGCCGCCAGCGCTGCGCGGTAGGCCTCCAGCGCCAGGGCGTCGTTCTTCTTGTGTTCGGCGTAGATCCGTCCCAGCTCCAGCAACGCCTCCACTTGCCCCTCCGGCCAGCCCTGGTTGCGCAGAGTCAATCCGTTGATGGAAAGGTCGTAGTCCTGCGTGCGCAGGCCCAGGCTCACCGCGGCATTGACGAGGTTGTAGTCGTAGAAGCCTTCGTCCAGGTAGCGACGCGCCAGCTTCGCGGCTTCCGGTTCGCGTCCGGCATGGGCCAGCACCAGCAACTCCAGCCCACGCACGGCCGGGGACTCTGGTTGCAGTTTCTTGCAGCGCTCCAGAAACTCCAGTGCCTTGGCGTGTTGGCCAAGCTGGGAATAACCGCGCACGAGATTGGACAACATTGCCACCACATGCGGCCTGGACTCCACCACCGACTCCCAGATCCAGATTGCGTTGTCCCAGTCCCCCCAGCGCGCCAGATGGTCCGCGACCATGGGGGTGATCTTGCGGTAATGCGGGTTGATCCTGGTGCCCTCATCCATCAGAATCAGCATCTCGTTTTTGCTTTTATTCCAGCGCGGGTTCGTGGGGTCGCCGGACTGCGAGATCATGAGAGCCCGCTTGACGGCGGTGATGATCTTGTATTCACTCGCGGCTGCCTGCTGGCTGATATAGCCGGCAAGCATCAGGCAAAAAATGCTGGCAAAAAAGCCTGCCCGTGAAAATGCCGGCCGCCAGGGCAGTGGGCTGCTCCAGCCCCATCGGGACGCACCCCGCCGAGCATCGGAAGCGGCAAGCAGGGCCAGACCCGTGGCAAAAATGGCACCCGTCGACGCCAGCCGCCATGGAAAACCGGCGTTGCTGACCAGCAGCAGCGCCAGCAAACTGGTGAGCAAAATGGCGCGTGCCCCAGCATCGGAGGGGCCACCGGCTCTCCGGTCCTGAAATGTATCCCAAGCCGAGAGCAGCAGGTAGCCGAACAAGCCCATCAAGGTGATCCAGCCGACAAGGCCGTATTCGGCGATCAGCTGAAGGCTTTCGTTGTGTGCGTAGTAGTCGGTTTCCAGCGGCGAGTCTGCAGTCTGGTAAAGGGGGGAGTCGACTTCCCACGCCCCTGCCCCGACCCCGCTGAAAGGCCGGTCGGCAATCATGCGCCCTGTGGCCTTCCACATGATCAGTCGCACCGAGACAGAGCCCGTGGCAAACGCCTGCTCGTTACTGAGTTCGTGGGCCACCGAGGCACTGCGGTAGATGCTGCGTTCCAGAGCGTTGCTCCCGCGCTGTTCGCCCGCAATGCTTGGGTTGCCGGTGTCGATCAGGCCGAGACCGACCACCGTGCCGAACAGAACCATGAGTGCCAGCGCACGCCAGACGGGGGACCAGCGCGAAAAATTGAACTGCCGACGGTAGATGAAACCGATCGCCGGCAAGACCATAAAGAGCATGAACCAAAAGGTGATGAGCGCCGAGCGGGTGCCGGTCATTAACAGGGCGACCACGATAAAGCCTGTGCTGAAGGCCATCAGGACAATCTGCGACAGGCGCTGCGACTGGGCCAGAAGATAGACGGAAAACGGGATGGCGCACACCGCCATTTCCGCGAAAAAATTACGGTTGGCAAAGGTCGAGGCGGGGTTGGGGCCTTGCGGAAAATAGCTGAAATTCACCCAGAACTGCAATGCTGTCCATAGCGAGGCCATGGCGGCTCCCCAGTGGATGCCCCGGGCCAGCAAGGGCAGCGCAGCCGGTGAAAACGTGTTCAACCCGAGCCACAGCAGCAGGCTGAAAACAAACCAGCGTATCGCCTCCACGCCGGCCAGATAGGTATGGGACCAGGCCATGCTGCCAAGGGCATAAGCCATCAGGATCAGCGGAAACCACATCAGGACATGCCAGCGCAAAGGCTGTTGGCGCTTGCGCTGGTGCCAGAAAAACAGCAGCGCTGCGGCCAGGGTCATCAGCGAAACCACCATCGATTTCAGGGTGTCCTGCACCATTTCCTGAAAAGGAACGCCGATGGCCGGCACCAGAAACAGCATGGCCGCCAACACGGCGACCGCGGCGCCGCTCCGAACCTCACTGGTCGCCGGGGAAGTGATCGCTTGTCTGTGCGACAACGGTTGGTCCAGGGAAAGCAGCACATCGGCCCCCGCCGTGAGGGCGGCCGGTTTGCCGGTGGAAGCTCTCTTTTTCTTGGCCATGGAACGTCAGTTTTCGTGCTTATGGGGTGCGAAGGGGAAAGTACCTTGCCCCCTCTGCTCTGTATTGTCACCGGGCCATGCGCAGGCCTCAGAGTTGGCGAAACATCTCGATGTGGGCAATGGCCACCTCATCGAAAGGCTCGCCGCGCGGTGTGAAACCCAGCCGGCTGTAAAAACCCTCGGCGCTGCGCTGGGCGTGTAGCAGCACCTCGGTGTCGCCGCGCTGCCGGGCCTGGGCCATCAGGGCGTGCAGCAGTTCGCGTCCCAGGCGGGTACCCCGGAGCACCCGGCTCACGGCCATGCGCCCGATTTTCCCGGTGCCGGGGGCGTGTTGCAGCAGCCGGCCTGTGGCCACCGGCTGGCCCAGGCCGTTGTAGGCCACGGCATGCACGGCACTGTGGTCGGCTTCGTCCCATTCCATCTCCAGCGGAATGCCCTGCTCTTCTATGAACACTTCGGAGCGGATGGCCCCCGCATGGGTGCCGAGTTCGGCCCAGGAGCCCAGCTTGAGCGTGACCATGGGCTCGCCGGCTTCGTAGGCGGTCAAAATGCGGCGCAACCCGTCGGGCACCGGCCGGGAGGTTTGCGTGACCGGATCGGCAAACACGTAGATCAACTCGCCGGTGATCAGCAACTGCTCGCCACGGAAGATGGCGCCGGTGAACACCATGGACGAGGTGCCGATGCGCGAGCACTTCATGGCGACGTCGAGCTGGTCGTCACAACGGGCCGACGCATGGAATTCGACGGTGGCTTTCTTGACATACAACTCGCCGCCCAGCTGCTGCATGGCCTGTTCATACGGCAGGGCCAGCGCGCGCCAGTAGTCGGTGACCGCCGTGTCGAAGTACATCAGGTAGTGCGCGTTGAAGACAATTTTCTGCATGTCCACTTCGGCCCAGCGCACACGCAGGCGGTGAAAAAATCGGAAATCCTGTCGGTTCATGAGTCAATCTCTTTCAAAAAAGCACGGCGCAAGGCACCGGCCGCGTCGGCATGGGCTTGCCGCGCCTCGGGAAGGATGCGGCCCATCTTGATGAACTCGTGGGTGACGCCGCGGTAAATTTCCAGGTCGACCGCCACGCCGGCCATTCTCAGTTTGTCGGCATACATCACGCCTTCGTCGACCAGCGGGTCGCATTCGGCCAGACCCACCCAGGCCGGCGCCACGCCGTCCACATCGGGCGCATTCAGGGGCGCGAAACGCCAGTCGTCGCGGTCGGCCGGGCCGCGCACATAACGGCTGAAAAACCAGTTGATCTCGCGCTCCTCGAGCACAAAGCCGCGTGCAAACTGGCGGTGCGAGGGCGTGTCCTGGTGCGCCGAGCAGCCGGGGTAAAACAGCAGCTGCAGGGCCAGCGGCAGACCGGCATCGCGGGCCAGCACCGCACACATGGCAGCCAGCGTGCCACCGGCGCTGTCGCCGCCCACCGCCAACCGCTCACTGTCCAGCCCAAGCCTGTTCGCGTGGGTTGCCAACCACTGCAGCGCATCCTCAGCGTCATGGGCAGCCGTCGGAAACTTGTGCTCGGGGGCGAGGCGATAGTCCACCGACACCACCGCACAGCCCGCCAGGTGGCTGAGCTGGCGACACAAAATGTCATGCGTCGCGATGCTGCCTATGGTGAACCCGCCGCCATGGAAATACAGCAGCACCGGCAACACCTCGGCCAAAGGCGCGTACAGCCGGGCCGGCAAGGCATGGCCGTCGCGCGCCGGGATGCTGAAGTCTTCGATACGCACCAGTGCCGGTCTGGGAATTTCCAGCACGCCGGCACCGGCCTCGTAGGCCGCGCGGGCCTGGGTAGCCGTCAGCGTGTGAAACGCCGGGTGCCCTGCCCGCCCCATGCGGCTGATCACGTCGCGCATGGCGGGTGTCAGCAGGGCGTGTGCAGCCTGTCCCCGCATTTACCGGAAGGCCAGAAACATCGGCCGGGCGCCCGCTATCGCCAAAGTGACCATCATCCGGGTCTGCATGCAAGTCAAGAAAGTCTCCAGCCGGTAAAGTAGCGTATTCAGGTTGGGGCAGAAATACGCCAACCGCCCTGCATCGTACAACGCCGAAAGACAGCAAACCATGGCCTTCATTTACTACGTCACCCAGATCCAGTTCGAGTATGGCGCGGTCAAGCTCCTCAAGCAGGAATGTGAACGTGTGGGCATCAGCAAGCCGCTGGTCATCACCGACGCCGGGGTCAAGGCGGCCGGCGTCCTGCAAAAAGCACTCGACGCCCTGCCCGGCATGACCGTGGCGGTGTTCGACCAGACGCCCTCGAACCCGACCGAAGCCGCCGTGCGCGCCGCAGTCGCCGTGTACAAGGCCCAGGGCTGCGACGGCCTGATCGCCGTCGGCGGCGGCTCGGCGATCGACTGCGCCAAGGGCGTGGCGATCGCCGCCACCCATGAAGGCCCGCTCAAGACCTACGCCACCATCGAGGGCGGCTCACTCAAGATCACCGACCGCGCGGTACCGCTGATTGCCGTGCCCACCACCAGCGGCACCGGCAGCGAGGTGGCGCGCGGCGCCATCATCATCCTGGACGACCACCGCAAGGTCGGCTTCCACTCCTGGCATCTGGTGCCAAAAACCGCGATCTGCGACCCCGAACTGACACTGGGCCTGCCGGCCAAACTGACGGCGGCCACCGGCATGGACGCGATTGCGCACTGCATGGAAACCTTCATGGCGCCCGCCTTCAACCCGCCGGCCGACGGCATTGGCCTGGACGGCCTGCAGCGCGGCTGGGCCCACATCGAGCGCGCCACCAAGGACGGCAGCGACCGCGAGGCCCGGCTCAACATGATGAGCGCATCCATGCAGGGCGCCATGGCCTTCCAGAAAGGCCTGGGCTGCGTGCACAGCCTGAGCCACAGCCTGGGCGGCGTCGATCCGCGCCTGCACCACGGAACGCTGAACGCCATGTTTTTGCCGGCCGTGGTGCGTTTCAACGCGAGCGCCGAGTCGATCCAGAAGGAAAACCGCCTGAACCGCATGGCGCAGGTCATGGGCCTGGCTTCAGGCAGCGATATTCCCGAAGCGATCCGGGACATGAACGCCCGCCTGGGGCTGCCCAAGGGCTTGGCCGAGATGGGCGTTCAGCGCGAGCAGTTCGACCAGATCATCGTGGGCGCGATGGCCGACCATTGCCACAAGACGAATCCGCGGATTGCGACGGCGCAGGAGTATGCGGAGATGTTGGGGGATTCGCTTTGAGCGGTGCTCGCGTAAGACTGGCAGACCGCTCAACTTCGGTAGACAACACGTTGAGGTCTTCATAGTTGCCTTCCGGAAAGCGTCACGTTCGCATATGCTGCTAAAAACTGGTGGCATTCACCCGCCCGTGTGTGTCAAAGACTCATTGAAAAAATCAACCCTCCTCGAAGTAATCAGAGTCAACACGCTTGACCACGTAAGAAGCTGACGCCGAAACACCCACATCAAAATCGATCATTAACGCAGACAACGCCTTGCCATCAATGAGTACCACCTTTGTGTCGATTCTTGAGGCATAGTCAATCGCATCGGCTGTGAAAGTTGATGTAGTGATGAAGACGCCTTTCCTCGCGCGCTGGCCTTGAAGTGCACCAACAAACTTTTGAATTTCAGGGCGTCCGACCGATCCTTGCCAGCGTTTTGCCTGAATGAAGATCGTGTCCAAGCCAAGACGATCTTCCTTGATGATTCCGTCGATACCGCCATCGCCGGTCTGCCCAATTCGCTCACCCGCATCGCGCCTGGAACCGCCATAACCCATCTTCACAAGCACATCAACAACAAGCTGCTCGAAAAATACTGGAGAGCAACTCAGAATTACAGCAAGCAGTTCCTGCGCGAGTTGCTCACGCAAACCTTGGTAGGCACGCTCGATTTCCTCCTCTGGGGTGACAGTAGGGGATGCATTTAGCGCAGTCGGCTCCGAAGCCGTTGTGTTCTCGTTTGTTTTCTTGGAGATTTCCCTGAATTCCACGAACTCGGGAAACTGCTCCAAAAACTTTCCGTCGATTCGGACTGGATTTGTTGACAGAACTTTGAGTCCTCTATCAGTGATCTTGAATACGCCACGCTTAGGCGCCTCGATGAGGCATGCCTTTTTTAAGTATGTTCTTGCCCAGCCGATCCTGTTTTTGAAGACTCTCTGCTGCCCACTTGCTAGCAGTTCGGCGCGCTCGGTGGCGGACAACTGGAAATACTCACCCAGCGATTCCTCAGCGTCGCGAAGGGAATGTTCCTCGCTATCGCCGAGAAAACGTAGAAATGGGAGCATGCAGGTTTGGTAGTCTGGAATAGCCATGCCCAGAGGATAACTGCACTAAAGCTTTGGTAGCAAAGCTAGTGCTTTGCCCTACGGCTTTCCGTAATCGGCACAGCCTGCTCGGCGGGAGCGGTCGGGCAGTGCTTGGTCTCATAGTCCTGAATAAGCGCGACCATCGCCTCAAAGTGCGATCCGGCATCACTGCCAACCTCGGGCTCGTTCTCAAAGTACGGCGCAATCAGTTGTAGCGCAGCTCGGTAATCGGCTTCGGTGTAAATCGGGCGAACAACGGGCGTCATGGGCTGCACAAGTAAAGCCCAACACGGTCCGTCGTCCACGTTGCGACGCCTGTTCCGAAAAAGTCCGCGTCTTCGGTCCATACCGGACAACCAATGGTCATGGCACATGCAAGCACCGGCCAATCATCGGCATCGCGGATGGCGATTCGCTGCAGGGCCTGCTCCTGCATGCCGGCGTAAAGTTCTAGCTCAATGGCCTGGACTATGCCCTCGAGGCCATCCAGAACAGCCATGGCCGCGGAACCCATAACGCCCCGCTTTTCCAGCAACGCTGGCAGGTACTTTCGGGCATCTGCATAGGCCGCGTCGGGGGCGAAGAACTTGACGGTCGAAGCGTTTTCAAGAATCAGCTCCCGCACCCGCCTTCCCAACACGGCCCGGATCAGGATGTTTGCATCCAGGACGATGGCTTTGCTGCTCATGCAGTCCTGGCTTTTGCCTTTTTGGCTTGCGTTGCTTTTTTACGGGCTACCTTGAACTCTGAGACCACCTCATTGACATCAACGCCGTGGGTTTGCAGCAGCTGATCCAGGACTTCGCTGGCTTGCTTCAATGCCGAAAGGTCTGCGCCCACCTGGCCCTGTGTCGGAATGAAATAGCCTACGGTCTGGCCGTGGCGCGTCACGGCCACCGGGGTGCTGGAGGCGATGTACTCCGCCAGGTCAGCACGAAACTCCCGAATGCCAACTTTGGTCGTTTCCATGTGGTGATACCTCCTTGCTGCGTGTGGTTCGCACTTTGCGAATCATTGTGTACACATTATGCGCTGCCCTTCAGTCGATCACAAGTACCGCCAGCAGGGGTTACGGCGTGGCCGAAACCCTTCGAGGCCGCCGCGGCGCCCGTTAAAGCGCCTCCACCCGCCCCATGTCCGGCCGCAGCAGCCATTCCTGAAATTCATCGGCCAGCTGCCGGCTCGCCGCCACTGCCGTGCTCCAGGCCTTGATGCGTCCGGGCAGGTCGGCGCCATAACGGAGAAAGTCGTTGCGATCGGGCAGCTTGTGGTTAGGCAGGGTCTGGACCCAGGCCGGGTCGGGCGCCAGCAGCAGCATGTTGTCGAGGAAGTGCGTGGCGCCGTGGCGCCATTTCAGGCCCTTGTCGAGCCAGCCGGGCACCACGGCTTTCTGGAAGTGCGGGTACAGAACCAGACCCGGAGATTTTGAGTCATTTTGGCCTCCAGCCCCCGCGCTATCTGCGTCAGACGCTATCAAATCAGAAGCGTAGTTGAGGTGCAGGTGATAGTCGGTGATGCCGCCGTCCCAGTAGGCGCCGGGCGGTGCGTCGGGAATGTTGTGCACGGCCTGGAGCATGAAGGGAATCGAGCAACTGGCCTGCAGCGCGGGGTTGAAGTTGGCCTCGGTCAGTGCCAGCTGGCGCGTGCGGTAGTCGCTGGTGGCAAAGGGCAAAGGCGCGCCCTGGCTGGAAAACACCACGCGCTCCAGCCAGGCGCCCATGGCCTTGCGGCGCAGGGTGTTGGTGAGGAATGCGCCCAGGTAGCCCAGCGGCGTGCCCAGGCGGTGTTCACGCCTCAGCAGGTGGCGCCCGCGCGAGGTGACGATGTGCAGGCGGTAACGCGGGTGCTGCAGCACCTGCTGCACGCGGCCGCCGTAAAAGTCCTGCAGGCTCTGGCCGAACTGCTCGCTGACGTGCTGCGCGCTGGGCCGCTTCTGGCCGGGCTGCCAATCGAAATGCTGCCGGATGTAGTCGTCTTCCAGGCGCTGGAAGGCCGCCACTGGCTCATCCAGGCAGGCGGTCGCCATGCGCCAGGCGCCTATCGATGCGCCGACCAGGTGCACGGGCTGGCTGCTGCCCGCCAGCCAGTCGCCGAAGATGAAGCGGTCCAGCGGCCCCAGCACCAGGCCCTTGGGCCCCCCCGCCGCGCCCGGCACCACACGCACATCCTGCGGACGCATGCCGTGTTTTTCGATGTGGCGTCGGGCCTGGGGGCCGGCGTAAAGGCGTAGGGCTTGCATGGACGGATCGCGGTTGCTATGGTTTTGGTAGCTGCTGGCGCCCGTGGTGATTGATCCAGATGCCGATTTGACACCAAAAACCGGCGCGCTGCAGCCTTCTGCGCGACAAACGCTATTTCTTCAGGGCTGCCAGCTTGCTGAAGGCGGATTCCATCGCCGTTGATGCAGCCGGCTGCGGCGCCCTGCCCTGCCCGCCACCATAGTTGCCGCCGCGGTTGGGGTTCTGGCCCGGCCGCGCGCCTTCAAAGCGGTTGTCGCGCGGGCCGTCGCGGCGCGCCGGGGAAGCGTCGAGCTTCATGGTCAGGGCGATGCGCTTGCGCGCCACGTCCACCTCGGTCACGCGCACTTTCACGATGTCGCCGGTCTTGACCACCTCGCGCGCGTCGGTCACGAACTTGTTGGACAGCTGGCTCACATGGACCAGGCCGTCCTGGTGCACGCCGATGTCGATGAAGGCGCCGAAGGCGGCCACGTTGCTGACCGTGCCTTCCAGCGTCATGCCTTCTTTCAGGTCCTTGATGTCTTCGACGCCGTCGTTGAAACGCGCCACTTTGAAGTCGGGACGCGGGTCACGGCCGGGTTTTTCGAGCTCGGCCAGGATGTCCTTGACGGTGATGACACCGAACTGCTCGTTGGCAAACAGCTCGGGCTTGAGCGTCTTGAGCATCTCGGCGCGGCCCATGAGTTCGGCCACCGGCTTGCCGGTGTGGGCCATGATTTTTTCGACCACCGGGTAGGTTTCGGGGTGCACACCCGTCATGTCCAGCGGGTTGCTGCTGGCGCGCAGGCGCAAGAAGCCCGCACTCTGCTCGAAGGTCTTGGCACCGAGGCCGGTGACCTTCAGCAAATCGGCGCGGCTGGCAAAGGCACCGTTGGCGTCGCGCCAGCGCACCACCGCCTTGGCCACGGTGTTGCTCAGGCCCGAGACACGCGCCAGCAGCGGCACACTCGCGGTGTTCAGGTCCACGCCCACGCTGTTCACGCAGTCCTCCACCACGGTGTCCAGGCTGCGCATCAGGTCGCTCTGGTTTACGTCGTGCTGGTACTGGCCCACGCCGATGGACTTGGGGTCTATCTTCACGAGTTCGGCCAACGGGTCCTGCAGGCGGCGCGCAATGCTGGCGGCACCGCGCAGGCTGACGTCCACGTCGGGCATTTCCTGCGAAGCAAATTCGCTGGCCGAATAGACCGAGGCGCCGGCTTCGCTGACGACGACTTTCTCGATGACCTGTTCAACCTTGGCCATGCCCTTGATCAGGTCGGCGGCCAGTTTGTCGGTTTCGCGGCTGGCGGTGCCGTTGCCGATGGCGATCAGGTTGACGCCGTGTTTTTCGCAGAGTTTGGCCAGGGTGTGCAGCGAGCCGTCCCAGTCCTTGCGCGGCTCGTGCGGAAAGACCGTGGCGGTTTCGACCAGCTTGCCGGTGGCGTCGACCACCGCGACCTTGACACCGGTGCGTATGCCGGGGTCCAGGCCCATGACCACACGCGGGCCGGCCGGCGCGGCCAGCAGCAGGTCGCGCAGGTTGTCGGCAAACACCTTGATGGCGACCTTCTCGGCCTCCTCGCGCAGGCGGCTGAACAGATCGCGTTCAATGGACAGGCTGAGTTTGACGCGCCAGGTCCAGGCCACACATTTGCGCAACAGGTCGTCGGCCGCCCTGCCCTTGTGGCTCCAGCCCAGGTGCACGGCAATTTTTCCTTCGGCGATGCTTGGCTGGCCGGCTTCCGGGGGCACCGGCAGCACGAGCTTGGCGTCCAGGATTTCGAGCCCGCGGCCGCGGAACACCGCCAGCGCCCGGTGCGAAGGCACGCGGCCGATGGGCTCGTCGTAGTCGAAGTAGTCGCGGAACTTGCTGTTGTCGGCGTTGTTTTCATCCTTGCCGGTGACCAGCTTGGACGAGAGCAGGCCTTCGCTCCAGAGCCACTGGCGCAGCGACTGCAGCAGCGCGGCGTCTTCGGCCCAGCGCTCGGACAGGATGTCGCGCACGCCGTCGAGCACGGCCTGCACGGTGGTGAAGTCGTCGCCGTTTTCGCTTTTTTCGGCTTTCACGAAAGCCACCGCCTCGTCCGCCGGCACGAGCGCCGGATCGGCAAACAGCTTGTCGGCCAGCGGTTCGATGCCGGCCTCGCGCGCGATCTGGCCCTTGGTGCGGCGTTTCTGCTTGAAGGGCAGGTACAGGTCTTCCAGCTCCTGCTTGGTCGGTGCCGCCGCAATCGCGGCGATCAGTTCGGGCGTCAGCTTGCCCTGCTCTTCAATGCTTTTCAGCACCGATTCGCGCCGCTCCTGCAGCTCGCGCAGATAGCCGAGACGGAACTCGAGTTCGCGCAGCTGGATGTCGTCCAGACCGCCGGTGACTTCCTTGCGGTAACGCGCGATAAAAGGCACGGTGGCGCCGCCATCGAGCAGCTCGACGGCGGTCTTGACCTGGTGTTCCTGGACCTTGATTTCCGCCGCGATCTGGCGAATGATTTTTTGCATGAAGTGAAGCGATTCGTCGTTGGCTGTGAATGGGGGGCCGGGTTGGCGCCGGGCCTCAAACCACGGCGTCAAGGGTCGGAATTGTCCCACAGCGGAAAGCCCTGGCCTGGCAGCGTGGCCGGGTTCCTAGGAGCCTGTCGGGCTTGGGGCGTCGAAAGCGAAAATCGGCCTCGGCGAGGACAGTTTTTGCCGGATTTGCAGGCCCATAGCCCAGCTATGGGACAAAAAGACGGTGAAAAATGGACCGCTGCGGTCGATTTGCAGCCGACGATTCCCAAGTCCGACAGGCTCCTAGACGTCGGCAGGCCCCACCGGTCCGGCGCAGAGTTCGGGATCCAGCGGCAAGGTCAGCTGCACGCGGGTACCGCCGCCGAACTTGCTCGCGATCGTCAGTTCACCGCCCATCAGCCGGGCGCGCTGGCGCATGTTCTCCAGGCCCTTGCCGATTGCTTCCGACGCCATGTTGTGCGCGATGCCCACGCCGTTGTCCCGCACCTCGAACTCCATGCAGCCCATGTCCGCCGCGTAGCGGCAGGACACGATAACCCGGGAGGCCTTTGCATGGCGCATGACATTGGACAGGCACTCCTGCGCAATGCGAAGAACCTGCCGTGCCTCCTCGCCGCGAACGGTTTCCAGGGCGCTGCATATCTCAACCTCCCAGACCATGTGGATGCCCAGCTTGTCGAGGGGGCGCTGCACCCGGTAGCGCAGGGAGCCCAGTGCTTCGACGATGTTCTGGTCCTCCGACTCGATGCCGTCCACCGTCAGCTTGATGTCCAGCAGGCATTGTTCGAGCGCCAGGCCCAGGGCTTGCTGTTCAGGCGCGCAGTGGTCCAGCGACGACAGGATGCTGACAATCTGGGAGGCGACACCATCGTGCAGGTCCCGCGCAATGCGGTGGCGCTCATGGAGAATGGCGGAAGCGGTCGCCTCCGTCTCGTGACTGCTCCCGGCCCAAGGAGAGTCGCCCGCGCTCAGAACGCTCAGGCGCCCGCGTCGCGTCACCCACTGCCAGACCACCAGCAGGAGCAGCACGTAAAAGTGCTTGAAAAGGATGGCGCTGTCGTCGGTGGTGTCTGCCAGTGTCACCTGCTGGATACAGATGCCCAGTCCCAGCATGCTGCCTGTCAGGGCCAACCAGCCCGGGTAGCTGCGCGGCAGGTAGACGCAGGCAGCGATGGCGATGGTCAGCAACATGGCCGAGAGCAGGTTCAGTACCATCCAGGGCACAGGCACATCTGCCCCGCCGGCGTTGCCGTTGTAATACAGCGCCGTCGCTCCCGCTACGGCTTGCACCCCGAGGATCCAGTAAATTCCGGCGCTGGCCACGTGCACCACGGTGAACAGGAAGTAGGCCGCGCTGATGATCAGGAACTGAACCCCCAACTGTGCAACGTAGGCCCCGTGCGGTGATCCTGCCTTGAAACCCAGCCCCATGCTGACCAGAAAATGGGTCAGCCATAGCAGCAGCGCCAGCAGCAGAGCCCCGGGTAGGGCGGCGCTGAAAAAACCGCGTTGCAACGGACCCGGGTTGGAGGATTCAGGCCGCGCCGGAGACGCGGCCGGGCGCACAGGCTTGGCGTGCGTATGGACCAGACCATCGGGAACTGTGCGCAAGGACATGATGGTCCCCTAGAACAGGCCGCGATGCGCCGCATAACTGACCGCCTGGGCCCGGCTGCGCACATGGAGCTTGCGGTAGATGTTCTTGATGTGGGAGTTGACCGTCTGGCAACTGACGGCAAGCCGCGCGCCAATTTCGTTGCTGGTGTAACCCGCAGCCACCAGCTTCAGCACTTCCTTTTCGCGATCCGACAGCCTCTTGTTGCTCGTTCCATTGGAGGAATGCCCGGGGTCCTGATCATTGTGCAGCTTGCGCAGCAGCCGCCGCGCGAGGTGGGGCGTGATGGAGGCGCCGCCATTGGCCACCTGCAGCACGGCTTCGGGAAAGTTGCCGAACCAGGAGTTCTTGACGAAGTAGCCGGTGGCACCCAGTGTGAAGGCGCGCAAGGCGTGTTCCTCGTCTTCCAGGGTGGAGATCACCACCGCCTCGGCCATGGGCCTGACGGTTTTCATGTGGTCGATCAGGTCGAACCCGGTGCCGTCGCCCAGATTGAGGTCCACCAGCATCACGTCGAACTCAAGCTGCGAAATCAGGCGACGGCCCTCGCGCATGCTGCTGGCCTCTCCCACCACGTCGGTGCGCAGGTCACCCAGCAATTCCTGCGAGATCACCTTGCGGATGTGGGGATCGTCATCGATCAGCAGGACCCGCACCGGCTGCCCGGGCTGGCCGTGGAGGAAGTTGGGCCACTGGGAGGGGGGGCCCTCGTGTGATGCCTGCAGGCCTGGCTGAATTCCGCGAATATCGCGGGGCGGGGGCTGCAACGCAGCCGTGGTCTGGATGATGTTTTGCATAACTTCCCTGTACTGTTTTTTACCTGCTCTTCAACGGAACCGGTGCAAGTCTGGAGAGCGGACACCTGTTGCGGTATGACCCGCATCAAAAAAATCCCGGATGGTGCCGCTGGCATCGACCCGTGGTTTCACTGAACACCCTTGCGCCTGGTTGTTTGCCCACTCCCAAAATTTTGCTGAAAACCTTCGCTGATTCGTTACATCAAGTCACGTGGGGCGCGACGCAGAAACATCGAACATCCGTGATTTTTTTGACACAACGAAGTAATTAGGTCCCAAATAGGTGACCCCATTGATGTTTATTTCTGCGTGTTTCCTTGGATACAACTTGTTACTAACTATTCCCATTCACCGAAGCATCTCACAAATTGATAGCGTTGTCTCCTTGAAGGGCCGTCGTCGCAACATCGATTCCTGAAAAGGGGAGAAGGCTTTTCTCCCCCGATTGAACTACTCACGACTGGTTATTGGCGTAACCCTGCGCCGTACCCAAACTCCACCTCGACAACGCCGAAAGAGCGGCCGATTCCCAAAGGAAAAAGCTGTCCTCCACCGCGAAGTCACTGTGGCTGGACACCGGATTCCCCGGTGGCCAGAAGGTCTTAAGTCACTTTTTAAGGAAACTGTCATGAAAAAACTTGTACTCCTCGCCTTGTCCGCTGTTGCTACCGCCGCGATGGCTACCGGCCCGACACCTGCCAGCGAAATCACGATCCGCGGCAACTCGGCCCAGATCGCGGTACTGTCCACCACAGGCGTTGTCAACACCGCCAACGGCAGTGATTCTGTGGCCCAGCAAAACCTGGCCAGCAATGCCGGTGATGTGACGATCAGCGGCAACTCGCTGCAGATCGTCGCTGCACGCGGCAGCTATGTGGGCAATACCGCGAACGCCGACACGATGGCCCAGCAGAACCTGTCGTCCAACGTCGGTGACGTCACTGTGAGTGGCAACTCGCTGCAGGCCACGCTGCTGCATAACAGCTATGTGCTCAACAGCGCCACCGGCCGCGATGCGTCAGCGGTGCAGAACATTGCTTCGAACAATGCCTGCTTCACTTGCCCCACAACCGGCGGCGGTCACGGCGGCGGCCACGGCGGCCACTGAGAGCACCGTTCCAGGGCCTCTTTCGCGCCGAATCCGCTTTCAGCCCTGGCTGATGCAACGGGTTCTGTGGTTGAAGGCCCTGGCGGGGCGTGCCGGGTCAGGCGGTGTTTGGTCCGGCACTTTCCTTTCCTTTAACGTGTGGAGATTCCGTCATGAAAACGTCATCGCAGGTAGTGGGCGTAGCCACCATGGCCGCCATGTTTCTGATGGGGTCCGCGTGGGCACAGAATGCGCCCGGCGAGGACCCGGTCATTCTGACCAAACGCATCTCGGTGCAGATGGCGCCGATTGGCGGCGCACGTCCCAGCTCGCCGCTGGAGTCCATGAACAACATGCCGGCATGGATGAAGGCCAAGGTCGCGCGTTACGAGGCCAAGGCCAATTCCGACCAGACCAACGGCATCTCGACCGACGAGGACGCGATCCGCTCGGCCAGTTCCGACGGATTCAAGAAAACCTGCATCCAGGAAGTTGGCAGCACGACGGTGGCGAGTGCCGCTCCCGGCGCCCGGCAAAACGGTCTTTCCAGCAACCAGCAGATCGTGGTGCTCAAGGGCGATCTCGTGAACATCTGCAAGTAGCCCTGGCTTTGCCGCGCGGCAGACCTGGCATGCCTTCAGGCCGTCATTTCAAAATTTTCACAATCGTCGTGGGGAGAACAACATGAAACCATCCATCCGGCTTGAACCTGTCAGGTCCCGCTTCAGTTCGCTGGCCACCGTGCTGGGCCTTGCAGGGGCCGTCCTGCTGGCGGGCTGCGCGACGCCGGCCGATCCGCGCGACGATGCAAAATTCCAGTCCTATGCCAGCGCCACCAACCGGCCCGTGGTGCGGCCCGTGCGATCGGTCTCGAGTTTTTCCGATTCGCTGATGTGCATGGACTACCTGTTCCGCGAGGCGGAGATATCCACCACGCTGATCACCAGCAAGCAGATCCCCGATTTTTCGACCCGCGTGCCGGTTGCCACGAAAGACATGATCATCACGGCGCTCTCGCAGATGTCCCGTCTCAGCAATGCCTTCCGTTATGTCGACTACGAGGTTGACATCGCGCGCCAGGACACGGTGCAGAACCTGACCACCATCCTGCTCAACAACAACCAGATCCAGCTGCAGCGCCCCGCCCTCTATTTCTCCGGCGCGATCGCGTTTGTCGACCAGAACGTGATCAACAACCGCTTCGAAGTGGGCACCGCTGCGTCGCGGCTGGACACCGGTTACAGCAAGAACCGCAACGCCACCATCATCGGGCTGGAACTGCATATCGGCGACTTCCGTTCGCGCACCCTGATCCCCGGGCTCGACTCCGCCAATGAAGTCATCATCGCGTCCGGCGGACAGGGCCTGGATCTGGCCGGCCGGATCGGCAGCTACGGCGTGCAGTTCAATGTGGGCCGCGACTATGCACAGGGCGCCGGTGCGGCCATCCGGACGCTGGTCGAGCTGGCGACCATCGAACTGGTCGGCAAATGGGCGCGTGTGCCTTACTGGCAGTGCCTGACCCTGGAGCAGACCCACCCCGACTTCCAGCGGCAGCTGCGCGACTGGTACGACCAGGGTTCGCCGCTGCTGCACAACAAACTGGTGCAGCGCTCGCTCATCAGCCATGGCTATCTCGGCGAAAACGGCACGCAGCTGGAGGAACACAGCCCGGAGTTCCGCACGGCACTGGGGCGCTTCCAGGCCGATTCCGGCATGGTGGTGTCCGGGCTGGTGGATTTCCCCACCTACGAGCGCGCCCTGCGCCATTTTGTGTCGCTGGGCAAGGACGGCAAACTTGTGCAGATCGGCTGGTCCTCCACCAGCGCATCGCCGCTGGCCAACGCGGCAGACTACCAGCGCCCGGGAGGCGCCAACCCCTACGGGCCCTCGGCCTATGGCAGCGCGGCCCCCCCCAGAAGGATCAGCCTGCAGATCGAAAACGTGCTGGTGGGACGTTCCGCCTTCGAGGTGGGCGAGCAGATCTTCCTGTCGGCGAGCCTGTCACGCGCGTCCTACATGTATTGCTTCCTGCATGAGGCGGGCGGCAAGGTGATGCGCCTGCTGCCCAATGCCACGAATCCGAACGCCTTGCTGAGCGCCAACCAGGCGATCCGCATCCCGGACTGGATGAGCCCGACGCCCGGCTTCATCATGGATTCAACCAGCGCAGGCACCGAGCGCGTGGGCTGTTTTGCGACCGATACCGACGTGGCCGGAAAACTGCCACAGTACCTGCAGGCCCCGGCGCTGGCACCGCTGCGGCAGACGACCAGCCTCGATGACATCAACAAGGCGTTTGCCAGCAGCCTGGGGCCAGATGGCTACACCTTTGCCGGTGTCCAGTGGCAGGTCGGGCCCAAGCGCGCAGTTGCGCCGGCGGCCGCCGCCGCGGCGCCGCCTGCAGCCGCGCGTTAGTCCGCTGCAGGAAGCCGGCCATGCTGCGGTTCATTTCCCGTGTCATCTGCTGCTGCCTGTGGCTGGGGTCGGTCCAGGCTGCCGGCAGCGTCCAGCAGGAGCCGGCGTTCGACGGATCGCCGCCGCCTCCGGCACCGCTGCGTGCGGCGGACCCGACGCCCGAGACGCTCAGCGCCACCCAATTGCCGCCTGCTCCGCTGCAGGCCAGGGAGCAGCCCTCTGCGCTGGAGGCGGAGGTGTCGCGCCTGCGCTCACGGGCCCTGTCGGTGGACCCGCAACCGGGCCGCGTCGCGCGGGAGCAGGCCCGCGCCGCCTGGCTGCTCGGCCTGCTGTACCTGCACGGCCTCGGCGTGACAGCCAGCCCGGGCGAGGCCGCCGTGTGGTTTGAGCGCGCGCGTGCGCTGGGTGAGCCGCTGGCCGCCGCTGGTCTGGCCTGGTGCGAGATCGATGGCTGCCGCACTGCCCCCAACCCCGCGGCAGCGCAACGCTGGATCGCGCTGCTGCGCCGGGTGGACCTGCCGCGCGCCCAGTACCTGCAGTGGCTGGCTGACGAACGGCTGTCGCCGCTACAGCTGGCAACTCCGGGCTTGCGCGGCGAACCTGCCCCCGCGACGCCCGCGCCGGACCGGCAACTGCTGCTGAGCGCGGCGCGGGGCGGCAACGTGCATGCCCGGATAGAACTGGGCTTCGAAAGTATCAGTGCCAACCGGCCCGCGGAAGCGCTGGAGCATTTTCGCGCCGCCGCACCCAGGTCGGAAGCGGCTTCTGCCAACGCGGCACTGCTGTCGGAACGCCTGCGCGTCACGCCGCCCGCCCGCAGTTCCGCCTCCGTCGCTGACACTTTTGCACGGGCGCAGCGCAATCACCGCGGCGAAGGCCAGCCGGCCAATTTCGTGGAGGCCATCCGCCTCTACCGCCTGGCGCAAAACCAGGGCAGCGAGCCGGCCAAGAGGATGCTGGAGCTGATCTTTTCCCGACCCGGCCCCGACGGACAGGTTGATATCGCCTGGATGCAGCAGCTGGCCTATCTGAACCTGTCCAGCGGCGCGCCTGCGCTGGACAGCACCACGGTTCGCCGCGCGCTGCGCCGCGAGCCGACGCCGCTGTTTGACATGCTGCCCGCCTCCCTGCGCAAGTAGGCAGGAAGGGAAAGCAAAGAGGCACGCAGGCCCCATGGCGTGCATGCCTTGCGCCGCCAAACTCCGCTACCATCCTGAGCATCAGCCCCCGCGGGGCGCGTTCACGGGAATGTGATGGCAGTCGAACAAGGCAGTGAGCTGGTCAAGGTGGTGGTGTTGCTGGCCGCGGGCGTGCTGGCCGTGCCGCTGTTCAAGCGGCTGGGTCTGGGCTCGGTGCTGGGTTATCTGGCAGCCGGCCTGGCCATCGGTCCCTTCGGCCTGGGCCTGTTTCGCGAGGCCGGCACGATCCTGCACTTGGCCGAACTTGGCGTGGTGATGTTCCTGTTTGTCATCGGGCTGGAGATGCAGCCGACCCGGCTCTGGACGCTGCGGCGCCAGATCTTCGGCCTTGGCCTGGCGCAGGTGGTGGTCTGCGGCGCCCTGCTCACGGCGCTGGGCATGGGCGCCGGGCTGAAACCGGTGGTGGCGTTCATCGCAGCCATGGGTTTTGTACTGTCATCCACCGCCATCGTCATGCAGCTGCTCGAAGAACGCGGCGACACCTCCACACCGCGTGGCCAGCGCATGGTGTCCATCCTGCTGCTGGAAGACCTCGCCATCGTGCCCTTGCTGGCGATCGTGGCCTTTCTGGCGCCGGAGGCGAACGACGGCGCGGGTGTGTCGCGCTGGGTCAGCATTGGCGTGGCGCTGGCGGCCATCATCGGCCTGGTGGCGGTGAGTCGCTGGCTGCTCAACCCGCTGTTTCGCGTGCTGGCCAAGGCCAGGGCACGCGAGGTGATGACGGCGGCCGCCCTGCTGGTGGTGCTGGGCGCCGCCCTGGCCATGCAGTGGGGCGGCCTGTCGATGGCGCTCGGTGCGTTTGCCGCGGGCGTGATGTTGTCCGAATCCACCTTCCGCCACCAGCTGGAAGCCGACATCGAGCCCTTCCGCGGCATTTTGCTCGGCCTGTTTTTCATGGGTGTGGGCATGTCGCTGGACCTCAAGCTGGTGCTGGCCGACTGGCCGCTGATTCTTGGCGGCGTGCTGGCCTACATGGCATTCAAGGGCATGGGCATTTACACCGTCGCCCGCATCACCAAGTCCAGCCATGGCGATGCCCTGCAACGCACCGCCATGATGGCCCAAGGGGGCGAATTTGCCTTTGTGCTGTATTCGGCTGCAGCCACGGCCGGCATTGTGGAGGCCAGTGTCAACGCCGTGCTGACGGCGGCCATCATCATCTCGATGGCGCTGACGCCGCTGGCCGTGTTTGCGTTGCGCTGGGTTATGCCGGACAAGCCAGGGCAGGACATGGACGGCGTGGAGAGCGTGGAGGAGGCGCAGGGCCTCAAGGGAAGCGTACTCATCATCGGTTTCGGCCGTTTCGGACAGATCGCGAGCCAGTCGCTGCTGGCGCGCGGCATCGACATCGCCCTCATCGAAAACGACACCGACATGATCCGCGCGGCGGCCCGGTTCGGCTTCAAGGTGTATTACGGCGACGGCACGCGGCTGGACGTGCTGCACGCCAGCGGCGCCGGCCATGCCCGTGCCATCCTGGTCTGTGTTGACAAGAAAGAGGCGACCAGCCGCATCGTGGAGCTGGCCAAGCATGAGTTCCCCTTGACACCGGTGCTTGCCCGCGCCTATGACCGCCAGCACGCGATTGAGCTGATACGTCTGGGGGTGGATTACCAGCTGCGGGAAACCCTGGAGTCGGCCCTGGCCTTCAGCAGTGCGGCGTTGCGCCAACTGGGCGTGCAGGAGGCCGAGGTCGCCGAAATCGCCGAAGACATCCGCCGCCGCGATGCCGAACGACTGCAGCTTCAGCTGTGCGGCGACATCAGCAGCGGCATTGACCTGATGCATGGCGGGCGCTGGACGCCGGCGCCGCTGACCAGGCCCAAGCAGTCCGGCAAGGCGCTCAACGAGCAAGCCGCCGAAGCGCTGGAGCCGGCCGGTCCCGGCGCTTCAGGCGGGCCAAAACCGGCCGGACACCGCGCGCGGCCCGACTGAGCACAAGCTTCCCGGCGCGTGCAGACAGGCTTTTTTCCTACAGACAAGCCTTCCAGCGACCACCATGATCAGGACTTCAATTCCTGGAGCCCGAACATGCGTATCCGAACCATTGTGTTGATCGTCGCCATTGTGCTGATGGCCGGTTTTGCCGCGCTCAATCTCGACGAGTTCAGCCGGCCCTCCGTGCTGAGCCTGGGCTTCACCACCGTGCAGGCGCCGCTGGGCCTGGTCATGCTGGTGCTGCTTGCCGCCGTGCTGCTGGTATTCCTGGCCACCACGCTGTACATCCAGAGCACCCACCTGCTGGAAATGCGGCAGTCCACCCGGGCGCTGACAGCCCAGCGTGAGCTGGCCGACAAGGCGGAGGCGTCACGTTTCACGGAGCTGCGCCAGTACCTCGAAGCCCAGGCCGTAGCAGCCCAGCAGCGCGAGGCCGCCCACGGCACGGTGCTGGCGGAACGGCTGGCCCAGACCCAGCAGGTGCTGATCGGCAAGATCGAGCAGTCCGGCAACACGCTGGCCGCCTATATCGGCGAGCTGGAAGACCGCCTCGAAACCCGCGAGAGCGGGCTGCGTCCAGCGCGTGCGGATACACCTTCCCTGCTTTGAGCCTGCTGGCCGGTCAGGCCTGAGGTACATCTGGCGCCTGTAAGAACCCGGGCGGCCGCACGACCAACGGGGGTCTCCGTTTGACAAGGACCCCGTCATGGCTCTCTTTACTCCCAAATTCATAGCTTCTTGCGCTTTATGGACGGGGGCTACAGCCACATTTGGCATGCAAGCCCAGTGCGCGGCGGGTTCCGGGCCGCTGGTCACCCCGGTGTTGGCGCTATAGACCGATCCACGAAGCGGCAAGACCCTGCAGGCCCTGAGCCTGCAATGCACGGGGTAGTTTTTCGCAGCGTCAGATTCACGGGTGTTTCGCCGGGTCCGGTGCCTTGACGGATTCGGCCTCCGCCATCAGCCAGCGCACGAAATCCTGGGCGTCGGGGTTGCCTGCGGCGCGCGGCGACATGTTCACGAAGTAACCCATGCGGGATGCCACGCCGCTGAAAGGCGCGACCAGCCGGCCATCACGCAGCAACTCGGCAAGCAGGGGCAGGCGGCCTATCGCCACGCCCTGCCCTGCCACGGCCGCCGCCACCACATCGGAATACTGCGAAAAGCGCAGCGTGTTTTTCATGCGCACTTCTGGCAGCCCCATGACCTTGAACCAAGGCTCCCAGTCGATGGTGAGCGGCTGGCCTTGCGGCATGTCGGTGGCCAGCAGGGTGTGGCCGGCCAGGTCGGCCGGTTTTTTCAAAGGCAGCGCACGGTTCTTCAGCAACTGCGGCGCACAGACGGGCAACACCGTTTCCTCGAACAGCGTGTTGCCCACGCCGTGGTTGGTCAGGCTCAGGCGTACCGACACATCGATGCCGCTGCGTTCGAGGTCCAGCAGTTCCAGCGTGGCGGAAATCCGCACATCCACCCCGGGATGGCTTGCCGTGAAACGGGCCAGCCGCGGAATCAGCCAGAGCGAGGCAAACCCCGGCGTGGTCGTGATGGCCACCTGCCGCGCCGACGTGCTGGCGCGCACGCTGGCGGTGGCATCGCGCAGCCGCTCCAGGCAGTCGCTGACAGCGCGCTGCATGAGCTTGCCGGCGTCGGTCAGCGCCAGCGCGCGGTGGCGCCGCTCGAACAGCGTGGTGCCCAGGTCGGCTTCAATCTGCTGGATCTGCCGGCTGACGGCCGACTGCGTGAGAAACAGTTCGGCGGCTGCACGCGTGAAACTCAGCGTGCGTGCGGCGGCCTCGAAGCTGCGAAGGAGGTCCAGGCGTGGCAGTTCGCTGCGGCGAAAGCCCTGGACCAGGACCGCTAACGAAGCCGGTTTCACATTCCTTGGGTGCATGCAAAGAATTCCAAATGACCGTTTGAACACTCTGGCGCTGGCCAGTATATTCATTTTCACACCGAATGTGAAAGGAGTGCCATGATGACCGACTCAAGCCCCCTGGACCTGACTCTTTCCCACCGGGCGATGTTCAGCGTGTCCGACGCCGCAGGCGTTCAGATCACCTGCCACGAAGGCAGTTTGTGGGTCACGCTCGATGACGATCCGCGCGATATCGTGGTGGACGCCGGCGGCAGCTTCCTGACGACGGAGCACCGCCGCGCGCTGATTTACGCGATGAAGCCATCGTCGCTGAGCCTGGTGGTGGCCACCGCTGGCGCACGCACACGCCGCGCCGGGCGCACGGCGGCAGCGGCCGACGTCAAGGTGACGTTTGCACTGCAGCCAGCCTGAACCCCGCCGGCGCAACCGCAACACGCATTCGCCGACCGGGTAAAGCACGACCACGCCCGGCCATTCAGACGGCCGCTGCCGCGCGTTCGCCGTCCCGTTCCTGCCGTTGACCTGACGGGCCACGATCGCCGGCCTGGTGATGCACCGGTTGATCCGGACTGCACCAGGACGGCGGGACCGGCGCCAGCCCTTCCCGATACTTCACCTCACTGTTTTTATACGACCGGTTACCGGCTTTACACCTCGCTATGGAGGCGCTGGCGTGCCCTGCGCCTCTCGAAAAAATGACGCCTTCTCCAAGCTAGGCCTGATGAATTCCGGATGCCGCATGCATCCAACCCAGCGTCAAGTGTGCAGGCGGGGATACCTCATTGAAGGGATTGGCAGACCCGGCGGCGGGGATGAAACTGACACCCGATAACGCAGGCCATGTGAAGTCCTGTCTCAAGGACTACTTCATTGCCACGCGATGTCGAGCAGACGGGTGATGCTGGATTCATCCGACAGCGAAGGGAGAAGAAAATCATGTCTCACTATCCAGAGAGATGGGCTTGCGCTGGCGTGCTGGCGTTGGGTCAATTTATCTTTGCCGCGCAGGTTTTTGCCGGGGATGGCTTCCTGGTCATCACCCGGGATGTGCCTTACCAGTCGGTAGCCGGTCCGCGCCATACCGGGCAGGTCACCGGCGTCCAAACCGCGCCGGATGTCCCGATATTGGGTGCCGGATCAGCGGTCCGCGCAGGCGCAGTCACTGAGCTGACGGATCGCGAGTCGGCAGCGATCGCAGGACGCGTGCAGGGCCACATGGGCAGCGTCGCTGCCACCATGCAGACGGCGACGGCGCAATCGGGACTGGCGTCGGGAAAATTCACAGGTGCAGGCGGTGATGCCTTCGCGCCAGCAGGCGGGATGGGGTCGCTGGTTGGCGGCTTCGGCATGCAGGCGGGAAGCACTGTCGGTCGCGCCACCGGTGCAATGGGCCAGGCCCTGAGCGGCGCCCTTGCCCCCGCCGGCACCCGGTAGGGAGACGGCCATGATGCAGATTCAACGCAAGTCATACACCGTTCTGGCGCTGGCCTGGCTGATCTCGCTACCTTGCTGGAGCCAGGGTACCGGACCGGAGTTGCCGGGCTACGTCACGCGCAGCGTGATCGACGGCAATGCGCTGAGCAATGTTCGCGGGCGATTCGCCGTGAACATGGCAGCAGGAGATTCAAATGCCCAGACGAATGCGGGCGCCATGGCCATTGGCCTGGACGGCGGCACTGCCGCGGCCCTGGTCGGTGTGCACCAGGCGACAGGATGGATTCGCGCTACCACGCCGGATCTGTCCATCGCAGTGATCGGGGGCCGTGCCTTTGCAAACAGCTCGGGTGCAGTCTCTGTGAACCAGACCAGCGGCGTGGGGAACACCCAGGCCAACGGCATGGCGGTTGCGGTGGGCTTTGACGTGGAAGCAGTTTCAGAGAGCGTGCTCGCTGCGACTGCTTCCGGTGTTGGGCTGGCTGGTCCGGCCAGGGGCGCAAACATGAAGGCGGTATCGATCTCCGATGCAGCCTTTCGCGGCTCGCGCGGCCTGGTCCAGATCAACCAGTCTGCGGGGTCGGGCAACAGCACGGCCAACAACTTCGCCTTCCAGCTTCAGCTGGGGACGAAACCTTAAGACAGTACTTAACTTTTTGGAGATCATTCCATGAAAACACGCAAAATGAAGTCCGCTCCTCTGGCTCTGGCGGTGGCCGCTTTGTTCGCCGCTCCTCTGGCCTTTTCGCAGGACGGCACCCAGGACAGCAAATCGACGTCGGCGACCAGCGTCAGTACGGACAGCAGTTCCACGGAGAACCGCACCAGGGTCAACATCGAAAAAGACCTGCGTTATCGGCAGGAGGTCAACGTCAGCGGCAATGTGCAGGTCACCGGTGCGATCAGGGTCGACTCGAGTTCCGCAGCCGTGGTTGACGACAAGCAGATCAACTACCTCAACGAGGTCGCCAATGACGAAGTCACGAACTCGTCGGTGGTCAACGGCAACGCCCTGCAGAACGCGGCAGGCAACATCGGCCTGAACGTCACGGCCGGCGACAACAACCAGCAGGCGAATTCTGCCGCGCTGTCCGCATCCGATGCCAGCTTCCTGTTCGGTTCGTCCGACGCTGAAATCTTTGCACGCCAGGATGTCCAGGCCAACCGGGCCATCAACTTCGGCAACACCAACACGGCATCATTGGCCGGCAATGCGTTGCAGAATGCGACCGGAAACATCGGGGTCAACATCTCCGCCGGCAACAGCAACCAGCAGAAAAACGACTTGGCGGCGTCTGTCGCGGTCGCACGCATGGCCACGGCGACGGTGGCGGTCAAGCAAATGAACGACCACAACGTCACGTCCAACACGCCCAAGCAGCGGGAAGTCGTGACCATGGTTCCGGTGAACCTGGCCTTCCAGTCCCGGGGTGTCTATGCCGGCATCTCCGACCAGAAGGGTGACCAGTATCCCGACACATGGACCGGCACCACCCATCCGGGCGGCACCCAGACCGGTCACATGGACCTCGACAGTGCTGTGCAGGGCGCGCAGAATCGCCAGGCCTCGTCCGGCCTGAACGCCAACGGCACACCCAACGGCGACTCCAGCGCCGGAGGCGCCCTGAGCTTCAATGAGCAGGGCGACATCGCCTTGAGCGGCTCGGTCACCGGCATGATTCCCGTTGTGACGCGTGTCAGCATTGCCACGACCAACACGTCTTCCCTGGGCGGCAACGCCTTGATGGGCGCGGCGGGCAATATCGGCGTGAACATCGCATCGGGCACCAACAACCAGCAATACAACGGTATGGCGGTGTCGGCGACCCACGCCGGTGGCACCAACGGCGGCGGCGAGGCACTGCGCCGCTGAAGTCCCGTTGCTGGATCAACCTTCGGCCGCCCTCCCCCGGCGGCCGAAGGTTTTCAGCTGGACAAGGATGAACCGCCATGCCTCTGGCAAACCACAAATGGATCCCGCCTGCAGCGTGGCTGCTGGGCCATGCCCTGGCCTGCCTGCTGGTGGCGGGCCAGGCCGGCGCGGTTGGCCTCGGCGGTGTGATTCCCGGCGCCGGCCCCATCCACAAGAACGTGCTGAGCATGCGGGAGCTGCGGTATGTGGACATGGTTCCGCAGAAAACCGACTTCAGCTGCGGTGCGGCAGCGCTTGCCACCATCCTCAATTACGCCTATGGCCAGAAGCTGACGGAAGACGAAGTCATCCAGGGGCTGCTCCAGGTCAGTGATCCCGCCATCGTCAGAGAGAAGGGATTTTCCCTGCTCGACCTGAAAAACTACGTGCAGGCCAGGGGCATGCGCGGACGTGGCTACAACATGTCGTCGGAGATGCTGGACAGAGTCAAGGTCCCGACCATCGTGCTGCTCGATATCCGGGGGTACAAACATTTTGTGGTGCTCAAGAAGACGACACCGGACAAGGTCTACATTGCCGACCCGGCTCTGGGCAACCGGGTCGTTGCCAGGCAGGAGTTTGAAAGCGGGTGGAACCGGGTGGTGTTCGCCGTGATCGGTCAGGGCTTTGAGCGTGACACCGTGCTGTTGCGACCCAGCGAGCCGCTGACAGCACGCAGCACCATGGACACGTGGCGGCCACTGACGGATGCCCAGTTGCTGGAGTTCGGGTTCTCCAGCGCAGAGCTTTTCTGAGGCGTTGCGCGATGGATCCGCAGCGCCCGATGAATCACCAGATGCGCAAGCTGATGGTCTTCAGTTGACGGACAGCACGCTGTCCTGAAGTTTGAGGGGACATGTGATGACACGAACCATTTATTCATTGGCGCTTGCCGCGGCGCAACAGGAAAAACCGTGGCACGGCAAGTCGCCGTCCACTGCGGGCGGTTGCAGGTCGTGGCAACAGCGTGCGCTGGTTGCAGCGTTGGCAGGCGCTTTGGTTACCCTGCCCCTGGCACGCGCCGCGCTGCCGCCCGACCTGAATGTGTTTGATCATGCGTCCGAGATTCCTGACGGTGAGCTCGGCCACATGCGCGGCAAATTCGTGGCGGCCGGACAAGTCATGTACTTCGGCGTCGAAATGGTGACACGGTGGCTGGCATCCTCGGGACAGTCGATTACCGCCTCCGGCGTGCTGCAGATCAGTCTGGCCGGCAACACGCCGCAGGTCAGCTTTGTACCGACCATCACCGTCGAGCAAAAGGCCGCCATGGGCGGTACTGCAGGTCAGGGCTCTGCGGTGGCAAGCGGCGGCGGCGGGCTGCAGGACGTCACTGGTGTGGTGCAGAACATCCAGGTGGCGGGCGCCTCGAACGGAATCACCAACACCATAGGCATCAACGTCCAGAACGCGTCGGGGCCACCGGCGCTGCAGTCCCAGCCCCAGGGGGCGCTCTCGGCATCCACCACCACAGCCAGCGGCAGCGTGGCCTCCGTCGGCCTCGGCGGCAACGGCATGAGTGTCGCCGTCGCCGTGCCGGACCAGGGCCGGGCGATGCAACAGATTCGCCAGGTGGGCATGGGCGGGGGGCAGGTGTTGCAGTCGGTACAGCTGGGCGGCGACGTCAACCAGATTCACAACCGGATCAACCTCAATGTCCAGATGAATTCCGCGTCCGGACCGGCATCCCCGTCGGGCAACCTGTTGCTGGGGATGAAGCTCATGCCGCAAAGCGGTACTTTTTAAGTCGCCCGGACGGGCCAGCCGCGCCCGTCCGTCACAGATTCGGGGCCGCACTGGGCGCTGAAAAGGGGAGCGCCGCCTTGTAGCGGCCGGCAAATTTGGCAATCAAAAAAACTGATGAGGGAGATCTTATGCGACGTTTTTTTCCGCTGCGGCCCCTGGTGTTGATGATGGCAGCCGGCCTCCCCCTGGCTTGCCTGGCAGACAACGATGACGAAGTGGCCGACCTGCGCCGGCAGGTACAGGAGTTGACCCAGCGCGTTGACACGCAGCAGTCGTCTCTGCGGGTGCTGGCCGCGCGCTTGCAGCAGCTTGAGGCGGCAGGCCCGGGCCAGGCGCGCATGGTGAGAACGACCGATGCCGTCCAGCCCGATGGGTCCGCAAGCCGGGAGCCCGCCTCCGCAGAGGGTAGCGGTGGAGAGAAGGTGGTCAGGGAAGCACCGCCTTCGCGCAGTGCCGAGGCGGTGTACCGGGAACAGAGCGCCATGTTCGACCGCAAGTTCACCCTGGAAACCGGCGTGAGTTACTCCCACTCGAACCGGCGGGACCTTTTCCTCAATGGTTTTCTGGCGCTGGATGCGATCTTTCTCGGGCAGATCAATCTTGACCGCATCAAGGCCGACACCCTGACCTTTGACCTGACGGGGCGTTATGCGCCCACGGACCGGCTCCAGTTCGATCTCAACGTGCCCTACCTGTACCGCTATTCCGCCTTTTCGTCGGTTGGCGCGGGTTTCAGCACCTCTGCCGTGGCCGAGAGAAATGTCTCGAACGGCAATGTGGGTGACGTCAGTGCTGGTGTGTTCTACCGCCTGATCCAGGAAAGCGCAGACAGCCCCGACACCGTGCTCAACTTCCGCGTCAAGGCGCCGACCGGAACCAGCCCCTATGGCATCAAGTTCGAGGATTCGCCGGATTCAGGTGGCAACCTGAAGATTCCCGCGAAGTTGCCAACCGGCAATGGCGTGTGGGCCGCCTCGGCCGGGGTGAGCTTCATCAAGACGGTGGATCCGGCCATCCTGTTCGCCAACCTGGGCTACACGCACCACTTTGACCGCAGCTTCAGCGACATCAGCTCGGACCCGAACACGCGAACACCGGGCAGCGTCAGGCTGGGGGACCAGTTTTCGCTGGGCGCGGGTTTTGCCTTTGCGCTCAACGAACGCATGAGCCTGAGCACCTCGTATTCCCACCGCTTTGCAAGAAAGGCGCGTGTCCGCCAGCAGGGCCAGGACTGGCAAACCGTCAATGGCAGCGACTCCAGCGCCGGCGTGCTCAACTTCGGCGTGACCTATGCCTTGTCGGACCGGCGGTCCATGGTGTTCAACCTCGGCATCGGCGTCACCGCCGACGCGCCGGACATCACCATCGGGGTCAAGTTCCCCTTCAGCTTCTGAGCGTAGCCAGGCTCCGTGCCTAGGCTTCGCGAAGGGCTTTTTTCAGCTGCTCGCCGATTTCCGGCTTGTGTGCAAACGGGTTGGTCGGGTTGCGCGCCTGCAGGATGTCCTCCAGCCGCGTCTGCACCGAGCCAATCGCCTTGGGGTGGCTATAGATGTAGAACTGGTTGGCGGCGATCGCGTCGAACACCTTTTGCGCCACGTCGGCCGCCGTTACCTTGCCGGACCCGACCGCCTTGTCGCTCATGGCCTGGCCGATCAGCTGGCTTTTGGTCGGCTTGGCGGCAGGCAGATCATCGGGCCGGTTGCGCTGGCTCTGGCTGATGCCGGTCGGCACGAAGAAGGGGCACAGCACCGAGGCGCTGATCTGGTCGGTAACCAGCGCCAGGTCCTGGTACAGGGTTTCGCTGAGGCTGACGACCGCATGTTTGCTGACGTTGTAAATGCCCATGTTGGGCGCATTGAGCAAGCCTGCCATGCTGGCCGTGTTGACGATGTGGCCCTGCCAGGCCGGGTCTTTTCCGGCGGCTTCCAGCATCATGGGCGTGAACACACGCACGCCGTGCGCCACTCCCATCAGGTTGACGCCGATGACCCATTCCCAGTCCTTGAGCGTGTTCTCCCAGATCAGTCCCCCTGCCCCGACGCCGGCGTTGTTGAAGACAAAATGCGGCGCGCCGAAACGTGCCAGCACGGCGGCGCCGAGCGCTTCGACCTCGGCGGCCTTGGACACGTCGAGGCGGAAAGCCAGTACCTGCGCGCCGGCGGCCGTCATTTCAGCGGCAGCCTTGTCGAGCGCATCCTGCTGCACATCGGCGAGCACGAGGTTCATGCCGAGCCGGGCGCCTATGCGTGCGCACTCGAGGCCGAAGCCCGAGCCGGCGCCGGTGAGAACGGCGGTTTTGCCTTTGAAATTCGTGATCATCAGTAACTCCTTGAATAGGGCCTGTTCACACTATGGATGCAAGTGCGAACGTGGTGAAAACAACGCCAATCTAGGCGCGCGACGACGCCCAGCCTGGGCGGCTGGGCTAGGAGTGCAACGACGAGTGGCGCTGTTTTCACCACGTTCCCTCCGGGTTGCGGCCAAAAAGGCCATGCGCAGCGTTGCAAAGCCTTGCCGGGCGCCAGCCCGGCTGCATTTTGCGCCTCGCGCATGACCTTTTTGACTCGCAACGCATCTTGCATCCATAGTGTGAACAGGCCCTAAGGGCGCAGCATCTCAACATGGGGAATGCCATCTTCGATATAAGGCAAGCCCGCAGTCAAAAAACCGTGCTGTAAATAAAACTTTTCAAGCCGCGCCTGCGCGCCTATGCGTATGGGCTGCGCACCCCAGTGCCCGAAAACACAGGCGATGGCCTGCCGCATGAGTTCATGACCCATGCCGCTTCCACGCAGCATCTCGCGGGTGATCACGCGCCCTATGCTGGCTTCGGCAAACTTGACGCCGGCCGGAAAGCAGCGTGCATAAGCCACGAGTTGGCCACCGGATACGCCAAGAACATGCACGGCCTCGTGGTCGGAACCGTCCATGTCCTGATAGATGCCGGCTTGCTCCATCACGAAAACCTCCGTGCGAAGCTGCAGGACTTCATAAAGCTCGGGGGTGGTCAGCGCAGCAAATGGGACAGCCCGCCAGGCGATCCCGCTCATGCCTGGGCGACAGCCTTCATTGCATACCCGATGCGCGGAAAATGCACATGCACGGTGCCGGCTCTCTCGTCGCTGCGGCTCAAGGTGTAGTGCGTACGGGTGGCGGCGATCAGCTCACCTTCGGTGGGCTCGGGCCCGAAACTTTCGGCCGTGATGCTGACGCGGCTGCCTAGAGGGATGCCGTGTTCGTCCTGGAAGGTGCTGTCAGTCAACAGGCCGTGGCCGACCGGCATGGGGTCGGCGGCTGCCGCGGCGGCGATGGCCTGGGCCGCATCGAATTTTTCCATGGTGCCGTGGCCGATGGCGTTCATGCGGTCCATCCAGTCGAGCACGGCCGGTGTGAGCTGCAGGATGTCGGCCACCACGGGCGTGCGCACCCGGGTGAACCACAGCGGGTGGTAGGCGGAAAAATCGGCGATGCAGGGCACCTGGCCCAGCAGGAAAGGCTGCTCGTCGAGCATATCCGACAGGCGCCGCAAATACGATTTGTAGGCCGCGGCTGCATCGGCCGGGCGCAGCCGCGTCATGTTGAAACTCATGGCCTTGCGGTCTTCGCCGAAAGCCTTGGCGGCTTCGGAGGGCGCGCCGGCAAACATGTGCGCCGCGCCTTTGGGGCCCAGGTTGTGGGCCATGGCGGCCCAGAACAGCGTGCTGTCGGCCCACTGCGCCAGCGTGCGCGCCAGGCCCTTGCCCGGCTCGGGGTAAAGGGATGGCACGGGCTGCAGGTGCTCCAGCACATCGGCGATCAGCGCGCTGTCGCAATAGATGTCGGCGCCAACCTGCAGGAAGGGCGTTTTTCGGTAGCCACCGGTCAGCGCCAGCACGTCGGGCTTGGGCATGATGCTGGGGATGATCACCGACTTCCAGGCCAGCTGCTTGTAGCCGAGGATCAGTCGGACCTTCTCGGAAAACGGCGAGGTCGGGTAGTGGTGAAGAATCAGGTCGGCCATGGGAGCTCCAGTTGACCGTCATCCCGGGCTTGACCCGGGATCCATGACGGCGTGCCAGGGAGGGATTGCGGATCAAGTCCGCAATGACAAGAACACGTGTTCATCGCGGCATGGCGCGGGTGATCAGGGCGTCGAAGTCCACATCGGCGCCCAGGGTGCCGAAAGCCTGGCCCCAGTCGCCGCCCAGCCGTGAGTCGCAGAAAGCCTCGAACACGGCCGCGGGTGCGCTCTGGTAGAGCAGCGCGGCCTGCACGGCCAGCGCCACGTCTTGCGCCAGCCGCCGGGCTTCGATTTCTGTGGCCATCTCCTCGACACGGGTTGGCAAGGCCGCGGCCAGCCGGTCCAGCGCCGGGTGTGCACCTTGGGCGGGTGCCAGTTCCTGCGCCAGCGCGGCGGGCGCATCGGCCTTGCGCAAGGCGCGCAGCAGGTCCAGCGCCATGATGTTGCCGGCGCCCTCCCAGATCGAGTTGAGCGGCATCTCGCGGTAGATGCGGGCCATGATGCCTTCGCCACCCTCCTCCACATACCCATTGCCGCCCAGGCACTCCATGGCTTCCTGCGCAAAGTGACTGCCGCGTTTGCAGATCCAGAACTTGGCGACCGGCGTGAGCAGGCGCGCCATCGCCTGCTCGTGCGGGTCGGCACTGTGGTCAAAGGCCCGGGCCAGCCGGATGGCCAGCGCGGTGGCTGCTTCGGATTCGAGCGCCAGGTCGGCCAGCACGTTGCGCATCAGCGGCTGGACGATCAGCGGCCGGCCGAAGGCCTCGCGCTGGGCGCAATGGTTGAGCGCAATGCTGAGCGCCTGGCGCATCAGGCCGCTGGTGCCGAGTGCGCAGTCCAGTCGCGTCATGGTGCCCATCTCGAGGATTTGCGGCACGCCGCGGCCTTCCTCGCCGACCAGCCAGGCGGTGGCGCTGTCGAACTCGACTTCGGAGCTTGCGTTGGCCTTGTTGCCGAGTTTGTCTTTCAGGCGCTGGATACGGATCGCGTTGAGGCTCTTGTCCGGAAGAACGCGCGGAATGAAGAAGCAGCTCAAGCCCGCGGGCGCCTGCGCCAGCACCAGGAAGGCGTCGCACATGGGCGCCGAGAAGAACCATTTGTGGCCGGTCAGGCGAAAGCGCCGGCCCCAACCGTCGCTGCCATCGGGCACCGCCTGCGTCGTGTTGGCGCGCACGTCGGAGCCGCCCTGCTTCTCGGTCATGCCCATGCCCATGGTCACACCGGTTTTTTCCGAGAACTGCTTGAGTGCCGGATCGTAGGCGCGGCTGGTGAGCCGGGGCGCCCAGTCGGCGTGGATGGCGGCGTTGCTGCGCAGCGCCGGCGTGACCGCGTAAGTCATGGAGATCGGGCACAGGATGGAGGGTTCCAGCTCGGTGAACAGCATGAAACCGGCAGCCCTGCGCACGTGCGGCGATGGCCCTTCGCCGTTCCACGGCGTGCCGTGCAATCCGGCCCTGGTTGCGGCATCCATGAGCACGTGATAACTCGGGTGGAACTCCACTTGGTCCACCCGCCGGCCGAAGCGGTCATGGCTGTGCAGCTGCGGCGTGTGGGTGTTGGCCAGCCGCGCATGGGTCTGCATGGCGGTGCTGCCAAGGCTTGCCCCCAGCGCACTCAGTTCCGCCGTGGCCAGCTGCGGCGCATTGAACTTCAACGCGTCGCGCAGGCCCTGGTTGGTGTCGAACAGGTTGTAGTCGGCCAGCGGCTCGGGCTGGTTGAAGACTTCATGGGTCGTTTCCATCGTTTTCCCTTTCACCATGACTTGATCGCAATGCGCGAACGCGGGAACTCTTCACGCCAGCCGGGGCCGCGGAACCGGCTTTGCCGGGCCGCAGGCGCAGCGGCCCCCTCGGGGGGCAGGAAGCGACACGCAGTGCGCGACCGTGGGGGCCACATACCTAAATCAGTTTGACCAGTTGTTTGCCAAAGTTTTTGCCTTTAAGCAAACCCAGGAAGGATTCCGGCGCAGCCGCAATGCCCTGCGCAATGGTTTCGCGCGGCTTGAGCTTGCCGGTGGCGACCAGGGTGCCGAGTTCCTTCAGGGCCTCGGGCCAGATTTCCATGTGTTCGCTGACGATGAAGCCCTGGATTTTCAGGCGATTGGTCAAAATCAGTTGCGGGTAAGTCATGGGCAGCGGCTGACCGTCATAACCGGCGATCATGCCGCACAGCGCGATGCGGCCGAAGGCGTTCATGCGTGAGAGCACGGCGTCCAGGACCATGCCACCGACGTTTTCGAAGTAGCCGTCGATGCCGTCGGGGCAGGCTTCCTTGAGCGCTTTCGACAGCGACGCCGCGTCCTTGTGCTGCTTGTAGTCGATGCAGGCGTCAAAGCCGAGTTCTTCCACCGCGTATTTGCATTTGTCCGGTCCGCCGGCAATGCCGACCGCGCGGCAGCCGCGCGCCTTGGCCAAAGCGCCGAAGGCACTGCCCACGGCGCCGGTGGCGGCGCTGACCACCACGGTCTCGCCGGCTTTGGGTTCAATAATTTTCACCAGACCGTACCAGGCGGTGACGCCCGGCATGCCCACGGCACCCAGGTAATGCGACAGCGGCACATGGGTGGTGTCGACCTTGCGCAGGGCGCCGGGCTGGGTCGCATCGACCACGCTGTACTCCTGCCAGCCGCCCATGCCGACCACCTTGTCACCGACGGCGAACTTGGGGTTTTTCGACTCGACCACCTCGCCGGCCGTGCCGCCGCCCATGACCTGGCCCAGCGCCTGCGGCTGGGCATAACTCTTGGCGTCGTTCATGCGGCCGCGCATGTAGGGGTCCAGGCTCAGGTAGTGGTGGCGCACCAGCACCTGGCCGTCCGCCAGCGCGGGCGTGTCGCTGCTGACCAGCTTGAAGTTGCTGGCGACGGCTTCGCCGCTGGGACGGTTGTCGAGAAGGATTTGCTGATTGACTGGCATGCGGTGTCTCCTGGGGGAATGTGGATTGCTATTGATTTAAGAGCTGCTGAAGCAAGCGCAATAAGGGCTGGAGCACGATTTGTCTTGTAAAAATACGTTCTGCCCACTAATCCGTCGAAATGACGGTCTGGAGGGCGTTTACCCCTTTTGAGCCCACGGCCAGGCGTTTGACGTACTTGAAGGTGCCGGTGGCATGCGAGCAAATCCGGCCCTGGTCGTCGTACACCGAGCCTTCGGTGAAGGCCATGGTTGCGGTGCGGTGGATCAGCCGGCCCTTGGCCGTCAGCTTGCTGCCGTCACCGGGCGCCGGGCGCATGAAGCTGGTTTTCATCTCGATGGTGACCACGCCCATGTCTGGCTGCACGCTGCGCGCCGCCGTCGCCATGACCACGTCCTGCAGCGTCATCAGTGCGCCCCCGTGGGTGACATGGAACGAGTTCAGGTGCTCGGCCAGGGGCGTGTAGTCGATCTGCGACGCCCCGCCTTCGAACAGCACGAGCTCGAAACCGAGGTGGTTGACAAAGGGAATGTCGACGCCGAAGCTCATAGACATATCGCCAGTGGGGGCAGAGCAGCACGCAAAGCGATGAGGGCGGGGGCTCTCCCCTGACCAGCCGGGGCCGCGGAACCGGCTTTGCCGGGCCGCAGGCGCAGCACCCCCTCGGGGGGCAGAGAGCTACGCGAAGCGAGCGAACGTGGGGGCTTCATTTCTAGCCACCGGTGACTGCAGACACGCCGCCGTCCACTGCCAGCCACTGCGCGGTGATGTGTTTGCCGGCGTCCGACGCGTACAGCACACACAGGCCCTTGAGGTCTTCGTCGTCGCCCAGTCGCTGCAGCGGCGCGTGGGCGGCCAGTTTTTCCTCGCCCAGGGCCTTGAGCGTGCCCATGGTCATCTTGCTCGGGAAAAAACCCGGGCAGATGGCGTTGACGGTGATGTTGTACTTGCCCCATTCGCAGCCCAGCGCGCGCGTGAAGTTGATCACCGCGCCCTTGGAGGTGTTGTAGGCCACCGTGGTCATCTCGGGCGGGTTGCCGCCCAGGCCGGCGATGGAGGCCACGTTGATGATGCGGCCGGAGCGGCGCGCGATCATGCTGTGTTTGGCGATGTGCTGGCTCAGGATGAAGTAGCCGCGGATGTTCAGGTTCATGACCTTGTCCCAGGCTTCGACCGGGTGGTCTTCGGCCGGTGCACCCCAGGCGGCGCCCGCATTGTTGACGAGGATGTCCACGTGGCCGAAGCGCTGGATGGTTTCATCGGCCAGCGCGCGGATGTCCGCTTCCCTGGAGCAATCGGCAGCGATCCAGTCGACGTCGATGCCGGCGGCCTTGAGTTCGGCCGCAGACTCCTGCAGGTCTTCGGCCTTGCGCGAGCTCAACATGATTTTGGCGCCGGCTTCGCCGAGCGCCTGCGCCAGCTGCAGGCCCAGGCCGCGCGAACCGCCGGTGACGAGGGCGGTCTTGCCGGTGAGGTCGAACAGCTGCTGGATGGTACGGGTCATGAGGGGGCTCCTTGTTGTTGGGAAAGGTGGGAACGAGTGTCGCGCAAAGTGCGCCTGCCGGCTGTCGCAGGGCGGACGGGTCAGTCGCTGCTGGTGAGGCGGGAACGCACGTAGATCAGCACAAACCCGATGGCCGCCACGACGCTGCCGCCGACCACCATGGACCAGCCGAGGGCGTCATCCATGCGCTGCACCGACAGGCCCAGCACCAGCGTGAGCAGCCCGCCGTAGATCAGGATCCAGATCAGCTGCTGCAGCCGGGCAATCAACTTGCTCGACGTGGTACTCCCTGATTCCTTGAAAAAACCCATCAGAACGCCTCCTCCGGCAAGTCGGCGCAGGTCAGATCGCGGGCTGCGACCACCTGGAGCCAAGCGTCGATTTTAGGCAATTCGTAGTGATAAAAGTAGCGGACCGCGCCCAATTTACCGGCGGTAACTGCTATTGATTTTGTAGCATCGGCCTGCAGCGCGGCCAGCGCCACGTCCAGCCAGATCCAGGCCAGCACGGTATGGCCGAAGCCCTGCATGTAGGGCACGGCATTGGCCAGCGCATCCTGCGGGTTGCCGGTGGCCCAGGCGGCCTGGGTGGTCGCCCCGACCTGCTGCAGCGCCTGGCCCAGCGCCTTGGCATAGTCCGCGAGTTCCGGCACCTGGCTCGCCCGCTCCATCGTGCTGTGGATGCGCGCCGCCAGCAGCTGCAGGCCCTTGCCGCCCTCCATCAGCACCTTGCGGCCCAGCAGGTCGGTGGCCTGGATGCCGTGGGTGCCCTCGTGGATCATGTTCAGGCGGTTGTCGCGCCAGTACTGCTCGACCGGGAAGTCGCGCGTGTAGCCGTAGCCGCCGTGGATCTGGATCGCCAGCGAGTTCGCCTCCAGGCACCATTCGCTGGGCCAGCTCTTGGCAATCGGCGTCAGCACCTCCAGCAGCAGGCGGGCATCGTCCGCCGGACCGGCCTCGGCCGTGTGCTGCTCGTCCACCAGGCGGGCGCAGTACAGCTCCAGCGCCAGCGCGCCTTCGCAGTAGGCTTTTTGCGCCAGCAGCATGCGTTTGACATCGGCGTGTTCGATGATGCGCACCTGCGGCTGGGCCGAATCCTTGCCCGCCGGTCCGACCGGCCTGCCCTGCGGCCGGTTCTTCGCGTAGTCGAGCGAGGCGTAGTACCCGGCCATGCCCAGCATGACGGCCGCCGTGCCCACGCCGATGCGGGCCTCGTTCATCATGTGGAACATGCAGCGCAGGCCTTCGTGCGGCTTGCCGACCAGGTAACCCACGGCACCGGCCACCGGTCGTCCTGAGCCTGTCGAAGGGACCGGGTACTTGCCCTCGCCGAAATTGAGCAGCGTGTTGGTCGTGCCGCGCCAGCCGAGCTTGTGGTTCAGGCCAGCCAGTGCCACGTCATTGCGTTCGCCGGTCAGCTGGCCATCCGTGCCCACCATTTTCTTGGGCACGATGAACAGCGAGATGCCGCGCGTGCCGGGGATCAGTTTGCCGTCCGGCCCGGGAATTTTTGCCAGCACCAGGTGAATGATGTTTTCGGTGAGCTCGTGCTCGCCGGCCGAGATCCACATCTTGTTGCCCTTGAGCCTGTAGCGCGGGCCCAGCGGCTCGGCTTCGAAGTCGTCGCCGTCCGGCACGGCGCGTGTCGTGATGTCGCTCAGCGAGGAACCGGCCTGCGGCTCGGACAGGCACATGGTGCCGGAAAAACGCCCGGCAAACTCGTTGCGCGCGAACACCTCTTTCTGCGCTTCGGTGCCGTGCACCAGCAGCAGGTTGGCATTGCCCTTGGTCAGCAGGCTGGAGCCTATGCTGACCGAGGCCATGGCGAAAAAACAGTTGGCCGCGGCCTCGATGGTGTAAGGCAGCTGCATGCCGCCTTCGTCGTAGTCCTGCGCGGCGCTGAGCATGCCGGAGCCGGCGTAGGCCTTGTGCGCCTCGTGCGTGGCCTGCGGCAGGATCACTTTTTCGCCGTCGAACTGCGGCTCCTGGGTATCAACCAGCCGGTTGAAAGGCGCAAATTTTTCACGCGCGATGCGTTCGCAGGTGTCGAACACCGCGTCGAAGGTCTCGCGCGAATGATCGGCAAAACGCTCGCGCTGGTTCAGCGACTCGGCGGCCAGCCACTGGTAGAGCAGGAAATCAAGGGTGGGTCTCAGGCTCATGGGGATCCGATCTGGAGGAAGTTCAGGTGGCGCTGCTTTTGCCCGGCAGCCGGACGATGGTGCCCTGGGCCACGGCGCAGAGTTTTTCCTGGCCGTCCACCAGGACAAACACGTCGCAGCGGCACACCGCCTGCGATTTGCCGGCATGCACGGCTTCGGCGCGCGCAATCAGGCGCTCGCCGACCGCGGGCCGCAGGTAGTTGATCTTGAATTCGGAGGTGACGACGGCCCAGTCCAGGGCCGTGCCGCCGGCATAGGTCAGCGCATTGTCGGCCGCGTAACTGACCACCCCGCCATGCACAAAACCGTTCTGCTGGAGGATGTTCGGCGTGATGGGCACCTGCAGCTCGCACCGGCCCAGGGACAAGGCATGCAGCTCGGCGCCTATCAACACGCTGAAAGGCTGCAGGGCCAGAAACGCCTGCCCTTTCTGAAGGAGCAGGGTTTCATCCATGCGAGTGAATGCCTGTTACAGGACTTCGAAAATGCCGGCCGCGCCCATGCCGCCGCCAATACACATGGTCACGCAGACACGTTTGGCGCCGCGACGCTTGCCTTCGATCAGCGCATGGCCGGTCAGGCGCTGGCCGCTGACGCCGTAGGGGTGGCCCACGGCAATCGCACCGCCGTTGACATTGAGCTTGTCCATCGGAATGCCCAGCTTGTCGCGGCAGTAAATGACCTGCACCGCAAAGGCTTCGTTGAGTTCCCACAGGTCGATGTCGCTGACCTTCAGGCCCAGGCGGGCCAGCACCTTGGGGATGGCGTACACGGGGCCGATGCCCATTTCGTCAGGCTCGCAGCCGGCGACCGCAAAACCGAGGAAGCGGCCCAGCGGCGCCAGGCCTTTTTTCTCGGCCACTTTTTCATCCATCACCACGACAGCGCCGCCGCCGTCGGAGAACTGGCTGGCATTGCCGGCCGAAATCACGCCGCCGGGAACGGCCGGCTTGATGCCGCTGATGCCTTCCTTGGTCGTGCCTTCGCGAATGCCTTCGTCCTTGCTGACCGTCACCTGCTTGGTGGTCAGACCCATCACGGCGTCGGCCACACCCATGGTGACGGTGATCGGTGCAATTTCGGCGTCGAACAGGCCGGCAGCCAGGGCCGCCGAGGCTTTTTGCTGGCTGGCGGCACCGTATTCGTCCATTTGCTCGCGCGTGATGCCATAACGCTTGGCGACCTGCTCGGCCGTCTGCAGCATGTTCCAGTAGATCTCGGGCTTGTTCTTGACCAGCCACGGGTCGGCCAGCATGTGGGTGTTCATTTCCTGCTGCACGCAGGAAATGCTTTCAACGCCACCGGCCACATAGATGTCGGCTTCGCCGGCAATGATGCGCTGGGCGGCCAGGGCAATGGTCTGCAGGCCGGACGAACAGAAACGGTTGACGGTCATGCCCGACACGGTGATGGGGCACCCGGCGCGCAGCGCGATCTGGCGCGCAATGTTGGCGCCGGTCGCGCCTTCGGGGTTGGCGCAGCCCATGATCACGTCCTCGACCTCGCCAGCCTCGATGCCGGCGCGCTGGATGGCGTGTTCGACCGCGTGGCCGCCCAGGGTGGCCCCGTGGGTCATGTTGAAAGAGCCCTTCCAGCTTTTGGCCAGGGGGGTGCGGGCGGTGGAAACGATTACAGCTGAAGTCATGAAAATCTCCGGAAATTAATTGAACGTCTTGCCTTCGGCGGCCAGCTTGGCAAGCAAGGGCGCCGGTTGCCAGAACTTGGCGTCGTCCAGCGGGTTCTGGGCAAAACGCTTCATGCTCTGCACCACATTGAACAGGCCCACCTGGTCGGCGTAATTCATGGGGCCGCCGCGGTAGATCGGGAAACCGTAACCCATGAGGTAGACCATGTCGATGTCGCTGGCTTTGGACGCAATGCCCTCTTCCAGAATGTGCGCGCCTTCGTTGACCAGCGCGTAAACCAGGCGCTGGACGATTTCCTCGTCGGAGATCTTGCGTGGTGTGATGCCCAGCGATGCGCGGTGGTCTTCAATCATCTTGACCACCTCGGCGTTTGGAATCGCGTCGCGTTTGCCGGGCACGTAGTCGTACCAGCCGGCACCGGTCTTCTGGCCGAAGCGGCCCTTCTCGCACAGCAGATCCGCAGTCTTGCTGTACTTCATGTCCGGCTTTTCCTGGTAGCGGCGCTTGCGGATGGCCCAGCCGATGTCGTTGCCGGCCAGGTCGCCCATGCGGAACGGGCCCATGGCCATGCCGAATTTTTCCATCGCCTTGTCCACCTGCGCGGGCGTGCAGCCCTCGTCGAGCAGGAAGCCGCCTTGGCGGCCGTACTGCTCGATCATGCGGTTGCCGATGAAGCCATCGCAGACGCCGGACACGACGGCGGTTTTCTTGATTTTTTTGCTGACGGCCATCACCGTGGCCAGCACGTCCTTGGCGGTTTTTTCCCCGCGCACGACTTCGAGCAGCTTCATCACATTGGCCGGGCTGAAGAAATGCATGCCGACCACGTCCTGGGGACGCTTGGTGAAGGCCGCGATTTTGTTGACATCCAGCGTCGAGGTGTTGGAGGCCAGGATAGCGCCCGGTTTCATCACGCGGTCGAGTTCCTTGAACACTTTTTCCTTGACACCCATTTCCTCGAACACGGCCTCGATCACCATATCGGTATCCTTGAGCTCATCGTAGCTCAGCGTGGTGCTGAGCAGGCCCATGCGCTGCTCGTACTTGTCCTGCTTGAGCTTGCCCTTCTTGACCTGGGCTTCGTAGTTCTTGCGGATGGTGGCAATGCCCTTGTCCAGCGCCTCCTGCTTCATTTCGAGCATCTTGACGGGAATGCCGGCGTTCAGGAAGTTCATGGCAATGCCGCCGCCCATGGTGCCGGCGCCAATGACGGCGACGGACTGGATCTCGCGCTTGGGCGTGTCTTCCGGCACGTCCGGAATTTTGGACGCAGCGCGCTCGGCCGCGAAAATATGGCGCAACGCCTTGCTCTCCGGCGTCCACATCAGGTTGATGAAGATCTCGCGCTCAAACAGCATGCCTTCGTCGAATTTCTTCTTGGTCGCGGCCTCCACGGCATCCACGCACTTGACGGGGGCCGGAAAATTCTTGGCCATGCCCTTGACCATGTTGCGCGCAAACTGGAAGTAGGCGTCGCCGCCCGGGTGTTTGCAGGGCAGGTTGCGCACCAGCGGCAAGGGGCGCGTGTCGGACACGGACTGGGCAAAGGCCAGCGCTTCCTGGGCCAGTGATTCAGCGGACGCCGCCATCTTGTCGAACAGCTTCTGGCCGGGGATCTGGGCCAGCAGTTCGCTCTTGACCGGCTCGCCGCTGACAATCATGTTCAGGGCCGGCTCGACGCCGAGCGCGCGCGGCAGCCGCTGCGTGCCGCCGGCACCGGGGATCAGGCCGAGCTTGACTTCAGGCAGTGCCACGCTGCAGCCAGGCGCTGCAATGCGGTAGTGGCAGCCCAGCGCGAGCTCCAGCCCACCGCCCATGCAGACCGAATGAACCGCCGCAACCACTGGCTTGGGAGAATTCTCAAGCGCGAGGATCACGCTCAGCAGGTTGGGCTCGGCCAGTGCTTTCGGCGTGCCGAATTCCTTGATGTCGGCACCGCCGGAAAAGGCCTTGCCTGCACCGGTCAGCACAATGGATTTGACGGCCGCATCGGCATTGGCTTTTTGCAGGCTGTCGGTGATGCCCACGCGGGTGGCATGACCCAGGCCATTGACCGGGGGGTTGTCGAGCGTGATCACCGCGACACTGCCGTGGACTTCGTATTTGGCTGTCATTTGCTTTTCCTTTGTTGCGTGTTACCCGACCATGGGCGGGATCAGGTGGTGATTCTCAAACGGCTGGGCGTCCAAAAATAGTACGACCGTTCTATTTGTCATTGTAGAAGGCTGGCGGGACACTGCAAGCCTGGCCGGCGCCGAGCTTGTCCCTGCCGTGACAAAGTCTGCCTCAGACTTCCAGCCACTCCTTGCGGGTGTAGGCGTCGGCGCGCAGGCTTTCCGGCGTGCCCTCAAACACGATGCTGCCATGGCCCATGACCAGCGCCCGGTCCGAGATCGCCATGGCAATGGTCAGCTTCTGCTCAATCAGCAGCACTGAAATCCCCTTGGCCTTCAGGGTCTGCAGGTACTGGCCCACGAGTTCGACAATCTTGGGCGCCAGCCCCTCGGTCGGCTCGTCGATGATGATCAGGTCCGGGTCGCCCATCAGCGCACGGCACAGCGTGAGCATCTGCTGCTCGCCGCCGGACAACACGCCGGCTTCGGTGTGCTGCCTTTCCCTCAGGCGCGGAAACATCTGGTACATGTCTTCAAACGACCAGCGGCTGCCTTTGCCCTTGCCTTTTTGCCCGAGCATGAGGTTCTGGTGCACGGTGAGCGTCGGGAAGATGTCGCGGTTTTCCGGCACATAACCAATGCCCAGGTGCGCTATCTCGTAGGCCTTCTGCCCGGTGATCCGCTGGCCTTTCCACTGGATGTCGCCTTCGCATTCCACCAGGCCCATGATGGCCTTGGCCGTGGTCGACCGACCCGAGCCGTTGCGGCCCAGCAGGGCGACGATTTCACCGGGCTGGACCTCAAAGTGGACCCCGTGCAGAACATGGCTCTTGCCGTAGTAGGCGTGGAGATTTTCTATTTTGAGCATGTTCAGTGTCCTCCCGCCTGGGAATCGGCCACGGCAGAGCCCAGGTAGGCCTCCTGCACCCGCGGGTTGGCGCGTACCGCTTCGGGCACGTCAAAGGCCAGAACCTCTCCGTAAACCACCACCGCGATCTTGTCGGCCAATCCGAACACCACCCCCATGTCGTGCTCCACTGTGAGCAAGGTCTTGCCTGTCGTGACCTCCTTGATCAGGCTGATGAAGCGGCTGGTTTCGCTGCGGCTCATGCCGGCGGTCGGCTCGTCGAGCAGGATGACGTTGGCACCGCCGGCAATGGTGATGCCGATCTCCAGCGCGCGCTGCTCCGCGTAGGTCAGGTTGATGGCCAGCACGTCGCGCTTTTTGTCGAGCTTGATCATCTGCATGAGTTCGTCAGCGCGCTGGTTCGCGTCATCGAGGTCGGCCAGGAACTTCAGGAAGGTGTATTTGTAGCCTAGGCTCCACAGCACGCCGCAGCGCAGGTTCTCGAAGACACTGAGCTTGGGGAAGATGTTGGTGATCTGGAAGCTGCGCGACAGGCCGGCCCGGTTGATCTCGAACGGCTTCTTGCCGTCAATGCGCTGGCCGTTGAGCAACACCTCGCCGCTGGTGGGCGCAAAGCGCCCGCTGATCAGGTTGAACAGCGTGGATTTGCCGGCACCGTTGGGGCCGATGATGCCAATCCGCTCGCCGGCATTCACGGTCAGGTTCACCCCGCGGATGATTTCGGTCTTGCCGAAACTCTTGCGCAGGTCTTTGAGTTCAAGTGCGTAGGTCATATTGCTTTCCACCCAGCCAGTGCACCGTACACGGCGGGGCCAAGGTACCGTCTGTACCAACTGGGGCCGCGGAACCGGCTTTGCCGGGCAGCAGGCGCAGCGCCCCCCCGGGGGGCAGCGCAGTACACGAAGTGACGAGCGTGGGGGCTCATAGTGCCTCCCTGCGCTTGATTTCTTTTTCAATGTATTCCTGGATCTCGCCCCACTCGTGCAGGAACTGCCGGCGCGTGACCTCGAACAGGCCCAGTCCGGTCAGCATGACAAGTGCCGCACCGAACCAGCTGTTGACGCTCTTGGCGTCCAGCGGCACGCCCAGAAACTCCAGCTTGGAGCCCAGCGTGGTATTGAGCTGCAGGTGGTAGACCATTTCGATCATGGCGCCGGCGCCCAGCAGCAGGACCAGCGCGGTGACCGCCAGCGCCAGGTAGCTGCCCCACAGTTGCCTGAGCTTGCCATACAGTGCCACGCGCAGGTTCATCATGATCAGGCTGGCAATGCCGCCGGGGGCGTACATGACCATGAACAGGAAAATCAGGCCAAGGTAAAGCAGCCAGGCCTTGGTGAACTCGGACAGCAGCACAAAGGCCAGCACCATCAGGATGGCCCCAATGATGGGCCCGAAAAAGAAGGTGGCGCCGCCCAGGAAGGTGAACAGCAGGTAGGCCCCCGAGCGTGCGGCGCCGACCACTTCCGCGGTGACGATCTCGAAATTGAGCGCGGCCAGTCCGCCCGAGATGCCGGCAAAAAAGCCGGCAATGATGAAGGCGATGTAGCGGACCTTCTGGGTGTCGTAGCCCACGAACTCCACGCGTTCCGGGTTGTCGCGCACGGCATTGAGCATGCGGCCCAGCGGCGTTCGGGTGAAGGCGAACATGGCCGCGACCGCGACGAAGGTGTAGGCGGCGATCAGGTAATACACCTGGATCTGCGGACCGAAGGTGATGCCCAGCCGGGCAGTGCCGGTCACCCGGTTGCCTGACACGCCACCCTCCCCGCCAAAAAATTCCGGGATCATCAGCGACAGTGCAAAGACAAGTTCACCCAGGCCCAGCGTGATCATGGCAAAGGTTGTACCGGACTTGCGGGTGGTGACATAACCGAACAGCACCGCAAAACCCACGCCGGCCAGTCCGCCCACCATGGGCACGAGTGATACCGGCAGCGACAAGGAGCCGCTGGCGACGCTGTTGAGCGCATGGATGGCCAGAAACGAGCCCAGGCCGGTGTACACCGCATGGCCGAAACTCAGCATGCCGCCCTGCCCCAGCAGCATGTTGTAGGACAGGCAGGCAATGATGGCAATGCCCATCTGGGACAGCACGGTCATGGCCAGCCCGCTGCCAAACATCAGCGGCGCGACGGCAAGAACCAGGGCGAACAGCCCCCATGTGAGCCAGCGCCCGATGTTGAGCGGCGCAAATTGGTAATGGTTTTTCATGAATCAGCTCTCCCGCTTGCCCAGCAGGCCGCGGGGCCTGAAGATCAGGATGAGCACCAGGAACAGGTAGGGAAGGATGGGCGCCACCTGCGACAGCGTGAGCTTGATGTAGGAGTTGCCGGCCACGCCCGCACTGAGCGGCAAGCCGATCTGTTGCGCCAGGGTCGCCAGCGAATAGTCAAAAGCCACGGCGAAGGTCTGGATGACGCCGATCAGCAAGGACGCCACGAACGCCCCCGACAGGGAGCCCATGCCGCCGACCACGACCACCACGAAGATGACGGAGCCCACGGTGGCGGCCATGGCCGGCTCCGTGAGGAAGGTGCTGCCGCCGATCACGCCCGCCAGCCCTGCCAGGGCGGAGCCCGCGCCGAACACCATCATGAACACGCGGGGAACGTTGTGGCCGAGGGACTCCACCGCTTCCGGATGTGTCAGCGCGGCCTGGATCACCATGCCGATGCGGGTGCGCGTCAGCAGCAGCCAGACGGAAGCCAGCATCACCAGGGCGACCAGCATCATGAAGCCCCGGGTCGCGGGAAACGGCGAGCAGACGATGCGCACGGCGGCATCGGCCGCGCTGCACAGCTCCGCAGGCGCGGTGCCCCAGACCATGCTCAGGCCCTTGACGGAATCGTTGATCAGGGTGAAAACAGGCCCCTGAAGTACTGCGGGCGGGTGGAACTCGACGGCAATGCGGCCCCAGATCAGTTGCACCAGCTCGACAATCACATAAGACAGGCCGAAGGTGATCAGCAACTCGGGGACGTGCCCGAACTTGTGCACCTTGCGCAAAAACTGGCGCTCAAACAGGGCGCCCAGCGCGCCGACGACCAGGGGCGCGGCGACCAGTGCCGGCCAGAACCCGACGAACTGGGCCACGGTGTAGCCCACATAGGCTCCCAGCATGTAAAAGCTGGCGTGCGCAAAATTCAGGACGCCCATCATGCTGAAAATCAGCGTGAGCCCGGAACTCAGCATGAACAGCAAAAGCCCGTAGCTCAGCCCGTTCAGCATCGAGATGATGAAAAACTCCATTCCTGTCGACCTTCCTCATCGGTAAAAAGTAAAAAAGCCCGATACGGCAGACCCGCTCGGGCTCCTGGTTCAGGATGACTCGCTTACGGACGTTTCATCTGGCAGCTGGTCGGCGTGCTCGAGACATAGTTGGGGTATTCCTTCAGCGGAGCCATCGTCATGCCGGTCTTCTCGGGGCTGTAGGGATACTTGGCGTCGGCTTTCTGCCAGACCGACATGTACAGCGGTTGCTGCAACTGGTGGTCGGTCTTGCGCATTTCGACTTCACCGTTGAAGCTCTTGACCTTCAGGCCCTCCATCGCGGCAGCCACTTTCACCGGATCGGTGGATTTGGCCTTGGCCATGGCCGCGCCCAGCATTTCATAGATGCGGATGGTGGAGCCGGTGTAGAAGTCGTCGTTGTACTTGGCGTTGAACTCCTTCATCCATTTGTCCATCTGCCCACCCATGTTGTAGTGGTTGTAGGCGATCTGGTAGACGCGGCCGGCACCATTGGTGCCCAACGCTGTGGGGGTGCCCGTGACGCCAGCGTAGTAGGTGAAGAACTTGCCGGTGTAGCCGTTTTCGTTGGCGGCCTTGATCAGCAGGGACAGGTCGGAACCCCAGTTGCCGGTGATCACGGTGTCGGCGCCCGAGGCCTTGATCTTGGCGATGTACGGTGCGAAGTCGCGCGTCTGTGCCAGCGGATGCAGGTCTTCGCCCACGATCTGGATATCAGGACGCTTGCGCGCCAGGGATTCCTTGGCGTATTTGGCGACCTGGTGACCGTGGGAGTAATTCTGGTTCAGCAGGTAGACTTTTTTGATGTCCTTCTGGTCCACCATGAAGCTGGACATGGCTTCCATTTTCATCGACGTGTCGGCATCAAACCGGAAGTGCCAGTAGCTGCACTTGCTGTTGGTCAGGTCCGGGTCCACCGCCGAGTCATTGAGGTACAGCACTTCCTTGCCGGGATTGCGTTCATTGTGTTTGGTGATGGCATCTGACAGGGCCACCGCCACCGAAGAGCCGTTGCCCTGAATGATGTAGCGCGCGCCCTGGTCGATGGCGGCTTTCAGCGCGTTCAGGCTTTCTGCGGGGCTGAGTTTGTTGTCGATGGGGGTGATTTCAAACTTCACGCCAGCCGGGTTGCCGGCGCCGCTGAATTTTTCGGCAAAGAACTGGTAGCCCTTGATCTGGCTGACGCCCACCGGTCCCAGCAACCCGGTCAGAGGGTCAATTCGGACCATCTTGACGGTCTCGCCCTTTTGGGCGAAGGACACACCGGCAGCCATCATCATGGCCGTCGCTGCAACAATTTTCATGGTCAATTTCATCAAATGTCTCCTTGTTAACTGATAAGGGCAGAGTACAAGTTTTTGTGCGCTGCAGCGTAGGGGATTGCCCGTAAAAACCGGCCTGGCTATCGCGCAGGTGACAAAGTACCGTGGCAGAAAAATCCGGGCATTCCGCAGCGCGGAATGAACCGCGCTGCCCGGCCCGTTGCCGGCCACGGCAAGGCTGGCATCACACGCCGGGCAAGGTGTAGTCCTTGAGCTGCTCGCGCAGGCGTGTCTTGAGCATTTTTCCGGTCGCGCCCAGGGGAATCGCATCGACAAACACGACGTCGTCGGGAATCTGCCACTTGGCCGTCTTGCCTTCGTAGAAACTGAGCAATTCCTCGCGGGTGACTTCGGCGCCCGGCTTTTTCACCACCGCGATGATGGGTCGCTCGTCCCACTTGGGATGCCTCACGCCAATGCAGGCCGCCATGGCCACGGCGGGATGCGCCACGGCGATGTTTTCAATGTCGATGGAGCTGATCCACTCGCCGCCCGACTTGATCACGTCCTTGCTGCGGTCGGTGATCTGCATGTAGCCATCGGGGTCGATGGTGGCGACGTCGCCGGTCGGGAACCAGCCGTCGATCAGCGGATTGCCGCCCTCGCCCTTGAAGTACTCGGCAATGATCCAGGGGCCCTTGACATGCAGGTCGCCGAATGCCTTGCCGTCCCAGACGATTTCCTTGCCTTCGGGGTCGACAATTTTCATGTCCACACCGTAGATCGCCCGCCCCTGCTTGAGCCGGATCTTCATCTGCTCGTCCTTGGACATGCTCAGGTGCTTGTTCTTCAGCGTACACAGCGTGCCCAGCGGCGACATCTCGGTCATGCCCCAGGCGTGCAGCACCTCGACGCCGTAGTCCTCCTGGAAGGCGTGGATCATCGCGGGGGGACAGGCCGAGCCGCCAATGACCGTGCGCTTGAGCGTGGAGAATTTGAGGCCGGCGGGCTTCATGTGGCCCAGCATCATCTGCCAAACGGTGGGCACGCCGGCGGCATAGGACACCTTCTCGGCTTCGATCAGTTCATAAATCGACTTGCCGTCCAGTGCCGGACCGGGAAACACCAGCTTGGCGCCAGTCAGCGCGGCCGAGTACGGAATGCCCCAGGCGTTGACGTGGAACATGGGCACCACGGGCAGGATGGAATCGCGTGCGCTCAGGCACATCACGTCGGGCAGCGCCGCGGCGTAGGCATGCAGGATGGTCGAGCGGTGGCTGTACAGCGCCGCTTTCGGGTTGCCCGTGGTGCCGCTGGTGTAACACATGCTCGAGGCCGAGTTCTCGTCAAAACTGGGCCAGCGGTAGTCGGTCGGGTGCGGGGCGATCCAGGCTTCGTAGCTGCTCAGATTGGGGATGCCGCTGTCCGCGGGCAGCTTGTCCGCATCACACAGCGCGATGTAATGCTTGATGGTCGTGCACTTCGCATGGAAGGCCTGGACCAGCGGGAGGAAGGACATGTCAAAACACAGCACCTGGTCCTCGGCGTGGTTGGCGATCCAGGCGACCAGGTCAGGGTGCAGGCGCGGGTTCAGCGTGTGCAGCACACGGCCGGAGCCGCTGACGCCGAAATACAGCTCAAGGTGGCGGTAGCCGTTCCATGCCAGCGTGGCGACCCGGTCGCTGAACTGCAGCTTGAGCGCATCCAGCGCGCCGGCCACCTGGCGCGAGCGGCGCGCCACATCCCGGTAGGTGTAGCGGTGAATGTCGCCTTCCACACGGCGCGAAACAATCTCTGCATCGCCGTGATGGCGCTCCGCAAAATCGATCAGCGATGAAATCAGCAGTGGCTGGTTTTGCATCAAACCCAACATGGTTTTGTTTCCTTTCTTGTCCGCTAAAAATTCTGTGCCGTTCGGCAGCCTGGTAAGCGCATGGTAACGCCCGTGAAGCGAGTTCTGGACCCACCAGCGCCTCAATCAGCACCTTGGCGACAGCGCAGGGACGGTGTCTTTGTTTTTCTTGACGTGCATCACGGTCGGCCAGGTGCCGGGCCCGCCACGCGAACCACCATGCCGCACTGTGCGCCGCTGCGTCCGGTGCCGGCAAGAGATGTCGTTGCTCCGACAGTTTGTAGGTACAAACCCCATGCCACTCCCCGTGGCGCTCGGACATTCCAAACCGGCCAGGTCGTGCCCCGCGGCTGCGGAGACAATCGTTCCATGTCCCTTGAAGAAGCCGTTTTCCCGCACCACCGCTTTTTGCGCAGCCAGCCGTGGTTTGCCGCCCTCCCTGCCGACACCCAGACCCGACTGCTGGAGCGCACCCTCACGCTGTCGGGCCGCAAAGGCGAGGTCATGCTGGCGGCGGGTTCGCCGGTCAAGGGCTGGTATGCCGTGCTGTCGGGGCTGGTCAAGCTGCAAAGCACCTCCTGCACCGGTCGGGTGTCGGCTTTTCTCGGGGTGCCGGACGGCGAGTGGTTTGGCGAGGGCTCGGTCCTGAAAACCGAGCCGCGCCGTTATGACGTGATTGCCCTGCGCGACACTTTGCTGCTGTGCCTGCCGCGCGCCCAGTTCGATGAATTGCTGGCCCACAGCCTGCCCTTCAACCACTTTCTGGTGGCGCACCTGAACCGGCGCCTGGGCCAGGCCATGACCATCATCGAGGCGGAGCGCCTGCGCTCCCCCGAGCAGCGTGTGGCCCTGTACCTGACCCGCGTGTTCTGGCAGGGCCGGCGCCGGCTGGTGCTGTCGCAGGAAGAACTCGGCCACCTGGCCGGGCTGTCGCGGCAGACGGTCAACCGCGCCCTCAAGACGCTGGAGCAGGAAGGCCTGGTGTCGCTGGAGTTTGGCCGTGTCGCCATGCTCGATGAACAGGCCCTGGCCGCGTATGCCGTCCGGCCCGAGGGAGGATAGGGCCCCCACGCTTGTCGCTTCGCGTACTGCGCTGCCCCCCGAGGGGGCACTGCGCCTGCGGCCCGGCGAAGCCGGTTCCGCGGCCCCGGCTGGCCAAAACGGCTTAACCCCACCGGCACAGGGCTGCGGGCCGCATAGGACAATGACCGCATGAACTCTGTCATCGGCGAGCCGCTTGCTGCGATCCCAGGCCTGAAATGGGCCAACCGCTTTGCCCGTCTGGGCACGGATTTTTACACCGACCGCCTTCCCAGCCCCCTGCCCGCACCGTATTGGGTCAGCCGCAACCAGGCCCTGGCCCGCGAGTTGGGTCTGGACCATGCCTGGTTTGAATCGCAGGAAGCGCTGGCGCTGTTCACCGGCAACCAGCTAGCCCAGGGCTTGCAGCCGCTGGCCAGCGTCTACAGCGGCCACCAGTTCGGCCAGTGGGCCGGCCAGCTCGGTGACGGCCGCGCCATCCTGCTGGGCGAGCTGGCCACCCCGGGCGGGCCGCAGGAAGTGCAGCTCAAGGGCGCCGGCATGACGCCTTACTCCCGCATGGGTGATGGCCGCGCCGTGCTGCGCAGCTCGATCCGCGAATACCTCTGCTCCGAGGCCATGCATGGCCTGGGCATCCCGACCACGCGCGCCCTGTGTGTCACCGGGTCTGATGCCAGGATCCGCCGGGAGGAGATCGAAACGGCTGCCGTGGTGACACGCACCTCGCCGAGTTTCATCCGCTTCGGGCACTTCGAGCATTTCAGCTACAGCGACCAACACGCGCAGCTCAAGGTGCTGGCCGATTTCGTGATCGACCACTTTTATCCCGCCTGCCGCGAGAGCAGCCAGCCTTATGCCGCCTTGCTCCAGGCCGTCAGCGAACGCACCGCCCGCCTGATGGCGGCCTGGCAGGCCACCGGCTTTTGCCACGGCGTGATGAACACCGACAACATGAGCATCCTGGGCCTGACCATCGATTACGGCCCTTTCCAGTTTCTCGATGCGTTTGACCCCGGCCACGTCTGCAACCACTCGGACACCCAGGGCCGCTACGCCTACAACAAGCAGCCCAACATTGCCTACTGGAACCTGTTTTGCCTGGGGCAGGCCCTGTTGCCGCTGATCGAGGTGCAGGACCAGGCGCTGGCCGCGCTGGAGTCCTACAAGACCGTGTTTCCCGACGCGCTGGAGGCCCGCATGCGCGCCAAGCTGGGCCTGCCGGATGCCCGCCCGGAAGACAAGGCCCTGATCGAAGCCGCCTTCAAGCTGCTGGCCGCGGACAAGGTGGACTACACCATCTTCTGGCGCCGCCTGTGCCATTTCGGCACGCCGCAGGGGCGTGAAGCGGTACGCGACCTGATTCTGGACCGGGCCGCCTTCGATGCCTGGGCGCTACAGTATTCGGAGCGCCTGGCGTACGCAGATACTGGGCTGGCGGCCGATTTGATGCTGAAGAACAATCCGAAGTATGTGTTGCGCAACCATATCGGCGAACAGGCGATCCAGGCCGCGAAACTAAAAGATTTTTCAGGGGTCAACACCTTGCTGACCCTGCTGCAGGCCCCATTTGAAGAACACCCGGACCATGACAGCCATGCCGGTTTTCCGCCCGACTGGGCGGCCTCCATCGAAATCAGCTGCAGTTCGTAAGCAGACTCAAGAAGTCATTTCCAAAGGTAAAGCCATGCCCCCGAAAATCCAGAAAACCGATGCCGAGTGGAAAGCCCTGCTCGCCGAGAAAGGGGCCGAACCCGGCGCTTTCCAGGTGACGCGCCAGGCGGCCACCGAACGCGCCTTCACCGGCAAGTACGACAAGAATTTTGCACCGGGCACTTACCGCTGCATCTGCTGCGACGCCGAACTGTTCGACGCTTCGTCCAAGTTTGACGCAGGCTGCGGCTGGCCCAGTTTTTCGCAAGAGGTCCGGGAGGGCGCGATTGAAGAACATGTGGACCGCGCCTACGGCATGACACGCACAGAAACCGTCTGCGCCAACTGCGGCGCCCACCTGGGCCATGTGTTCCCGGATGGGCCCACACCCACCGGCCTGCGCTACTGCATGAACTCCGCCTCGCTGGATTTCAAGAAAAAGTGATCAGCCCCCACGCTTGTCGCTTCGCGTACTGCGCTGCCCCCCCACGGGGGCGCATTTTTCCTTGGGGCGGCCCTGCGGAAAAACAGCCCCCACGGTCGCTCACTGCGTGTAGCTCCCTGCCCCCCTGGGAGGCCGCTGCGCCTGCGGTCTGGCGAAACCAGTCCCGCGGCCCCTGCTTGAAAAAGCGGCACGCAACGAAGTGACGCCTGCTCTTGCCATCCTTTTTGCCACCGATAATCAACCCATGAAAATTCTGTTCGATTTCCTGCCCATTGTTCTTTTCTTCGGCATGTTCAAGTACGCCGAGGCCAACACCGCGTGGTCGGCCCAGACGGCGACCGACTGGCTCGGCTTCATGGTCTCCGGTGGCGTGGTGGGAATCGCCGAGGCGCCGGTGCTGCTGGCGACGGTGGTGGTGATCCTGGCCACCCTGGGGCAGATCCTCTGGCTGGTGGCGCGCGGCCGCAAGATAGACACCATGCTCTGGGTCAGCCTGGGGCTGGTGACCATGCTCGGCGGTGCCACGATTTATTTCCACAGTGAAAGCTTCATCAAGTGGAAGCCCACCGTGCTCTACTGGGTCATGGGCGGCGCGCTGCTGGTCGGGCAGCTGGTGTTCGGCAAAAACGGCATCCAGTCGCTGATGGGCGCGCAGATGGCCCTGCCCGACGCGATCTGGCGCAAGGTCAACTACAGCTGGATCGCGTTTTTCGCGGTCATGGGTGTGCTCAACCTGTGGGTGGCGTTCAACTTCCCGACGGCCACCTGGGTCAACTTCAAGCTGTTCGGCGGCCTGGGCCTGATGCTGGTTTTTGTGCTGGCGCAGGCTGTTTTCCTGAACAAACACGTCAAGACCGAACCATGATGCCCGCGGCCCCCACCACCGCCCTGCCCGTCCACGCGGCCCGGATCGAGGAACAGCTGCGCCAGCGCCTGAGCCCGAGCCTGCTGGAAGTGATCGACGAAAGCGCGGCGCATGCCGGCCACGCAGGCGCCAATGCCCAGGGTTTCGGCAGCCATTTTCGCGTGCGGATTGCGAGCCCCGCCTTTGCGGGCAAGAGCCGCGTCGCGTGCCACCGGCTTGTGTATGATGCACTGCAAAATTTCATTGATCAGGGCCTGCACGCGCTGGCCATTGAAATCCTTCCACCCCCCTGATTTTCGGCCTACGCCCAGAGCGGCGCCGTTCCTCCATCAACGACTACCCAAGGAAACCCCATGAAAAAGCAAGTCTTACTGGCAGGCGCCCTCACCGGCCTGATGGCGCTGGGCGCATCGGGTGCCTTTGCCCAGAACATTGCCATCGTCAACGGCAAGGCCGTGCCCAAGGCCCGCGTTGACGCGCTGGCGCAGCAGCTGGCGCGCTCCGGCCGTCCGGTCACCCCCGAAATGCAGGGCCAGATCAAGGAAGAAGTCATCGCCCGCGAAGTGTTCATGCAGGAAGCCGAGAAACTCGGCCTGTCGGCCAGCAACGACTTCAAGACGCAGATGGAACTGGCCCGCCAGGCCATTCTGATCCGCGAGTTGTTCGCCGATTTCCAGAAGAAAAACCCGGTGACCGATGCCGATCTCAAGGGCGAGTACGACAAGTTCGTTGCAGCCAACGGCGGCAAGGAATACAAGGCGCGCCACATCCTGGTGGAAAAGGAAGACGAAGCCAAGGCCATCATTGCCAGTCTGAAAAAAGGCGGCAAGTTTGAAGACATCGCCAAGAAGTCTTCCAAAGACGCCGGCTCCGGCGCCAACGGCGGCGACCTGGACTGGGCCAACCCGAGCAGCTATGTGCCCGAGTTTGCCGAAGCGATGACCAAGATGAACAAGGGCCAGCTGACCGACGTGCCGGTGAAAACCCAGTTCGGTTACCACGTGATCCGCGTGGACGACATCCGCACCGCCCAGTTGCCACCGTTCGAGGAACTCAAGCCGCAGATCGCGCAGCAGATGCAGCAGCAAAAACTCGGCGCCTTCCAGCAAGGGCTGCGCGAAAAGGCCAAGGTCGAGTGATCAGCGGGGCAGGCCGGAGCGTCTGCCATCGCAAAAAAAAGCAGCTCTTGAGCTGCTTTTTCATTTCTGCCCCGGGTTTCAGACCGCGGGCGGATCAGTTTCCCTTTCTGCATGCCGGGGTCCGGCCACTGCGGCGATGAACGCCTCGATCGCGCCGGCTACGTTGCCGGCCTTGGCCATCAACAGGCCGGGGTCGGCCTTGCCACCCGGCAAGGTGGCGGGCAGGCCTGCCTTGTCGATCAGGGCGCGCGAGGCGCCCAGCACCAGCAGGGATTTGCCATGGCGGTACTGGTCACGGATGAACTCCATGGTGTGACCGTCCCTGGCCAGCGCCGCCACGGCCTGCTCGCCGTCAGGCAGTACCAGGGCGTCAAACAGGAAGCCGGGTTCATTTTCCAGGGAAGCGTCCGCCTCCAGGGTGTCGCCTTCCAGGGTGGTCACCGGTCCAATACGTGGCGCCACCAGGCGCGGGACGGCGCCCTGCGCAAACAGCGCCGCCTGCACTTGGGCGATCGAGTCGCCGGCCACGCCGGGCGCGACCAGAACCACCACTTTGCGGCCCTGGATGGAGCCGTCACCGGGTCTGGCCAGCAGGGACAGCGTCGGCGACACCGTGACCTCGGGCTTGGCCGGCTTGGCGAGTGCCCGCGGCAGCGCTGCGGGCAAAGCGTCCATGCCCAGGCCCTCGGCCACTTCGCGGGCCAGCGCTTCCGAGGCATTGCGCAGCGAGGCCACCATGCGTTCGCGGATGGCGGGCACGGTGACCTTGCTCAGTTCGAAACGGAAGGCGGCCGCGATGTGTGCCTGCTCGACCGGCGTCTGGCTGTCGTAAAACAGCGTGGCCTGGGTGTAGTGGTCGGCGAACTTCTCGGGCTTGCCGCGCACCTTGGCCTGCTCCTCTTTGGCCTGCAGTCGCGCGGCCACCGACACAAACCCTTGGGCCGCGCCCGCCTGGAAGGGGCAGCCGCCGGCCAGCGAGTTGGGCTCATAAGAGACCCGGCCGCGGTGGAGGGCCTGGCGGTGCATGCCGTCGCGCTGGTTGTTGTGCACCTGGGCAATCGGCGCATTGATCGGGATCTCATGGAAGTTGGGCCCGCCCAGGCGCGAGATCTGGGTGTCTACGTAGGAATGGATGCGCCCGGCCAGCAAGGGGTCGTTGGAAAAATCAATGCCGGGCACCACATGCGCCGTACAGAAAGCGACCTGCTCGGTCTCCGCGAAAAAGTTGTCGGGGTTGCGATTCAGCACCATGCGGCCCACCTTCTGCACTGGCACCAGTTCTTCCGGAACGAGCTTGGTGGCATCCAGGATGTCGAAGCTGAATTTCTCCGCCTGCGCTTCGGTGAAGATCTGCACGCCCAGTTCCCATTCGGGGTAGGCGCCCGACTCGATGCGCTCCCACAGGTCGCGGCGGTGGAAATCCGGGTCGGCACCGGAGATCTTCACTGCCTCGTCCCACACGAGGGAGTGCGTGCCGTATTTCGGCTCCCAGTGGAACTTGACGAACACCGACTCGCCCGCCTCGTTGACAAAGCGGTAGCTGTGCACCCCGAAGCCCTGCATGGTGGCGTAACTGCGTGGAATGGCGCGGTCGGACATCACCCACATCAGCATGTGCGTGGACTCGGGCATCAGCGAGACGAAGTCCCAGAAGGTGTCATGCGCGCTGGCGGCCTGCGGCATCTGGTGGTGAGGCTCGGGTTTGACGGCGTGCACCAGGTCGGGGAACTTCATCGCGTCCTGGATGAAAAAAACCGGCATGTTGTTGCCGACCAGATCCCAGTTGCCTTCGTCCGTGTAGAACTTGACGGCAAAGCCACGCACGTCGCGCGCCGTGTCCTTGGAGCCGCGCTCGCCGGCCACCGTCGAAAAGCGCACGAACACCGGTGTTATCTTGCCGGCTTCCTTGAACGGCGCCGCCTTGGTGAAACGCGTCTGCGGTTCATAGGCTTCGAAAAAACCGTGCGCAGCCGAACCGCGGGCATGCACGATGCGCTCGGGAATGCGCTCATGGTCGAAGTGGGTGAGTTTCTCCCGCAGCACAAAATCTTCCAGCAGGGCCGGCCCACGCAGGCCGAACTTGAGGGAGTTCTGGTTGTCGGCGATGGCCACCCCCTGGTTGGTGGTGAGGACGCGGCCAGCGGAATCGACGCGCACACGGTCCAGCGGCTCGATGGTGGCATTGAGGCCTTCCGGCGCAACGCTGCCGGTTTTTTCGGAACCGTTTTCCTCGGTCAGGGTGCTGCCGCCGGGCAGCCTCGATTCGGGCTTCACCGTGGCCCCGCGCTGAGGGGCAATGGCGTTGGCAAAGCCATGCTCGGCAGCTTTGGTCGGGTTGTGCGGCATGGCCGCCACCAGGGCCTCCACCTGGGCCATCTTTTCGGCGGGCAGGTCGGCACCGGTGTCGGATGGCCGGTGCGCGGGGCCACTGTCGGTGTTGCGTGCGGCGGCTTGGGCGCCCGGCTTGCGCATGTCGGCCGGCGGATTGGTTTTGGGCATGGTTTTGAGAAAGTGGGTAGAGGCAAAATCGCCACCAATCACCCTAAGATTGCGCCGCGCTGCGTTATGTAGGACGCGATCCTGAGCACAGGACGGAAAACCGGCGGCCCGCGGGCTTCCCGGGGAAAGGTCGACCTGGTCCTGGTCACCCATGCCCATTTCGACCACTTTGCCGATGCGCCGGCGCTGGCGAACAATGCCCGATGTACGGGCCCGCCGGCAGGCACCGGACGGTGTCCACGATAGGCATCCTGCCGGTCAAACTGGCACCGCGCTTCGGCAAGGGCGGCACCATCGTGCCCTTTGGCCCGAACGACGATCCAGCCGGCCCAGGGTCTGCCCAAAGGCCTTGATGCTGGGGCCCGCTACCTGTCGGCCTTCATCGAGGAAATGAAGTCCTCGGGCTTTGTGGCCGCCGCGCTGGCACGGCACAGGATCGAGGGTGCGGCGGTGGCGCCTGCCGCACGCTGACCCCGGTGGTGAGCTGCGGCGACCGGCCCCTGCGTCAGGCGGGTGCGGCCGGCGCTGGCGTCTCCCAGGCGAAGCTGCCGCGGTAGGCATGCCAGCTCGCATGCCCCAGCCAGGGGCCGACCACCAGCAGGCCCAGCGCCCAGGGCAGCAGCATCGCGCCGAGGACCAGCAGCACGATCAGCGCCCCCCAGACCAGCATGGGGCCGGTGCGCCCCGCCACCACCTGGATGCTGGCAATGCCGGCGGTGATGGCATCGGTGTCCCGGTCCAGGATCATCGGGATGGACACCACGCAGGTGGAAAACACCAGGCCGGCGAAAACGCCACCCACCACGGTGTACACCGCGATGAACTGCCAGTTCTGGGGGTTGAACACCGCCTTCAGCACGCCGGCCGTGCTCGGCATGCCGGTGTTGAAAAACACGGCAAAAACGACCAGCGAGGCCCGACCCCACAGCAGCTCCAGCAGCATCACCACCAGCACCAGCATGCCCATGCTGCCCAGATGGCTGTCCCAACAGGTCAGCGAGGCGCCCAGGCTCTGCGGCAACCCCTGCTCGCGCCGCCGGCTGGACTCGTACAGCCCCATGGCCAGGAAGGGGCCGACCAGAAAACAGCCGGATACAAAGGACATGGTGTACTGCGGCAGGTTGCGGAACACCGCGCCCAGCACCACGGCCATGAGCCAGAAACAGATGCCATAAAACAGGGCAATGCCGCGCGCCGCCATCAGGTCATGCCAGCCGGCGCGCAACCAGCGCACGGGGTCGCTCAGGCGCAGCGGCTGCAACACGCGAACCTGCGGCACTGGCGGCGTGGCAAGGGCTTCGGTGGAGGACTCGGGGGGATGGGCAGAGGCGTTCATGAGGCATTGAACCGCGTGTACCGTCTCCGCGCATCAGGACCAACCCGGTGCGAGTCTCGGGTGGTTTTCCTTTTTGCTATCTTTTAGATAGCTGTCAGCGCATATCCGGAAATGGCTGGAAGCCTATTTCACCCATTTCCTGGCGTTGTGCCAGAGCTGCATCCAGGCGCTGGGCGCGCTGATGTCCTGGTCTGTCCAGCTCAGCTGCACATTGCGGAACACGCGTTCGGGGTGCGGCATCATCGCCGTGAAGCGGCCGTCGGCGGTGGTCACCGCGGTCAGGCCACCGGCGCTGCCGTTGGGGTTGGCCGGGTAGGCTTCGGTCGGCTGGCCGTGGTGGTCGGTGAAACGCATCGCGGCAATCACCTTCCCGGCATCGCCACGGTACGCAAAATTCGCATACCCCTCGCCATGCGCCACGGCAATCGGCAGGCGGCTGCCGGCCATGCCCTGCAGGAAGAGGCTTGGTGAGTCGAGCACTTCGACCAGGCTCAGGCGGGCTTCAAAACGCTCGCTGCGGTTGGTGGTGAAACGCGGCCAGGCCTCGGCGCCCGGAATGATGTCGGCCAGCTCGGCAAACATCTGGCAGCCGTTGCACACGCCCAGGCCAAAGGTGTCGGTGCGTGCGAAAAACGCCTTGAACTGATCCGACAGCGCCGGGTTGAAGGTGATGGAGCGGGCCCAGCCTATGCCGGCGCCCAGGGTGTCGCCGTAGCTGAAACCGCCGCAGGCCACCACGCCGGTGAAGTCGGCCAGCTGCGCGCGGCCGGTCTGCAGGTCGGTCATGTGCACGTCGCAGGCCTCGAAGCCGGCCTGGGTGAAGGCGTAAGCCATTTCCACATGCGAATTGACGCCCTGCTCGCGCAGCACCGCGACCCGGGGCCGCGACAGGTTCAAAGCCGGGGAGCCCTCACCCCTGCCCTCTCCCAGCGGGAGAGGGAGCGCCAGAGGGTTGCTCCCTCGCCCCTCTGGGGAGAGGGCTGGGGTGAGGGGCTGCGGTAAAAATACGTGCAGCCCCGGGTCCAGCGGATCGCCGGCCGCCGCGTGTTCGGCATCGGCGCAGGCGGGATTGTCGCGCTGCTGGTTGATCTTCCAACTCACGGCGTCCCAGACCTGATGCAGGTCCTGCAGCTTCGCGCTGAAGACCGCCTTGGTATCGCGCCAGACCTGGATCTCGCCCTTGCCCACTTCGAGCGAGGCATGTTGCGGCCGGGTCTTGCCGATGAAGTGGCTGAATCTGGACAGGCCGTGTTCGCGCAGGGTCTGCATCACGGCATTGCGTGCCTCGGTCCGCACCTGGATGACGGCGCCCAGCTCTTCGTTGAACAGCGCCTTGAGCGTGAGATCCTCCCGGCGCGCGCCGACCTGCGACGCCCAGTTCTTGCTGTCGCCGGTGTCCATGCGGCTGTCGGAAATACCGTCGCCTTCGACCAGCAGCATGTCGATGTTGAGCGAGACGCCCACATGGCCGGCAAAAGCCATTTCGCACACCGTGGCCAGCAGGCCGCCGTCGCTGCGGTCGTGGTAGGCCAGCACCTGCCCCTGGGCGCGCAAGGCATTGATGGCGTTGACCAGGTTCACCAGGTCCTGGGGGTTGTCGAGGTCGGGCACGGCGCCGTCTTCCCGTTCCAGCGTCTGCGCCAGGATGGAGCCGCCCATGCGCGCTTGCCCCTTGCCCAGGTCGATCAGGATCAGCGTGCTGTCGGCCTCCAGTGCGTCGAGCTGCGGCGTCAGCGTGCCGCGCACGTCCGGCAGCGTCGCAAACGCGCTGACAATCAGCGACACCGGCGAGGTGACCTTCTTGCCGCCCTCGCCTTCGCTCCAGACCGTGCGCATGGACAGCGAATCCTTGCCGACCGGAATCGACACGCCCAGGGCAGGGCACAGTTCCATGCCAACCGCCTTGACGGTTTCATACAGTGCGGCGTCCTGGCCCGGTTCACCGCAAGCGGCCATCCAGTTGGCCGAAAGCTTCACACGCGGAAGTTCGATGGGCGCGGCCAGCAGGTTGGTGATGGCCTCGGCGACCGCCATGCGACCGGAAGCGGCGGCATTGACGACGGCCAGCGGCGTGCGTTCGCCCATGCTCATGGCTTCGCCGGCAAAACCCTGGTAATCGGCCAGCGTGACCGCACAGTCGGCCACCGGCACCTGCCAGGGCCCGACCATCTGGTCGCGGTGCGTGAGGCCACCCACCGTGCGGTCGCCAATCGTGATCAGGAAGCGCTTGGACGCTACCGTGGGGTGGCTCAGCACGGCGATGGCGCTCTTTTGCAGGTCCACACCGGTCAAATCCAGCGGCTTGACGCTACGGGCCACGCTTGTCACGTCGCGGTGCATCTTGGGCGGCTTGCCCAGCAGCACGTTCATGGGCATATCTACGGGGATGGCAGCGGGCAGGCCCTCACCCCAACCCTCTCCCCGAGGGAGAGGGGGAAATTGCGGATCGCTCCCTCGCCCCGCCGGGGAGAGGGGCTCTCCTGCATCCGACACCACCAGCTGCTTCTCTTCGGTGGCGACACCAATCACCGCAAACGGGCAACGCTCGCGCTCGCAAAAAGCCTGGAACTGCGGCAGCGATTCCGGCGCAATCGCCATCACATAACGTTCCTGGCTTTCGTTGCTCCAGATTTCCTTGGGAGAAAGGCCGCTTTCTTCCAGCGGCACGGCGCGCAGGTCGAACCGTGCGCCGCGCCCGGCGTCGTTGACCAGTTCGGGAAAGGCGTTGGACAGGCCGCCGGCGCCCACGTCGTGGATCGCCAGGATCGGGTTGGCGCTGCCGAGCTGGGCGCACTGGTTGATGACTTCCTGGGCGCGCCGCTCGATCTCCGGGTTGCCGCGCTGTACCGAGTCGAAGTCGAGTTGCGCCGCATTGGCGCCCGAGGCCATGGAGCTGGCCGCGCTGCCACCCATGCCGATGCGCATGCCGGGGCCACCCAGCTGGATCAGCAAGGTGCCGGCCGGGAACAGGATTTTCTTCGTGAGGCTGGCGTCAATCGTGCCGACGCCGCCGGCGATCATGATGGGTTTGTGGTAACCCCAGCGCTGGCCGCCCACGGTTTGTTCGTACTCGCGGAAGTAGCCGGCCAGGTTGGGCCGGCCGAATTCGTTGTTGAAGGCCGCGCCGCCCAGCGGGCCCTCGGTCATGATCTGCAGCGGGCTGGCGATGTGCTCCGGCTTGCCGTAGTTGCCATCAAACAGGCGGGACACGGTGAAGCCGGTCAGGCCGGCCTTGGGTTTGGAGCCGCGCCCGGTCGCGCCTTCGTCGCGGATTTCACCACCGGCCCCCGTCGAGGCGCCGGGGAACGGGGAAATCGCCGTCGGGTGGTTGTGCGTCTCCACCTTCATCAGCACATGCATCAGCACGTCGTTCGTGGCGCTATAACTTTGATAGCTTGTGGCGCCCGACCCTGCTGGGCTGGAGGCCGATTTGGCATAAAAACGCTGGACCGGCAGGCCTTCCATGACCGAGGCGTTGTCCGAATAGGCCACCACCGTGTGTTGCGGGTTGAGCTTTTCGGTGTTGCGGATCATGCCGAACAGGCTCAGGTTCTGGGCCACGCCGTCGATGGTGAAATCGGCGTTGAAAATCTTGTGGCGGCAGTGTTCGCTGTTGGCCTGGGCGAACATCATGAGTTCGACATCGGTCGGGTTGCGCTTGAGCTGGGTGAAAGCGGTCACCAGGTAGTCGATTTCATCAAGCGCCAGCGCCAGGCCGAATTCCGTATTGGCTGCTTCCAGCGCGGCCTTGCCGCCAGCCAGCACGTCAATGGTCTGCAGCGGCGCGCCCTGCAGCTCCGTGAACAGGCCGGCGGCCTGCGCCCGGTCCGTCATCACGCTTTCCGTCATGCGGTCGTGCAGCAAGGCGGCAACCTGGTCGCGCTGGGTGTCATTCAGTGCCGTCTTGCCTGTCCTGAGCAAGGTCGAAGGGCTGAAAAAGCCCGACTTGAGGGTCAGCCGGTATTCGGTGAGGCGTTCGATGCGCTTGATGGCCAGCCCGCAGTTGTGGGCAATGTCGGTGGCCTTGGACGCCCAGGGCGAGACCGTGCCGAAACGCGGCGTGACGATGAAAAGCAGCGATTCATCCCCCTTGGCGGTGCTCTCCGGACAGGGATCGCCGTAAGTCAGCAGCGCCGCCAGCCGGGTTTTGAGCGCGTCGTCAGGCGGTGCCTCGGTGGCCACCAGGTGCACGAAGCGGGCGCTGATGCCCGCAATCTTGCCCTCGATGGCTTGCAGGCGCGGCAGGAGTTGCTGGACGCGAAAGTCGCTCAGGGCGTTGATCCCCTGGGGTTCGCCCTCGAAAGTCGTCAGATGCAGGGTCACGGTGGCGGTGGCCTTGTAGTGGGAGGTGGGCAGCTCACAAGCTGTTTTGGGGTTTAACACCGCCTGCAGGCGCAGAAGGCTGGGGAGTCGCGTTAACCCGCAATTTTATCAGTGAGTCGGTGCCGGGCCGCGGCCGGCCGGGCCCGCCAAAGACCGGGCAAAGAGGGGTGCCATGCAGCGCCGGTGTGGCAGTGGGATAATCGCCCCATGAGTATTACGTACAAAGACGCAGCAGGCATCGAGGGCATGCGGGTCGCCTGCAAACTGGCTTCCGAGGTGCTGGACTACCTCACGCCCTTCGTGAAGGCCGGGGTCACCACCCGGGAAATCGACCAGCTCGCCAACGACTACATGGTCAACGTGCAGGGCACCGTGTCGGCCACGCTGGGTTACCAGCCGCCCGGTTACCCGCCCTACCCGGCCTCGCTGTGCACCTCGCTGAACCACGTGGTCTGCCACGGCATTCCCAACGACAAGCCCCTGCGCAAAGGCGACATCATGAACATCGATGTCACCGTGATCACCAAGGACGGCTGGTTCGGCGACAACAGCCGCATGTACCTGATTGGCGACGTGTCGATTGCGGCCAGGCGTCTGTGCAATGTCACCTACGAGGCCATGTGGCACGGCATCATGCGAGTCAAACCCGGCGCCAGGCTGGGCGACATCGGGCATGCGATCCAGACCTTCGCGGAAAAACAGGGCTTCACCATCGTGCGCGAGTTCTGCGGCCACGGCATCGGCCAGCGTTTCCACGAAGAGCCGCAGGTGCTGCATTACGGCCGCCCCGGCACGCTCGAAGAGCTCAAGCCCGGCATGACCTTCACGATCGAACCCATGATCAACGCCGGCAAGCGCGACATCAAGGACGGCCCCGAAAAAGACGGCTGGACCATCGTGACGCGCGACCACTCGCTGTCGGCGCAATGGGAGCACACGATCCTGGTGACCGAAACCGGTTATGAAGTGCTGACACTGTCGGCCGGCAGCCCGGCCATCCCGGACTTTGTGCCACAGCCAGCGCCGCAGGCGGCCACGGCGAAGGCCGAGACCCCCTCGACCGCCGATTCAGCCGCCTGAGCCGGCTGCGCCCCGCGCCCTCCCGCGCCCACAGCGCCTGCTGCCCATGCTTTCCGCGCTGCCTCCTGCTTCGTTGCCCCCCACCGAACCGGCCCAATTGCGCGAGCAGTACCGGGCCGGCAAAAATGCGCTGCTGACCTCGCTGGCCGGCAGCGGCGCGTCCACGCGCGGCATCCGCAGCCTGCTGCGCAAGCTGGCCCGGCACACCGACGACACCTTGCGCCAGCTCTGGCTGCGTGCCGGATTCCCGGCCGGCTACTGCCTGGTGGCGGTCGGCGGGTTTGGCCGGGGCGAGCTGTTTCCGCATTCCGACGTCGACGTCCTGCTGCTGCTGCCCGACGACGCCCGGGTGGACAGCGATGCGGCGCTGAAGTCCCGGATCGAGAACTTCATCGGCAGTTGTTGGGACACGGGCCTGGAGATCGGCTCCAGCGTGCGTACGGTCGGCGACTGTGTCGAGGAAGCCGCCAAGGACGTGACGGTGCAGACCTCGCTGCTCGAAGCGCGCCTGCTGGCGGGCTCCAGAAGCATGTTTGCTGACCTGTTGACGCAACTCGAAGGCGTGCTGGACCCGCAGGCCTTTTTCGTGGCCAAGACGCTGGAGCAGCGCCAGCGCCACAACAAGTTTGAAGACACGCCCTACTCCCTGGAGCCCAATTGCAAGGAGTCCCCGGGCGGCCTGCGCGACCTGCAGGTCATCCTCTGGGTGGCGCGCGCGGCCGGGCTGGGCAAGTCCTGGGACGACCTGGCGCAGCGCGGGCTTGCCACCGCCTTCGAGGTCCGCCAGATCAAGGCCAACGAAGCCCTGCTGAGCCTGATACGTGCCCGCCTGCACCTGCTGGCCGGCCGGCGCGAGGACCGCCTGGTGTTCGACCTGCAGACCGTGGTGGCCGAGTCCTTCGGTTATGCAACGGTGACCCACAGCGACACCGGACGGGTGGTCTCGCGTGCGAGTGAAGCCCTGATGAAGCGCTTTTACTGGACCGCCAAGGCGGTGACCCAGCTCAACCAGATCCTGCTGCTCAACATTGAGGAGCGGCTCCACCCCAGCGGGCAGGCGCCACAGCCGATCAATGAACGCTTCCTGAACAAGGCCGGCATGATCGAGGTGGCCAGCGACGACCTGTACCTGGCCAACCCGCACGCCATCCTCGAGACCTTTCTGGTTTACCAGACCACGGTGGGCGTCAAGGGCCTGTCGGCCCGCACCCTGCGCGCGCTGTACAACGCACGCGGCGTGATGGACGCCCGGTTCAGGCGCGACCTGGTCAACCGCGACACCTTCCGCCGCATCCTGCAGCAGCCCACGGGCATCACCCACGCGATGCGCCTGATGAACCAGACCTCGGTGCTGGGCCGCTACCTCTGGGTGTTCCGCCAGATCGTCGGGCAGATGCAGCACGACCTGTTCCACGTCTACACGGTGGACCAACACATCCTGATGGTGCTGCGCAATGTACGGCGCTTTTTCATGGCCGAACACGCGCACGAATACCCGGCGTGTTCGCAACTGGCCGCCGGCTGGGACAAGCCCTGGATCCTGTACGTCGCGGCCCTTTTCCACGACATTGCCAAGGGCCGTGGCGGCGACCATTCCGAGCTCGGCCGCAAGGACGTGCGGGTGTTTTGCCGGCAACACGGCATTGCCGCCGAAGACGCGAAGCTGATCGAGTTCCTGGTGGGCGAACACCTGACCATGAGCCGCATTGCCCAGAAGGAAGACCTGAGCGATCCGCAGGTCATCGCCGGTTTTGCCAAACGCGTCGGCAACGAGCGTTACCTGACCGCGCTTTACCTGCTCACGGTGGCCGACATCCGCGGCACCAGCCCCAAGGTGTGGAATGCCTGGAAAGGCAAGCTGCTCGAAGACCTCTACCGCTACACGCTGCGTGTGCTGGGCGGGCGGGCGCCCGATGCAGACGCCGAGGTCGAGGCCCGCAAACGCGAGGCCCTGACCATCCTGGCCCTGCATGCCGAACCCTTCGAGGCGCACAAGGCCTTGTGGGACTCGCTGGACGTCAGCTACTTCATGCGCCATGAGGCCGGCGACATTGCCTGGCATGCGCGCCACCTGTCACGCCATGTGGGCACGGCCAAATGTATTGTGCGGGCGCGCCGCTCGGCCGCCGGCGAAGGCCTGCAGGTGCTGGTGTACACACCCGACGCACCCGACCTGTTTGCCCGCATCTGCGGTTATTTCGAGGAAGCCGGTTTCAGCATCCTGGACGCCAAGATCCACACGGCCAAGCCCGCCAAAGGCTCACCCGGTTACGCGCTGGACACCTTCCAGGTGGTCAGCCCGACGCTGGCCGACCACTACCGCGAACTCGTGGCCATGGTCGAAGCCGACCTGGACCGGGCCATTGAAGAAAACGGCCCGCTGCCGCCGCCGGGCAAAGGCCGCGTGTCGCGCCGCGTCAAGAGTTTCCCGGTCACGCCGCGCGTGGACCTGCGGCCCGACGAAAAAGCCCAGCGCTGGCTGCTCAGCGTCTCGGCCAGCGATCGCGTCGGCCTGCTGTATTCGATCGCCCGCGTGCTGGCCCGCCACCGCATCAACCTGCAACTGGCCAAGGTGACGACCCTGGGTGAACGGGTGGAAGACACCTTCCTGATCGACGGGCCGGAACTGCAGCACAACAAGGCGCAGATCGCCATCGAGACCGAACTGCTCGAAGCCCTCGCGGCCTGAACGCAAGCCGCGACAGGCCGGGGCCGGCCGATCCCCGTCAGTCTTGAAGTAAAAAAATATTTATTTATTTAAATCAACAAGTTAAACGTCTTTTCTCATGTTACACATGATCACCGTTTGAGGCTTGTGATGGGTTGCCAGAAGCAGACAATGAACGAACTGCGGATTGGCAACCAGAAAGCAATGGCGGCCGGTCCGGCAACCGGACATTTCACCCAAGGAGCTTGCCATGCATGCCCAGACACAAACCCTGTTGACCCGTGAGCAGCAGTTGCACGCCTCGGGCGAATGCGACGACGACGGCCGGCCCCTGGCCCGCCAGGTCTTTTTTGAACCCGACAACTGGCTGGTGCCCGAGGGTTATGACGACCTGCTGGCCGCCCATGCGGCCTGGCTGGCCGACCGGCCCGAGCAGCGGGTGCTGGTGTCCGGCCACAGCTACGGCACCGGCAGCCACCGCTTTTTCTGGTTGATGGGCGACCGCCGTGCCATGGCCGTGCGTTCGGCGCTGATCAAGGCTGGCGCCGGGCACAAGCAGGTGCTGATCCAGAGCCGGGGCGCGGCCCGGCCACTGATCGAACTGGCCGGTGAAGAGGTCGCGCAGTACCGCCGCCGTGTCACGCTGGACTACCTGGACGCCCGGATAGCGACCACGCCGCCGGTGCCGCCCGACGGTTCTGCCGCCTGGTGGCGCTCGGTGTTCGGTTCCGGCGGCAAGGCGCGCCTGCCGGCGGACCGCCCGGGGGCCCAGGCTGGTTGAAACCGCGTACGGGCGGACTCAATCGTCTTCAGACGCATCCAGGCCCGGGAACAGCACCTCGGTGTAGCCGAACTGCGTGAAGTCCCGGATCCGCATCGGGTACAGCACACCCATCAGGTGATCACACTCGTGCTGCACCACACGTGCGTGAAAGCCGTCCACCGTCCGGTCAATCGGATCGCCGTAAGGGTCGAAGCCGGTGTAGCGGATGCGTGAGAAGCGCGGCACCAAGCCGCGCAGGCCGGGCACCGAGAGGCAACCCTCCCAGCCGTTTTCCTCGTCGTCCGACAAGGGCGTGATGACCGGGTTGAGCAGCACCGTGCGCGGCACCAGGGGCGCATCGGGGTAACGCGGGTTCACCGCATCCGTGCCGAAAATCACCAGCTGCAGGTCCACGCCGATCTGCGGCGCGGCCAGGCCGGCGCCGTTGACCGCGCGCATGGTCTCGAACATGTCGGCCACCAGCAGGTGCAGTTCATCGGTGTCGAAACCGGTCACGGGCGGGGCCACCCGCAGCAGGCGCGGGTCCCCCATTTTGAGAATGTCGCGTACGGTCATGAAAATCCTGTGTGCTCTGTCGTCAAACCATCGAGCATACAGAAACAGAAGGAAGGCGGGGCGGTCATGCCGCCTGCGGCACGGCAAAATGAGGCATGTCCGAGCCCTCCCGCCACCAGCCTGATCTTCCCGCCGAGCCGACCGCCCCGCTGCCCCTGGTGACGCGCTGGGCGCTGCTGGTTTTGGCGCTGCTGAGCCTGGCCTTGGGCGTGATAGGCATCTTTGTGCCGGTGTTGCCCACCGTGCCCTTTGTGCTGCTGTCGGCCTGGGCCGCCGCGCGCAGCTCGCCGCGTCTGCTGGCCTGGCTGGAGAACCATACCTCCTTCGGGCCCATGCTGATCGAGTGGCGCCGCGGCGGGGTGGTGCGCCGGCGCGCCAAATGGACCGCCACGGCGGTCATGGGCGCGAGCGCCGCCTTCATGCTGGTGATGGTGCCAACCCGCTGGGTGGCCTTGCTCGCCATCGGCTGCATGGCCGGCGTGCTGGCCTGGCTATGGCGCCGGCCGGAACACCTCAGCGACGAAGCTGCGCCGCCGGAAACTTGAAGGTGTCAGGCCGCGGGAGCGGCCAGCATGGCCAGCAGGGCTGCTTCGTCGATAACGGCCACACCAAGCTCCTGCGCCTTGGTCAGTTTGCTGCCGGCTTCCGTGCCAGCGACCACATAGTCGGTTTTTTTGCTGACCGAGCCGGCCACCTTGCCGCCCGCAGCTTCGACCCTGTCCTTGGCCTCGTCGCGGCTCAGCGTCGGCAGCGTGCCGGTGATGACAAAGGTCTTGCCCGACAGCGGCTGCGGCGCGCGTGCCGCCGGTTTCCCCTCTGGCCAGGTCACGCCGCAGGCACGCAACTGCTCGACCACCTCGCGGTTGTGCGGCTGGTCGAAGAAGGTGCGTAGGCTCTGGGCGACGATGGGACCGACATCGCTGACCTCGAGCAGTTGCTCTTCGCGCGCGTCCATGACCGCGTCGAGGCTGCCGAAATGGCGCGCCAGTTCCTTGGCCGTGGCCTCCCCGACATGGCGGATGCCCAGGCCGAACAGGAAACGCGGCAAAGTGGTCTGCCTGGACTTTTCAAGGGCGTCGAGCAGGTTGTTGGCGGATTTGTCCGCCATGCGCTCCAGCCCGGCCAGCGCCGTCAGGCCCAGCCGGTACAGGTCTGGCAGGGTGCGGACCACGCCGGCGTCGACCAGTTGCTCGACCAGCTTGTCGCCCAGGCCCTCGATCTCGACCGCGCGGCGGTGTGCGTAATGCAGGATGGCTTCCTTGCGCTGGGCCGCGCAGAACAGGCCGCCGGTACAACGGTAGTCGGCTTCGCCCTCCTCCCGCACGGCGGCAGAGCCGCACACCGGGCAGGTGCGCGGCATGGTGAACTGCGGCGCGTGCTGCGTCCGCTTGTCCAGCAGCACGCTGACCACCTCGGGAATCACGTCGCCGGCGCGGCGCACGATCACCGTGTCGCCGATGCGCACGTCCTTGCGCCGGGCTTCGTCCTCGTTGTGCAGCGTGGCGTTGGTCACCGTCACGCCGCCAACAAACACCGGCGCCAGCTTGGCCACCGGCGTGAGTTTGCCGGTGCGGCCGACCTGCACGTCAATCGCCAGCACCTTGGTCATCTGTTCCTGGGCGGGGTATTTGTGCGCCACCGCCCAGCGCGGCTCGCGCGTCACAAAGCCCAGTTTTTTCTGCAGCGCCAGGCTGTTGACCTTGTAGACCACGCCGTCGATGTCATAGGGCAACTGGTCGCGCGCACGGCCTGTCTTCTCGTGAAATGCTATCAATTCAGAAGCGCCTTGCGCAGTCTGTGTCTGGGCTGCGACCGGAAAACCCCATGATCTGAGGGTCAGCAACAGCTGGAAGTGGGTGTCGAAGTCCGGCCCACCCTCTCCCGGCGGCGTGACTTCCCCGACGCCATAGGCAAAAAAGCTCAGGGGGCGCTGCGCGGCGATCGCCGGGTCCAGCTGCCGCACTGCGCCGGCGGCGGCATTCCGCGGATTCACAAAGGTTTTTTCGCCCTTGGCGCCCTTGGCGATTTTTTCACGCTGCCGCTCATTGAGCGCCTCGAAATGGTCGCGGCGCATGTAGACCTCGCCGCGTACTTCCAATATACGGGGGGCATCCTTGGGCAGCCGCAGCGGAATTTGGCGGATGGTGCGGATGTTCTGCGTCACGTCCTCGCCGGTTTCGCCGTCGCCGCGTGTCGCCGCCTGCACCAGCACGCCATGTTCGTAACGCAGATTGATCGCCAGGCCGTCGAACTTGAGTTCGGCCACGTATTCCACCGGTGGATCACCCTCCCCCAGGCCAAGCTCCTTGCGCACGCGCAGATCAAAATTTTTCGCGCCCGTCGCCTCTGTGTCGGTCTCGGTGCGGATGCTCAACATCGGCACGGCATGGCGCACGCTGGCGAACTGGTCCAGTGGTTTGCCGCCCACCCGGCGGGTCGGCGAATCCGGGCTGGCCAGTTCGGGGTGCTGTGCTTCCAGCGCCTGCAGTTCCTGGAACAGCCGGTCGTACTCGGCATCCGGAATGGCCGGCTCGTCGAGCACGTAGTAGCGGTGCGCGTGTTCGTTGAGCTGGTCGCGCAGGGTCGCGATGCGTTCGGCGGGCGCCGGCGCTTTCCGCGGCTCGGTCGGCGCAAACATGTCAGGAGTGACCATGGGAAGAAAATTCAGGAGAACAGGCGCCGGCCCAGCGCGGAGCCGGCCGGCATGTCGCGGCCTTCCAGTGTGTCGTAGAGCTGCTCGAGGTCGGCGTGGATGATTTCCATGGCCTCGGGCCGGATAGGCTGGCCCTGGTCGTCGATGATCACACCGTCCATGCTGGCGGCCAGCGCGATCGCGGCCTCGCACATGCGCACAAACGGTTGCTCGGAACGCAGCACCTGCGGCACATCCAGCGACAGCGTCAACTCGCGCAGGGCGGTCTGCTCCGGGTCTTCGGCCATGGCCGCCTGCGTGTCGAAGGCCAGGCCCAGGATGGGCGCATGGCCGGACTCGCTGGCCGGCAGCACCATGCGGCCCGGGATGGAGCCGGTGACAAAACCGAGCTTGGCGGCGCTCTGGTGCACATAACCGGGGCTCCAGGCGGTGTTTTTCGCGCGCAGCGTGAAGCTCAGCTGCGCATCATGGGCGCTGGCAAAGTTGTCCAGTTCACGGGCCCGGGCGACCTCGTCGAGCATGTCGGGAAACTCGGGCTGGCCGTCAATCGCATCGGCAAAGGCCTGCGCCTTGATGACAAACTCCGAAAACTCGATCTGGTTCAGTGCGCCCGTGCGGTTGGCCAGCTGCACGCCGGACTGGAAGGCGCTGTAGCGCTGGCCCGCGAACGGGGTTTCCCAGGCACCGGTGGCAACATTCAGGCCTTCCACCGCAAACGGCTTGCTGCCGGCACGGCGCGTGGCGGGCATGGCTGCCAGCGCGGCTTCGCCCGAAACCGGCGCGTCCACCAGAATCGGCGCAATAACGTCAATCAGCGCATCGAGCCCGGGTTTTTTCTCGGGCACGGTCATGGCGGTCAGCGCGTCCAGGCCGGAGTCGCGGTCAAAACCAGGTTCCTGGCGCTCCGGCTCGGTGTCAAAGGCCGGCTCGCCGACCGGCTCCACCGGAGTAGTAGCCGCCGGGTCGGGCGTGGCGCGCCGCGGCAGGTTTTTGCGGGCGGACCAGGTGCTGTGGACCACCACGATCGCAAGAATCAAACCGCCGAGTATGGCCAAACTGATCTGGAGTGTGCTCAAGACATGGCCCCCACGTTCGCCCACTGCGTGTGGCTCTCGAGGCCTTGCAGGCCGCAGCTCGCGAGACGCTTCGCTTCTGTCGCCTGTCCAAAGCTGCTCAAGCAGCTTTTGAGCCTCAGGCTCCAGCCCCTCGGGGGCCGCTGCGCCTGCGGCCCGGCGAAGCCGGTTCCGCGGCCCCTGCTTGACTGGGAAACCCTCAGTGTGCGTGCTTTACAGACATTCGTCATGCCGCCTCCGCGAAACCAAGCGCTGCTTCCATGTCGACCGCCACGATGCGCGAGACGCCCTGCTCCTGCATGGTCACGCCGATCAGCTGTTCGGCCATTTCCATGGCGATCTTGTTGTGGCTGATGAAAAGAAACTGCGTTTCCTTGCTCATGCTGGCCACCAGCTTGGCATAACGCTCGGTGTTGGCGTCGTCCAGCGGCGCATCGACCTCGTCGAGCAGACAGAACGGTGCGGGATTGAGCTGAAAAATCGCAAACACCAGCGCAATCGCGGTCAGGGCCTTTTCACCGCCCGACAGCAGGTGGATGGTCTGGTTTTTCTTGCCCGGCGGCTGGGCCAGCACCTGCACGCCAGCGTCGAGGATTTCCTCGCCGGTCATCATCAGCTTGGCGTTGCCGCCGCCGAACAGGCGCGGGAACATCTCGCCGAAATGGCGGTTGACCGTCTCGAAGGTGCTCGACAGCAGGTCGCGCGTTTCGGCGTCGATCTTCTTGATCGCATCTTCCAGCGTCGTCATGGCTTCGTTCAGGTCGGCCGACTGCGCGTCGAGGAACTGCTTGCGTTCGCGGGCGCTGCTGAGTTCGTCCAGCGCGGCCAGGTTCACGGCGCCCAGGGACTGGATGTCGCGGTTGATGCGGTCAATTTCGCCCTGCAGGCCCGAGAGGCGCACATTGCCGGTCTGGATGGACAACTCGACGGCAGCCAAGTCGGCCTGCGCATCTGCCAGCAGCTGCGCGTACTGCTCGAAGCCCAGGCGCGCGGCCTGCTCCTTGAGCTGGAACTCGGTGATGCGCTGGCGCAGCGGCTCGAGTTCGCGCTCCAGCTGCAAGCGGCGCTCGTCGCTGGCCCGCAGTTTGGTGGTCAGGTCGTCGTACTGGCTGCGCTTGGCGCCCAGGTCGGCCTCGCGCTCGAGCTTGACGTTGAGCGCGTCCTGCAGCCCGGCCTGGGCCGCGGCATCCGTCAGGCGCGAAAGTTCCTCTTTGGCGCGTTCTTCCTCGCCGGCAATCGACGCGGCCTGCTGCGCGGCGATGTCGATGGAGCGCGTCAGTTCGTCGCGGCGCGAGGCCAGGCTGCGCAGCGCAAACTGCGCTTCCTGCGACTGGCGCTCCAGCGCGCGCTGCTGCTCGCGTGATTCGTTCAGTTTGCGTTCGGCCTCGATGACGCGGTCGTCGAGCTGGGCGTGGCGCTCCTGGCTGTCGGCCAGCTGCATGTCCAGCTCTTCAAAGCGCCCTTCGGCCGTCACCCTGCGCTCCTGCAGGTCGTTCATCTGCGCGTCGATTTCAGCGAGGTCGCCGGCGATCTGCTCGCTGCGCGCGCGGGTCTGTTCGGCCAGCTGTGTCAGGCGCAGCACCTCGACCTGCAGCTCGTGCGTGCGGCTCTGGCCTTCGGCGGCCTCGCGGCGTGCCGTGGCCAGACGCTGGGCGGAATCGGCATAGGCCGCTTCGGCGCGAATCAGGGCACTGCGGGCTTCGTCGCTGATCAGGGCCTGGGCGCGCAGCTGTTTTTCGAGGTTTTCGATTTCCTGGGCCCTGGCCAGCAGGCCGGCCTGCTCGGAATCCTGGGCGTAAAAACTCACGCTGTGCAGTGTGACCGCATGGCCACTTTTCACGTAAATGACTTCACCGGCCTGCAGCTTCTGGCGGGCCGCCAGGGCTTCGTCGAGGCTGGCGGCGGTCAGGCAGCCGTGCAGCCAGTCGCCGAGCAGCGCCGTCTGGCCGGCATCGCCCAGACGCAGCAGGTCGGCCAGGGGTTTGAGGCCGCTGGCGGAAGCGCTGGCCGGTGCGGCGGCCGTTGGCGGCGAATAAAACGAGAGTTTGGCCGGCGGCCCTTCACTGTCACTGCGCCCGTCCGTGCCCGCAAAACCACGCACCATGTCCAGGCGCGAGACTTCGAGCGCGCCAAGCCGTTCGCGCAGCGCGGCCTCCAGGGCATTTTCCCAGCCCTGCTCGATGTGGATGCGGCTCCACAGGCCCTGCAGCCCGTCCAGGCCATGTTTGGCCAGCCAGGGCTTGAGTTTGCCGTCGGTCTTGACTTTCTCCTGCAGCGCCTTGAGGGCTTCCATGCGCGCCGACAGGTCGGCCTGTTTCGCCGATTCGGTGTTGACGGCGTGCTGCTTGTTGCGGCGGTCTTCGTCGAGCTGCGGCACGCTGTCGGTCAGCTCGTGCAGGCGGGCCTCGGCTTCGTCCTGCGCTTCCTTGGCCGCGGCGAACTGGGTGTTCAGGTTGACGAGGCGCGCTTCGTCGGGCGCATTGAGGGCATTTTTGTCGGCCGTCAAGCGCTCGTGGCGCAGGCTCAGGGTGCGCGACTGTTCCTCGATGTTGCGCTGGTCGGCGGCCAGCACCTGGATCTGCTGCTGCACCTGGCCCACGCTGCTGCGCTGCTCATTGGCTTTGGATTGTGCGGCGCGCAGTGCTTCTTCCAGCGCGGGCAACTGGCCGGCCTGGTCTTCACTCTGCGCGGCCAGCAGCTCGGCCTGCTCTTCGGCCTGAATCGCACGCTCGGTCAGGGTTTCGGTTTCCAGTGCGGCCTCTTCCTTGCGCGCGGCCCACTGGCTGGTCTGTTCCTTGAGTTGCGCCAGCCGCTGCTCGACACGTTGCCGGCCTTCGACCACAAAACGGATTTCGGCTTCGAGCCGGCCTACTTCGGCGCTGGCTTCGTAGAGCTTGCCCTGGGCCTGGTTGACCTGGTCACCGGCGGCGTAATGCGCCTGGCGGATGGTTTCCAGGTCGGCTTCGATATGGCGCAGGTCGGCGATGCGGCTTTCCAGGTCGTTGACCGACTTGGCGGCGTCGGCCTTGACCTTGGCCTGATCGGCCTCGCTTTCGGCGCGTTTGAGGAACCAGAGCTGATGCTGCTTGAGCGTGGCGTCAGCGTGCAGCGTGTTGTAGCGCAGCGCAACTTCGGCCTGCTTCTCGAGTTTTTCGAGGTTGGCATTAAGCTCGCGCAGGATGTCCTCGACGCGGGTCAGGTTTTCGCGGGTGTCGCTCAGGCGGTTGGCGGTTTCGCGCCGGCGTTCCTTGTACTTGGACACGCCGGCCGCTTCCTCGAGAAACAGGCGCAGCTCTTCGGGCTTGGATTCGATGATGCGGCTGATCGTGCCCTGGCCGATGATGGCGTAGGCGCGCGGACCCAGGCCGGTGCCGAGGAACACGTCCTGCACGTCGCGCCGGCGCACCGGCTGGTTGTTCAGGTAGTAGCTGGAGGTGCCGTCACGCGTGAGCACGCGTTTGACGGCAATTTCGGCGAACTGGCCCCACTGGCCACCGGCACGGTGGTCGGCATTGTCGAACACCAGCTCGACGCTGGAGCGACTGGCCGGCTTGCGCAGGTTGGTGCCGTTGAAGATCACGTCCTGCATGGATTCGCCGCGCAGCTCACTGGCCTTGCTTTCGCCGAGCACCCAGCGCACGGCATCCATGATGTTGGACTTGCCGCAGCCGTTGGGGCCGACCACACCGATCAGCTGGCCCGGCAGCACGAAATTGGTCGGCTCCGCGAACGACTTGAAGCCGGATAACTTGATTGAATTGAGACGCACGGCGGACCCTGTTTTTTTTCCTGGCGCTGGGAGACCTTTGAAGCTAAGCTGTTGATTTGTATGGCATTTTTCTGGAATGCCCGGCTTGCTTCAGGCAATGCACAGGCCGCAATGTTACCCGAGCCCGACGCCCGGACCGCTGTAAAAAATGGTGACCGGCGCCACGCGGGCCACAGTGGCGGCGGCGGCACCCCCTTTCGTGGCCGGGTCGTGCCGGAATTGATGCATCAAAATGGCCTCCAGCCCTTGTCTGTCGTGCAAAGAAAGCTATCCTTTTCGTAGCAAAGCAGCTTTGGAGGCTGGCCGGCCGCCGCCCGCGTGGCGTTCACACGGGATAATCCGGGCGATGAATCCATTGTTGAAACGCCTGCAGCCCTACCCCTTCGAGCGGCTGCGCCAGCTTCACGCCGACGTGACGCCGAACCCGGCCTACCGCCCCATCAGCCTGGGCATTGGCGAACCCCGGCATGCCACGCCGGAACTGATCAAGACCGCCCTGAGCGCCAGCCTGGCCGGACTCGCCAGCTACCCGGCCACCGCCGGCGAACCCAAACTGCGGCAGGCCATGGCCGACTGGCTGCAGCGCCGTTACGGCCTGGCGCTGGACCCGGCCACGCAGATCCTGCCGGTCAACGGCTCGCGCGAGGCGCTGTTCGCGCTGGCGCAGACCGTGATCGACCCGACGGGAAGTGCCCCCACGCTCGCCACTTCGTGTGCGTCGCTGCCCCCCGAGGGGGCGTCGCCCGCCTTGGGGCGGCCCGGCGGCGGGCTGGCGCGACCTCTTGTGGTCAGCCCGAACCCGTTCTATCAAATCTACGAAGGCGCGGCGCTGCTGGCCGGCGCCGACACCTGGTTTGCGCCCAGCGACCCGGCGCGCAACTTTGCAGTGGACTGGGCCGCCGTGCCGCAGCAGGTCTGGGCAAAAACGCAGCTGCTGTTTGTCTGCTCGCCGGGCAACCCGACCGGCGCGGTCATGGGTCTGGACGAGTGGAAGCTGCTGTTTGAACTGAGCGACCGGTACGGCTTTGTGATTGCCTCGGACGAGTGTTACAGCGAGATCTATTTCCGCGACGAGCCGCCGCTGGGCTCGTTGCAGGCCGCGGCGCAGCTGGGCCGGCACGACTTCAAAAACATCATCGCGCTGACCAGCCTGTCCAAACGCAGCAACGTGCCGGGCCTGCGCAGCGGCTTTGTCGCCGGCGACGCGGCGCTGATCAAGCCTTTTCTGCTTTACCGCACCTACCACGGCAGCGCCATGAGCCCCATCGTGCAGGCGGCCAGCATCGCCGCCTGGAACGATGAGAAACATGTGATCGAGAACCGCGCGCTGTACCGCGAAAAGTTTGCCCAGGTCACCCCCCTGCTCGCCCGCGTCATGGACGTGGCCCTGCCCGATGCCGGCTTCTACCTGTGGGCGCAGATTCCGGCACGTTTTGACAACAACGACCCTGCGTTTTCACGCGAACTGCTCGCTCTCTACAATGTGGTGGTGTTGCCCGGCAGTTACCTGGCCCGCGAAGCCCGGGGCCACAACCCTGGTACCGGGCGCATCCGCATGGCGCTGGTGGCTGAAACTGCAGAATGTGTGGAAGCTGCCGAAAGAATCGTTCAATTTATCCAATCCACCTGATCTAAAAAAAATGAATCAAGACCAACTCCAAAGCATCATCAACGCCGCCTGGGAAGACCGCGCCAACCTCTCGCCGCAGGCTGCGTCCAAAGAGATCCAGGATGCGGTCGAGCACACGATTTCCGAACTCAACGGCGGCCGCCTGCGCGTGGCCACGCGCCAGGGTGTGGGCCAGTGGACCACGCACCAGTGGATCAAGAAAGCCGTGCTGCTGAGCTTTCGCCTGAAAGACAACGTGCTGATGCGCGCCGGCGACCTGGGCTTTTATGACAAGGTGCCGACCAAGTTCTCGCACCTGAGCGAGCAGGAAATGAAGGAAAGCGGCGTGCGTGTGGTGCCGCCGGCCGTGGCGCGCCGCGGCAGCTACATCGCCAAGGGCGCGATCCTGATGCCGAGCTATGTGAACATCGGCGCCTATGTGGACGAAGGCACCATGGTGGACGCCTGGGCCACCGTCGGCAGCTGTGCGCAGGTCGGCAAAAACGTGCACCTGTCCGGCGGCGTCGGTCTCGGCGGCGTGCTCGAACCCCTGCAGGCCAACCCCACCATCATTGAAGACAACTGCTTCATCGGCGCGCGCTCCGAGGTGGTGGAAGGCGTGATCGTCGAGGAAAACTCCGTCATTTCGATGGGTGTCTACATCGGCCAGAGCACACCGATTTATGACCGCGAGGCGGATACCGTGACCTATGGCCGCATTCCGGCCGGTTCTGTGGTCGTGTCGGGCAACCTGCCCAAGGCCGGCGGAAAATACAGCCTGTACTGCGCCGTGATCGTCAAAAAGGTGGACGCCAAAACCCGCGCGACCACCAGCCTGAACGACCTCCTGCGGGATTAATGGCCCCCACGCTCCTCGCTTCGCGTAGTTCGCTGCCCCCCGAGGGGGCGCTGCGCCTGCGGGCCGGCCCTTCGACAGGCTCAGGACAGGCCAAGGCCGGACCCGCGGCCCCTGCTGGGGAAGGCGGGGAAACGCCGCCGCTGTGCTTTTTGTCTCCTTTGAATGACTGACTGATCGGAACCAACGATGACTGCGCAGACCATGAGCACGATGGAACGTATCCTGCGTTTGATGGCCGATAAAAAGGCCTCCGACGTGTATCTGTCGGCCCATTCGCCGGCCCTCATCAAGATCAATGGCGAGGCGATTCCGATCAACAGCCAGATCCTGCCGGCCGAGGCACCGCGCAACCTGCTGGCCGAGGTGCTGCCGCCCGAGCGCATCGAGGAGCTGGAAGAACTCGGCGAGCTCAACATGGGCTTTCCGCTGGCCGGCGTCGGCAATTTCCGCATCAGCGGCTTCAGGCAGCGCAGCACCTATGCGGTGGTGATCCGCTATGTGCCCGGTGAAATTCCGCCGCTCGACAGCCTCAACGTGCCCCCCATCCTGGCCGACCTGATCATGGAAAAGCGCGGACTGCTGCTGATGGTGGGCTCCACCGGCGCCGGCAAAAGCACCACCCTGGCGTCCATGATGGACCACCGCAACGCGACCCAGTCCGGCCACATCCTGACGATCGAAGACCCGGTCGAGTTTTTGTTCACCAACAAGAGGTCGGTGGTCAACCAGCGCGAGGTCGGCAGCGACACGCAGTCGCTGCAGGTGGCGCTGAAAAACGCGCTGCGCCAGGCGCCCGACGTGATCCTGATCGGCGAGATCCGGGACCGCGAAACCATGTCGGCCGCGATTGCCTATGCGCAGTCCGGGCACCTGTGCCTGGCCACCATGCACGCCAACAACAGCTACCAGGCGCTCAACCGCATCCTGAGTTTTTACCCGGTCGAGGTGCGTAACACCATGCTCGGCGACCTCGGCGCGGCGATGAAAGCCATCGTCTCGCAGCGCCTGCTGCGCACGCAGGCGGGCGGCCGCACGCCGGCGGTGGAGGTCATGCTCAACACCAAGCTGATCTCGGAACTGATCGAGAAAGGCGATTTTTCGGGCGTCAAGGAGGCGATGGAAAAATCCATGGCCGAAGGCTCGCAGACCTTCGAGCAGGACATCGCCAAGCTGATCGTCGACGGCACCGTCACGCGCAAGGAAGGCCTGTTGCATTCCGACTCGCCGACCAACCTGATGTGGCGACTGGAAAACGACTTTGCCATGGCCGCCAGGGCAGCAGAAGAGCCCGAAGAAGACCCGGATGACGAAGCCTCCTTCACCGAAATCACGCTCGACGTTCGCCCGGACTCGGGTTCCAACTCGAAGTACGGCACCACCGGCTTCACCCCCCTGTAAATACTGTCCGGCATCGTTCCATGTCTTCTACCCTCCGCCTTGCAGAACAACTGATCGCCTGCCCGTCCGTCACGCCTGACGACGCGGGTTGCCAGGCCATCCTGACCGCGCGTTTGCAGCCGCTGGGTTTTGAATGTGAAACCATCGTCAGCGGGCCAGAACACTTCCGCGTCACCAACCTGTGGGCAAAATTCAAGGGTTTTAGCCCTGCAGCCCAGGCAGCACGGACGCAGGCAGCTTCCAATTCGATAGCACCCCACACCCTGGTCTTTGCCGGCCACACCGATGTGGTGCCGACCGGTCCGCTGGATCAGTGGACCAGTCCGCCGTTCACGCCCAGCCACCGCGACGGTGTGTTGTACGGCCGCGGTGCCGCCGACATGAAAACCTCGATCGCGGCCATGGTGGTGGCCGTCGAGGAGTTCCTGGCTGCCAACCCGCAACCGAGCCTCTCCATCGCCTTCCTGATCACCAGCGACGAGGAAGGCCCGTCGGTGGACGGCACCGCCGTGGTGGTCCAGCAGTTGCAGGCGCGCGGTGAGGTGCTGGACTACTGCATCGTCGGCGAACCGACCTCGGTCAACCAGCTCGGCGACATGATCAAGAACGGCCGCCGCGGCACGCTGAGCGGCAAGCTCACGGTCAAGGGTGTGCAGGGTCACATCGCCTACCCGCACCTGGCCAAAAACCCGATTCACGACTTTGCCCCGGCGCTGGCCGAGTTGGTGGCGACCGAATGGGACAAGGGCAACACCTTTTTCCCGGCCACCAGCTGGCAGGTATCGAATGTGCATGGCGGCACCGGCGCGTCCAACATCATCCCGGGCGAACTGGTGGTGGACTTCAACTTCCGTTTTTCCACCGAATCGACCGCCGACAGCCTGAAAGCACGGCTGGAAGCCATCCTGCAACAACACCAGCTCGATTACACGCTGGCCTGGACCCTGGGCGGCCAGCCCTTTCTGACCACGCCCGGCGAGCTGGTGCAGGCCGTCAGCGAGTCCATCCGGGCCGAGACCGGGCTGCAGACCGAGCTTTCGACCACAGGCGGCACCAGCGACGGGCGTTTTATCGCCAGCATCTGCCCGCAACTGATCGAGTTCGGCCCGATCAACGCGTCCATCCACAAGATCGATGAACACGTGCTGGTCAGCTCGCTGGACCCGCTCAAAAACATCTACAAGGGCGTCCTGGAGCGCCTGGCCGCGCTGTGACAGCCGGCGCACCCTCGACGGTGCTGGGCCTGATCGACCACTGGGCCGACCGGCTCGAAGCTGCCGGCCTGAGCCACACCAACGGTTTCGGCCAGGGCACGCTGACGGCTTTTGACGAGGCCGCCTGGCTGGTGCTCTGGAAGCTGGGCCTGCCGCTGGACGAGCTCGATGCGGTGGAGAACCAGCCCGTCAGTCCTGCCGATGCCGCGCAGGTTGCGGCACTTCTGGAAACCCGCATCCGCACGCGCCAGCCGGCGGCCTACCTGACCAAGGAAGCCTGGTTGCAGGGCGTGCCCTTTTTCGTCGATGAACGCGTGATCATTCCGCGCTCCCTGATTGCCGAGCTGCTGGCGGATGGCAACATCGACCCCTGGCTCAGCGAAGACACGCAACGCGTGCTGGACCTCTGCACCGGCAACGGTAGCCTGGCCGTGCTGGCGGCCATGTGTTACCCGGACGTGCTGGTGGACGCGGCCGACATCAGCCCGGACGCCCTGGCGGTGGCCCGCATCAATGTGGACAAGCACCAGTTGCAGGACCGCATCACCCTGATCGAATCGGACGGGCTGGCCGCCTGCCCGGGCCCCTACGACCTGATTTTGTGCAACCCGCCCTATGTCAATGCCACCAGCATGGCCGCCCTGCCCGCCGAATTCAGGGCTGAACCGGCCCTGGCGCTGGCCGGTGGCAAGGACGGCATGGACTTCATTCGAAGCCTTTTTCTAAACGCGGCCGGCCATATGAGCGAAAATGGCGTTTTGGTGCTGGAAATCGGCAATGAGCGCGAGAATTTTGAACGCGCCTTCCCGCACCTGGAACCGCTCTGGTTTGAAACCAGCGCCGGCCCCGACCAGGTTCTGCTCCTCACGCGCCAACAACTGGCTTGAGACTTGCGTCTCGGGTCATCACTGGGGCGCAACGCGCCGACTGGCTATTTTTCTTGTGTCTGCTTGGTTTAAATGATTACCCTTAAAAATGTGGTGCTGCGTCGCGGCGCCAAAGTGATTCTCGACAGCGCGTCTGTCACCCTCAACCCCGGCGAAAAAGTCGGCCTGGTGGGGCGTAATGGCGCGGGCAAGTCCTCGCTGTTTGCCATGCTCAACGGCACGCTGCATGAAGACGGCGGCGAGTTCTACATCCCCGCCCAGTGGCGCATGGCGCAGGTTGCCCAGGACATGCCCGAGACCGAACAAAGCGCCACCAGCTACGTGATTGAAGGCGACGTGGTGCTGCAGGCCGCGCAGGCCGAGGTCGATGCCGCCGAAGCCAGCGGAGACGGCGACCGCATGGCGCACGCCTACATGGAACTCTACGACTCGGGCGCGCACGACGCGCCGGCCCGCGCCCAGGCGCTGATCCTCGGCCTGGGTTTCAAGCTCAGCGAGCTCGACAACCCGGTCAACAGTTTTTCCGGCGGCTGGCGCATGCGCCTGCAGCTGGCGCGCGCGCTGATGTGCCCATCCGACCTGCTGCTGCTCGACGAACCGACCAATCACCTGGACCTGGACGCGCTGGTCTGGCTGGAAGCCTGGCTCAAGCGTTACCAGGGCACCATGCTGGTCATCAGCCATGACCGCGAGTTCCTCGATGCCGTGACCGATGTCACCGTGCACATCGAAAGCGCCAAGCTGACCCGTTACGGCGGCAACTACAGCAAGTTCGAGGACCTGCGCGCCGAGCAGATGGCGCTGCAGCAAGGCGCGTATGCCAAGCAGCAGGACAAGATTGCCCACCTGCAGAAGTTCATTGCACGTTTCAAGGCCAAGGCCAGCAAGGCCAAGCAGGCGCAAAGCCGCGTCAAGGCGCTGGACCGCATGGAGAAAATTGCGCCGCTGCTGGCCGAGGCCGACTTCACCTTCGAGTTCAAGGAACCGGCCAACCTGCCCAACCCCATGCTCTCGATGCAGCACGTTGACTTCGGCTATCCGCCGCCGGCCGATGCACCCGCAGGCACACCGCCCACGGTCATCGTGCAGAACGTCAGCAAGTCGGTGCTGGCCGGCCAGCGCATAGGCATCCTGGGTGCCAACGGCCAGGGCAAGTCCACCGTGGTCAAGACCATCGCGCGTGCGCTGGCGCCTATTCAAGGAGAGATGCTGGAGGGCAAAGGCCTGAACATCGGCTACTTCGCGCAGCAGGAGCTCGACGTGCTGCGCCCGGCCGACAACCCGCTGGAACACATGATCCGGCTCGTCAAGGAAGTCACCGCCGCCGGCAAGATCGGCGGCCAGCAAACCCGCGAGCAGGACTTGCGCAGCTTTCTGGGCAACTTCAATTTCGGCGGCGACATGGTCAAGCAGGCCGTCGGCAGCATGAGCGGCGGCGAAAAAGCGCGCCTGGTGTTGTGCATGATCGTCTGGCAACGCCCCAACCTGCTGCTGCTCGATGAGCCGACCAACCACCTGGACCTGGCCACCCGCGAGGCGCTGTCGATGGCGCTCAACGAGTTTGAAGGCACGGTCATGCTGGTCAGCCACGACCGCGCCCTCTTGAGAGCCGTGTGCGACGAGTTCTGGATGGTCTCGCGCGGCGGCGTCGCGCCGTTCGACGGCGACCTCGACGACTACCAGCGTTACCTGCTCGACGAAGCCAAGCGCCAGCGCGAAGAAGCCAAAAAATCCACCAGCACCGCGACGCCGGCTGCAGTTGCTACCAAAACAGTAGCTTCCAGCGCAACAGTGGCGGCGGCTTCAGCCCCTTTTGATGCAAAAAAACCGGCCAACAAGAAGGACGATGCGCAGCGCCGGCAGCAGCAGTCGGACACGACCAAACCGCTGCGCAAGGAACTGGAAAAAATCGACGCCCGCATGCAGTCGCTGAGCGCGGAACGCGACAGCCTGCAGGCCTCGCTGGCCACCACCACCGAGCCGGCGGAAATGGCGCAGTCCGGCAAGCGCCTGAAGGTGATCGACACCGAACTGGGCACGCTGGAAGAGCGCTGGCTGGAACTGACCGAGCAGATCGAAACCTCGCTGGCCTGAGTCGGGGTTACGCCGGCATGGAGCCGGCGTTGAGTGAATGGGGTTTGGCTTGCGGCTCTAACCCCATTGGGCATTTCGCGCTAAAGTGCAATCATGCCCACCGCCCTCCAGATGGCCTCCGACGACGCGTCCCTTGCGGCCGCGGTGATCCGCAGCCGCAAGCTGCTCAACAAACGCGCCATGGTCGCCGCCGCGGCCAGCGCCGTGCCGGTGCCCGGTCTCGACTGGGCGGTCGATGCCGCCATGCTGTCCCGGCTGATTCCTGAAATCAACCGGGAGTTTGGCCTCACGCCGCAGCAGCTCGAGCAGCTCGACCCAACCAAGCGCGACCAGGTCCAGAAAGCGGTCACCCTGGTCGGCTCGGTGCTGATCGGCAAGTTCATCAGACGCGACCTCGTCCTCAAGGCCGCCACCAAAATCGGCATGCGGCTGACCACCAAACAGCTCGCCAAGTATGTGCCTTTCGCCGGCCAGATCGTGGCCGCTACCGTCGGTTATGCGGCCATCCGTTATCTGGGCGAGGAACACATGAAAGACTGCATTCGCGTAGCGCGGCAGGCGCAGCTGGAAGTGCCGCTGCTGGGCTACTCCGCCTAGGGCTCCAGCGCACCAAAGCATGTGAGGTGCGACGACCCCGGCGGGTGAAAAAAGGCGTTAAGCTCCGTCATCTTACAAACTGTTTCATCATGGCCTTGGGGATTCTCGCGATCCTGCAGCGCCGCAAACACCCATGACATTCCAGACATCGCTGCTTCCCTTGCTGATCACCATGGGGGCCGCGATGCTCACGGCACCGGCGTTCGCCTGTATGGCCGACCCGCCGGCCCGGGGACAGGTCGTCCTCTTCGAAAGCCTGGCTTCCCGCAAGCCGGGAACGCCCCATCTGCCCCAAGAGCGCAGCCTGCGGGCTGGTGACCTGATCTCGGTGCTGGCGCCGGCCCGGGCGGTTCTGACCTTGGTGGATGAGCCCCGGGACCGGCCCCAGCCGGTGCTTCTCGCTCTCGATGAAGCGCGCTTTCGCACCCTGGCGGCCCAGGGCGGCGGCAGGGTGGCGCCGGAGACCGATGCCGTGATGGGTGGCAACCGTGCCGACGCCATGAGCTGGCGCCGCTTCGGCGCGCAGGGCAGCGGTCTGGTTTATATCCAGCTCAGCCATGCCGGCCGCGAAGGCCTGATCCGGCTGGACGTCCAGCCCCCCAAGGTGACCCCGCGCGGCCAGACTGTCCGTGGCAACGAGAACAACCAGGCGGAGCCGCTGTTCATCACCATGTTTGACAGTCTGGAGCTGGACCTCCCCGGTTCGCCGGGCGATGGCTGGACCATCGCGCCTGCTGATGCCCGAGGACTGAAGCTGGTTGCGGTAGAAGCCGTGACCACCGACAAGGCTGCCGAAGCCGCGGCGGGCAGGGTTCGCCTGCGTTTTTCTCAAAACTCCGCGCTGGGGCCCGAAACAGGGCTCACCGTGAGCGGCGCAGACAAACGTTTTTACTTTGTCATCCGCAGCCGGGCGATCCCCGCATGCTGAATCCGGCCAGGGCTTGTCGTCCTGACAAGTCTGTCGGTTTGCGTCCCACCTGTTGCCGTCCCCCAACGCTGATGAAAGCCCCTCGATCATGAAATTTGGCCCACTTTTTTGCGTCCTGCCTGCGCTGCTGGCTGCCTGCGCCACACCCGTGGCGCCCCCACCTTCGCCGGGGCCTGACATCCCGCCACCGGCACTGATCAGCCGCATTGAGGCGCCTCGCCCTACAACGGTCATTGCACCCCGACGTCCTCCCGCGCAAACCACGCTGGCGATGGCACTTGTTTTTGCCCCACGCATGAACAAGCTGTCGGCGGAGCGGGAAGAGCATCTCGCCTCGTTCGCGGCGCAACTTCGCCGCAGCGGCACGATCACCGCCATCACCATTGAGTCTCATGCCGATGAGACCGGCAGCGACAAGTACCGGCTGGCACTGGCGGGCCAGCGCGCGGAGCGCCTCGCGAGGTTGCTGGAAATGCACGGTTTGCCGCACGAAAAAATCACGACCACCGCCACGCTGCAACGCACCTGGGAGATGCCGCCGGAGTGCAGGAGCGCCACGGCTGCGGCACGCAAAAAACTGGAATGCGCCAGTCCTGGAACGACCGTCGCGGTCAGCGCGAAAATCACCGCTTCCGAGTAATGACCGCCAGCGCCCCGGCTGCACCGTCATGCGAGCCGTGAGCAAGCCCGGATGCCGGGTTGCGGCGGCGCTTGCCTTGTGCTGCACGCTGGCGCAAGGCGCCGGCATCGCGGCCGTCCCTGCCTGCGATCAGGCGGGCAAGTCCGCGGTGCCCGGCCGCAGCGGCACGGCCACGCTGTTCGCGATGGGTTGCCACGATGCGGCCTTGCAGCACACGCAGACGTTGATTGACGTTGCCGCGCGTGATACACCGGCACAGCGAAAAGACCTGGCGCTTGCGCTCAATGACGCCGCCGTGATCAGTGAAAAACTGGGCCGTTACACCGTCGCCCTGGCTTTTTATCGTCGTTCCCTGCCCCTGCTTGAGGGTGGACAGGATGATGCGTTGACAGCTACCCTGACCGTCAACCTGGCCGCCCTGCACTACCGCATGGGTGCTTATGCCGAAGCGGCCAGAACCTACGAAGACGCGGATCCAGCGCGGCCCTGGGCCCATCCCTATTTCTGGGCACCCTTCACGCTCAGCGGCGACTGGCTCTGAAACATACAGAAAACGAGACGGAGGATGGCTGCATGAACCCAGCAACACGTGGCGCCATCATAGGCATCACCCTGGCCTTGACCTTGGCAGCCTTGCCTGCCTTCGCGCAAGCAAGCGCGACGCCCTGGCGCGCCGGTGAACTGGCTGTCCATCCATCGGCGGTGAATGCCAAAGACCGCGTCACCCTCGCCTGCCAGGGAAACCGCTGCAAACCGCTGCAATGCCGCTGGCAGGATGCGGCAGGCTTTCACCAGCTGTCGTTCGCCGGCGGCATTGGCGCCGACTACACGGACCCCGGGGGCCGATCGCGCCGCCTTGCGCTGGAGCGCAGCGACGCCTGCGAGAATTGCCGTGCCCGATACCTCAACCTGTACTGGGCAGACCCGGCTCGCCCCGAGGTCGGCACCCTTTCGCTGCTCTGGTCGGGCCTTGAATTTGACCGCGGCGGCGAGGGCCACATGGGTGGCTTTGCGAGCTGGTCCAACCAGCAGCCGGCGCTGATGAGTTGCACGGCCCGTTGACAGGAGCGATCCAAACCATGAAAAAGCATCTCTCCTGGCTCACTGCACTGCTGCTTGCGCCCCTGCTGACGCCGGCGTACGCCGCAGCGCCGCTGGAACGCATTCCCCTCGCGCAGGCCGCACAGGTCACGGGTGAGCTGCCAGGCTTGTTGCGCGAGGTGCTGGGCGACTACCAGGACCGCCTGCCGGCAGCCACATCGTTGCGTTGGACCGAACGCGGGCACAGCCCCGACGGCAAGCCCTACTTTCGTGAACGTATCTGGAGCGAGGCCCTGCAAAAATTTGGCAAGGTGTGTGCCGCCGACAAGCCCGCCTGCGCGCCTCTGCTCGCCGCACAGATCCGGACCATGACCCGCGCACTGCGGGAAAGCGCCGATGCCCCCGCCAGCAAAGCCAGCGCCGCGACCTTGAGCGCCGTGTCCGAACTGTGCGGCATGAGCGGCGTCACAGGCGATTGCCCGCTGAGTGCGTACTTGCACGAGACAGCCATACGCTGGATGCAACTGGGCCACGATGCGCTTTTTGTGGCCTACCTCGATCGCTACGATGGCCAGCGCAACCAGTACCTGGAATGGCTCAAGACGCAGGGCACACCGCCATCGGCCTCCACGCTGGCCGCCCTGCCCCAGCTGCCCGCCTGGATTCGTGCCGGCTATTTCGAGCTGACGGGCAAGTTCAGCGCCGCGCGCGAACTCTGGCTGACGACGTTGATCGAAGCCGTTGGCAGCGACAAACCCAATGCCAATCAGGAACGCATGGCAGCCTACCGGCTGGCGCGTTTGTCCTGGCGCCTGGGAGATGACGAGCTTGCGCGGAGCTGGCAGCAGTATCTGGCGGGGCTGCCAGGAAAGGCTGGCGAAGCGGCCTTGCCATGCTGGGAGCGGCATGAGCAATGGCGAATCGATATCGCCCGCTCGCAAGCCCTGCGCGAGCCCTTGGCCAAAGCGTCGGAGACGCTGGGTGCATTGATCGCCGCGGATTGCGCATATTCCCAAGCCCTGGCTGAATACGGCACCGACACCCTGGTCGCCGATCCGGCAATGGTCGGCGCTTCCGCCCCATTGACAAGGATGCTTGCCGTCGGCAGCGCGGCGTGCAAGGGCAACTGCGCGCCCGCACGCCTGGAGACGCTGCGCGTGCTGCAAGCTCTCGCGCAGCCAGAGGCGCAAGAGCTGGCGGCACATGCCAGGGCGGCACAGACCCGGCTGGACCAATTCGGCGGTTTTCTGGAGACCGACGTTCAATTGAGCTGGGCCACGGCGGCGGTGGTGCTGCGCCAACCGGCGCTGAAGCGTCAGGGTCTGGAGCTCCTGACGTCGCTGCAGACCCATCTTCTTGCAGGCAACGACTCCGACAACTTCAGCTCTTTCGGCGCCCAGCAGAACCGTTCACGTTTCGACGCCTTGCACCGCAGTGCCGCCCTGGCAGCGGTGCAGCAAGGCACCCAGCTCGAGCTTGGGCGGCTGGAAGCGATGCGGGCGCAGACGCTGCTGCGGCGCCTGCGGCTGAGCAGCCTGGCGGGCGAACTCGCTGGCGTGCGCGACGCCCCGGCCGAGTTGCACTACCGCGAGGTGGTTGCGGCCGCGCAGGACAGCCGGCGAAAGCTCGGTGCGATCGGAGGCGCCGACGCCCGAGCGCAGGCCATCATCGCACTGGCGGACCGGATGCTGGACGACGCCGCCGTCGATGCCCGGCTGGTCCTGCTGGAAACCCTGGCGGCCCGCAAGCTCGACGGCGGCAAACCCGGGCAGAGCTGGCTACGCAAGCTGGGCGGCTCTGCCGCCATCACCGAGCTGCAGAGAAAGGCCAACCCGACAGGCGTCCGACGCGACCTGATGTCGCTGCCGCACGATACCGCCTATCTGAGCTGGTTGCAGGTGCCCGGCGGCTATGTGGCCAGCGTAGCCAGCTTCGACGCCGAGCACTACCCGCCAGAGGCTCCTGGCGTGAAGGGTGGACACCGGCAGTCCAGCCGCTTTATCGCCGTGTCTGCAGCCCAGGAAGAAACCCTCGGGCTGTACCGCGCGCTCCTGATGTCGGGCGCTGCCACCAACCGCGGCGCCAGCCGGGTGGATGTGCCGCTTACCGACGGTGCTGGCTTGCGCCTGCGCAGCTTGCCGGTCTGGCGGACAGCCGACGGAAGCTATTTGGCGCAGGCCTCTGCCCCGGCCGGTGCTACACGTGCGCAAGACCTCCGGGAAATCGGGCAGTACCTGTACCGCGTGCTGCTGGAGCCCCTGCACGCGCAGTGGAGTCCGGCGAAGCGCCTGCTGCTGAGCCCGGATGGTTTGCTGACCCGGCTGCCGTTTGAAACCTTGTGGGCTGGCGAACGGCCGTTGCTGGACGTGATTGACGTCTCTTATGTGCAATCGCTGGAGGTGCATGCAGAGCTGGCGCGCCGCGCCGGGCAGCCGCGTGCCGGTGGCAAAAGTCTGCTGTCGTTCGCCGACCCGGACTATGCGGCGGCCGCCGTTGCAGGGGCAGGCCCGGTACCCTCGTGGATGGCATCGCTGCGCTGGAACGCCCTGCCGGGCACACGCAGCGAAGCCGAAGCACTCAAGCCGCTCTTTCCCGATGCGCGACAGCTCACCGGCACCGATGCAGCACGTTCCCGTGTGCTGGCCATGCAGGAGAGCAAGGAACTCCGGGACTTTCGCATCCTGCACTTCGCCACACACGGCTATGTGGACGACCGGCGCAGCAGCCTGGTGCTCTCCACACGCGACGGCCTGCAGCAGGCCTACCTGCTCGACTCGGACATCAGCACACTCGAGCTCAGGACCGACCTGGTGCTGCTTTCGGCTTGCGACACCGGCCTGGGCCGCAGCCAGTCAGGCGAAGGCGTGGTGGGACTGCCCTACGCCTTCATGCTGGCGGGCAACATCAACACACTGATGTCACTGTGGCCGGTGGACGATGCGGGCACGGCGGCCTTCATGCCGGCCTTCCTTTCCAAGGCGCGCGGCGGGGTTGACCTTGTCACCGCCCTCAACCTTACCAAGCGCGACTTTGCCGCGGGCCGGTACGGGGAAAAAAACCGCGATCCGCGCATCTGGGCCGCGTTTGTGCAGTACGGCGTACCACTGCAGCTGCAGTAGCTGTCATGGGCACGGAGCCAATCGGCGCGTGTCAAGGTAGTTGTCGCCTCAGTCATGCAGCCAATGGCTGAATAAGCGTGGCGCCGACATGGGCCGCCACCACCGAGTCGCGCTCGGGGTTGAGTGTCACAGCACCGGTGGGCGTCCAGTTTCTTGTGTTCCCAGACCAGC